>NZ_JBWKKY010000019.1:21817-143502 GCF_056430805.1 Streptomyces sp. NPDC045955
CGCACACCTGCGTGCGTGCCGCGTTGCCGCGCCTCGCACGCTCGCCTACCTGGCGTGCAGTGCTGCCCCGCCCACTCGCCTGCCGTGCAGTGCTGCCCTGGCCCTGCCCGCGTGCCCTGCCGCCGCGAGCAACCCCCGCCTCAGTCGCCCACCCGCTCCAGCAACGCCACCGGCAGCCGCTCGAAAAGTTCCTCCGCGCGCGCGTGTCCCGTGAACTCGCGTGCCGGTTCCAGTACATCCGCCCAGCGGCCGGGCGGCAGTGGCAGTCGGGTGTCCTGCCAGCCGCCCGCCTCCGCGAGCCGTAGTGACAGGCGGGTCACGGCCGTCAGTACCTCTCCGGACCGGGCGAACGCCAGGCAGTGGGCCGCCGCCCGTCCCTGGGCGGGCAGCGGCAGGTACGTCGCCGTGTCGCCGAAGGCGTCGGGGCGTCGTGCCCGCAGCCCCAGTGCCGCCCGCGTCACCGCGATCTTCTCCGCGGACGTCCCGCCGGACTCCTCGGGCGGGAAGCTCACCGCCCGCCGGTTGTCGGGGTCGACCAGCGCCCGGTACTCGGCCTCCGTGCCCTGGTAGACGTCCGGCACACCCGGCATCGTCAGCTGGACCAGGGTCGTGCCCAGCACGTTCGCCCGGATGTACGGCCCGAGAGAGTCCCGGAACGCGGCGATCCGCTCACTCGGCGTCCCGCACGGCCCGGCCGCCACGAACCGCGCCACCGCCTCCTCGTACGGCGGCTCCTGCTCGGTCCAGCTGGTGAACAGGCCCGCCTCGCGCACGTGCTTCAGCAGCGCCCCCTGCACCCGCTCCAGGGCCCCGGACGCCGGGCCGAGCCCGAACACCGTCTGCCAGGCCGCCCAGGCCAGTTGCGCGTCCGGCACGCCTTCGCCCGTGCGCGTCACCTCGGCGAGGACGTCCGCCCAGCGGCCGGGGCACTCGGTGAGCACGTGCAGCGCCGCCCGGACGTCGGCACTGCGCTTCGTGTCGTGCGTCGAGGCGACCGTCCCGGTCACCGGCCAGTCGCGCTGCACGCGCGCGCAGTACGCGTGGAACTCCTCCGGCGACAGCGCCGGACGGCCCGGATTACCGCCCACCTCGGTCGCCGACAGCAGCGGCACGTACCGGTAGAACGCCGTGTCCTCCACGGACTTCGCCCGCAGCGCCGACGAGGTCTGCGCGAACCGCGTCCGGAACTCCAGTTGCGCGGGCCCGTCGCCGTACCGCCCCAGTACGAGGTCCCGTACGACGTCCACCGCGCCGGCCTCCTCGGGCACGGTGAAGGCGAGCCGGGCCTCGGCGGCGGCCTCCTCGGTGACCACGGACGCCGCGTCGACGGACTCGTACGGCCGGTAGACCTCCATCCGCACCAGCAGTTCCTGGAGCGCCGTGCGCAGCGCCCAGGGCGCGCGGTCGCGCAGCGCCGGCTCCGGCGAGGTCGCGCACAGCCGGTCCGCCACCCGCACCAGCCGGTCGGTCTCGGTCGCCAGCTCGTGCGTGAGGACCTTGTACGCCGCCCGCCGCACCGTCGCCTCCCACTGCCCGCCCCGGTCCGTCTGCGGGGCCGCGAAGCGCCGGTACTGCCCCAGCAGCTCCCCGAACCCGGCGGGATCCGTGAAGAGCCCGTCCACGTGCCGCAGGGCGTCGTATCCGGTGGTGCCCGCGACGGGCCAGGAGGCCGGCAGCCGCTCACCGTCGGCCAGGATCTTCTCCACGACGGTCCAGCGGCCCCCCGTCGCCTCGTGCAGCCGCCGGAGGTAGCCGTCGGGGTCGGCGAGCCCGTCGGGGTGGTCGACGCGCAGCCCGTCGATCACGCCCTCGTGGAGCAGCTGGAGGATCTTGTCGTGGGTGGCCTCGAACACCCTCGGGTCCTCCACCCGCACCCCGATCAGCTCCGAGATGCTGAAGAACCGACGGTAGTTGAGCTCGGTCCGGGCCAGCCGCCACCACACGGGGCGGTACCACTGCCCGTCCAGCAGGTGCGGCAGCGGAAGGTCCTCGGTGCCCTCGCGCAACGGGAAGACATGGTCGTAGTAGCGCAGGACGTCACCGTCGACGCGCAGCTCCCCGAGCACCTCGCCCAGCGGCCCGCCGAGCACCGGCAGCAGCACCTGGCCGTTCTGGGCCTCCCAGTCGATGTCGAACCAGCGCGCGTAGGGCGACTTCGGTCCCTCGCGGAGCACCTCCCACAGGGCGCGGTTGTGGCGCGGGGCCATGGCCATGTGGTTCGGGACGATGTCCACCACCAGTCCGAGCCCGTGCTCGCGCGCCGTGCGCGCCAGCGCCCGCAGGCCCTTCTCGCCGCCCAGTTCCTCCCGCACGCGCGCGTGGTCGACGACGTCGTAGCCGTGCATCGAGCCCGGCACGGCCTCCAGGACGGGGGACAGATGCAGGTGCGAGACGCCGAGCGAGGCCAGATACGGCACGACGGCCGCCGCGGCCCCGAACGGGAACTCGGGCTGCAGTTGCAGCCGGTACGTGGCCGTGGGCACCACGGGGTCAGGTCGCTCAGGTGTCATGGAGAGCTACGTACCCGCCCCGCCGCCGTTCGTGTCATCGCCCTCCCCAGGTGCGCCGCGCGTCGCCCGGACGAGTGGCTCTGTCCGGGCGACGAACCTGGGGCGAACCGGGCGAACCGAACCTGGGGCGAACCGGGCTCCGTGCCGTCGGCTACACGGGCCGCTGGAGCACGGTCATGCTCCGGTCGGTCAGGGTCAGCCGGTCCCCGGCCTGCACCTTCGGGCCCGTGCCGGGCGGCACACCGTCCGCTCGGGCCGTGTCGACGACCACCTGCCACTGCCGCCCGTGGTTCACCGGAACCAGGAACTCCAGCGGCTTGGGCGAAGCGTTGAACATCAGCAGGAACGAGTCGTCGGTGATGCGCTCCCCACGCGGGCCCGGCTCCGAGATCGCGTTGCCGTTGAGGAACACCGTCAGCGCCGAGGCCCGTGCCGAGTCCCAGTCCCGCTGGGTCATCTCCCGGCCCTCGGGGGTGAACCAGGCGATGTCGGACAGATCGTCGTGCGTGCCCTCCACGGGCCGGCCGTGGAAGAAGCGCCGGCGGCGGAAGACCGGGTGGTCCCGGCGCAGCCACACCATCGCGCGGGTGAAGGCCAGCAGCTCCCGGCTCAGTCCCCCCTCGGTGTCCTCCCCTCCCTCTTCGGGCCACTCGACCCAGGCCAGTTCGTTGTCCTGGCAGTAGGCGTTGTTGTTGCCGCGCTGGGTGCGGGCGAACTCGTCGCCGTGGCTGATCATGGGCACGCCCTGGGACAGCATCAGCGTCGCGATGAAGTTCCGCATCTGCCGGGCCCGCAGCCGCAGCACGTCCGGGTCGCCGGTCTCGCCCTCGGTCCCGCAGTTCCAGGACCGGTTGTGGCTCTCGCCGTCCCGGTTGCCCTCGCCGTTGGCCTCGTTGCGCTTGTCGTTGTACGACACGAGATCGTGCAGTGTGAAGCCGTCGTGGCAGGTCACGAAGTTGATGGAGGCCAGCGGGCGCCGCCCGTCGTCCTGGTACAGGTCGGACGAGCCGGTCAGCCGCGAGGCGAACTCCGCGAGCGTGCGCTGCTCGCCCCGCCACAGGTCCCGCACGGTGTCCCGGTACTTGCCGTTCCACTCCGTCCACAGCGGCGGGAAGTTCCCCACCTGGTAGCCGCCCTCGCCCACGTCCCACGGCTCGGCGATCAGCTTCACCTGCGAGACCACCGGGTCCTGCTGCACCAGGTCGAAGAACGACGACAGCCGGTCCACCTCGTGGAACTGCCGGGCGAGCGTCGCCGCCAGGTCGAAGCGGAACCCGTCGACGTGCATCTCCGTGACCCAGTACCGCAGGGAGTCCATGATCAGCTGGAGGACGTGCGGGGACCGCATGAGCAGGGAGTTCCCGGTCCCTGTCGTGTCCATGTAGTAGCGGGGGTCGTCCGTCAGCCGGTAGTAGCGCGAGTTGTCCAGGCCCTTGAAGGACAGGGTCGGGCCCAGGTGGTTGCCCTCGGCGGTGTGGTTGTACACCACGTCGAGGATCACCTCGATCCCGGCCTCGTGCAGCGCCTTCACCGCCGATTTGAACTCCAGCACCTGCTGGCCTCGGTCGCCCCAGGAGGCGTAGGCGTTGTGCGGGGCGAAGAAACCGATCGTGTTGTAGCCCCAGTAGTTGTTCAGGCCCATGTCGACCAGGCGGTGGTCGTTCACGAACTGGTGGACGGGCATCAGCTCCAGTGCGGTGACCCCGAGCTCGGTGAGGTGCTCGATGATCGCCGGGTGCGCGAGGGCCGCGTAGGTGCCGCGCAGCTCCTCCGGCAGGCCCGGGTGCCGCATGGTGAGGCCCTTGACGTGGGCCTCGTAGATCACCGTGTGGTGGTACTCGGTGCGCGGCAGGCGGTCGTCGCCCCAGTCGAAGTACGGATTGACCACGACCGACGTCATCGTGTGCGGCGCCGAGTCGAGATCATTGCGCCGGTCGGGATCGTCGAAGTGGTAGCCGTAGACCTCCTCGCCCCAGCTGATCGAACCGCTGATCGCACGCGCGTACGGGTCGAGCAGCAGTTTCGCGGAGTTGCAGCGCAGCCCGCGCTCCGGGGCGTACGGGCCGTGCACCCGGAACCCGTACCGCTGCCCCGGCATGACGCCCGGCAGGTACGCGTGCCGTACGAACGCGTCGCTCTCCCGGAGCTCGACCGCCGTCTCCGAGCCGTCGTCGTGCAGCAGACACAGCTCTACTCGGTCCGCGGCCTCCGAGAAGACCGCGAAGTTCGTGCCGGCGCCGTCATACGTGGCACCGAGTGGATATGCCTCTCCAGGCCAGACCTGCATGGATACGACTCTTTCAGGTGAGCGGCGCCGGTGGGGACGCCTTGGCCCCGAGTCTCCCCGAAAGTGAGGGAACCTCCTATGACTTATGTCCCTCTTACCGAGTGACCAGTGCATATGCGTGATGCCGAACCAGTGGGACCCGTGATGTTTCCGGGGCTTTTGGGGGAGTAGGGGGCGAGTCGAGAAGATCGCGTCCCCCTCGGCGCCGGCAAGGAGCTCACCGTCCCGGACCGGCTCCGCCGCACGGCTGAGAACTACCCTGCCCATCCGGCTGCACCGTCGACCGCTCCCGGAGTACCCTTCCTTGATCGTTGGGTGGGGCCTGGCGTGCCAGACGCCGCGGAGCAGACGGGAAGATGGTGCCAGGCCCCTCGGGAGTGCTCGGGGGAGCGGAAGGCGGTGCGCGGGTGGGCTCGGGAGGGCTGGAGCTGCCCCCTGGTGACGAGGGTCACGAGGGGAACTCCGCAGACGTCCCGACCGCTGCCGTGTCCCTGGCGCGGCCGATGGACGCGACGGGCTCGATCGGCCCGGAGCTGGACTGGGACGCCGACGCCTGGCGCGAGGTGCGCACCCGCGCCCAGCGGGCCGGCCGGGCCTACATCTGGCTGAACCTCGTCGAGCAGCGGCTGCGCGCGGTCGTCGCCGCCGTCCTGCGCCCCGTGTACGAACCCGTCCACGGCGAGGACTGGGTGGTGGCCGCCGCCGGACCCGCCGGGCAGGAGTGGGTGCAGCGGGCGGTCGCCGTACGCGAGGTCAGCCGCCGCAAGGGCTATCTGCTCGACCCGGCCGACGACAACGTCCTGTCCTTCCTCACCCTGCCGCAGCTGCGCGAGCTGATGGTGCAGCACTGGCCCTGCTTCGAGCCCTACTTCGAGGACCGCCGGGACGTGGAGCTCGCCCTGGACGAGCTGGAGGTGACCCGGAACGTCGTCTCCCGCAACCGGGCCCTGTCCGAGGCCGTCCTGAACCAGGCCGAGCGTGCCTCCGCCCGGCTGCTGGAGATGCTCGGCGCCGGCGGTGACGTGCCGTCCGCGCGCCGGCTGCCCATCGACGCGGTCGAGGACCTGGTCGGCGACCGGTACGCCGACGTGGTCGCCGTCCACCCGGACCGGGTGCGGCTGATGCGCCAGTTCCCGGCCGAGGACATCTTCGGCGGCGCCCGCCGCCTCGACGCCATCGGCATCGGCCTCAACCTGCTCGTGCAGAACTTCTCCGGCCGCCGTCTGGTCCGGCTGGCCGAGTCCGGCTGCCGGGTGCGGCTGCTGTTCCTCAACCCGGCCTCCAGCGCGGTCAAGCGGCGCGAGCGCGAGCTGGGCATCAAGCGCGGCGAGCTCAGCCGGGCCGTCGAGATGAACATCCTGCACATGCGCCGGGTGCGGGCGCGGCTGCGCGACCCGGGGGCCTTCGAGATCCAGGTCTTCGACGAGACGCCCCGCTTCACGGCGTACCTGGTCGACGGCGACGGTGCGGACGGCATCGCGGTCGTGCAGAACTATCTGCGCCGGACCCGCGGGATGGAAGCGCCGGTGTTCGTGCTGCGCAACAGCGGCAAGGTGGTCAAGTCGGGCGAGATCGACGAAAGCGGCCTCTTCCCCACCTATCGCGAGGAGTTCGAGGTGATGTGGGCGGATTCACGGCCGGTGTCGTGAACCGTCCCTCCGGGTCGAGTGGTTCGGCGCCTGAGCGGAACGCGGTCCTCTGATTGTCAGTGGTGCATGGGAAGGTGGAGACCACTGGGGGAACGCACCATAGAAGGGGGGCCGCCCATGGGCTGGCACCGGGAGCTGCTGATCGGCTTCGACCTGGAGACGACGGGCACGGATCCGCGCGAGGCGCGCATCGTCACGGCAGCCGTGATCGAAGTCAGGGCCGGGGAGCCGATGGGGCGCCGGGAGTGGCTGGCCGACCCGGGGGTGCCGATCCCCGAGGAAGCGGTGGCGGTGCACGGCATCAGCAACGAGCGCGCGGCGACCGAGGGCCGACCGGCCGACCAGGTGGCGGACGCCCTCGCCGAGGTCCTCACCTCCTACTGGAAGGCGGGCGTGCCGGTCGTCGCCTACAACGCCGCCTTCGACCTGACCCTGCTCTCCGCCGAGCTGCGCCGCCACGGACTGCCGTCCCTGCGCGACCGCCTGGGCGGCGTGGACCCCGCCCCGGTCATCGACCCGTACACCATCGACCGCTGGGTCGACCGCTACCGCCGGGGCAAACGCAACCTCGAAGCGGTCTGCGCCGAGTACGGCGTCGTCCTCGACTCCGCCCATGACGCCCTGGCCGACGCCCTGGCAGCGGCCCGCCTGGCCGGTGCGATAGCCGCCCGCCACCCCAAGATCGCGTCCCTCGGCCCGGCGGACCTCCACCGCCGCCAGATCGAGTGGTACGCGCAGTGGGCGGCGGACTTCCAGAACTTCCTGCGCGGCAAGGGCGATGCGACGGCCCTGGTGGACGGGACATGGCCGTTGCGGGAGCTGGCGGACGCGTAAGCCGCGCCCGGGCCTCAGCAGGCTCGGCCCTCAGCAGGCCCGGCCCCGTCCCACGGCCCGGCCCCGTCAGACGGCCCGGCGCTCTCTCCGTCACGCCGGCGCGGGCGTCGCGATGCGTGCGATGCGGGGCTTGGCCAGTCGCTCGTAGTCGGAGCCCGAGATGAGGAGCGAGCGGTCGAGCCGGGCCGCGTTGAAGTACAGCTTCGGCAGCGCCACGACGTCCGGGTCGGCGACCAGTTCCAGGTCGGGATCGAAGCTGAACGGCAGGACCGTGCCGGGCACGGCGCGGGCCAGCCGTTCGGCGGTCCCGGGGTCGCTGAAGCCCACGTAGCGGGCCGCGAACAGCGCTCTGACGGCGTCCAGGTCCACCCGCCGGTCCCCGGGGACGACCGCGAGGACGTGGCGTGTGGTGCGACGGTCCATTTTGACCCGCAGCACGATGCACTTCGCGGCCTCGCCGGCCGGATGCCCGCGCAACGCGCAGACGGCTTCGGTGGCGCCTTCGGGCTCGTGGTCGATGAGCTGGTAATCGACGCCGGCCGAGTCGAACAGGGAGATCAGGTGGCCGTAGGTGTCGTGCCGATCGGTGTCGTGCCGGCCGGTGTCGTGCCGGCCGGTGTCGTGAGGGCTGGGGTCGTGCGGGCTGGCGTCGCGGTGGGTGCCGTCGGGCATGCGGAGTCCTTGTCGGGGGAGTGGGACGGGGGAGGCAGGGGGGCCGGTGCGCTTCGGTGCGTCCGTTCCACCGCCTGCCCCCAGTACGTACCGGCCACCATGAGGGCCGCCCCGAGGCCGGTGAGGGGCGTGAGGTGTTCGCCGCCGAGGGCTGTGCCCACCGCGACGGCCCAGACCGGCTCGGTGCCCAGCAGCAGGCTGGCCCGGCTGGCGGAGGTGCGCTGCACGGCCCAGGTCTGGGCCAGGAAGGCGAACACACTGCAGAACAGGGCGAGATAGACCAGCTGGGCCCAGGTCGCCGGGTTCGTGCGGACCAGCGTCGGCAGGTCGTGGGCGGTGACCGGCAGGAACAGGGCCGTGCCGACGAGGGTCTGCACCGTCGTCAGATGCAGGGGCCGAACGGCCCGCCCGGTCGTGAAGCGGCCGACCAGCGCGACATGCACGGCCCGGATCAGCGCGGCGCCGAGCATCAGCAGGTCGCCGAGGCGTGGCGCGTGGAAGCCGTTGCCGGACATCAGCAGTCCGACGGCCAGGACGCACACGCCGGTCGCGGCGAAGAAGGAGACAGGCAGCGCGCCGCGGTGGCCGCCGCGGTCGAGGAAAGGGGTGAGGACGATGGTCAGACTGATGATGAGCCCGGCGTTGGCGGCGCTGGTGTGCGCGACGCCGTACGTCTCCACGACCAGGACCGCGGCCTGGGTGAGCCCCAGCGGCACCCCGGCCCGCAGTTCGTCCCGCGTCCACCGGCGCGACCCGCGTCCTCGGGTGGCGACGACGCCGAGGCAGGCCAGGGCGGAGAGGGCATAGCGGGCGAACAGCACCAGCAGGACGGGGAGCGCGGCAGTGGCCGTCTGGGCGGACAGGTAACTGGAACCCCAGACGAGCGCGACAAGGAGGAGTACCGCATCGGTACGGCGGACGTCGGACACCCGCCTACGGTGCACCGGAGCCATCATGAAGCCCAGTACCAGTCTCTAAAACGATCATTTAGCAGCCCTACATCGTCCCTACACTGGGGCGATGGACGAACGTCAGCTGCGGATCCTGCGGGAACTCGGCGAACTGGGCAGCGTCACGGCGGTCGCCGAGGCGCTGCTGGTGACGCCGTCGGCGATCTCCCAGCAGCTGCGGCTGCTTCAGCGCGCGATCCCCGTGCCGCTCACCGAGCGCCAGGGGCGACGGCTGGTGCTCACCGACGCCGGGCAGGCGCTGGCGGGCGCGGCCGTGGAGGTGGAGAGGGCGCTGGCACGCGCACGGCACACCGTCGAGGAGTTCCTCGGACGGCCTGACGGCGAGGTGTCGGTGGCGGCGTTCCACAGCGCGGGCGCCGCGTTCTTCCCGCCGCTGCTGCGCGCGCTGGCCGGTCCGGGCAAGCCGGTGCCGAGGCTGGCCGACGAGGACGTACCGCAGGAGGACTTCCCCCGGCTCACCCGGGAGTACGACGTGGTCCTGGCCCACCGTCTGGACCACGCCCCGCCATGGCCGGACACGGTGGCCACGACGACGCTGCTGCGCGAGCCGCTGGACGTGGCCATGCCCGCCGACCACCCCCTGGCCGCCAAGCGTCGCGTCACCCCGCGCGACGTGGCCGACGAGCCGTGGATCACCGTGCACGAAGGGTTCCCGGTCCTGGCGACCATCGAGGCCATCGCCGCCGCGGCGGGCCGCAGGCTCCGTCTCGCCCATCGCATCAACGAGTTCTCGGTGGTCGCCGAGGCCGTGGCCGCCGGGGGCGGTATCGCCCTCATGCCGCGCTGGACCATGCGCCCGCATCCGGCGCTCGTGCTCCGGCCGCTCAGCGGAGTGAGGGCGCGACGCCACATCGACGCCCTGTGCCGCCCCGAGCGCACGGCCCGCACAGCGGTCCGCACGGTCCTCACGGAGCTACGCCGGGCCGCCCGGAGTGTCCAGGGCAGAGAACCCTAGGCGCTCAGAACGGATACCACCGTACCGTCTCGTCCCCCTCCCGCAGTGAAGCCACCCGCCGCCGGAACTCCGCCAGCGCCTTCGGATTGCTCGGCGCATGCTGAGCGACCCATGCGCAACTGGCCGTCTCCCGGGCGCCGCGCAACACCGAGCACCCCTCCCACTCCCGCACATCCCAGCCGTACGCCTCGGTGAAGGAGTCGTACGCCTCGTCCGGGAGCCCGTACCGGTCGTGGGAGAGGGCCATCACCACCAAGTCGTGCTCGCGCAGGTCGGACGAGACCGTCTCCAGGTCGACCAGAACCGGACCCTCCGGCCCCACATGCACATTGCGCGGCAGCGCGTCCCCGTGGATCGGCCCCGGCGGCAGATGCGGCGTCAGCCCGCCCGCCTCCGCCGCGAACCCGTCCCGCCGCTCCCGCAGATACGCCGCGTCCGCCGGATCGATCGCGTCCCCGGCGAGCCGCAGCCAGCGCTCCACACCGCCCAGCAGATCGCGGGGCGGCAGATCGAAGGAAGGAGGGGGCGTGGCGTGCACGACCCGTAGCAGTTCGGCCAAGTCCCGCGGCTCGGCGGGCCGTACGGCATCCGGCAGCCGGTGCCACACGGTCACCGGGTGCCCGTCGACCAGCAGCGGCCTGGGCTCGGCCGCCCGGACCGCCGGGACACCCGCCTCGGCGAGCCACAGCGCGATGTCGAGTTCGCGTCGCGCCCGGTCGAGGAGTTCGGCGTCGCGGCCCACCTTGACGACCAGCTCACCGGCGGCGAACACCGCGTTCTCGCCCAGCGCGAGCAGCCGTGCCCCGCGGGCCGCACCGGGCAGCACCCCCGCCTTCGCCAGTACGTCCCGGGCCCGTACCTCGTCCATCGTCCGCCTCCGTCGTCACGCTCTCCGCCGTCGTCCTCGTCCTGTGCCGTCGGGTTCCGGCCATCCGCCGGCCAGTGTCGCATCGGCACAGGTCGGGCGGCGTGCGCGGTGCCGTGACGAGGCAGGACGCCTTCACGGCCATGACCTGGCCGGCCGAGCCGTCAAAAGGGCTGATCCCGTGACACTGGTGACCGAGTCTTCGCCCCCCTCGCCACCGAGGAGGACGACCAGCTCCTGACGGTCTTCGAGGGCGGCGAGGCACCCGACATCATCCACGACGCCTCCGACGGCCTCGCCGACTTCGCCTACGGCGGCTACCTCGCCGACCTCACCGATCTGCTGCCCGCCCGGCTGAAGTCGGACATCCCGCGGCGCAGTCGGGAGACCACCACCTTCGGGGACGGTGTCTACGGCGTGCCGTTCCTCCAGGAGCCGCGCGTGCTGATCGCCAACGCGACGTGGCTCAAGCGGTCCGGAGTACGGATCCCGACCCCTGAGAGGCCGTGGAGCTGGGCGGAGTTCCGCCGGATCACCGAACGGCTCAGCGGCCGGGGGACGTACGGCGTCGCCTGGCCCCTGAAGGAACCGGTCTCCGCCACGCTCAACCTCTCCCTGTCGGCGGGCGGACAGCTCTTCCACCGCGGGGCCGACGGCAAGGTGACGGTCCGGTTCGAGGCGGCCGACCAGGTGGTGCCGCGCACCATCCACGCCCAGGCCGGCACCGACCGCAGTGCCTCGCCCACGACCCTGGGCGGCGGCGGCTCGGACACCCTGCCCGGCTTCTTCGGCGGCAGATACGCGATGGTGCCGCTGGGCTTCTCCTACCGCCAGCAGATCGTGCAGCAGGCCCCGAAGGGCTTCGCCTGGCAGGTGCTGCCCGCCCCCGGCGGGCGCCGGGGGACTCACCCAGGGCGTCAGTCCGCAGACGCTGTCCGTCGCCGAGGACTCCCCGCACAAGAAGGAGGCCGCCGCCTTCATCGACTTCCTGCTCAGGCCCAAGAACATGGTCCGCCTCGCCCTCGGCGACTGGATGCCGCCGACCGGCAGCCGGGCGCTGAACGATCCGGCCCTGCGCACGCCCGAGCACGGCTGGGCGACGGGCACCGCGCTCGCCGCCCACCTGCGCCCGGCGCCCGCACAGACCGTACGGGGCTATCCCGAGTGGAAGGACAAGGGGGCGACCCCGGCCCTCCAGGAGTACTACAGCGGCGCCATCGGCCTCCGTGAGCTGCGCAGACGCCTGGAGGAGGACGGCACCCTGGTGCTGGCGCGCTACCAGCGCTGAACCCGCCGACGCGGACCCGTCCAAAACGATTGCACGAGACGTACCGTCTCGCGTACGTTCGGGCGCATGACCAGTCGCGCCCACATCGCCATGTTCTCCATCGCCGCCCACGGCCACGTGAACCCGAGTCTGGAAGTGATCCGGGAGCTCGTGGCGCGTGGCCACCGCGTGACGTACGCGATCCCGCCGGTTTTCGCGGAGAAGGTCGCGGACACCGGTGCCGAGGTGAAGCCGTGGCACTCGACGCTGCCCTCGCCCGACGACGACCCGGAGGCCTGGGGGACCACGCTGCTGGACAACGTGGAGCCGTTCCTCGACGACGCGATCCAGGCCCTCCCGCAGCTGATCGAGGCGTACGAGGGCGACGAGCCGGACCTCGTGCTGCACGACATCGCCTCCTACCCGGCCCGTGTCCTGGCCCACCGCTGGGGCGTGCCCGCGATCTCCCTGTCACCGGCCATGGTCGCCTGGGAGGGGTACGAGGAGGAGGTCGCGGAGCCCATGTGGGAGGAGCCGAAGAGGACCGAGCGCGGCCGTGCCTACTACGCCCGCTTCCACGCCTGGCTGCAGGAGAACGGGATCACTCAGCACCCCGACGCCTTCGGCGGCCGTCCCGACCGCTCGATCGTCCTGATCCCCAAGGCCCTCCAGCCGAACGCGGACCGCGTCGACGAGACCGTGTACTCCTTCGTCGGAGCCTGCCAGGGCGACCGCACCGCGGAGGGCGGCTGGCAGCGTCCGGCCGGTGCCGAGAAGGTCGTGCTCGTGTCACTCGGGTCCGCCTTCACCAAGCAGCCCGGCTTCTACCGGGAGTGCGTCAAGGCGTTCGGCGACCTGCCCGGCTGGCACCTGGTGCTCTCGGTCGGCAAGCACATCGACCCGGCCGAGCTCGGGGAGACCCCCGCGAACGTCGAGGTGCGCTCCTGGGTGCCGCAACTGGCGATCCTGAAGCAGGCCGACCTGTTCGTCACGCACGCCGGCGCGGGCGGCAGCCAGGAGGGCCTGGCCACGGCCACGCCGATGATCGCCGTACCGCAGGCCGCGGACCAGTTCGGCAACGCGCAGGTGCTCCAGGGCCTCGGTGTCGCGCGGTGTCTCCCGACGGAGGAGGCGACCGGCGAGGCGCTGCGCGAGGCGGCGCTCGCCCTCGTCTGCGACCCGGAGGTCGCCCACCGCCTGAAGGAGATCCAGGCGGAGACGGCCCGGGAGGGCGGCACGCGGCGCGCGGCCGACCTCATCGAGGCCGAACTGCCCGCGCGCCTGGGGTAGTCGGGACGGTGGCCCCTCGCCGGTCCGGCACACCGTGCTCACCGGCTGGAAGGGCCCGGCGGTTCCCCCGGAACCGACGGGCCCCGCACGCAGCGGCGGGGGAGCGGGGGATCAGACCGCGACGGGTTCGCCCTCGTCGTCCCGCGCCGCCGGTCCCACGACCGCCTGCGGCGTCTCGTCGTGCGTGAGGTCGGGCAGCCGGTGCAGCCACTTGGGCAGGTACCAGTTGCGCTCCCCGAGCAGTGCCATCACCGCCGGCAGCAGCACGCCCCGGATGATCGTCGCGTCGATCAGCACGGCGGCCGCGAGGCCGACGCCCATCTGCTTCATGGACTGCATGGACAGCGTCCCGAAGATCGCGAACACGGCGACCATGATGACCGCGGCGCTGGTGACGACACCCGCCGTGGTGACCACGCCGTGCTGGATCGCGTCCTTCGTCGTACGGCCCCTCAGACGGGCCTCGCGGATCCGCGACACCACGAACACGTGGTAGTCCATCGACAGGCCGAACAGGATCACGAAGAGGAACAGCGGCAGCCAGGTGATGATCGCGCCGACGCCCTCCGCCCCCACCAGCGAGGCGCCCCAGCCGTGCTGGAAGACCGCGACGAGGATGCCGTAGGCCGCGCCCACCGACAGCAGGTTCAGCAGGATCGACGTGAGCGCGACGGTCAGCGAGCGGAACGACAGCAGCATCAGCGCGAAGGCGAAGACCACGACGAACGCGAAGACCGGGACGACGGCTCCCGCCAGCTGGTCGTTGAAGTCCTTCGAACCCGCGACCTGCCCGGTGATGGGGGCCTCGACACCGTCGACCTCGCCGAGCGTGGCGGGCCGCACGTCGTCGCGCAGCTTGTCCAGGCTGGCGCCCGCCTTGTCGAGGTCGGAGCCGCCGACCAGCGGGACGGAGACGACGGCGAGGTTCTGCGCGTCGTGCAGCTCGATCTCCACCGGGCCGCGCGAGGCGCCCGAACTGACCGCCCGCTCACGGAAGTCGGCGAGCGCCGACCGCACCGCGGGCGCGTTGATGTCGTCGGCCTTCACGATCACCTGGGCCGGGTCCGAGCCGCCCGGGAAGGCCTCGTTGAGCCGGTTGTACGTCTGCACGATCGGCAGCGAGTCGCCGAACTCCTGGTCCAGCGTGAGGTTCTGGGTCTTCATGCCGACCGCGGGAGCCGCGATGGCCAGCAGCGCACCGGTCGCCACCGCGACGGACACGACCGGCTTGGCGAGCACACGCCGCAGGACGGCCGTCCAGAACCGGCTCTCCCCGTTGCCGCCCTGCCCGCGCCGGCGCAGGAACGGGATACGGCCCTTCTCCACGCGCTCACCCAGCAGCGACAGCAGCGCGGGCAGCACGGTCACGGACCCCACCATGGCCACGGCCACCACGATCAGCGAGGCCAGACCCATCGCCTCGAACTCGGCGAGCCCGGTGAACAGCATGCCCGCCATGGCCACGCACACCGTGACGCCGGAGACCACGATCGCCCGGCCGCTGGTCGCGGCGGCGATCCGCAGCGCCGTCTGCGCGTCCCGGCCCGCGGCGCGCTCCTCCCGCTCACGGCGCAGATAGAACAGGCAGTAGTCGACACCGACGGCCAGACCGACGAGCAGCATCACGGAGTTCGCGGCGTCCGTCATCGGCACCGCGTGGCTGATCACCCCCATCAGGCCCATCGTCGCCATGATCGCGGTGAGCGCCAGCGCCACCGGCAGCAGCGCCGCCACCAGCGCGCCGAAGGCGATGAGCAGAATGCCGAATGCCACCGGCACCGCGGAGTACTCGGCCTTCTTGAAGTCGTCCCCGAACGCGTCGGCGAATGTCTTCATCATGCTGGCGCCGCCGATCTCCTCGATCCGCAGCGACCCGTGGTCCTGCTGGACGCCCTCCACGGCCTTCAGCACCGGCTCGACCCGCTCACCGGCGGTGTCCGGCTCGCCGCGCATGTCGAACTGCACGAGCGCGCTGCGCCCGTCCTTCGAGATCGTCTTCGTGTCGTACGGCGAGGTCACGTGGGTGACGCGGCCGGTCCCCTCGACGGCCCGGACCACGGCCGTGACGGCGTCCCGGAACTCGGCGTCGGTGACCTTCAGACCGGAGCCCTTGGCCTGTATCAGCACGGTCTCGCCGGCCGGTTCGTCGATGCCGGCGTCCTCGATGATCTTCGCGGCGGTGTGCGTCTCGCCCTTCAGCTGGTCGCTGTCCTTGACGTCGACCCGGCCCGCCGCCGAACCGAGCCCCGTCGCCAGGACGACGAACAGCACCCAGATCCCGACGGCAGCCCATCGATGCCGGGCGCTCCAGCCGCCGGCCCGGGCGGCCAGGCCCCGCACCCGTGCTTCTCCGTTCTCCATGACGGGCTTGCCCCCTCGTGATGCGAGGGCGGCCCCCTGCCGCCCCCTTCCCACTCGAAGGTATGGGCCGGATAAAGCCGGCACGTCGTGCTGACCGGTGACGTCACGGGGCCGGATCTCATCCCCCCGGTGCCCACCCTCTCCCCACCGGGGAGGACCGGAAAGGGCCGTGGCCCCTTACACCTATCGCTCTCCTCGACTGTGTGGATCCTGAGCAGAAGGTTGTGCCCCGCCATGACCGATGAGTAATTTACGGGACTCGGGCATCCGCCCACCGGCCGTCGTGCCCACCCCCACGGGGCACGACGGCCGCCTGATGTCATGGCATCTCTCTCGGCGGGACACCGAGGGCCGGTCGAACCACGCGGCGTCACCTTCCGGACCGGCCACCGTCGGGCACGGCAGCGCGCACCCGGCGACGTCTTCCCGTCCACGCGCCCACAGACGCGGGCACGGAGCTGATGCGGGCCACGGCGGCGGGCGTGACGACGGCCGAATCCCGGCAGCACCTCTTAAGGTGTGCGGATGACGACGTATGCGGCACTGTTGCGCGGAATCAACGTGGGCGGCAGCAGAAAGGTCCCGATGGCGGACCTGCGCACACTCCTGGCCGGCCTCGGCTACGAGGCCGTGACGACGTACCTCCAGAGCGGCCAGGCCGTGTTCGCCTCAGGCCACGGCGACGAGGAGTCCCTGGCCGCCGAGATCACGAACGCCGTCCACGAGCACTTCGGTTTCGCCGTCGACGTGATCGTGCGCGACCACGCCTACCTGAAGGCGATCGTCGACGCCTGCCCGTTCCCGGCCGCCGACCTGGAGCCCAAGCAGCTCCACGTCACGTACTTCTCCGCCCCCGTGACCCCCGAGCGCTTCGCGGAGATCGACCAGTCCGCCTACCTCCCCGAGGAGTTCCGTCTCGGCGACCGCGCCCTGTACCTGTACGCCCCGAACGGCCTGGGCCGCTCCAAGCTGGCCGAACACCTCGCGAAGCCGCGCATCAACAAGGGGATCGTCGCCACGACCCGCAACTGGAACACCGTCGTCAAGCTGGTGGAACTGACCGGTACCTGAGCCCGGCCTCCGCCCCGGTGCCAGATCGACGGCACCGCATGTTTGGCCGAATCACGCCCGCACGGACCAGGGCCTTGGCACGGTAGGACCATGACGAGCACCGATGACCAGGCGACCCCATCCGGCCGTACGACGGCCGTCCAGGCCATGCGCGGCGCGGCGGCCCAGCTTGCCGAACTGCTCGGCACGACCCCCGACTCCGTCACCGCCGTCCGCCCCACCCCCGACGGCTGGACCGCCGACGTGGAGGTCGTGGAGCTGGAGCGGGTCCCCGACACCATGACCATCATGGCGACCTACCGGGTCACCCTCGACCCGGAGGGCCGGCTCCTGGGCTACGAACGGGTCCGCCGGTACGCCCGCGGCCAGCTCGACCGGGGCCGCTAGGCCGCCCTCTCGGCTTCCCGCCGCTGAGACCCGTTTCGGTGTTTGCGTGAACACGCCCGCCGCCACCCCCGTACCTACGGGCGGCACGAGAACGAGTCTCGCGAGAGGAATCGCACCGTGACCGTCATGACGCAGACCGGCGGGATGCAACCCGCCGCCACTTCCAGCGGGTCGGGGACCGGCGGCCTCTTCGACATCCTCGAACTGATCCTGGACCGCGGGCTCGTGATCGACGTGTTCGTCCGTGTCTCCCTGGTCGGCATCGAGATCCTCAAGATCGACGTACGGATCGTCATCGCGAGCGTCGACACCTACCTCCGGTTCGCCGAGGCCTGCAACCGCCTCGACCTCGAGTCCGGCCGCAAGGCACCCGACAAGCTCACCGACATCGTCGGCAATCTCGTCGAGAGCGGCGCCCGGGGCAAGACCGGCGGCGCGATCGGCGGCGCCATCGACGCGATCGGCGACATCTTCGACCGCGACGACAAGGACGGCAAGGAGGACGAGCGGTGAGCGGCGTCTACGTCTACGCCGTCACCCGCTCCGACCACCCCCTGCGGCTGGACGGCCTGCGCACCGTCGGCGGGACCGACGACTCCCCGCGCGTGGTCGTGCACGGCCCGCTCGCCGCCGTGGTCAGCGCCGCACCCCCCGATCTGCGGCCCAAACGGCGCGACCTCGCCGCCCACCAGGAACTCCAGGAACGGCTCATGGCCGACGGCACGGTCCTGCCCATGCGGTTCGGTCTGCTCGCCCCCGACGACACCGCCGTCCGGACGGCCCTGGAGGAGCGGGGCCAGGCCTACGCCCGCAGGCTCGGCGAACTGCACGGCACCGCCGAGTTCAACCTCAAGGCCGCCCGCGACCAGGACGACCTGCTGCGCGAGGTGCTCGACGAGTCGGAGGAGGCCCGCCGGCTCAACCAGCGCACCCGCGACGGCACCGGAAGCCACGAGGACCGCCTCGCCCTCGGCGAACTGGTCGCCCGGCAGGTCGACGCACGGCAGCGGCGGCAGGCCGAGGAGATCGTCGGACGGCTGTCCTCACTCGCCAGGTCCAGCGTCGTGGCGGACCCGTCCAAGGACGACTTCCTCAACGTGTCGTTCCTCGTCGACCGCGCCCGCGCCGAGGAGTTCACCACGGCCGGCCGGCGCCTGGCCCAGGACTACGGCACCGCCTACGACTTCCGGCTGCGCGGGCCGCTGCCCCCGTACAGCTTCGCCGCCTGACATGGGCCTGCTCACCGGCATCCTCACCCTCCCGCTCGCGCCCGTACGCACCACCCTCTGGGCCGCCGAGCAACTCCAGGCGGCCGCCGAGGCGCAGTACTACGACCCGGCCCCCGTCCGGCAGGCCCTCGTCGACCTGGAACGGGCCCTGCTGGAAGGACGCGTCGACGAGGACGAGTACGACCGCCGCGAGGACGAACTGCTGGACCGACTCGACGAGATCGACGCCCGGAGACGAGCCCTGCGACCATGACCCATCCGGCAACAGGCGGACTCACCGGGCCGCCCCGCCTTCCCTCCCCCTACGGCCACGGGCCCGGCGCCCAGAGCGCCAACCTCGCCGACATCCTCGAACGCGTCCTCGACAAGGGTGTGGTCATCGCCGGCGACATCCGGATCAACCTGCTCGACATCGAACTGCTCACCATCAAGCTGCGCCTGCTCGTCGCTTCCGTCGACAAGGCGAAGGAGATGGGCATCGACTGGTGGGAACACGATCCCTCCCTCTCCTCCCGCGCCGCTCGCCCCGAGCGGTCCCTGGCCGACGAGAACGCACGGCTGCGCGCCGAGATCGCCGCCCTCAAGGCGGCCGACAGGAGGCCGGAGCCATGACCGACCCGACCGACCAGGACGTCGTCTACGTCTACGCAGTGCTGCGCGGCACCCCCGAGGCCGCCGCGGCGGTCGCGGACGTACGCGGGGTCGCCGGCGACCGGATCCACCTGGTGACGCCCGCCTCCGATCCCACCTCCCGGCTCGCCTTCGCCGTCGGCCACGTCCCGGCCGCCGACTACGCCGAGGCACCCCTCCAGGCCCACCTCGACGACCTGGACTGGATGGAGTCCACGGTCCGGTCCCACCACGCCGTCGTCGCCGCGCTCGTCGCGAGCGGCACCGCCGTCCTGCCCCTGCGCCTGGCCACCGTCTACCCCGACGAGGACCGCGCCCGGCAGGCCCTCGACATCCGCCGTGCGTACTTCCAGTCCCTCCTGCACCGTCTGACGGGCCATGTCGAACTCGGCGTCAGGATCTACGCCACACCCGACATCACACCCCCCGAACCGGACACCGACGACGGAGGGGAAACGCACACCGGCCTCGGCGTCGGCCGCGCCTACCTGTCGATCCGCCGCCGCAGACAACGCAGAAACGAGGAAGCCTGGCGTACGGTCGCGCAGGCCGCCGCACACCTCACGCAGACCGCCGGCACGCTCGCCGTCGACCGCGTCGCACACACCCCGCAACGCGGAAGCCTCGCCGGCCCGGCGCCCGGCACCAACGTCGGCAACGACGCCTACCTCGTCCCCGCCGACCGCGTCGACGCCTTCCGCGCCGCCGTGCTGGCGGCCGCCGAGGGCATCCCCGGCCTCCGCGTCGAGGTCAGCGGCCCGTGGGCCCCCTACTCCTTCGCACTCCAGCCGGAGCCGGAACCCGCCGCGTGAGGGCCCGTCGGGGCCCCTGACCCGATGGCCGGTTCCCCGTCAGGCGCCCACAGCCGTCAACGCCGGTACCCCAGCCGCCTCGTAGCGTTCCAGCACCACCCGCGCCACCTCCGGCGCCGGCCCCAGTACGTCCGCCAGGACGTCCGCCTGAGCCGCGGCCCGGGCGATGCGGTCCGGGAGGAAGCCGGGGGCGAGGACGTAAGGGGCGACCGCCACTCGGGTACAGCCGAGGGACCGGAGTTCGCGGACGGCGTCCTGGGTGCGGGGGAGAGACGCGGAGGCGAACGCAGGCCGCACGGCGCACCAACCGGTGTGCCGCCACTCCCGCGCGATGTCTGCGATCACTGCGATCGCCTCCGGGTCGGTGGACCCCGCCGAGGCCAGCACGACCCCGGTCGAGGACTTGTCGGCGGGGGACAGGCCCGCCTCGTACAGGCGTCGCTCCAGGGCGGAGAGCAACAGGGGCGACGGGCCCAGGACCTCCGCCTGGCGGATGCGAAGCTGCGGGGGAGCGTCCGCGAGGACCGCCGGGATGTCCGCCTTCGCGTGGAACGCCCGGGTCAGCAGGAGGGGGAGGGCCACGACGTCACGGACGCCCTGGACCGCCAGGGACTCCAGCACTCCCTGTACCGAGGGCACGTTGAAGTCCAGGAAGCCCGTCTCCACGCGGACGTCGGGGCGCAGGGAGCGGACCCGGCGCACCAGGGCGTGCACCGTCGCGGCGTGCCGCGGGTCGCGGCTGCCGTGGGCGATGACGAGGAGAACGGGCTTGTTGATCACGGGTCACTTCACCAGCAGGCCGCGGCTGCGCAGCACCCACCGCTCCAGCGGGCTGAAGATCAGCAGGTCGATCGCGATGCCGACGATGAGGATGAGGAGGATGGCTTCGAAGACCATGGCCATGTCGCTGGCGTTGCGGCCGTTCTCCAGGAGCTGTCCGAGGCCGACGCCGAGGTCGGGGAAGGAGGCGATGATCTCGGCGGCCATCAGGGAGCGCCAGGAGAAGGCCCAGCCCTGCTTCAGACCCGCCACGTAGCCGGGCAGCGCGGCCGGGAGCACGATGTGCCAGGTTCCCTTCAGGCCGGTCGCACCGAGCGTGCGGCCCGCGCGCAGGAACAGCGGGGGCACCTGGTCGACGCCCGAGACGAGGCCGTTGGCGATGGAGGGGACCGCGCCGAGCAGGATGACGGCGTACATCATCGAGTTGTTCAGGCCCAGCCAGATGACGGCCGGCGGGACCCAGGCGACCGAGGGCAGGGATTGCAGGCCGGACAGGATCGGGCCGATGGCCGCGCGGATGAACTTCACGCGGGCCACCAGCAGGCCCAGCGGGGTGCCGATGACCAGGGCGAAGCAGAAACCGAGCAGACCGCGCGAGACGCTGGTCCAGATGTAGCCGAGCAGTTCGCCCTGGAGCCACGCCTGGTGGACGACGTCCCACACCGCCGACGGCGCGGGCAGCTTGGTCGGGTCGTCGACGACCTTGAAGGAGACCAGTGCCTGCCAGACCGCCAGGACGAGGGCGACGGCGAGGACGGGCGGCAGGATCTTCTCGGTGAGGGTCTGCCGGAACGGTGTGCGGCTGGTCTGCCGCGTCTCCAGCGCGTCGAGGCCCGCCTCCAGCCCGGCGAGGTCGTTGCCGTCCTTGTCGACGGTCGTCGTCGAGTCAGTGCTGGCCATGACGGCGGATCTCCCCACGCAGTTGTTCGGTGATCTCGACGGACAGCTCCGCCACGGCGGTGTCCTCGATGCGGCGCGGCTGCGGGATGTCCACCGTCCACTCGCGGGCGATCCGTCCCGGACGGGAGGACAGCAGCACCACACGCTGCGCGAGGCGGACCGCCTCGCGCACGTTGTGCGTGACGAACAGGACGGACACCTGCGTCTCGCGCCAGATACGGGTCAGCTCGTCGTGCAGCACGTCCCGCGTGATCGCGTCCAGTGCCGCGAACGGCTCGTCCATCAGCAGGAGCCTGCTCTCCTGGGCCAGCGCGCGGGCCAGGGCGACCCGCTGGCGCATACCGCCCGACAGCTCGTGCACCCGCTTGCCGTACGCGCCCTTGAGCCGGACGAGTTCGAGCAGCCGCTCCGCCCGCTCGCGGCGCTCCGCCTTCGGCACACCGCTGAGCTTCAGGGCCAGTTCGATGTTCTTGCCGGCGGTCAGCCACGGGAACAGGGCGTGTTCCTGGAACATCAGGGCGGGGCGGCCGTCGGTGGTGATGTCGCCGGCGGTGGGCCGGTCCAGGCCCGCCACCAGGTTGAGCAGGGTGGACTTGCCGCAGCCCGAGGCTCCCAGGAGGGTGACGAACTCGCCGGGCGCGACATCGAGGGTGATGTCGTCCAGCACGAGCTGCTGCCCGGCGGGGCCCGCGAACGACTTCGAGACGTGCTCGATCCGGGCGGCGTGGGTGGCCGCCTCCGTGCCGTCGGCGGCCTTGGCGAGGGTCGTGGCCATGGTCGTCACCTCCTGGGACTCTTCGGGATCCGGGCTTACTTCGCGCCGAGACCGGCGTCGTCGACCGTGGGCTCGCCCTCGGCCTTGAGGACCTTGTTCAGCGGCGCGAGGTCGTAGATGCCCTTCAGGTCGGGCTTCTGCAGCAGCCCCGCCTTCACGGCGTGCTCGGCCTCGGTGCTGAGGGTGGAGGCCAGCGGGTCGTCGGTGAACCGGATCGACTTCCAGGCCGGGTCCAGTACATCGGCGGGCAGCGCCTTGCCGGAGTCGGCCTCCAGCTGCTTGTTCGCCGCCGCCTTCGCCGCGTCCGGGTGGGCGTTGATCCACTTGTTGGTCTCGACCGAGCCCTTCAGCACGGCCTCGACGACCTTCGGGTGCTTCCTGAGGAACTCCTGGCGCACGATGATGTTCGTGATCACGAACTTCTTGTCCGGCCACAGCGACGCCTCGTCGAGGAGGACCTTGCCGCCCTCGGCGACCAGCTTCGACGCGGTCGGCTCCGGCACCCACGCACCGTCCACCGAGCCGGACTTGTAGGCGTCGGGGGTGACCTTGTTGTCACTGCGTACGACCGTGACGTCGCCCTTGCCGCTCTGCGGGTCGATCTTCCAGCCCTGGTCGGCGGCCCAGTTGAGGAACGCCACGTCCTGGGTGTTGCCGAGCTGCGGGGTCGCGATCCGCTTGCCCTTGACGTCCTTCAGGGACTTGATCTTGTCCGGGTTGACCACGAGCTTCACACCGCCGGACGCCGAACCGCCGATGATCCGCAGGTTCTTGCCCTGGGACTTGACGTAGCCGTTGATGGCCGGGGAGGGGCCGATCCAGCCGATGTCGATGGAGCCGGAGTTGAGGGCCTCGATCTCGGAGGGCCCGGCGTTGAAGAGCGCGGGCTCGGCCCTGGTGGCGCCGAGGGCCTTCTGGAAGAAGCCCTTCTGCATGCCCACCAGTGCGGTGCCGTGGGTGAGGTTGCCGAAGTAGCCGATCTTGACGGTGTCGAGACCGTCGATCTTCTTCGCCCCGGCGGCGACCTTGGTGGTGCCGTCGTCCTTGGCCTGGGAGCCGTAGCCGCAGGCGGCCAGTGTGAGCAGGGGCAGCGCGGCGAGTACCGCCAAGGATCGGCGCAGAGCGGATGGTGCAGGCACGGGAGGGTTTCCTCTCGGAGGCCCCGGCGGTCACGGTCTGTCAGGTCGTGGCCGGGAGGTCGGCAGGTTTTCGTCTACGGCGGTGGGGGGTGAGGGCGCGCGAGCGGTGCGCGTACGTCAGCGCACACATCGCGCGACTCCGCCCTGCCCACTGCCGAGAGCACCGCTGCCGACGCGGCCGCCCTCCTTCGCGAACATCGAGTAGAAGTCGGGGGAGTTCATGTCAGAAGTCCCACCCGTCGTCCTCGGACGCGTCCTTGACCGGATCGGGGGCGGCGAAGGACTCGCCGACCATGCCGGCGGTCAGCGTCGTGCCGTCGTACGGGTCGATCAGGATGAACGAGCCGGTGCGCCGCGAGTCGGCGTAGGAGTCGACCGGAAGCGGCTCGGCGGTGCGGATCTTCACCCGGCCGATGTCGTTGGCGACGAGCTGTCCCGGGTGCGGGTGCAGGGACAGGTCGGCCAGCGTGAGGCGGGAGGGGATGTCCTTGACGATCGCCTTGACCGTGCGGGTGCCGTGCTTGAGCAGCACCCGGTGGCCGATGGTCAGGGGAGCGTCGGCGACGTGGCAGACGGTGGCCTCGATGTCCTGCGTGGTCGCGGGCGCGTCCTTGGTCGGCACGATCAGGTCACCGCGCGAGATGTCGATGTCGTCCTCCAGCAGGAGGGTCACCGACTGCGTCGTCCAGGCCACCTCGACCGGCTCACCCAGCAGATCGATACCCGAGATCTTCGAGGTGCGGCCCGACGGCAGCACCGTCACCTCCTCCCCGACGTGGAAGGAACCGGCCGCGATCTGCCCGGCGTAGCCGCGGTAGTCGGGGTGGTCCGCGCTCTGCGGCCGGATCACGTACTGCACCGGCAGCCGGGCGTGGCAGTGGCTCAGGTCGTGCGCGACCGGGACCGTCTCCAGGTGCTCCAGCACCGTCGGCCCGCCGTACCAGTCCATGTTCGCCGAGGGGTCCACGACGTTGTCGCCGACGAGGGCGGAGATCGGGATCGCGGTGACCTCCGGCACGCCCAGCTCGGTCGCGTACGCCGTGAACTCCTCGGCGATCGCGGCGAACACCGTCTCGTCGTAGCCGACCAGGTCCATCTTGTTCACCGCCAGCACCGCGTGCGGCACCCGCAGCAGCGCGGCGATCGCGGCATGCCGGCGGGTCTGCTCCACCACGCCGTTGCGGGCGTCGACCAGGATCACCGTCAGCTCGGCGGTGGAGGCACCGGTGACCATGTTGCGGGTGTACTGCACATGGCCGGGGGTGTCGGCGAGGATGAACCGGCGCCGGGGCGTGGCGAAGTAGCGGTAGGCCACGTCGATGGTGATGCCCTGCTCCCGCTCGGCCCGCAGACCGTCGGTCAGCAGCGCCAGGTCCGGTGCCTCCTGGCCCCGGCTGGCGGAAGCGCGCTCGACGGCCTCCAGCTGGTCCGTGAGGACGGACTTGGAGTCGTGCAGGAGCCGCCCGACGAGCGTGGACTTGCCGTCGTCGACGGAACCGGCGGTGGCGAACCGCAGCAGCGTGGTGGCCGAGAGCTCCTCGGTCGTGATCGTGCTCATCTCTAGAAGTACCCCTCGCGCTTGCGGTCTTCCATCGCCGCTTCGGACATCTTGTCGTCGGCGCGGGTGGCGCCCCGCTCGGTCAGCCGGGACGCGGCGATCTCCACGATCACCTTCTCGATCGTGTCGGCGTCGGAGTCGACGGCACCGGTGCAGGACATGTCACCGACCGTGCGGTAGCGCACCAGGCGCTTCTCCACGGTCTCGCCGTCCTTCGGGCCGCCCCACTCACCGGCCGTCAGCCACATGCCGCTGCGCCGGAACACCTCACGCTCGTGCGCGTAGTAGATCTCCGGCAGCTCGATGCCCTCCCGGGCGATGTACTGCCACACGTCCAGCTCGGTCCAGTTCGACAGCGGGAACACGCGGACGTGCTCGCCCGGGGCGTGCCGGCCGTTGTAGAGGTTCCACAGTTCCGGGCGCTGGCGGCGCGGGTCCCACTGGGAGAACTCGTCCCGCAGGGAGAACACCCGCTCCTTGGCCCGGGCCTTCTCCTCGTCGCGGCGGCCGCCGCCGAAGACCGCGTCGAACTTCTCCTGCTGGATCTTCTCCGTCAGCGGCAGCGTCTGCAGTGGATTGCGGGTGCCGTCCGGGCGCTCCTTGAGCACACCCCGGTCGATGTAGTCCTGCACCGAGGCGACATGCAGCCGGAGCCCGTGCCGGGCGACCGTGCGGTCCCGGTAGTCGAGGACCTCGGGGAAGTTGTGCCCGGTGTCCACGTGCAGCAGCGAGAACGGCACCGCCGCCGGCCGGAAGGCCTTCAGCGCGAGATGCAGCATGACGATGGAGTCCTTGCCGCCGGAGAAGAGAATCACCGGCCGCTCGAACTCGCCCGCCACCTCACGGAAGATGTGCACCGCCTCCGACTCGAGAGCGTCGAGGTGGGAGAGCGCGTACGGGCTGTCGGTCTCCTCGGAAACCGTGGCGGCGGTCGTCATGCCAGTCCCCTTTCGCTGAGCAGGGCGTACACGGACGCCGCGGACTCCTGCACGGTCTGGTTCTGCGACTCGATGCGCAGATCGGGCGACTCGGGAGCCTCGTACGGGTCGTCGACCCCGGTGAGCCCCTTGAGCTCGCCCGCGGCCTGCTTGGCGTACAGGCCCTTCACGTCCCGCTCGCTGCACACCTCCACCGGAGTCGCCACGTGGATCTCCACGTACGCGGTGCCGTTCGTCTGGTGCCGCTTGCGCACCGCCTCGCGGCTGTCCTGGTACGGCGCGATGACCGGGACGAGGGCGAGCACGCCGTTACGGGCGAGCAGTTCGGCGACGAAGCCGATGCGCTGCACGTTGGTGTGCCGGTCCTCGCGGCTGAAGCCGAGGCCCGCCGAGATGAACTCGCGGATCTCGTCGCCGTCGAGCACCTCGACGCGGTGGCCCTCGGCGCGGAGCCGGCCGGCCAGCTCGTAGGCGATGGTGGTCTTGCCGGCACTCGGCAGACCCGTGAGCCAGACGGTGGCTCCGGTCGTCACGTCGGTCTCCTGAATCGTCTGAGTCTGAGTCGTCTGAGGCGTCTGGGTCTGAGACGTCTGAATCTGAGGCGCCGTCATCCGTGCAGCCCGCACTCGGTCTTGCTGCGGCCCGCCCAGCGGCCGGCGCGCGCGTCCTCGCCCTGAAGGACCCGGCGGGTGCAGGGGGCGCAGCCGACGGAGGCGTAGCCGTCCATCAGCAGCGGGTTCGTCAGGACGCCGTGTTCCGTGACGTACGCGTCCACGTCGTCCTGGGTCCAGCGGGCGATCGGGGAGATCTTGACCTTCTGCCGCTTCTCGTCCCAGCCGACGACCGGGGTGTTCGCCCGGGTCGGGGACTCGTCGCGGCGCAGCCCGGTCGCCCAGGCCTGGTAGTTCTTCAGGCCTCGCTCCAGAGGCTCCACCTTGCGCATGGCGCAGCACAGGTCGGGGTTGCGGTCGTGCAGCTTCGGGCCGAACTCCGCGTCCTGCTCGGCGACCGTCTGGCGGGGCGTGAGCGTGATGACGTTGACGTCCATCACGGCGTCGACCGCGTCACGGGTGCCGATGGTCTCCTCGAAGTGATAGCCGGTGTCGAGGAAGACGACGTCGACGCCGGGCATCGCCCGGGACGCCAGGTGGGCGACGACCGCGTCCTCCATCGAGGAGGTCACGCAGAAGCGCTTGCCGAACGTCTCGGCCGCCCACTGGAGGATCTCCAGCGCGGAGGCGTCCTCCAGGTCGCGGCCCGCCTGCTCGGCGAGGGCCTTGAGCTCCTCGGCCGTGCGCTGTTCCTGAACCGTGGTCATATCTTCGCCCCTCCCGTGTCGGATCGCTTCAGTCCCTGGGCCAGCAGCCCGAGGAACTTCAGCTGAAAGGCTCGGTTGCACGCCGCGCATTCCCACGCGCCGTGCCCCTCCTCGCTCGGACGCAGGTCCTCGTCGCCGCAGTAGGGGCAGTAGAAGGGGGCCGCTCGTTCGCTCACGACAGGGCCTCCTCGCCGGCCCGGGCCGCCCACGTGGCGAACCGCTCGCCGTCCTCGCGCTCCGCCTGGAAACGCTTCAGGACGCGCTCGACGTAGTCGGGCAGCTCCTCGGAGGTGACCTTCAGGCCGCGCACCTTGCGGCCGAAGCCCGCCTCCAGGCCGAGCGCGCCGCCCAGGTGCACCTGGTAGCCCTCGACCTGCTCGCCCTTGTCGTTGACGACCAGCTGGCCCTTGAGACCGATGTCCGCCACCTGGATGCGGGCGCAGGCGTTCGGGCAGCCGTTGAGGTTGATGGTGATCGGCTCGTCGAAGTCCGGCATACGGCGCTCCAGCTCGTCGATGAGCTGCGAGCCGCGCTGCTTGGTCTCGACGATGGCGAGCTTGCAGAACTCGATGCCGGTGCAGGCCATGGTGCCGCGCCGGAACGTGGACGGCCGGGCGGTCAGGTCGAGCGCCTCCAGGCCCTCGACGAGCGACTCGACCTTGTCCTCCTCGACATCGAGGACGATCATCTTCTGCTCGACGGTGGTGCGCACCCGGCCCGAGCCGTGGGCCTCCGCGAGGTCGGCGATCTTCGTGAGCGTCGCGCCGTCGACGCGTCCCACGCGCGGGGCGAAGCCGACGTAGAAGCGGCCGTCCTTCTGCCGGTGCACGCCGATGTGGTCGCGCCACTGCTGCGACGGCTGCTCGGGAGCGGGGCCGTCGACCAGCTTGCGCTTCAGGTACTCGTCCTCCAGCACCTGGCGGAACTTCTCCGCGCCCCAGTCGGCGACGAGGAACTTCAGGCGGGCACGGTTGCGCAGCCGGCGGTAGCCGTAGTCGCGGAAGATCGAGATGACGCCCTCGTAGACGTCCGGGACCTCGTCGATCGGCACCCAGGCGCCCAGCCGCACGCCCAGCTTGGGGTTGGTGGACAGGCCGCCGCCGACCCACACGTCGAAGCCCGGGCCGTGCTCGGGGTGCACGACGCCGACGAACGCGACGTCGTTGATCTCGTGCACCACGTCCAGCAGCGGCGAGCCCGAGATGGCCGTCTTGAACTTCCGGGGGAGGTTCGAGTACGCCTTGTTGTTCAGCACCCGGCGCTTCATCTCCTCCAGCGCCGGGGTGGCGTCGATGATCTCGTCCTCGGCGATGCCCGCCACCGGGGAGCCGATCATCACACGCGGGGTGTCGCCGCAGGCGGTGACGGTGGACAGGCCCACGCCCTCCAGCCGGTTCCAGATCTCGGGCACGTCCTCGATCCGGATCCAGTGGTACTGCACGTTCTGCCGGTCGGTGATGTCGGCCGTGCCGCGCGCGAACTCCTGCGAGATCTCGCCGATGACCCTCAGCTGCCGGGTGGTCAGCGCCCCGCCGTCGATGCGGACGCGCAGCATGAAGTACTCGTCGTCCAGCTCCTCCGGCTCCAGGACCGCCGTCTTGCCGCCGTCGATCCCGGGACGGCGCTGGGTGTACAGGCCCCACCAGCGCATCCGGCCGCGCAGGTCGTTCGGGTCGATCGAGTCGAAGCCCCGCTTGGAGTAGATCGTCTCAATGCGTGTCCGCACGTTGAGACCGTCGTCGTCCTTCTTGAACTGCTCGTTGCCGTTGAGCGGGGTGTGGTGCCCCGCGGCCCACTGACCCTCACCGCGGTGACGGCTCACCTTGCGGCGGGGAGTCGCGGCGGCAGGGTTCTGCGGGGTGGCGGCCATGGTGGATACGTCCTTCGGGACAGGCGGGAAAGCGGCTCTGACCTGCGCGTGCGGGCGCATGGGCAGAGGGCGCGTCATTGCGCGGGAATGCGACGAAAAAGGGGGATGTCGGGCGTTGCGTGAGTGCTCTCAGCGCGCCGGACAGATGGCGCTGGACATGCGGCCGAGGTCGACGTGGCGTCGACTCACCAAGGCGATCCCAGTTCCAGGCATGACGGAAGCGTGGCACGGCGATCTGGACACAGTCCAGCTTCGTCCAAGATTCGGACACTCGCGTCTCGCTATGTAAGACGTGAGTGTCCTTGGTCACATCGGCCCGCCCCAGGGTGTCCGACCAGGTCAGACGGGGAACGCCCCAGGCCACGGTCCCGGAGCGGTGACGTCCGGTTCGTCCTCGACCTTGGTGTCGAACAGCTTGAAGCCGCGGCGCTCGTAGTTGGCCATCGCGTGCTCGCCGTCCTTGCTGCAGGTGTGCAGCCAGACCCGCTTCGTCGGCGTCAGTCCCGCCCAGCGGTCCGCGAGGTCCCAGGCACGGGCCGTGCCGTACGACAGCAGGTGCCCGCCGATGCGCCGGCCGCGAAAAGCGGGGAGCAGACCGAAGTAGGTGATCTCCACGACCGCGTCGTCCTGCGCCTCCAGCTCCACATAGCCCGCGGGTGTGCCCCGGTCGTACGCCACCCACGTCTCCACGCCGGGCCGCTCCAGGTGCTCCAGCCACCGCGCGTACGACCAGCTGAGCCGGTCCGTCCACAGGATGTCGCCGCCGACCGAGGCGTACAGGTACCGGCTGAACTCGGGCGAGGGCACCTCGGAGCGGACGACCCGGACGTCCCCGTCCGGCGCGGCGGCCGGCAGCAGGTCGGTCGGGGCGGTCTGCTCCAGGGACCAGGTGGTCACGGCGATGGTGGTCATGCGGGTCAGAAAACCATCTGACCCACTGGTCTGTCGATCGCGGCCTACCGGTCCGCCGGCCGGCCCAGGGACCGGTCCACCGACGCCAGCGGCAGCGCGAACAGCATCCGCCCCGACTGGGACCAGACCTCGCCGGTCTCCTCCCAGTAGGAAAGGGAACCCGCCCGGCCGCTCCAGCAGTGGCGCGTCTCGTCCGTCGCGCACTCCGTCGCCCGCGCGCCCTTCGTGTCCTGGCGCCACAGCGTCCCGTGCCCGCCGGGCGAGCCCGCCGCGCGGTCGAGATACCAGCCCGAACGGTACGACAGCACGCCCCGCACGTCGGCCGTCTTCGTCTCGTACGCCTCGACCGGGTCCGCGCGCCCCGAGGAGGCTGTGGCCAGCAGGCCGGACCGGGCCGGCTCCCGGCTCAGCGCGTAGCGCCACAGCCGGGTGCGCCGGTCGCCGTCCGCCGGCACCCACTCGCTCGCCACCAGGCTGTCGGGGGAGGTGCTGCGGTCGAGGGAGACCGCGGCCGGGTGCGGCACGTCGCGCCCGCCGGGCAGGGCGTAGGACGCGACCGCGGGCAGCACGTACCGGTTGCCGTACGCCGACCAGCCGCCCCGCACCCGGCCGACCGCGTCGGAGTCGACCGTGGCGCGCTGGATGCGGTCCATGTCGTACACGTACAGCGCGTCCCGGTCGCCCTCGCGGGTCGTCACCAGCAGCTTGTCCTGGTACCAGACCATGCCGGACAGCGGGGAGACCAGCCCCCGGTAGTCCCGCCCGCCGTCCACCGGGACGGCCAGCAGTGCCCAGGTGTAGCGGAGCCGGTCGGGGTCGTTCGCGTCGACGAAGGCGACCTTCGCCAGGCCCCGCTCGGGGGCCGGGCCGTCCAGGGAGCCGCCCCCGGCACCGCCGCGGGTCCAGCCGGAGAGGATCACGCGGTGGTGGCCCCAGCGGCCGTCGTCGTCCGCGTCGCCCGAGGTGGTGACCGCGCCGGGCCGCCAGCCCCGGGTGTCGGCGCCGCCGAAGCAGTACGCGCGCGTGGCTGCCGGCTCGACCGGCAGGCTGTGCTTCTCGGCGCTCGGACAGCCGTCCGCGTTCCGCAGCGTACGGTCGGCGCCGTCCAGCACCGTGCCGGCACCGACGGGCCGGCCCATCTCCGAGGCCAGCCGGTCGAGCCACGGCCCGGGCACCCGCTGCTCGGCCAGCGGCAGCCGCCCGGCCCCGGCGGACGCGGAGATGGGCTTCAGGGCCCCGGGCGCGTCGGCGACCGTGGCCTGCGAGGCGCTGATCAGGGTGGCGGCGGCGGTGAGCGCGAGAGCCGTCCCGGCCAGGGTCCCACGCAGAACCCTGCCCCGCCTGCGCCGCCGGTGTCTGCCGCGATGCTTCATAACGTCCTCCCGAGGCGGGCCAACTGCGCCTTGTGGTCCGTAGGTTGACGGAGGAGCAGGTGGGGTGGCCCGTAGGGGATGCTACGGCAGGTGGGCGGGGCGGGGGGCGAAGACCATGCAAATATGCGCAAGATGCACCCCTGGGGCGGCCGGACGGCACGTCCCGTGAACCTCAGGGGGCCGGTGCGGAGCCGCGCAGCCTCCCCACCGCCGGTGCCGTCGAGTGCGGCAGCAGGTCGTTCGGGTCGTCCGGGGGGAGCACCTCGACCTCGGCGTCCTCGGCGAAGCGGTACGGCCGGTGTTCCAGGAACGCGCCGAGGTAGCGCCGTACCCGCGACATCTCGGCGCGTACCGTCACCGTGCGGGCCGGATCGCCGAACACGTCGCCGGCCAGGTCCGAGGCGCTGCGGCCGGTGCGGTGGACGGCGAGGAGGTACAGCAACTCGGCGTGCCGGGGACTCAGTTCGCGCGTCCAGGAGCCCGCGCCGCCGGACACCGCCACCGTCCATCTGCGGGCCTGTCTCAGGTCCAGCACGATGCTGCTCGCCCCGCGCGCCGCCGGCTCGTCGGCGGCCGCCCGCAGCAGCCAGCCCCCGGCCAGCGGCTCCACCGAGCACAGCCCGAGCGCCGGCACCCACCTCGGGCCCGGCGACAGGGACTTGGGCAGGGCCACGCGCCGCGTGTACGGCATCCCGCTGACCGCGGCGGTCCAGCCGTCCCGGTCGACGACCAGGGCCCGCCCGGCGAGCCGGGCCAGCACCGGCGCCGCCACCGCGCGCAGCCGCTCCAGCGACTCCAGGTGCCTCTCCCGCAGGCGGGCCTCGGCGAGTTTGGCCACCGAGTCGACCCAGGCGAGCGTGGCCGGATGCATCGTCTCCAGCGGGCCGCTCACGTCCACCACGCCGAGCAGCCGGCCGTCCCGCGGATCCGTCAGCGGAGCGCCGGCACACGTCCACACGGCCTGGGAGCGCACGAAGTGCTCGGAGGCGAAGACCTGTACGGGCCGGCGCACCACCGCCGGGGTGCCCAGACCGTTGGTGCCGACGACGTCCTCACGCCAGTCCGCGCCGAGTTCGAAACCGAGCCCGTCCGCCTTGCGCAGCACCGGCGCGCTGCCCTCGCGCCACAGCACCCGCCCCTCCTCGTCGGCGACCACCATGATGTGGTGGGCGACGTCCGCGAACCCCAGCAGCCCCTCCCGCAGCACCGGCAGCACATGGCGCAGCGCCGACGTCTCGCGCCGCCGCTGCACCTCCTCGCGGGACAGCAGATCCGCCCGGAAGTCGTGGTCGGGATCCACACCGCTGCGCAGCATCCGCTCCCAGGACTGCTCGATCACCGGGCGCGGCGGCACGGGCGCGGGCTGCCCGGACAACCGGGCGGAACGGACCTCGCTGAGCACCCGGGCCGCTCGCGAGGTGTCCCTGGCGGCGAGCTGCGTGACGTCCATAGGCGTGTGCCCCCCGGTGTCTTCTCACTGCCCGTCGGAGTCCATCGACCGTCCGCCGGAGTCCTGACTGTCTGTCGGAGCCTTTTGACTGTCCGTCTCATAGTGCCGTCTGCCCCACCGCGGCGCGCGCAGTCCGCCCACAGTCAGCAGCAAGTTGCAACCCCTTGCAACCCTGGTGGACAGCCCGGCCGTGTCCGAAACTTGAGCGGCGCCGTCCCGAGCGGCGTTCAGTGGCTCGAACGGGCCAGTGCGGCGGGGGTGGTGCCGTGTCGGCGCAGCACCACTCCCGCTTTCCGCTGCCCGGATCAGGCCACCGGCCGGGCCCGCTCCACCACCGACGCCAGATCGAGGGTGTGCGGGAGCGTCCCGAACGCCGCGCCCCCGTCGCCGCCCAGCCGCGCCGCGCAGAACGCGTCGGCAACCTGCGGTGGCGCGAAACGCACCAGCAGCGACCCCTGGAGCACCAGCGCCAGCCGCTCCGCCAGCCGCCGCGCCCGCCCCTGAACGCCCTCCAGATCGGCGAGGTCGGTCAGCAGGTTCTTGATGGCCCCGTCGAGCCGGTGATCGGCGCCGCGCGCCTGCCCGACCTCCCGCAGATACGCGTCGAGCGCCCCCGGCTCCCGCTGCAACGCCCGCAGCACGTCGAGGGCCTGGACGTTGCCCGCGCCCTCCCAGATCGAGTTGAGCGGCGACTCGCGCACCAGCCTGGGCAGCCCGGACTCCTCGACGTAGCCGTTGCCGCCCAGGCACTCGGCCGCCTCCACCGCCACCGGCGGGCACCGCTTGGTCACCCAGTACTTGGCCGCCGGCACCGCGATCCGCAGCAGCGCCCGCTCCTGCTCGCCGCCGTCGTCGTAGGCCGCCGCGAGCCGCAGCGCCAGCGTCGTCGCCGCCTCCGACTCCAGGGCGAGATCGGCGAGGACGTTGCGCATCAGCGGCTTGTCGGCGAGCTTCCCGCCGAACGCCTCCCGGTACGTGCAGTGGTGCACCGCCTGCGCCACGGCCTGCCGCATCAGCCCCGCCGATCCCAGCACACAGTCGAGCCGGGTCGCCGCCACCATCTCGATGATGGTGCGCACCCCGCGCCCCTCCTCGCCCACCCGGCGCGCCCAGGTCCCGTCGAACTCGACCTCGGCCGAGGCGTTCGACCGGTTGCCGAGCTTGTCCTTGAGCCGCTGGAGCAGGAACACGTTGCGCGTGCCGTCCGCCAGCACCCGCGGGACCAGGAAGCAGGTGAGCCCGCCCGGAGCCTGCGCCAGCACCAGGAAACCGTCGGACATCGGCGCCGAGCAGAACCACTTGTGCCCGGTCAGCTCGTACGTCCCGTCCTCGGCGAGCGGCCGCGCGGACGTCGTGTTGGCGCGTACGTCGCTGCCGCCCTGCTTCTCCGTCATGCCCATCCCGAACAGCGCCCCGGCCTTGAGGCGGGCGGGCCTGAGCTCACGGTCGTAGACCATGGACGTCAGCCGCGGCTCCCACTCGGCGGCCAGGTCCGGGTCCGCGCGCAGGGCGGGCACCGCCGCGTGCGTCATCGACAGCGGGCAGCCGTTGCCGGCCTCGACCTGCGTCCACACCAGGAACGCGGCGGCCCGCCGCAGATGCCCGGCCGGCCGGTCCCAGGCCGCGGTCAGACCGGCCGAGACGCCCTTGCCGAGCAGCCGGTGCCAGGACGGGTGGAACTCGACCTCGTCGATCCGGTGGCCGTACCGGTCGTGGGTGCGCAGCCGGGGCGGGTTCTCGTTGGCCTGCGCCCCCCACTCCTGCACCTGGGCCGAGCCGGAGGTCCGCCCCAGCGCCGAGAGCTCTCCGAGCACCTCGTCGCGCAGGCCGGGATCGAGATGCCGTTCGACCGCCGCCGTGAGGGCCCGGTCGGCGGAGAAGACGTCGTACCCGACCAACGGCGGGACCTGGTTGTTCACGGAGTGGGTGCTGCCAGCCATGCTGCGAAAGTACCCCGGGGCGGCCCCCTGGTCACCAAGGGGCGGGGCCCGGGCGCCGGAGCCCCACCTGTGGGTGAGTACGGTCAGGCACGACGGATACCGTTAGGGGGTGCAGCCAGCAAGTGAAACCCCCGACACACACTCCGGGCGCCTCCACCGGGCGCGTGCTCTCTACCGGAACGTCTCCAAGCGCAGGACCGCCTGGCTGTTGCTCAAGGACACCGTCAACTCCTGCATCGAGTACCGCATCCTGGGCCTGGCGGCGGAGGCCGCGTTCTTCACGCTGCTGTCGGTGCCGCCCCTGCTGCTGAGCATGATCGGGCTGCTCGGCTATGTCGACGCCTGGACCGGCGCCGACACCATCGAGAGCCTCGAGACCAACATCCTGGAGGCCGCCCGCACGGTGCTGTCCGACCGGGGCGTGCGGCAGATCGCCGAGCCGATCCTGAACGACGTGATGAAGGGCGGCCGGCCCGACGTCATCTCCATCGGCTTCCTGTTCGCCCTGTGGTCCGGCTCCCGCGCCGTGAACGTCTTCATAGACACGATCACCGTCATGTACGGCCTCGACGGCGTCCGCGGCATCGTGAAGACCCGCCTGATGGCCTTCGCGCTGTTCATCGTCGCCCTGCTGATCGGCTCCATCGCGCTGCCGCTGATGGTGGCCGGGCCGGACGCGGTGGTACGGATCGTGCCGTGGTCGACGACGGTCGTGCAGATCCTCTACTGGCCGGTCGTCATCCTCCTGTCCATCGCCTTCCTGACCACGCTCTACCACGTGTCCGTCCCCGTCCGCTCCCCGTGGATCGAGGACGTGCCCGGCGCGCTCGTCGCCCTCGGCATGTGGGTCCTCGGCAGCTTCCTGCTGCGGATCTACCTGACCAGCACGGTAGAGGGCCCGACGATCTACGGCTCCCTGGCCGCGCCCGTCGCCGTGCTGCTGTGGATCGGTGTGGCCGCGTTCGCCGTGCTCGTCGGGGCCGCGGTCAACGCCGCCATCGACCGGGTCTGGCCGGCCGCCGCGACGGCAGCGGCCCGCGAGGCCAACGAACGCCTGCGGCAGGCGCAGGTCGCCGAGTACGTCGCCCGCGCCGCCGCCGCGGGCGAGTCCGACCCCGACATGCCCTCCGAGTTCCCCGAACGCTGGTCCCGCTTCCTCCCCCCGGAGGACGTCACGGCCCGCCTGCGCACCCACGTGAAGAGCACCCACACGAAGCACCCCGACCAGTCCGACGGGGAGCCACCACCGCCCGTGAACAAGTAACGGCCCGCACACCACGGCAGCGCCGCCTGTGCCGCTCCGGCCGTGGTCCGGCCACGACGGGCACCGCTGCCGTCAGCCCTGCCACGTTCCCGTCGTCGTCTCCTCCCGTACGAAGTCCGTGAAGTCCCTGGGCGCGCGGCCCAGAACCTCCTGTACGCCGTGTGAGACGTGGGCGTTGCGGCCGTCGAGGAGGGTGTCGAAGATTTCGGTCAGGGCTGTGACCTCCTGCGGGGGCAGGCCGAACTCGGCAAGCCTCTTGCCGTAGTCCTGTGTCGACACGGCCCGGTAGGTGAGCGGGCGCCCCGTCGCCCGGGCGATTTCCGCGACCGCCTCGCCGAAGGTGAGCAGGCGTGGCCCGGACAGGGTGAGCGTCCGGTCCACGTACCGGTCACCGGACGTCAGCGCGGTCACCGTCACGTCCGCGATGTCCCGTACGTCGAGGAACGGCTCGCGCACCTCGCCGGCCGGGAACACCAGCTCCCCGCGCTCCCGCAGCTCCGCCACCAGCGGCCCCTCGCTGAAGTTCTGCGCGAACCACGCGGCCCGCAGGACCGTCCAGTCCGCCCCCGACGCGTGCAGCGCCTCCTCGGTGGGCAGGGCCTGATCCTCGCCGCGCCCGGACAGCAGCACCAGCCGCCGCACCCCGAGCCCGACCGCCTCCCGCGCGAGGTCCCCGACCGCCTCGGCGGCGCCCGGCGCGCCGACGTCCGAGGGGTACACGAGGTAGGCCGCGTCGGCGCCGCGCAGGGCGTCCGCCCAGGTCGAGCGGTCCCACCAGTCGAAACCGGTCGCCCGCGACGCCGCCCGTACCGTGAGCCCGGCGGCCCGCGCCGCCCGGGTCACGCGGCTCCCCGTACGGCCCGAGGCACCTGTCACCACAACCGTCATGTCCCGCGAGTCACGTGTCGTGTTCGTCATGCCGTCGAGTCAACTGCCGTACACCGCACGGAACCATCGCTGAACGGCTCATTCCCATACGACCGCGTCTACGCTGACCCCATGGATGCGCCCCCACGCTCGAACACGCTCATGCCGGGGGACCCCCTTGCAGGGTTGCTGGAGGGCCCGCGCGCCAGGGGCGCGTTCATGATCAGGGCGTGCTTCGACCCGCCCTGGGCGGTACGCGTGGAGGACCGGGCGCCGCTCACCGTGATGCTCGTCGCGCGCGGCGAGGCCTGGGTCCTGCCCGACCGGGGCGAACCGACCCGGCTGCGGGCCGGGGACCTGGCCATCGCCCGCGGCCCGGACCCCTACACCTGCGCAGACGCCCCCGGCACGGCACCGCATGCGCTGATCCTGCCCGGCCAGGAGTGCCGCCACCCCGACGGACGCCCCCTCAACGGCTCCATGGACCTGGGCGTGCGCACCTGGGGCGACCGGCTCGACGGTGCCACGGTGCTGCTGATCGGCACCTACCCGATGCAGGGCGAGATCAGCGGGCGGCTGCTGGACGCGCTGCCGCCGCTGCTCGCCCTCACGTCCGACGTGTGGGACTGCCCGCTCACGCCGTACGTCTCCGAGGAGATCGTGCGGGACGAGCCCGGCCAGGAGGTGGTCCTGGACCGGCTGCTGGACCTGCTGGTCATCGCCGCGCTGCGCGCCTGGTTCGCCCGCCCGGAGGCGGAGGCGCCCGCCTGGTACCGCGCCCTCGCCGACCCGGTCGTCGGCGGTGTCCTGCGCCTGCTCCAGGACGATCCCGCCCATCCGTGGACCGTCGCCGCGCTCGCCGCCAAGGTGGGTGTGTCCCGCGCCGCACTCGCCCGCCGCTTCACCGCCCTGGTCGGCGAGCCTCCGATGACGTACCTCACCGGCTGGCGCCTCGCCCTCGCCGCCGACCGCCTGCGCCACTCCGAGGACACGCTCGACGCGGTGGCCCGCCGGGTGGGGTACGGCAGCGCGTTCGCCTTGTCGACGGCGTTCAAGCGGGAGTACGGGATGAGCCCGGCGGAGTACCGGGGGCGGGTGCAGTAGGGGCGGGGGAGCGCCGCGGTGTCCCGGTCAGCGGCGGGGGCAAGCCCGGGCCGGGACGCTTGCGGCAGCCTCGTCGCCCGCGGCGTAGCCTGGCTCACGTGTACGTGGAGCGGGCGTCACGGCTGGCGGGAGCGGTCGTGTGGAGCAATGCCCCGGAGCGGGACGGGGCGGCGCGTGTGCTGCCCGACGGGTGCATGGATCTGCTGTGGCACCAAGGACGGCTGCTGGTCGCCGGGCCCGATACCCACGCCCATGTCACGGACGGCGAGAACGGCGCCTGGGCCGGCGTCCGCTTCTACCCGGGCACGGCCCCGGCCCTGCTCGGCGTACCGGCGCACGAGCTGCGTGACCGCCGTGTCGAGCTCGCGGATCTGTGGCCGGCCGCGGAGGTACGGCGACTGGAGGCACGGGTGAACGCGGCCCCCGACCCGGTGAGCGGCCTGGAGGACCTCGCCCTGCGGCAGGCGGCCGGGGCCGATCCGCCGGATCCGCTGCTGCGGCAGGTCGTGACCGCCCTCGGCGCGGGCCGGCCGGTCGCCGCGACCGCCGACGAACTCGGCCTCGGAGCCCGCCAGTTGCACCGCCGTTCGCTGACCGCGTTCGGCTACGGACCCAAGACCCTGGCCCGGATTTTGCGGCTGCGCCGCGCCCTCGCGCTGGCCCGGCGCGGTGTGCCCTTCGCGGACACGGCCGCCCGGGCCGGTTACGCCGACCAGGCTCATCTGGCCCGGGATGTCAGGGAGTTGGCGGGCCTGCCGCTGGGTGAGCTACTCGCCGGCCGCGGCTAGCGGAGCGAACAGGTCGACCCCGTTGCCGTCCGGGTCGAGCACGACGGCGTACCGCTGCCCCCAGAAGGCGTCCCAGGGCTTCAGTTCACCGTGGCACCCGGCGTCCACCAACTCCGCGTACAGCGCGTCCACTTCCTCCGGCCCGTCGCAGCGCAGGGCCAGCGAGGCCCGGCCGCCGTCCGCCGGCGGCCGCCACTCGGGCCGGAAGGAGCGGACCGTCTCCTCGGTGTCGAACATCAGCCGCAGCCCGCCGGGCAGTTCGGCCTCGGCGTGCGGCTGGTTCTCGGCGCCCTCGGGGAAGGCGAACCCGAGCCGGCGGTAGAAGGCGACGGAGGCGGCCATGTCGGAGACGACCAGGCCGATGGCATCGAATCGTGCAGTCATGAGCTCAGCCTAGGCAGGCCTGCGAGGCCCGGTCTTGAAGGAATCGGACACCGGTCGCGGGGGTGTCCGATCCGTTCAAGACAGCCCTCCGGGCAGGCCCGTAACGTCGCCGCCATGACGACCACGACACGGCAGTCCCGACACCTGGGCATCTCCATCGACCGACCCGCACAGGAGGTCTACGACTACGTCTCGGATCCCGTCAACGTCCCGGGCTGGGCTCCAGGACTGGCCCGTTCCATCGAGTTGGTGGACGGCCGGTGGGTGGGGGAGTCGCCCATGGGGCGGGTCGTGGTGGACTTCACGCCCAGGAACGACTTCGGCGTGCTCGACCACGACGTCACCCTGCCCTCGGGGGAGACCGTCCACAATCCGATGCGGGTGCTCGCCGACGGCCCCGGCTGCGAGGTGGTGTTCACCCTGCGGCGGCAGCCCTGGATGAGCGACGAGGAGTTCCACCGCGACGCGGAGGCGGTGACCGCCGACCTCACCGCCCTCAAGCGGCTGATGGAACGCACCTAGTCTTCCAACAGGTCTCCCATGTCTTCTTGCCCGGATACGGAAAGCGATTACTACCGTAGGCTGAGTTCCGGCCACTCGAAAACCGCCCGTGCGACGACGAAGCCGAGCTTGCCGAGCCGTCCCCGTCATTGGGGCGTTGACAAGCGGAACCCGAGACGGGAGCGGCGGTGTGGCGCTGTGCGCTCCTGCTGGTGATCCGGTGAGCACCGGTGGTGAACTGCCCCGTTCGACATGCTGTACCGGTCGCCCGGCCTCTCGTGCCCTGAGCCGCCCATGCTTCCGGAAGGCGCCCGCGACCGGGTAGTCCGTGCACATGGGGCGTCTGTGGGCCTGGCCTGATAGCAGGTTCCGCGTCCTTCGCAACCCGTGGAACAGTGACCACTCGTCAATCGTCGTTCCACTCGACTCGCCGGGCTTCGCCAGGTGAGCTGCGGCAATGCATCGGAGCCGGGATGCCTGTACACCTGAGTCGACTGATCGCGCGGCACCCGGACGGCTCCGCCGTGCCCGGGGCGCTCATTGCTCTGGTGACTGCCGCGGTGCTCACGGTAAGCGGTTGCAGCGGGGCCGAGAACAACCCGGACAAGGCGAAGGCGACGAAATCCACTCGCACCGTCGCCGGGTCGAACACGGCAGGGAGTTGCCGCCCCGCGGTGAAACAGGGCTCCCTTCCCTCGTGGGCGCGCAAGGGATTCCCGCGCGACGTAGCTCAGCGACACATCATCGGCGACAAGGGCGAAATCGCCGCGGTGCTCTTCGGATACCCGTACCACGCGCCGGCAGCCAAGGGCCGGGACAACAAGATCCTCTGGGTGGCGAAGGACGCCGAGGGTGCCGCCGACATGGGGCCTGACGACCGGTTGACCATCAAGGCCAGCCTCGCTGGCACGAACGAAGTGGTCACTCGCTCGGTCACCGGGGGGCCCGGCCCTTCCCTCATCGACATGCCGAAGCCGGGATGCTGGAAGTTCTCCCTCTCCTGGGCCGGACATTCCGACAACCTCGACGTCGAGTACCTCGCCGGCTGACATCGGGCCGTAGCGCGTACGGCAATCAACGGGGGACACATGACATTCACTGACGCCTTACTGGTGTGTGCCGACGCGGTCGTCGTCGCACTGCTCGTGAGGGGCGGCGCGGCCAAGATGGTCGCGCCGGCGCTCGGGGCGGCGGCCGCAGGGGAGCTTCGTCCCGGCAGGGGATCCGTGCCCGCGGCTGTCATCCGTGCCCTGGCCATCGTGGAGATCACGGTGGCCGTGGCCATGGCGCTCCCCTCCTTTCGGGGGCCGGCTCATGTGCCGCTGGCGGCGCTCGGGCTCCTGTTCGCCGGTGCCGGCATCCTCGGACTGCTGCGGGGCAGCACCGAGCCGTGCGGCTGCTTCGGTGCCGACAGCACCCGCCCGCTCGGTGTCAGCAACGTTCTGATGGGAGTCGCCATCCTGGCCGACGCGGTGTCCGCGCTGTGGGTGCACGGCGTGGGCACGTCCGGGACGGACTCCGCGTCCGCCGGTGTCGCGGGGCTGGGGGCGATCATGACAGGAGGCTGGCTGCTCCACTCGCATCGCAAGCACGCATACACGGTGGTCGGAAATCTACTCACACAGCCGGAGTCCGCCGCATGACCGTCCTGCTCTCAGTGGCACTGCTCGTTCTGACCGTAGCCGTCGCACTGCTCTTCGCGATGATGGGGGAACTCTCCTCACGCGTGCCCGACCCGGGTGAAGAGCAGTCCGTCGTCCCGTTGCGGGACGTGACCCTGGGTGTCGCGCCGGCCGACTGGCCGGACGCGCTGCGTGCGCACATGTACCGGGGCCGCAGGGTCCTGCTGGTCCTCAGCCCGGTGTGCGCCACGTGCAGCAAGGTGGGTGAGGAACTCTCCCATCTGGCGACGGAGGAACTCGGCGACCAGTACACGCTGATCGTCTCCTCCGGCAGCGCCGAGGCGGGCGCGGAGTTCGTCTCTCGCCACGCGCTGCAGAAGATCCCCCACCACGTCGACGAGGGCGGTACCTGGACCGTCGGAAGTCTGGGTGTCAACAGCAGCCCCGCCGCCTTGGTGTTCGAGGAAGGAGTGCTGACCGACGCCTACACCTTCGGAACGTTCCGTGCGATCCAGCAGAAGGTCCAGACCGTGATGACAGGAGGACTCAGATGAAGTTCCGCAGACGGGCCGCGTCAGCGGAAGGCACCGAGCCCAAGAAGGGCATGGGGCGCCGTCGGCTCCTCGGCCGCGTCGGCGCCACCGGCCTCGCGGCCTCGGCGGGTGTCTTCGCCGGCGCGCAGGAAGCCGCGGCCGCGCCCGCGTGCTGCAACCTGGCCAACTATCCCGAGAACACCACGTACAGCTACTGCAAGGCGCACGCGGCCTACATCTGGTACTGCGAAACCTCCACCGGCTTTCTCCGCTGCGCCTGCTGCGAAACGGCAGGCAACAGGCTGTCCGCGGCCCAGTGCCTGCACAGCTGACGGGGACTGCGCGATGGTGACATGGATGGTGATCGCCGGTGTCGCGGCGGTCCTTCAGGTCTTCAGCCCTTGAGGCCAGTCCATGGCCGGGGTCGCCGGTCCCATGCTGCGCCGCAACAAACCGCAGGGAACCAGGTTCCTGACGGGGCTTCTCGTCGGAGGATCCGTCGCCTCACTGCTCCTCGCAGCGGTCCTCTTCGGACTCGGCACACTGCTGGAGTGGTGGCTGCCGCCACATGTCCGGCTGGTGGCGGTCGCGGTGACGCTGGTGGTGCTTGGCCTGGCCGACATCGCCAACCGCACACCGCACACCTGGCGCCAAGTACCACAGGCGTACGTCCGCAGCATCCCCCCTGGGAGGCTGGGCCTGGTCTGGGGGTTCGACCTGTCCTTGCTGTTCACGACGCAGAAGAGCACCTCGTTGACCTGGGCGGCTCTCGCCGGAACGGGGCTGCTGGTCCCGTCCGCCGCAGGGTATGCCCTGGTTGGCATGACCGTGGTCGGTGTGCTGACGATCGCGGTGCGGAGCGTCTACTACAGCGTCAAAGGAATGCCCGACCAGGGCGACAGAACTCGGCCCTGGTTCACCTTGATCCGAAGGACCTGCGGTGTCGCGTTGCTGGCGGTCGCCGCGGTCGTCACCCTGGGGAACTGGTGAGATGACCGGACATCGGCGCGTCAGTGATCCGCGGGGGCAGGTGGTCCTCACCCGTTTCGAGTGCCGCGGCCTGCTCTCCCTGCTGCTCATCCTCGCCCTGCACCACAGGGTCAAGCGGGAGGTGCGCAGGGTGGCTGACGGCTACCTCGGTCACACCACGCTCGTCCAGTGGCGCAGCCGGACCCTCCTGAGCTTCTCGCTCTGGGACCGGCTGGACAGTGTCTACGCCATGGGCGAGTCCCAGCGTCACATCACGGCGTCGCGCCTACCGGCCCGTCTGCGGGCCACCACGTCCTGTGGGATCTACGCCTACAGCGGCGAGTGGAAGCAGGTCATGTTCGGTACGCCGCCGACCGCCGCACAGGAACCGCTGTTCGCCGCGGATTCCGCCCTTCACGCAGACCTTCACACAGACAGGAGGAACCACTCATGATCACTCGTACTCCGACAGACCGGGGCGTCGCCTTCATCAAGAACAATCCTGACGGCACCTCGAACGTCTACGTGGCTGCCGACGTCGCTGCCGACGGCAGCCCTCAGGACGTCATCTCGATGCACCTGAACCGCCCGGGAGTCGACGTCGACGAAGCGATACGTCTGGTGTCCGTCGGCTCCATGCGGCGTACGGCCGGACAGGTACGCGTCACGTCGGGACCCGAGGACGTGGTCCTCGTCAAGCCGGGCCGCTCCGGTATGGGACCGCTGCTCGGCTGAGCAATGGCTCAAGACCGGTGCCGGGCCGAGAGGAGCGGCCCGGCACCGGTCTCCGGAGCGGCGAAAGCCGCTCCGCCCGGCGGAGGCGGACGGGAATCGAACCCGCCGGGCGAGGATGCCTCGCCCCACCCGCTTTGAAGGCGGGGAGGCCCACCAGGAACCCTGACGCCTCCGGGCGCCACCGTAGCCGACCCGTCCCTCGCACGGCAGCCGAACCGATCACGGAAGCGCCTTTCGACAGTGGGAAGCATGAACACCGACACCCAGCCCCAGCGGACCCGTTCCGCCCCACGGACACCCGACGTACGGCTGACGCAATACGCCCGCGGCGGAGGTTGTGCCTGCAAGATCGACCCAGGCCGACTCGAATCCATGGTGGCTCAGCTGCCCGATCCTTCAGGAGACTTCGGCCAGGGGGAACTGATCGTCGGACTGGACGGCGGCGACGACGCGGCCGTCGTACGTCTGCAGGGCACGCAGGCGACCATTCTCACCACCGACTTCTTCACACCGGTCGTCGACGACGCCTACGACTGGGGCCGCATCGCGGCCGCCAACGCCCTCTCCGACGTCTACGCCATGGGTGGCACACCTCTCGTCGCCGTGAACCTGCTGGCCTGGCCGACCGACGTCCTGCCCATGGAACTCGCCGGGGAGGTGCTGCGTGGCGGGCTCGACGTCACCCGCGTCGCCAACTGCCATCTGGCGGGCGGGCACAGCATCGACGACGCCGATCCCAAGTACGGCCTGGCGGTGACCGGGATCGCCGACGCGGACCGACTCCTGCGCAACGACGCCGGCCGGCCCGGTCTGCCCCTGTCACTGACCAAGCCGCTGGGGACCGGCGTCCTCAACACACGCCACAAACGCACCGGGGAGAACTTCCCGCAAGCTGTCGCAGCCATGACCACGCTGAACCGGGACGCCTCATCTGCGGCGCTGTCCGCGGGCGCCGTCTGCGCGACCGACGTCACCGGCTTCGGACTGCTGGGACACCTCCACAAGTTGGCGCGCGCGAGCGGCGTCACAGCCAGGGTGGACCCGGCCGCCGTTCCCTATCTCGACGGTGCCCGCGAGGCGGTTCGGGACGGATTCGTCAGTGGCGGGAGCAGGCGCAATCTCGCCTGGATCGACCCTCACACACGGTGGGGCGCGGCCGTCGACGAGGAGGAGCGTCTGCTGCTCGCCGACGCCCAGACGTCCGGCGGACTGCTGATCGTCGGCGAGATACCCGGGGCCCCGGTCATCGGCGAACTGGTGCCCGCCCAGGACCACACCCTCGTCGTCGGATGATGACGGCGAAGCGCGCCGAGGACGATCCGCGCCGACGCGTCCCGGGCACCGACTCCGTGCTGGCCGACCTCCGTCTCGCCGACGCGGCCCGCCGGCTCGGGCATGCTGTCGTCAAGGAAGCCGTCCATGAGGCGCAGCGGCGGGCGCGCGGCGGAGAGATACCACCCGAAGCCGTGGCCGACCTGGCCTCGGCGTTGTTGCCCCGGACCGCCACCACACTGCGTCCGGTCCTCAACGCGACAGGCGTCGTCCTGCACACCAACCTCGGTCGCGCCCCCCTGTCCGCAGCCGCTGTCGAGGCCGTACAGGCGGCCAGCGGCTATGTGGACGTGGAGTTCGACACAGCGAGCGGGAGCAGAGCCCGCCGGGGGCGGGGCACCCTGGCGGCACTGCGCGCGATCGTACCCAGGGCCGAAGAAGCCCATGTCGTCAACAACGGCGCCGCTGCCCTGGTCCTCGCCGCCACGGTCCTCGCCGCGGGACGGGAGATCGTCGTCAGCCGAGGGGAACTCATCGAGATCGGAGACGGCTTCCGCCTGCCCGACCTCTTGGTCAGCACCGGCGCCCGCCTGCGTGAGGTCGGGACGACCAATCGCACACATCTCGACGACTATCGCCGTGCGATCGGCCCCGGCACGGGCTTCCTCCTGAAGATCCACCCGTCCAACTTCCGCGTCGAGGGCTTCACCAGCGCCGTCTCCGTCACCGACCTGGCCACGCTCGGCCCACCGGTGGTCGCCGACATCGGTTCCGGCCTGCTCACCGGCGACCCGGTGCTCCCGGAGGAGCCCGATGCCGACGACTGGCTCGCACAGGGAGCGGACCTGGTCACCGCCAGTGGCGACAAGCTTCTGGGCGGTCCGCAGGCGGGCCTGCTGCTCGGCACTCGCGAGGTCGTCGACGCCCTGCGCGCCCACCCTCTCGCCCGGGCCCTGCGCGTGGACAAGCTGACCCTCGCCGCCCTGGAGGCGACCCTCATCGGGCCCAGGCCACCCGCCTTCGCATTCCTGCACGCGGACCCCGAGGCGCTGCGCGCCCGCGCCGAGAAAATGGCCCGCCGACTCACCGGCCGGCATATCCCCGCTGGTGCGGTACCGAGTGACGGCATCGTCGGTGGCGGTGGAGCCCCGGGCGTCCGGCTGCCCGGCTGGGCGGTCCGTCTGCCCTCCGGTTATACACAGGCGCTACGCGCGGGTGAGCCGTGCGTGGTGGGGCGGGACGAACGCGGGCATTGCCTTCTGGACCTGCGGTGCGTTCCGGCGGAACGCGACGACGAGCTGGCAGAGGCCGTCCTGCGCGCCTCCACGGTTGCGGGGGCGGAGCACGCAGGTGGGAGGAGCGCGGGAGGGAAGCGGGGCGCGGGCTCCCCGGGACGAGGGCAGACCGCATGCGAGTGATAGCCACCGCCGGTCATGTGGACCATGGCAAGACCGCGCTGCTCAGGGCTCTGACGGGGATGGAGACCGACCGGCTGCCCGAGGAGAGGCGCCGCGGCATGACCATCGAGCTCGGATACGCGTGGACCACCCTCCCGGGCGGCGAGACGGCGGCCTTCGTCGACGTTCCCGGGCATGAGCGGTTCCTCACCACCATGCTGGCCGGCGTGGGACCCGCGCCTGCGGCTCTGCTGGCGGTGGCGGCCGACGGGGGATGGGCGAGGCAGACCGAGGAGCATCTCGCCGCACTCGATGCCCTCGACGTGCGGTATGGCGTTCTCGCCGTGACCCGCGCCGATCTCGCCGACCCCGCGCCGACTGTCGCGGCGGCTCGTGAGCGCCTGGCCGGCTCGTCGTTGGCGGCCGTGGAGATCGTGGAAACCAGTGCGGTCACCGGACAGGGCATGGAACGCCTGCGGGAAACCCTCGCGAAGCTGGTCGCCCGGATGCCCATGCCGGATTCAGGGCGGCCCGCCCGGTTGTGGGTCGACCGGGTCTTCACCGTGCAGGGTGCGGGCACCGTGGTCACCGGGACGCTCGGCAGTGGGAGCATCGCCGTCGGCGACGAGCTGCGGATCGCCTCGACCGGCCGCACCGTCCGCGTCCGCTCGATGGAAAGCCTCAAGACGACGGTGAGCGGCGCGGCCGCGGTCTCCCGCGTCGCTCTCAACCTGCGCGGCAGCGCCTCCTCCTCGGTAAGGCGGGGGCAGGCGCTGATCAGCTCCGAAGGATGGACGGTCACCGGCGAACTGGACGTCCGCCTGACGCGGGTGGTGGAGCGACTGCCCAACGAACTCGTGTTCCATCTCGGCTCCGCCGCGATACCCGTGCGGCTCAGGCCTCTGGGCTCGGACACCGCACGTCTGCGACTCGCCGGCCCGGTCGCGGTGCACCAGGGCGAACGCGGTGTGATCCGCGCGCCGGGGAACCGGAAGATCATTGTCGGCGCGGTCGTCCTCGATGTCCTGCCGCCGCCGCTCAACCGGCGTGGGGCGGCAGCGGCGCGCAGCGCGGCACTCGCCGACGTGCCCGACCTTCCCGAACCGGCCCTGGAAGTCGCCCGTCTGGGCGCTGTCACCCGAAGCAGGTTGCTGGCGACGGGGGTCCTGCCCACAGGCAGCGAACCGGCCTTGGACGCCGTCACCGTCGGAGACTGGCTGGTTCATCCGAGACAGTGGGACACGTGGAAGACGCGGCTGCGCCGGGTCACCGACCAGTGGGCGAGCGAACACCCGCTGACGCCCGGGATGTCCCGCGAGACGGCCATGCGGGAACTGGCGCTGCCCGACCCCGGTCTGCTCGACGCTCTGGTCGGCGAGGCCGGTCTGGTCCACGACGCGACCGGAGTGCACCGTGCGGGTGCGAGGCCCGCGTTGCCGGAAGCCGTCGAACGCGCGATGCGATCCATTCGCGATCGCCTGACCGAGGCACCCTTCGGCGCTCCCTCGGTGGACGAACTGCTGTCGCTGGGGCTGACGGAACGGCATCTCGCCGCGGCCGCCCGCAACGGCCTGCTGCTGCGCCTGCCGGGGAGCGTCGTACTGCTGCCCGACGCACCGCAGGTGGCCCGGCAGCGTCTGTCGGCCCTCCCCGAGCCGTTCACACTCAGCCAGGCCCGACAGGCACTGGGAACCACCCGCCGCGTCGCGGTGCCACTGCTGGAACTGATGGACCGGACGGGGCTCACCAAGCGCATCGACGCGACACACAGGCGATGCACGTGAGCTCGCCCCTCGCCACCGTTCCCCGCGCTCACCACGTCACATCGCCCTCGCCACGTCTGAGAACTCCGCAGTGCGGAACACGCGGTCGTCCAAGCGGACTCGCCGGCGCGGTCGAGTGCCTTGTACTCCTCGGCGGCGCGCGCGTACCGGGCCATCTCGGCGTCGTCGTACTGGTACAGCATGGCCCACAGCTCGCACATGCCGCTGAAGAGCGGGCGTCGTGCGGCGTGGCCATGAGCGCGCCGCAGGGCTGCCAGCCGTAGCGGCCGCGCTCGACCACGCCGAAACCGGTGGGCGCAGCACGGGGTCCGGGTGCGTGGCCACCGCCTTTCTCGGAGTCCGCGCGGACGTCGGAGGGGAATCGGGCGCCCGAGTACGCGAACTCGCGCAGCCCAGCCGCAGCGCCCGCCGCCAGGAGGTCCGGGCGGACCGGGTCGAGCACGAAGCCGACGTCCGGGGACGTGGTGTCCTTGGCCTGCCTGTCCACGACTGCCGTGCCGGCTCCGGGTCGGTGAGGCGCGGCGGCTCCAGTCCGTCGTCGTTGCAGCGGGCGAACTCGTCACCGCGCACCACGCGGTAGCCGAACGAACCAACAAAGGCTGTGTCGGGAACGCAAGACGGTGGTCCCCGGCCCACGCGGGTCCCGGACGTCCCACCCTCCGGCGGGACGCCGCCGGGTGACGGCGGTTCGGAAAGGAAGACCGCATGAGCATGCGCATTCGGGCCATGGCGTTGGTGACGGCCGTACTGCTGGGGGCCGGGGCCACCGGAATCGCCCTGGCGCCGGCCGCAGGCGCCGCGCCCGGTAACGCGTCCGGAAGCGGCCGCCAGCGTGTCATGGTCGTCCCCCCACTGCCCGCCGCCGCCCCGGGCAACGGCCCTTCCCCACCGCATCGTTCGACGCCGACCGGTTCCGGCCAGTTCCCCACCACGACGGGCGCGCGGCGCGCGCAAGGGGTGCGCGGCTGCGGGTCGGGCGACCGCCACGGGCGTGCATCGCGCCGGGGCGGCGTGCCGCGAGGGCCGCGGGCGACGACCGGGCGCAGGCAGCTCAGCGTTGGCGCGGGACGCACGCCAGACAGCGCAGGCGCGTGATGCACGCCTGCGGCTCGCCGGATCCCTGCCCGGGCGGCCGCTGCGCGCCGCGGCTACCCGCGCGGCGCCGCCGTGCTCGCCCGTTCCACCAGCCGCGTCGACAGCTCCGTCCGCGTGCTCTCCGGGTGGTGGCCGTCCATCAGGCGCAGCAGCGAGCGCAGGGCCGTCGCGGCCATCTCCGACAGCGGCTGGCGGACCGTGGTCAGCGCGGGGGAGGCCCAGCGCGCCTCGGGCAGGTCGTCGAAGCCCACCACACTGACGTCGTCCGGGACGCTCAACCCCCGTTCGGCCAGGGCCTGGTAGACCCCCAGCGCCATCCGGTCCGAGCAGACGAAGACCGCCGTCGGCGGCTCGGGCAGGTCGAGCAGCTCCCCCATGCGGCGGCGGGCCTGGCTCTCGTCGAAGCCGGCGTGCCGGACGTACTCGGCGCGATGCCGGAGCCCGGCCGACGCGAGCGCCGAGCGGTAACCGGCGACCCGGGCGCTGCTGCACATCGTGCGCCGGTGACCGGCGATGACGGCGATGCGCTCGTGCCCCAAGGACAGCAGATGCTCCGTGGCCGTCAGACCGCCCTGCCAGTTCGCCGCGCCCACCGACGCCACGCCCTCCGGCGGTTCCTGGACCGGGTCGATCATCACGAACGGAATGCGGTGCTGCTCCAGCCAGGCGTACTGGGAATCGCTCAGCTCGGCCAGGTTGAACAGGACCCCGGAGGAACCCCGGGCGACCAGCTTGTCCAGCCAGCCGCGCTCCGGGCGCCCGGCCCGGGTGCGGGTGAGGGCCGCCGACACCACGACCTCCAGGCCCGCGTCGTGCGCCGCCTCCTCCACCCCGTGCAGCACCGCGCCCGACCAGGAGCTGTCCAGCGAGTGCACGACCAGGTCCACCAGCCGGGGTGCCTTCGACGCGTCGAACCGGGGTCTGCGCACATAGCCGAGCCGGTCGAGCGCCTCGGTGACGCGGCGGCGCGTCTCGGGCGCCACGTCCTCCCGGCCGTTGACCACCTTGGACGCGGTCGGCACCGACACCCCCGCCTCGCGCGCCACGACCGCCAGCGTCGGACCTGCCGCCACGCTCGCACTCGCCGTACGGACCATCGGGAACCCACCTCTCCGGCCCGCCCGAGGGCCGTGGAAAGTTTCGACCAGCGCTGCTCCCCGCAATCCCGGAGTCCGACCGGGCAGAAAGCGCTTCCTACTGTAGGTGCGGCGCAGGACGGCGGGAAGACAAGTGAATTCACGGGTTCTCGCCGGTCAAAACTTTCGAAACCCCGAACAACGCCATCAGCCGGGTGCAGGGGTCCGCCGCGGGGACGCGCCCGCCGGGTGCGCGGGGCAGCCGACCGTACGCGTCAGTCGGGTGTGCGAGTCCGCTGGGTGTGCGGGCCCGCCGGGCGTGCGGGGCAGTCGGATCAGGTCAGCCGGAGCAGGTCAGCCGGAACCCCGTGAAGTCCGCAGTGAACGCCGCGTCGACGAGGTCCCGGGCGTGGATGCCCGCCATCGCACCGGTGAAGCGCAGCCGGGACCCGTGGTCGTCGGAGAGCCGGCTGAAGTCCAGGGCCGGACCGATCGCCGTCCCCACCCCGTCCCGGACGTACCAGAAACGTGCCTCGGCTCCCTCGATCGTCACTCCCAGCGTCACGGGCGCCGCCACCGGCACCTCCACGATCGCGGCCTGCCGGACGCCCCCCTCGTCGCGCTCCACGAGACTGAGCACCGTACGGCCCCCCGCGCCGGGCGTGCCCCGCCACTGCTGTCCGCCCTGCGGCTCACCGTCGGGCTCCGCCCAGGTCAGGTCCAGGCTGAGATACGCCTCGGGGTTGTACCAGAGCACCAGCCCGGCGGCCTGGGTGAAGGTGACCGGCCGCGCCTCGACGGTGACCTCGGCCTGAGCGCGGTGCTCGGTGATGCGCTGGGCCAGCAGGCTGCTCGCCCAGCGGGACTCCGGCCCGTGCCGGCCGCGCAGCCGGATCCAGCCGGGCCGGGCCGCCGTGTCGGCCCAGGACGGGTCCGGTGGCTCGCGCCGGGAGCTCCACGGCCAGGACAGGCCCTCGGGCGGGGCGGCGGGAGGCAGCGGGTGCGGCCGCGTCGGTACGTCGACTTCCACCGCCGGGTGCCAACCGCCCTGCCGCAGCCGGGGCCAGCCCTCGGCGTCCCAGGTCACCGCCTGGATAGCGGTCTCCCGGCCGAGCGGGCAGCGGCGGCCCTGCGGCGTGTGCAGCGGACGGGCCGTCAGATGGCCGATCAGCCACTGCCCGTCCGGCGTCTCGACCAGCTCTCCGTGCCCGGCCTTCTGCAACGGCCCGTCCGGGTCGTCCCGGGTGGTCAGCAGCGGCCGTTCGTCGAGTTCGTACGGCCCGGTCAGCTCCCGGCTGCGGGCCACCCGCACCCCGTGCTCCCAGCCCGTGCCGCCCTCCGCGAGCACCAGGTAGTACCAGCCCGCGTGCCGCAGCAACTTCGGCCCCTCGATGAGCCGGTCGTGCTGGAGCAGCAGACGCGTCGGCCCGACGGGTGCCAGGGTGTCCCGGTCCAGCTCCGTGACAACGATCCCGGCGAACCTCCGGCCGCCCGGCCGGTGGTCGTTCTGGAGGTTCAGCAGCCACAGCCTGCCGTCCTCGTGGAACAGGGCCGGGTCGAAACCGTGGCTCGCGATCCGGCGCGGAGCGCTCCACTCACCGCTCACCTCTGTGGCCGTCGACACGTAGGTGTCCAGGTCGAAGTACGGCGTGCCGACCGAGCGCACGACGGTGTACGTCACCCAGAAGCGCTCCCCGTCCCAGCTCAGCGACGGCGCCCAGATGCCCCCGGAGTCGGGCACCCCGGCCAGCGAACCGCCGGGGGCCGCGCCCCGGACGTGCCCCGCGTACTCCCAGTGGGCCAGGTCGCGGGAGCGGTGGACCGGGATCGTCGGGAACCACTCGAAGGAGCTGGTCGCCACGTAGTACCAGTCGCCGACCCGGATCAGGGAGGGGTCGGGGGCGAAGCCGCGCAGGACGGGGTTGTGCAGAACGGTCACGTGAGGGCTCCGGGAGGGGTGGGCGCCCGGGGGCCGCAGGGAGTCAGGGTCACCTGCGGCCCCCGGAGTCAGTCGGCGGCGAGGGAGATCACTTGAGGGCACCGGTGACGTAAGGGCACCGGTCGCCTGAGCGCGCCGGTCACTTGAGGGCGCCGAGCGTCACGCCCGACCGCCAGTAGCGGCGCATCGCGACCATCATGATCGCCATCGGCACGATGGACAGCAGCGCACCGGTCAGCACCAGGCCCGTCAGGTCGATGCCGGACTCCAGGCGGGTGCCGGTCCAGTTGTACAGGCCCAGGTTGAGCGTCCAGTTCTCCTTGCCGCGCAGCACGGTCAGCGGCAGGAAGAAGGCGTTCCAGGTGTTGACGAAGGCCAGCAGGAACACCGTCGCGCCGCCCGTCGTCATCATCCGCAGCACGATGCTGAAGAAGATCCGCAGCTCGCCGGCGCCGTCGATCCGGGCCGCCTCCAGCAACTCGTAGGGGATCGTCGCCTCGGTGTACACCTTGGCCAGATACACGCTGAACGGGTTGATCAGGCAGGGGATCAGCATCGCCCACGGGGTGTCCACCATGCCGAGCGCGGAGAACAGCAGATACAGCGGCAGCGTGAGCAGGGCGATCGGGATCAGGAACGAGCCCACGACACACGCGAAGATGGCGTTGCGGCCGGGGAAGTCGAACCGGGCAAGGCCGTAACCGGTTGCGAGCGCGATCAGCGTGCCGCCGAGCGAGCCGACCCCGGCGTACAGGAACGAGTTGGCCGTCCACCGCAGGAAGATGCCGTCCTGGTAGGTGAACACCTGCCGCAAGTTGTCCCACAGGTGCCAGCCGGAGAACCACAGGCCGTTGCTCTGGTACAGCGCCGTGCGGTCCTTGGTCGCGGCGACGATCAGCCACCACACCGGGAACAGGCTGTAGACGCTGGCCAGGATCAGCCCGACCAGCAGGAAGCGCTGACCACCCCGCCCGCGGGAGGCCGCGTCCGGGCGGGTCAGGCGCCGGACGCTGCGGACGGGGGGCCGCTCGGTGGCGTGCTCGGTCAGCACCATCAGTCGGCCTCCTTCGAGGTGAGCCGGTAGAAGAGGAAGGAGGCCACGCCCAGGATCAGGGCGAGCAGCACGGACAGGGCCGCCGCGTAGTTGTAGTTGCCCGCGTTGAACGCCTGGTTGTAGATGATCATGATCGGGGTGAAGCTGTCGCTGACCGTCTGCGGGGTGATGTTCCGGAACAGCGCCGGCTCGTTGAAGATCTGGAGCATCTGGATGATCGACAGCAGACCCGTCAGCACCAGCGCCCCGCGCACGTACGGGATCTTGATGCTGCGCGCGATCCGCAGCTCGGAGGCGCCGTCGAGCCGGGCCGCCTCGAACAGCTCCCGGGGCACGCCCTGGAGCGCCGAGTAGATGATCACCATGTTGTAGCCGATGCCGTGCCAGGTCAGCAGGTTGCCGATGGACGGCCACACCATCGACGGCGCGAAGAAGTTCCAGTCGAACCCGAGGGCCTTGCCGATCGGGGTCAGCGGGCCGACGTCCGGGCTGTAGAGGTTGACCCACACGATCGCCGCGACCACGCCCGGGATCATGTACGGCACCAGCAGCAGGATCCGGAACCGGCTCGCCACCCTGGAGGCGACCGCGTCCAGGAACAGTGCCAGCAGCAGGCTGATCAGCAGCATGAACGGGATCTGGACACAGGCGAAGAGCACCACCCGCAGGATGGAGTTCATGAACGCCGAGTCCGTCAGCCCCTGGGTGTAGTTGTCGAACCCGACGAACTCCGTCGTCGCACCGCCGAGGCCGAGCCCGGACTGCTTCTCCGTGTACAGCGACTCGTAGACGGCGTAGCCGATGGGCAGCAGATACAGAAAGACGAAGCCGAGCTGGAAGGGCACCGTGAACGCGGCACCCTTCCAGCGCAGTGAGCGAATCATCGAATTCCTCAGCCCTTGACGCTGATACCGCGGGACTTCAGGTCCTTGACCGTCCACTCCTGCATGTGCGCGAGCAGGTCGGTGACCGTCTGCTCCTTGCTGACGACCTTGGCCCAGCCCGCCTGCAGCTCGGTGAACATCGCGGTCCAGTTGGGTCCGAAGGTCCAGTCGGTGGTGACGGTGCCCAGGCTGTCCGTCACGACCTTCTGCGCCGGCTCGTAGTTCTTGCCGAGCAGCTTCTGCGAGATCGACTCACCGACGTAGGACTTGCTGTCCGCCAGCGCCGGCATCACGCCGTTGCCCGTCTCCGGGCTCGCCATCGTCTTGACCGCGTCCTGGTTCGTGGACATCCACAGCGCGGCCTTCGCGGCCTGCTCCTGGTTCTTGCACTGCTTGGTCACCAGCGTCACGCTGCCGGTCAGGTTGGTACCGGCCGGCGTCTTGGGCGCCTCGCCCTTGTACGTCGGCCAGGGTGCCAGGGCCCAGTCGCCGAAGGACTTGGTGAAGTTCTGCACCATGCCGGCCATCTGCCAGGTGGAGATCTGCCGGGTGGCGGTGGCGCCGGTGTCGTAGCTGCGCTGCACGGCCGCGTAGTCGGCGAAGGACAGCTTGGCGTTCAGGTCGTTGTCGATGATCTCCTGGATCACCTTCGCGGCCTTGAGGGTGCCCTCGTCCTGGAAGTTCACCTTCCAGGCGTCGCCGTCGATCGCGTACCAGTGCGCACCGGCCTGCATGGCGAGCACCTCCAGGGTGCTCGGGTCCTCACCGGCGTAGTTGGTGATCTTGATGTTGTGCTTCTTCAGCTCCTTGCCCGCGGCGATGAAGTCGTCCCAGGTCGCCGGGGGCTTCAGGCCGTACTTCTTGAAGATGTCCGTGCGGTAGATCGTGAACTGGGGCGCCGAGCTGGTCGGCACGCCGTAGAGCTTGCCCTGCACCTGCGCGCTCGCCCAGGCGCCGGTGTTGAACTTGTCCTTCTCGCCCTCGACGTAACTCGTGATGTCGGCGAGCGCGCCCTGCGAGACCCAGCTGGTCACGTACTCGGCGGTGTTCTGCACCAGGCAGGGGGCGTTGCCGGCCTTCACCGCGTTGGTCAGCTGCTTCTGCATGGTCAGCTGGTCGGTGACCTTGGTGTACTTCAGCTGGATGTCCTTGTGCGAGGCGTTGAACGCCTTGACGACCGCCTCCTGGCCGTTGGCCCAGCCCCAGAAGGGGAGGGTGACCGGGCCGGACTTCGACGCGGCGTCGTCACCCGAGCCGGACCCGCCGCAGGCGGAGAGCAGACCTGTCAGTGCGATACCCGCGACTGCGGCGGAGGCGAACCTTCTCCGGGGGTTGGTGAAGTTCATCTGACCGTGATCCTTCGGAATAGGGCGTTCTCAGAAGCGAGAGGACGGCAGCGGCTCGGTGGTGCTGGCCAGGAACGGCGGCCGGAAACCGTCGGCTCGCGGTTGCGGGGGGTTCGGCCAAGCTAAGCAGAAGCTGTAGTAAGCGGTTGCTGGGACCGTAGGCGGATCGCTCGGCTCTTAGCAAGAGGTCAGCGGCAATTTGTTACGGCGGATTGTCCGACGGGTGATCTCCGGACACCGGGCGGACGCCCGCTCGCCGCCTCATGTAAGCGCAGGTCAAATGCGGTGCCGGACGCCGAGACCCAAGGCCTCGGCGAGCACGCCGACGAAACCTCGAACGGGTCGCAAAGACTCCGGAAACCGGTTACGTAACTACCTCTGGTCGTTATCCGTGCTGACCCGGCGGCTGCACTGAGTTGCGGACCACGACATGCGTGCCCAGTACCAGGTGGTCGCCGTCGGCGCTCTTGCGGCGCCCCGCGCCGCCCTCGCGCCGGTCGGCCACCGCGCGCAGCGCGACGCGGCCCATCTCCTCGTACGGCACGTGCACGGTGGTCAGTTGGGGTGTGAGCTGGGACGCGAGCGGGATGTCGTCGTAGCCGACGATCGAGACGTCCTCGGGCACCCGCAGGCCCGCCGCGCGCAGGGCCTGCATGGCGCCCGCCGCGACCACGTCCGTCCCCGCCAGCACGGCGGTGAAGTCCGGCGTCTCGTGCAGGGCCGCCTCGACGGCCTCGTAGCCGTGCTCGTAGTCGTAGGGGCCGTGCCGGACCATGCCCGGGTCGAACGGCACGCCGTACGCCTCGAAGGCCCGCTGCGCTCCCCTCAACCGGCCCTGCGCGGTGGTCAGTTCGGCATGTCCCGGCAGGACCAGGACGCGCCGGTGACCGGCCGACAGCAGGTGGCTGGCCATCGCGTAGGCGCCGCCCTCGTTGTCGTAGTCGACGGTCGTGGCCGGGACGTCGCCCTCCAGTGGAGGCCTGCCCACCAGGACCAGGTGCGAGCCTGCCGCGTCCAGCGAGCGGGCGAAGCGGGCCATGCGCAGCTGGTACTCGTCGTAGTCGTAGGCGCCGCCGAGCAGGATCACGGCCGCCACGCCCTGCTGGCGCATCAAGTTCACCAGGGCCAGCTCCCGCTCCGGGTCGTCGCCGGTCGTACCGACCAGGGAGAGCCAGCCGCGCAGGGTGGCGGCGCCCTCGACGCCCTTGGCGACATGCGCGAACGCGGCGCCGGTGATGTTGTTGATGAGGATCGCCACCGTCGGTGTGCCGCCGCCGGCGAGGGAACGGGCGTGGGCGTTGGTGACGTAGTCCAGGTCCCGGACCACCTTCATCACGCGGCGGCGCAGCTCCTCCGACACCGGGTAGTTGCCGGACAGGACCCGCGAGACGCTGGCCACGGAGACGCCGGCCCGCTCCGCGACGTCGCGAATGGTCGCCCGTCCGGCGTCGCTGGTCGCCTTGCGCTGACTCACCCTTGCGGCTCCTTCACCGTTGCGTCCCGATCCGGCGCCGGGGCTGTGCCCCCACCCGTGCGGAAACCGTATCCCATCGTTACTCCAGCCTGGAGGGCCTGTGGACGGCAGGCTGGAGGGCCCGTCCGACGTACTGCGGGCCGCCCTGGCGTGGGCCGGATGCGCTGTCGTGCCGCGATCCGGACCCGCGGCCGTGCCGCAAGCCGGCCCGGGGTCGTCTGCGGGGCGAGGCTCGGGCAGCATCGAGGCACGGCAGGCCGGGGCGTCGGGAACGCCGACGTGGCAAGGCGTCCTGTCGCGGCACGGCGGGGAGGCCGTCGACTCCGCCGCGCCGTCACGCCACCCGCACGAGGTCCGCACGCCGCACCTCGTGCTCCGGTGGCAGGCCCGCCACCAGGCGCTCCAGTTCCTCGACGACGATGCGGCCGAGCCGCTCCAGCTCGTTGCCCAGTGAGCCGGCGATGTGCGGGGTGAGGAACACGTTGGGCAGCTGGTACAGCGGGGAACCGGCCGGCAGCGGCTCCGGGTCCGTGACGTCGAGGACCGCGCTGAGCCGGCCGGAGACCAGCTCGTCGGCCAGCGCGTCATGGTCGACGAGCGCGCCGCGGGCGGTGTTGATGAGCACGCCACCGTCCCGGACCAGGGCGAGCCGATCGCGGTCGAGCATGTGGTGGGTCTCGGGGATGTCCGGGGCGTGCAGACTCACGATGTCGCTGTGTCTGAGCAGGTCCTCCAGCGACAGCGACTCCGCACCGAGGGCGGCGGCCTCGGCCGGGCTCACGTAGGGGTCGTGCAGCAGGACCGTGAGGTCGAACGGCCGCAGCAGCTCCAGCAGCCGGCGGCCCACCCGGGACGCGCCGATAACACCGACCCGGCGGCCGAGGTTGCCCGTCGCCGCGGTCTCGGCGGGGCCCGGGTAGGTGTGGGTGCGGCGGAAGCGCTCACGGTGGTGGAAGGCGTCCTTGCCCACGAGCAGGATCATCGCGAGCGTGAACTCCGCGACGGGCACGGCGTTGCCCGTCACCGCGCTGGAGACCTTCACGCCGCGTTCCCACAGGGCGTCGCCGACCAGGGAGCGCACGGAGCCGGCCGCGTGCAGGACGGCGTCCAGCTTCGGGGCCGCCGCGAGGGCACCGGCGTCCAGGTGCGGGCAGCCCCAGCCGGTGATCAACACCTCGGCGGAGGCCAGGGCGGAGGCCGCGGCCGGATCGGTGAAGTCCCGCACGACCAACCCGGGGTCGATGTCGGCCGTGCGCCTCAGCCGCTCCATCAGCGGCGGAGGAAAGAGCAGCGGGAGGTGTACCGGGTCCATCGCGAACACGGCCCGCGGCAGCTGAGGGCTGGGCATGACTCTCCTGGAGCAGAGGACGGAAACAGTTTCAGAAAGCGCCTTCTACCGTAGATCCGCGGGGAAGCAGCGGTCAATCGGCAGGCCGGGGCGAGAGCTGTGAGTGTCCGGCCGGAGTCGCCGCTGCTCGGCGTGGCTCGACATGGCCGTGATGCGGAAATCGATTACCAGCGTTTCCGTACGCGGCTATGGAGAGCGACCGCACCGCCGCCGGCGCCTGAGCGCCCGGAGGAGCACGACAGCAACCGGTTCCCAGGTCGTTTGCCGAGAGGAGAACCAGGACACTCCTGGTCAGGGCTGGTCCGGTCACCCGTCGATGGCTTGATCGCGACGCCCTGAAACAGCACTCACCCGCACTTTGGCTGATGACGCCGAGGTTACACAGTCTTTTCGAAAATTCGTCAAGGCTCTTGACGCGCCATCCTGACCGCAAGAAGCTCTGCCCCACGCACAACAACCGGTTGCTGAAGCGAGCCCCGGAAAAGCAAGGAGGTGGTGCGTTCATGCGCCCACATGCTGGTGCTTCCCTGAGCCGCCGCCGTTTCCTCGCCCTGTCCGCGGCCGGCGCCGCGACCGGCGCGGCAGCGCTGAGCGGCTGCGCGATGCAGGTCTCCGGTGGTGTCAGCGGCGGCGGCGAGACGGTCACGCTGATGGTCAAGCCCGACGACATCTCCCCGGAGCTGGTCAGACAGGCCCAGAAGGACATCGGCGTCAAGATCGTCACGGTGCGCTACGACATCACCAAGCTCATCGGCATGATGACCAACGGCGCCCCACCCGACCTGGTCCGCGGTGTCGGCGCCACCGACGCGCCCTACTTCGCGGCGCGGGACGTGATGGAGGACCTGGACCCCTACTTCGCCAGGAGCAGCATCCTCAGGGTCGACGACCTGGACCCGGTCAACGACCTGTGGCGCTTCGACGGCCGCACCCAGGGCAAGGGCCCCCGCTACGGCATGGCGAAGGACTTCTCCCAGGACTCCATGTTCTGGTACAACACCGCCCTCTTCGACAAGGCGGGCGTCGACTACCCACCCGAGACCGAGCCGGTCACCTTCGAGGAGTGGCTGGAGAGCGCCAAGCGGCTCACCCGGCGCAAGAGCGGCCAGACGACCGTCTTCGGCGGCAGCTACAACGGCGTCTCCACCCCCAACCTCCTGGCGAGCCTGACAGCGGCGGCGGGAGGGAGCCTGTTCACCGACGACTTCTCCCGGGTCGACTTCACCACGCCCGAGGCCCGCAAGGCGCTGAACTGGTACATCGAGTACGGCCGGACCCGCGTCGGCCCCAGCATCATCCAGCCGGACCCCAACACCTGGGACGGGCCCACGTTCCAGGCGAACCGCATGGCCATGTCCAACTCCGGCTACTGGCTCGGCGGCCTGATCAACGCGGACAAGAAGCTGGCGCCACTCGCCCGCCTCGCCCCGGCTCCCAAGTTCGAAGGCGGTCAGCGGATCAGCCCCTGCCAGGCCGGCACCGGACTGTGGATGCCGAAGAAGGCGAAGAACAAGGACGCCGCCTGGCGGGTCTTCGAGTGGTTCTTCGGCGAGGGACCGGCCAAGGCCCGCGCCTCCAGCGGATGGGGCATCCCCACCCTGAAGTCGCTGCGCCCGCTGATGCCCGCCCAGGAGGACTACCAGAAGCGGGTGCTGAAGGTGCAGAACGCCGAGCTGGAGCACTTCTCGGTGATCGCCTACACCCCCTACGCCACGGCGGACTCGCTCTACGCCCTCTTCAACCAGGAGGCCCCGGCCGCGATGAACGGCCGGATGTCCGTCGACACCCTTGCGGGCCGTCTGAACTCGGCCATGAACGAGCAGCTCAAGCGCGGTAAGGAGCAGGTGGGATGACGGTCGACCAGATACCCGTCACGGGGCGGACCGGCCCGGCCACGAGTGCCGGCCGCACCACGCCGGCTCAGCGGCCCCGGCTGTCCATGACCGCCCGCAGGCACCGCGCTTTCTACCTGTTCACCGCGCCCTGGATCATCGGTTTCCTGCTGCTGACGATCGTGCCGATGGCGTACGCGCTGTGGCTGAGCTTCACCACCTACGACGGCATCTCGCCGCACTGGCGCTACGTCGGCCTCGGCAACTACTCCGAGTTGTTCTCCGACCCGCAGACCTGGAACTCCCTGGGCCGAACCGGCCTGTTCGCGATCACGTCGGTGCCCCTGTCGATCATCGCCGGGCTCGGGCTCGCCGTCCTGGTCAACCGGCCGATCAAGGCGCGCGGGGTGTTCCGCACCCTGCTCTACCTGCCGGCCGTGGTGCCCCCGGTCGGTGTGGGCCTCACCTTCAAGGCGCTCTTCGACCAGAACTCCGGTGCCGCCAACGGCGTCATCACCCTGTTCGGCTTCGACGCGCTGGGCTGGCTCGCCGACCCCTACGCCCGCTACGTGCTGCTGATGAGTGTGCTGTGGGCCGCCGGAAACGTCATGATCATCTCGCTGGCGGGACTCCAGGACGTGCCCAGGGAACTCCACGAGGCCGCCCGGATCGACGGGGCGAGTGCCTGGCGGACCTTCCGCAGCATCACCGTGCCGCTGTTGTCGCCGGTGCTGCTCTTCCAGACGGTGACCGGCGTGATCGCCTCCGTGCAGACCATCATGCCGCTGCTGCTCTCACCGGACGGCACCACGGCCGGCGTCACGGCCCTGCCGCAGTCCAACTACCTGTACATGATGCACGTCTTCTCGCAGTACTTCGCGCTCGGCCGCTATGGCTACGCCTCCGCACTGCTGTGGGTGCTCTTCGTTCTGATCCTCATCGTGACCGGACTCATCTTCAAGTTCACGTCCGGCGTGGTGTTCTACAACGTCGACCCGGAGGCGAAGAAGTGACCGCCACCAGCCTGCCCCCGAACTCCGCGCCCAGGGTGCGGGTACGCGTCAACCGCCTCGTGCTCTACACGGTCCTCGTCGCCCTCACCGGGCTGTTCATCGGGCCCTTCGGCTGGCTCATCCTCTCCGGCCTGAAGACCCCGGCGGAACTGGCCGCCTCGCCCGTGCACTGGCTGCCCACCCACATCCAGTGGCACAACTTCACCGACGCCTTCCATCTGATCGACTTCGTCGGCTACGCCCGCAACTCCCTGATCATCGCCCTGATCTACGCCACGCTCGTCACGCTCAGCTCGGCCTGGGTCGGCTTCGGCTTCGCCCGCCTGGACGCCCCCGGCAAGAAGACCCTGTTCGGCATCCTCATCGGCTCGATGATGCTGCCCCAGATGATCACCCTGCTGCCGACCTACCTGATCTTCGCCAAGCTCGGCATGGTCGACACGTACTGGCCGTGGGTGTTCTGGGGACTGGCGGCCGCCCCCTATCTGGTCTTCCTCTTCCGGCAGTTCTTCGCCGGACTGCCCCGTGAGCTGGAGGAAGCCGCGATCGTCGACGGCTGCGGCTACGGCACGATCTTCTGGCGGATCTTCCTGCCGCAGTCCTGGCCGGTGCTGTCCGCGAGCTTCGTGATCGCCTTCACCTGGTCCTGGGGCGACTACATCGCCCCGCAGCTGCTGCTGTCGACCGACAAGTCGACGCTGGCCGTCGCCGTCATGACCACCTACGTGACATCGGCCGGAACGCCCGTCGCCAACCTCCAGGCCGCGGCCTCCGTGATGTACGTCGTGCCGATCCTGCTGATCTTCCTGATCGCCCAGCGCGGTTTCGTCGCCGGCATGTCCACCACCGGACTGAAGTGACCCCTCTTACCGAACCCTTTGCAAGGAGTTGCGCATGAACACGCCCCTGTCACGCCGGACGACACTCCAGGCCGCCGGTGTCATCGCTGCCGCGGGCCTGGCCGGCAGCATCGCCGGCACCGCACAGGCCGCCGCGGCGGAGGAGAACGGCACCACCGGCGACAGCGTGGTCATCCACCCCACCCTTCCGCAGGTGCCTGTCAACAACTCCTTCACGGTCAAGGTGCGGCCGCTCGGAGGCACCTGGCAGAAGCTCGGCGTCTACCTTGCCAGGCTCGCACTGATCGACGCGAACACCGGCAGCAACAAGGCCCAGAGCTCCTCCTGGGCCGCCTTCGACTTCTCCGGCACCGTCGAGGTCGAGGTCACGTACAACCCGGGCGGCGGCGAGAAGGTCCGCATCCGCCCGGACTCGTACGGCATCAAGCCCGAGGTGCTCGGCAGCACCGCGCGCTTCACCCTGGACCGGCCCCGCAACCTCGTCGTCCAGATCGACGACAAGATCTTCGACTGCCTGCACCTGTTCGCGAACCCGCTGGAGCAGGACGTGCCCGCCGAGGGCGACAAGAAGGTCATGTACTTCGGGCCCGGGCTGCACACCACCACCGACCGGTTGCTGAAGGTGCCCAGCGGCACCACCGTCTATCTGGCCGCCGGTGCCGTCCTCACCTCGCAGGTGATCTTCGAGAACGTGGAGAACTCCCGGCTGATCGGCCGCGGCGTGCTCTACAACTCTCCCAACGGGGCGCTCTTCATCCGCAAGACCGAGAACGTCACCATCGACGGCGTCACGATCCTCAACCCCCGCTACGAGAACGTCCGGGTCGCCGAGTCGCAGAACCTCACCATCAAGAACCTGCGCGCCTTCAGTCACCAGGGCTGGGGCGACGGCATCCAGCTCTACTGCTCCGAGAACGTCACGATCGACGGCTGCTTCCTGCGCACGTCCGACGACTGCGTCGCCCTCTACACCCACCGCTGGGACTTCTACGGCGACACCCGCAACATCACGGTCAAGAACTGCTCACTCTGGGCCGACGTCGCCCACCCGATCAACATCGGCGTGCACGGCAACTCCGAGAAACCGGAGATGCTGGAGAACCTGACCTACGAGAACATCGACATCCTCGACCACCGCGAGCCGCAGGTGACCTATCAAGGCGCCATCGCCTTCATGGTCGGCGACAGCAACCTCGTCCGGGACGTCAAGTTCGACAACATCCGCGTGGAGGACTTCCGCTGGGGCCAGCTCGTCCACATCCGGGTCGAGTACAACCCGAAGTACAACACCTCGGCAGGCCGCGGCATCGAGAACGTCTACATCAAGGACCTCAGTTACAACGGCAAGAACGCCGACCTCTCGATCATGGCCGGCCTCGACGCGGAGCACGCGATCAAGGACGTCACCTTCGAGAACCTCCGCGTCAACGGCAAGGTGATCGCCGACAGCACGGGCAAGCCGAAGTGGTATCTGGCCTCGGACGGCGTGCCCATGTTCGTCAACGAGCACGTGACGAACCTCAAGTTCCTCACCACCGCCGAGGCCGCGGCGGCCGCCGCGTCATGAGCACCGTCCCCGTGAGAAGCACTGCCATGAGCACTCCCGCACCGAGCCGCCGGGGCTTCCTCGGCGGCGCGGCCGCCCTGCTGCTGGCGTCGGGCGCGAGCGGCCTGCTCGCGTCCGGCACCGCCCGGGCCGCCGCCCAGGACGACAAGACCCGGCTCCGCGCCTTCACTCACCCCGGTCTGCTGCACAGCGCCGACGACCTCGCCCGCATGAAGGCCGCGGTCGCCGCGAAGGAATCGCCGATCTATGACGGCTACCTCGCCCTCGCCGCCCACGCGCGCTCGAAGTCGACGTACACCGTCCAGAACACCGGCCAGATCACCTCCTGGGGCCGCGGCCCCACCAACTTCCAGAACCAGGCCGTCGCCGACTCGGCCGCCGCCTACCAGACCGCGCTGATGTGGTGCATCACGGGCGACCGGGCGTACGCCGACAAGTCCCGCGACATCCTCAACGCCTGGTCGGCGTCCCTGACGGCCGTCACCGGCGCCGACGGGCCGCTCGGCGCGGGCCTCCAGGTCTTCAAGTTCGTCAACGCCGCCGAACTGTTGCGGCACAGCGGCTACGACGGCTGGACGAAAGAGGACATCGCGCGCTGCGAGGAGTCCTTCCTGCGCGTCTGGTATCCGGCGATCTCCGGCTACATGCTCTACGCCAACGGCAACTGGGACCTGACGTCCGTCCAGTCCATCCTGGCCATCGCCGTGTTCTGCGAGGAGCCCACCCTCTTCGAGGACGCGCTGCGCTTCGCCGCCGCCGGCGCGGGCAACGGCAGCGTCCCGCACCGCATCGTCACCGACGCGGGACAGGGCCAGGAGTCCGGCCGCGACCAGGGCCACGAGCAGCTCGCCGTCGGCCTGCTCGCGGACGCCGCGCAGGTCGCCTGGAACCAGGGCGTCGACCTGTACGCCTTCGACGACAACCGGCTGCTGAAGAACGTCGAGTACGCCGCCCGCTACAACCTCGGCGGGGACGTGCCGTTCGTCCCCGACCTGGACCGCACCGGCAAGTACATCAAGACGTCCGTCTCCGCCGTCGGGCGCGCAAACCTGCCGCCGATCTACGAGATGGCCTACGCGCACTACGCCGGTGTCCGGGGTCTCGACACCCCGTACACGAAGGCGGCCGTCTTCCGCGGCACGGGCGGCGCCCGCGTCGTCGAGGGCAGCAACGACGACCTGCCGAGCTGGGGCACCCTCACCTTCGCCGGCACCAAGGCCCCGGCCCCGGCCGAGCCCACGGCTCCGGCCGGTGTCACGGCGGTGGGCGGCGACAAGTCCGTCACCGTGGCCTGGCTGCCGTCGGCGTGGGCCGAGTCGTACACGGTCCTGCGGGCCACCGGCGCCGACGGGCCGTACGAGACGATCGCGACCGGCCTCGGCAAGCCGGAGTACACCGACCGTGACGCCCGCGCGGGCAGGCCCTCCTACTACACGGTCACGGCCACCAACTCTCAGGGAACCAGCGCGCGTTCCGCCTGGGCGGCGGCGGTCCCGGGGCTGCCCGACCCCTGGGAGACGCGGGACGTCGGGGACGTGAAGATCCCCGGCTCGGCCGTCTTCGACGGCGAGCGGTTCGTGCTGGAGGCGTCCGGCACCGCCGACACCCACCGCCTGGCGTACCTGCCGCTGCGCGGCGACGGCACGATCACCGCGCGGATCGTGTATCCGCTCAGCTCCCAGTACTCCAGGATCGGCGTCACCGTACGGGCCGGCCTGGACGCGGACGCGGCCCACGCCGCCATGCTGATCCAGGGCCTGCCGCTGCACACCTGGAGCGGCGTGTGGTCCGTACGGACCGAGGCGGGAGCCGCCGTCAAGGGCACCGGCAGCACACCCGTGCCGCCGTCCCAGCAGCAGTCGATCACCACCGGCGCCGCCTTCCCGATCTCCTCCCTCGGCACACTGCCCGAGTCGGCGACCCCGCTCCAGGCCCCGTACGTCGAGGGCGCGGGCGACGGCTACCGGCTGCGCATGCCGTACTGGGTCCGCGTCACCCGCCGCGGCAACCGCTGCACCGGCGCCATCTCCCCGGACGGCATCCGCTGGACCGACGTCGGCTCCACCGACGTCGCCCTCGGCAGCACGGCGTACGCCGGTCTCACCCTCACCTCCTGCCTCGGCGTGGACGAGGACTACGCCGAGACCGGCACGGGCGCCTTCGACAACGTCAGCGTCGTCTCCCGGACCGCGGGCGAGGTCTGGACCGTGCCCCGCCCGGCCACCGCCGCCGGCGACCTGCGGGCCACCGCGGGCGCCGACGCGGCCGAACTGGCCTGGACCGACCCGGACCTCTCCGCCCGCTACAAGGTGCTGCGCGCCACCGCGGCCGACGGCCCCTACGAGACGATCGCCACCGGCATCGGCCCGGTCGGCTTCGGCACCCGCTTCCGGTACGCCGACGCCACCGGCACACCCGGCACCACGTACCACTACGCCGTCGCCAAGACCAACTGCGCCGGACGCGGCCCCCTGTCGGAGTCCGCCGCCGTCGCGATGCCGACACCCTCCGTGCCCCAGCTCACCTCGGCCGGCACGGCGTTCGCGAACAAGGGCGTGCCCTTCACGTTCCTCCTGCGCGCCTCCCACGAACCGATCCGGTTCGTCGCGGACGGACTGCCCGACGGCCTGCGCGTCGACCGGCGCACCGGCCTGATCTCCGGAACCCCCACGGAGACGGGCGAGTTCGAGGTCACCACCACCGCGGGCAACGCGGCCGGGGACGCCACCGGCACCCTCACCCTCACGGTCGGCACCCCGCCGCCCGCGCCCTGGACCTACGGCGACCTCGGTGACGTCGTCCTCGACGACCGCGCCTACGGCACCCTCGGCGTGGTCGCCGTCCGCACCCCCGGCAGCACCGCCCACGAGGACGGGACCTTCGTGGTCCGGGGCGCCGGAACCGACCTCACCGTCAACAACCAGGGCATGACGGGCCAGTTCGTACGACGGCCCGTCACCGGCGACTGCGAGGTCACCGCCCGCCTGGTCTCCCGCGCCGGAGCCACCGGCGACCGGGTCGGCCTGCTCATGGCCAAGTCCCTGTCGCCGTTCGACCAGGCGGCCGGGGCGATCGTCACCGGCGGCACCAGCGCCCAGCTGATGCTGCGCCCGACCGTCGCCGGCAAGTCCACGTTCACGGGCAACGGGGCGGTCACCGCCCCCTGCCTGCTGCGGCTGAAGCGCACCGGGACGCACTTCACCGCATCCGCCTCGACCGATGACGGCGCCACCTGGACCCCCCTCGCCGAGGGAGACATCCCCGGCTTCGGTGACGCCCCCTACTACGTGGGCCTCGTGGTCTGTTCCCGCAGCCCTCTGGCCCGCAGCACCACCGAGTTCGACGAGGTGAGCATCACCCCCATGTAATCCTCACGGATTGGAGATGCACCACATGAGCCGCACTTCCCCCCACACGCACCACGACAGCGGCGCAGTGAGCCGCCGCGGTCTGCTCAAGACCGCCGGCGGCCTCACCGCGGCCCTCGCCCTGGGCGCCACCGCCACCGCCACCACGGCGGACGCGGCCCCGGCGACCTTCACCCACCCCGGCATGCTGCACACCTGGGGCGACATCAACCGGGCCAAGGTCCGGGTCGCCGCGGGCGACGACCCCTGGGCCTCCGGCTGGCGCAGACTGACCGCCAACTCCCACTCGGCGTCCACCTGGACGCCCCGCCCCACCGCCACGATCATCCGCGGCGGCACCGGCGAGAACTACCCCCAGCTCTACAACGACATCCACGCCGCCTACCAGAACGCGCTGCGCTGGCACGTCGGCGGCACCGCCGCCAACGCCGACTGCGCCGTGCGCATCCTCAACGCCTGGTCGTCGACGCTCACCAGCATCACCGGCAACGCCGACCGGTACCTGGCGGCCGGCCTCTACGGCTGGCAGTTCGCCAACGTCGCCGAACTCATGCGCGGCTACGCCGGTTTCGACCTGGGCCGGTTCAAGACGATGATGCTCAACGTCTTCTACCCGCTGAACGACCGGTTCCTGCGCGAGCACAACGACGCCTGCATCACCAACTACTGGGCCAACTGGGACCTGTGCAACATGGCCTCGATCATGGCCATCGGGATCCTGTGCGACGACGGCGCCAAGTACGACCAGGCCGTGAACTACTTCAAGAACGGCGGCGGCAACGGCCAGATCCAGCGGGCCGTGCCGTTCCTCTACCCGAACATCGAGGGCTACGACCTCGGCCAGTGGCAGGAGTCCGGCCGCGACCAGGGCCACACCGTCATGGGCATGGGCCAGATGGGCGCCCTGTGCGAGATGGCCTGGAACCAGGGCGACGACCTGTACTCCTACGACGGCCGCCGCTTCATGAAGGCCGCCCAGTACGTCGCCAAGTACAACCTGAACATGAACGTGCCCTATACCACCTACACCTGGGGCAGCGGGCAGACCTGCTCCCAGCAGTCACAGACGGTGATCGGGTCCGGATCCCGCGGCCAGGTCCGCCCTGTGTGGGCGATGCTGCACTACCACTACGGCCGGCGCCTGCTCCTCGACGACAAGTACATCGCCCAGATGTGCTTCTCCGTCGCCCCTGAGGGCGGAGGAGGCGACTACGGCACCACCAGCGGCGGCTTCGACCAGCTCGGCTTCGGCACGCTGATGTACGCCAAATAGCGTGTCCGCATAGCCTGTCCGCTGCCCAAGACTGAGCCAAACAGCGGTCAAGCCGACTCGTGCACCGGAATACCGATGAGGGATGTGGTGCTCTGGTGTTTCCGGTGCACGAGCGCGGCGAAGGGCTGGTGGGCGTATGACGGCAGGCCAGACGGATCCCGTGGTCAGGAGCCCCTACGGGGCCGTACGCGGCAGATACGAGGGGGGAGTCGCGGTGTTCCGCGGCATCCCGTACGCGGCGCCCCCGTTCGGCCCTCGCCGTTTCCGCCCGCCCGTACCCCTCCCACCCTGGGACGGTGTCCGCGACGCCGGCGCCTTCGGCCCCACCCCGCCGAAACCCCCGTACTCCGAGGCCTTCGCGCGCTACCTCTCCGACCCGGTAGTGCCGGGTGACGACTGCCTCAACCTCAACATCTGGACCCCGGAGCCGGATCCCGGAGCCCGCCTCCCTGTCCTGGTCTGGCTGCACGGTGGCGCCCTGACCAGGGGTTCGTCCGCCGTCCCCGTCTATGACGGTCACGCCTTCGCCCGCGACGGCGTGGTCTGCGTCTCCGTCAACTACCGGCTGGGCGTCGAGGGCTACGGACTGTTCCCGGACACGCCCCCGAACCCGGGCCTGCGCGACCAGATCGCCGCCCTGACCTGGGTGCACGAGGCCATCGAGGCCTTCGGCGGCGACCCCGGCCGCATCACTCTCTTCGGCCAGTCCGCCGGGGCGATCAGCATCGGCGCCCTCATCGCCGCCCCGCAGACGCAGGGACTGGTCCGGCGGGCGGTCCTGCAGAGCGGGCCGCCCGAGGCGTCCGAGCGGGCCAAGGTACGGCGGATGGTGCGCCGCATGGCGTCCCGGCTGAAGATCCCCGCCACCGCGGAGGCCTTCGCCGCCGTCGACCGCGACCTGCTGCTGCACACCCAGGCCGAGGTGGGCAAACTCAGCAGCCCGGTGGTCGGCGGCCCCGCCTTCGGCATCGTCATCGACGGCGACACCGTCCCGCGCGACCCCCTTCAGGCCCTCACCGAGGGCGGCGCCGCCGAGGGCGTCGAACTGATGATGGGCTGGACCCGCGACGAGTACCGGCTGTGGCTGGTCCCGGGCGGCCTCCTGGAGCGCGTCGACCGCCTGGGAGCCGTCGCGTTCGCGGGAGCCATGGCCCGCTGCCACTGCGGCAGCGAGGTCCCACGCGGCTACCGTGCCCTGCACCCCGAGGCGGGCACTGCGGAGATCGTCGGCCAGCTGGTCACCGACCACCTCCTGCGCATTCCCCTGCACCACCTGGCCGACGCCCGTACGGAGCCGTCGTACGTCTACGAGTTCGCCTGGCCTTCGAACCTTCCCGACCTCGGCTCCTGCCACGCGCTGGAGCTCGGCTTCGTCTTCGACACCGGGGAAGTCCCGGAGGCCCGCAAACTGGCCGGGGAAGGCGCCCCGCAGGCACTGGCCGACATCATGCACGCCGCCTGGGTGCGCTTCGCCAAGGACGGCGACCCGGGCTGGGAACGCTGGGACGCGGCCCACCCGGTGCGGGTCTTCGGAGACCGCGCACCGGACGCCGAGAACGGCGTGGCCTACACGGCGTACGGCCCCCGCGACCGCGAACTCGCCCTGTGGGCGACCGACGCCGCCGCCGTCACTCCTGAGGAGCCAGTGCCGACAGGAAGGCGGTCCAGGTGGCGGGGGTGATCGTGAGGTGGGGGGTGGTAGGGGTTTTGCTGTCGCGTATGTGGACTGCGGTGGAGTGAGCTGACACTTCGACGCAGTTGCCGCCCTCGCTGCCGCTGTAGCTGGACTTGAACCACTCAGGTGCGGTGCTGCTCATGCCTCTCCCAGAAGACGGTCCAGCAGGTCCCTCGTGTCCTCGGGAGTGAGGGCCTGTGACCGCAGCATCGCACACTTCTGCGTCAGGATCGCCACCTCATCCGGGTCGGCGATGAGCTGGCTGCCGCGCTGGTTCTCCGTGTAGACGAGCCGCTGGTGTTCGGGCGTTTCCAGCAGGACGAACGGGCCGTCGAGGGAGGCGTGGCTGGTGCGATTCAGCGGCAGGACCTGGAACATGAGACCCGGCAGTTCCGAGCACGCCCGCAGGTGCCGCAGCTGCTCGACCCAGACCTCCCTGCCGCCGATGGGCGCTCGTAAGACCGGCTCCCAGACCACGAAGCAGGTGATGGGCGGGTTCTTGCCTTGCAGGATCCCCTGGCGTTCGATGCGCGCCGCCACCAACTGGGCGATCGTGTCCTCGTCGTAGAACGGCACGCGACTGCGGAACACCGCCCACGCATACGGCTCCGTCTGGAGCAGGCCCGGCAGCACCTGGTTCTCGTAGGACGAGATCGCGATCGCCTCTCGCTCCCGATCCAGGAACTCCTCCGCCCACAACGGAATGAGATCCACCTCCGGCATCTCCGACAAGGCAGCCACCAACGCCCCCTTCGTATCAAGGAGTTGGTCCAACTGCTCCGCGAGATCCATCTTCAACGGCCGTCTGCCCTGCTCGATGGACGCGATCTGCTGCTCGCCGACGACGAAGATCTCCCCGAGGGACTTCTGCGTGTACCCGGCCGCCTCGCGGAAGAGGGCGAGCAGCGCGCCCACCATCCTCATCGCCGAGGCGTTCCTGCGTGACCGTCGTGACCGTGTCGTGGTGCTCATGGCGGCGAACTCCCCACCCGCGCGCGTACTTGCACTGTCGCGCGCACGTACAACAAGGCTGTACGAGTGCGCGCCCTGTTCCATGATGACCACGGAGTGTGACTCTCGTCCCGTGAATGACGAGACTCCACTCCTGCTCCAACCTCCGTCCCCCCGCGAGCGGTTCTACCGCCGGGAGCGCCAGTCGGTTCCGGCCGCACGCGGGTTCGCACGCGACGCGCTCCAAGACTGGGGCGGCTACGGGCGCGCGGAGGACGTGCTGCTCTGTGTGAGCGAACTGGCGACGAACGCGCTGGTGCACGGCGTGCCGCCCGGCCGTGGATTCCTGCTGAGGCTGGTGCCGTTCGGCGAGGGCGGTGGCGTACGGGTCGAGGTGCACGACAGTGGTGAGGGCGTGCCGGTGCTGCCGCGGCAGGACGTCCTGGAGCCCTGCGAGGGCGGGCGGGGCCTGCTGCTGGTGTCGACGCTGGCGGACAAGTGGGGGGTGGGGGCGAGGTGTCCCGGAAAGATCGTGTGGTGCGAGTTCGAAGGCCGGGGTCACTGCGGTGGTGGCGGGTCCTCGGAGACACGTGCCGGTCGGCCATGCTGTCAGGCCGTCGCCCCGGTCGCTTCGGCGTCCTGGTCGCGGTGCTCGTAGGCGAGGGATGTCGCGATGCCCTGTCGCCACAGGTCACAGAGCGCCTCGTTGGCTTTGGTCTCCGCTTCCATGTCGGAGGGCTCCGGCAGTCGCAGTGCGCGGAGCAGATCGAAACGGTGGAGGTCGAACGCCACGTGCACGGCCTCAGCGTAGGCGAGCGCGGCCCGGACGGCGCCCGCGTAGGCCACCAGGGACACCGGCAGGGGGAGGAGCGCGAGCAGCGCCCACCATCCCGAGCGCATCAGCAGAACGGCCGACGCCACGGCGACGACGAACCCCATGACAGTGAGCCGCGCGGACGTATCCAGGTTGTCTCGGCGGTCGTCGACGACGGCTCGTGCGGCGGCACCGAGTACCGGATACAGGCGCGGCCACGCCACGACCGCGTCCATGCCGTACATCCTCCCGGCGGTGTCCTCCATGGCGGTCAGGACGTTGCCCAGGGCGGTGGGCCGCAGCAGATGGTCGGCGGCCGGGAAACAGCGTCGCAACCGTGCGTCCGCAGCACCAGCCCGCTGCACGGCAGCGGGCGTGGGCTCCTCGTCCTGGGGAAGCAGCGCGGCCTCGGCCATCCGCCGTTTCCGAACCGGTCGATGTCATCCGTCAGGCCGGTGCACTGGAAGCGCAGCCGGTGGACGGTTCCCAGCCGGTGCCGGGCGACGAGGACCTCGGACGGCACCGGCTGCGCGATGACCAGTGCCTGCCGGAGCAGGGCAGCCGCCTCGTCCAGAGCCGAGACGCGGCTCGCGGTATCACCGGGCCGTTCGGCCCGTGCGACCGCCGCCTCACTGAGCACCGTGACCTTCAGGGACACCAGGCGAGCGTCGCCTTCTTCCACGAAGGCGCGCAGGGGCGGGGCCAACAGGCCGGGGTCGATGTCGTACAGAACACGGCAGAGCCGGAGGGCCGTACGGAGATCTTCCTCGGCGAGTGCGGGCGGCAGCGCTTGGTAGCGCATCCAGTGCAGCGAGGCCACAACCGTGAGGACGCCGACATCCACACCGCCGGGCCACTCCCGGCTGTGCCACGCCCTGAGTTCGCGGGCCGCCCGTAACGCCTCCGGATCCAGACAGTGACCGAGGTCGTGGTCGGCGAAGACGCGACTGACCGTGGTCGTGATCCGGGAAATCAGCGTGTCGCGCATGCAATGGCCCCCTCCGCCCCAGAACGGCCCCCCGCCGGAGTCGGCCCAGGGTAGCGCCGATCGTCATCCTTGAGCAGCAGGTTTCGCCCGATTCGTCTCCCCTCGACAGCGCATGCCTCATCCGCAGCGCCGGACTCGGCGCGAAGGGCCCGCGCTACTACGACTGGGCCGGCGGCCCCACCGAGTCGCGTACGACGACGTGAGTGCCCAGCAGCAGGTGTTCGTCCGCGGCGCCCGGCGTGTGTTCGAGGGCCGTGCGGACGGCGAGGCGGCCGAGTTCCTCGTAGGGGACGTGGACCGTCGTCAGGGCGGGGTGCAGATCGCGGGCGAAGGGGATGTCGTCGTAGCCGGCGAGAGAGACGTCGCCGGGGACGGTCAGGCCCGCCTCGTGCAGGGCGGTGAGGGCGCCCGCCGCGACCATGTCCGTGGCCGCCACCACCGCCGTGAACTCCAGGCCGTCCTTGAGCGCTTGCTGCATCAGGCGGTGGCCCGCGTCGCGGGTGAAGTCGCCGTGCAGGAGGAGGGACGGGTCGGGGGTCAGGCCCCGGGCCCGGTGGGCCGCGAGATAGCCGCGTTCGCGGCCCAGGGCGGTGGTGTGGTCCGTCCGGCCGCCGAGGAACAGCACCCGGTCGTGGCCCTGGGCGAGCACATGGGCGACCAGGGTGTAGGCGCCGCCCTCGTTGTCGTACTCGATGACCGTGACCGGGGCGCCGGGGTCCAGCGGCGGACGGCCGCAGAGGACCAGGCGGGAACCGGCCGAGGCGAGGGAGTCGGCCATGCGGTGGGTGCGTTCGCGGTACTCGGGGGTGTCGGCGGTGCCGCCGACCAGGATCACGGCGGCGGCGCGCTGGGCGCGCATCATCTCGACGAACTCCAGCTCGTGCTGGACGTCGCCCTCCGTGCTGCACACCAGGCAGAGGTGGCCGAGGCGGGTCGCCTCGCGTTCGACGCCATGGGCCATGTGCGCGAAGGAGGGGCCGGTGATGTCCTCCAGGACGAAGGCGAGTGTGGGGGTGCCGACGCCCGCGATGGCCTTCGCCCGCGCGTCCGCCACATAGTCCAGGTCACGGACCGCCCGCATCACGCGCCCGCGCGTCGCCGCGCTCACCGGGTACACGCCGCCGAGCACCCGGGACACCGTGGACGCCGAGACCCCGGCGCGGGCGGCCACGTCCCGGATGGTGCTGCGGCTCGCGTCCCCGCTCTTCCTCGTCATGACTGCCTCGTCTCTCCCGGGCGCCGGTCCGCACCCACCCCTCGGGAACTGCGGCAACGGTATGACAACCGGTTCCCTGGACGGAGGCTAGCAGTGCTGAGGGGAGGGGGAGGAGGGTTGTGCGCGGACCGGTGGCGAGGTGTGAGGCGGACCGGTGGCCCGGTGGTGAGCCCGTCCGCTCCTACGCCGCCCTCAGCGTCCCCGCGATGCCCGCGATCGCCTCCGGGCCCACCCGGCAGCAGCCGCCGATCAGCCGGGCTCCGGACTGCCGCCAGCCCTTCACCTGGTCGGCGCTGAAGGTGGAACGGCCCGTCCAGGCGCGGGCGCCGGCGTCCCAGGTCTCGCCGCTGTTGGGGTAGACGACGACCGGCTTGCCGGTGACCCGGGCCGCGAGCGCGGCGGCGGTGTCCGCGCCCTCGGGCGCGCAGCAGTTCACGCCGACCGCGATCACCTCGTCCGCGTCGGCGGCCAGCGCGAAGGCCTCCTCCAGCGGCTGCCCGGCGCGGGTGCGGCCACCGGCGACGGAGTACGTCAGCCAGGCCGGCACCCCGAGCCCGCGCACCGCCCGCAGCAGGGCCGTGGCCTCGTCGGCGTCGGGGACCGTCTCCAGGGCGAGGACGTCGGGACGGGCAGCGGCCAGCACCTCCAGGCGGGGGCGGTGGAAGCGCTCCAGTTCGTCGACCGTGAGGCCGTAACGCCCCCGGTACTCGGAACCGTCCGCGAGCATCGCCCCGTACGGGCCGGCCGAGGCCGCCACCCACAACGGGCGGGAGGCGCGGGCCAGGTGGGCCGCGTCCCGGGCCAACTCAACGCTGAGGGCCATGAGTTCCGCTGCCCGGTCGTGGTCGATGCCGCGCTTGGCGAAGCCCTCGAACGTGGCCTGGTAGCTGGCGGTGATCGCCACGTCCGCGCCCGCCCGGAAGTAGGCGAGATGCGCCTCCGTGATCGCCTCCGGCTGCTGCGCGAGCAGCCGCGCCGACCACAGCTCGTCGCTCAGGTCGTGCCCGGCCGACTCGAGCTGGTTGGACAGGCCGCCGTCGAGGACGACCGTCCCCGCGGTGAGGGCTTCGGCGAGGGTGAGGGTGCTGGTCATACGGACGACCGTAGTCCAGATCCGGCGCCGGACCCCAGCCGAGTGTGTCCAGTACATGAACAGATTGCCCAACATGTGGGACGGCGGGTTACGATCACGGCTCTCCCCCCTCTCCGCTCGTCAGGAACGCCCATGACCGTCCCCCGCTCCGCCGAGACCGCCGAACCCGTCGAGCCGGCCCCGGCGCCCCCGCCGCGCCGCACCTTCGGCCTGGCCGCCGCCACGGCCCTCGTCATGGGCAACATCATCGGCGGCGGCATCTTCGCCCTCCCCGCCACCGTCGCCCCCTACGGCACGATCAGCCTGCTCGCCTTCGTCGTGCTCTCGGTCGGCGCGGTCGCCCTCGCGCTGCTCTTCGGCAAGCTGGCGCGGCGCAGCCCGGTCACGGGCGGGCTGTACGTCTACCCGCGGGACGCGTTCGGCGATTTCGCCGGGTTCCTGTCGGCCTGGTCGTACTGGACGATGTGCTGGGTCAGCATCGCCGCCCTGGCCGTCGCGGTCGTCGGCTACGTCGACGTCCTGATACCCCTGCACGGCAACCACGTCTTCCAGGCCGCCGTGGCCATGGCAGCCCTGTGGCTGCCCGCCGCCGCCAACTTCGCGGGCACCCGCTGGGTCGGCGCGGTGCAGGTCGTCTCCACCGTCCTGAAGTTCGTGCCGCTGCTCCTGCTCGCCACGGTCGGCCTGTTCTTCGTCGACGCGGACAACTTCGGTCCGTTCAACGCCTCCGGTCAGAGCGTCTCCGGCGCGCTGGCCGCCTCCGCCGCGCTGCTGCTGTACAGCTTCCTCGGCGTCGAGTCGGCCGCCGTCAGCGCCGGCGAGGTCCGCGATCCCGAGCGCACGGTCGTCCGGGCGAGCGTCCTCGGCACGCTGGCGTCGGCCCTGGTCTACATCCTGGGCACGGTCGCGGTGTTCGGCCTCGTCCCGCACGGCGAACTCGTCGACTCCGGCGCCCCGTTCGCCGACGCGGTGAACGCCCTCACCGGCAGCTCCTGGGGCGGCACGGCCATCGCCCTGGTCGCCGTCGTCTCGATCACCGGCTGCCTCAACGGCTGGATCCTCATGGCCGCGCAGATGCCGTACGCCGCCGCCCGCGACGGCCTCTTCCCCGCACCCTTCGCCCGGGTCGGCAAGGGCGGCGTGCCCGGCTTCGGCGTCTGGGCCTGCGCGGTCCTCGGCACGCTCCTCATCGCCCTCAACTACACGGCGGGCCCGGACACCACGTTCCGCGTCCTCGTCCTGATCACCACGTTCACCGGCTGCGTTCCGTACCTGCTGTCAGCCGCCGCCCAGCTGTACTGGCTGGCCCGCGGCACGGGAGACCGGGTCCGCCCCGCCGGCCTGGTCCGCGACCTGATCGTCGCCGTCCTCTCCTTCGGTTTCTCGTTCTGGCTGATCGCGGGCGCCGGATACGCCGCCGTCTACCAGGGTGTGCTGTTCCTGTTCGCCGGGATTCCGGTGTACGTGTGGCTGCGGGGACGCAAGGACAAGACGGAGGCGCCGGGTTCCCAGCGGGCATAGCATCGGGGCATGCCCGAGGTCGCTGTCGCTGATGCCGAAGTACGTGAGGTCCTGGGAGTCCCGGCGGAGAAGGCGGTGTTCGAGCCGCTCACGCACAATCCGTGGAACGGCGTCACGGCCGGGGTCTGGCGGGTCACCGCCGGCGGCCGGTCGGCCGTCCTGAAGGTGCTGACGCGGACCAAGGAGGTCGGCGTCTCCTGGGCCGCCTCCAACGACCCCCGGCACTGGAACTTCTGGCGCCGCGAGGCGTACGTCTACCAGTCGGGTCTCGCCCAGGTCTGGCAGCGCCACGGCATCCGCGCCCCCCGGCTGCTGGCCTGCGTCGAACGCCCCGGCGGTGACCTGGCGTTGTGGCTGGAGGACGTGCAGGGCGAACCGGCGACGGCCTGGCCGCTCGACCGGCACGTGGAGCACGCGCACCGGCTCGGGGCCGCGCAGGGCGCGGTGGGAGCGGGAGAGGACCGGCCGTGGCTGTCGCAGCGCTTCCTGCGCGACTACACGGCCGGCAAGACGACGGGCCAGGACCTGCTGGATGACGACGAGGCCTGGCGACACCCCCTGGTCCGGGAGCACTTCCCGGCGGGCCTGCGCGAGGACATGGTCCGCCTCCACCACGACCGCGAGTGGTTCCTCACGGTCATGGAGGCCCTGCCGCGCGCCTTCTGCCATCTCGACCATTGGCCGGCCAACGTCCGCTCCGACGGCCGCGACAGTGTCGTTCTCGACTGGGCGTTCGCCGGGGAAGGCGCGCTCGGCGAGGACCTCGGCAACTACCTCCCCGACTGCGTCTTCGACCTGTTCGTCCCCGCCGCCGACCTCCCCGGCCTGGCCAAGGCGGCGTACGACGCCTACCTGCACGGCCTGCGCGTCAGCGGCTGGCGCGGAGACGAACGGCTCGTCCGGCTCGGCGTGTGCGCCTCGGCCGTGAAGTACGACTGGCTCACCGCGCTGATGCTCGCCCGGGCCGACGACGAGCAGGTGGACTACGGCGCCCAGGGCGCCGTCCACGCTGAACTCCGCTACCGCGAACGCGGTCTGACCCTCGCCTTCCTCGCCGGCTGGGCGAGAGAGGCCCGGCTGCTGGCGCCTCGGCTGGGCTTCACGGAGGCGCCGAGCGGCCGCTGACGGCGGATGCGTGAGGCGCACTGCCGGGAGAGGGGAAGGGCATGGTCTCGTTGCCGAAGCGTTTGCCGGACTCCCCGTCGGCGGCCAGGAACATCCGCGCCGCCCGCCACCGATCCCGCCAGGCCGCCTCCTCCAGCCCGGCCTGGCCCAGGTGGTGACGCAGATGAGCGAGCTGCTTGCCGCCCCGCACCACGTGCACCCGGCCCGCCGCCCAGTCCGCCTCCAGACCGGCGAGCCGGTCCTTCAGCGTGTGCAGGCGGCGGGACTTGGCGTGCCACTCCGCCCGCGAGCCGTACCCGCGCACCAGTCCTTCGCGTTTGTGCGCCTTGGCGCCCAGCGGGCGGGCCAGCCGGGCCTCGATCGAGGCGATCTGCCCACGCAGCCACACCAGCTCGGCCGATTGGCCACGCCGGGCCAGCGCCCACTGGTCATGGGTGGCCTTGGTGATGCTACCCGCCCACCGCGCCGACGAACTCCCGGTCAGCTCCCGCTTACGAGCGGCCCACATGGCGGCATCGTGAGCCAGACCCTGCCGGGAGCGTGCTGCGAGATCCCGGGACGCCAGCGCACCCAGGAACCTGCCGACCTCGGCCAACACAGCCGCGTCCGCCTCCGACACCCGCAACCGGGCCCGGATCGCCACCCCCGAAGGGCCGGACACCACAAACGGCGCCGCCACCTCCCGCAGCCCACCCACCCGTCACCCCCGGCCCGGCATCGAACAACCCGTTCACCCACCCAACGAACCCCACACGCCAAGGTCACGCATTCGATACGCAGACTCTCGTTCCCTTCCATCGGGGCCCGCCCACGCCCTCCGGTCGACCGCACCTGGTCGTCAGCGAGGAAGGCGTATACCGGACCCAGCGCCGGGATCCCCGGCTGGCCGTTCCAGCCGGCCGTCACGGCCGACGGCGAACGCCTCACGCTCAGCGCGCCGCAGACCGAAGCCCTGCACCTTCGCGTGGACACCTCCGGTGCCCGGCGGAAGGTCGACCCGGTCGGAACGGCCTATCAGGGCATCGACTAGGGCGAGGGCGGCGTCGCCTTCGGCGCGAAGTTCGCCGTGCTGCGGCCGGGCCGGGTGTCCGTCGGCGACCACGCGGTCGTCACGTCGTGGGGCGAGTCCGAGCTGTGAGCCTCACCGCCGTGCGCGGCCCGCGTGCCGGCCGCCGCCACGGTGCCGCCGGCCGCGCCGCGTCACCACCGGCACGGCGAGGCTGACGACGAGGCCCAGCCCGAGTGCGTACGGCCACCAGCCGAAGCCGGCGTCCTCCGACGCGCCGGCGCTCCGGGGTGCCACGGGGCCGGACGCGGACGCCCCGGGCGCGGTGGGGGAGGGGCTCGGGACGGTTCCGGCGGTCAGGGCGACGTCGTTCCCGTCCCCGGCCCGGTAGTCGATGCGGTAGGTGATGTCGCCCAGCTTCAGACGGGCGCCCTGCCGCAGCCCCTTGAACGTTCCCGAGATCCTGCCGTCGCCCTTGTGTTCGAGGATGGTGACCTCACGAGCCGGCCGGCCCTGGCCCCCGAGGGCCGAGACGTCCAGGTCCCCGGCCAGCCGCACGGGCCCGGTCACCTGCAACGGCTCGTCCCGCAGGACCAGGGTGCCCTCGGAGCTCTGGGTGTAGGCGCCGTTCACGGTGAGGCCGGTCGTGACGGCACCGTCGTTCGTCACCGCTCCCGTGACCGTGCCCTTGCCGGTGAGCGTGGTCGCGACGCGCAGGCCCGCCGGGCCCGCGTCCAGCCGGGCCCCGGCCGCCGTGAGGCGTATGGCCCTGCTGTGCGTGAGCGTGGCGCCCTCGCGCAGGGCCAGCGTGCCCCTGGAGACGGTGGTCGTCCCGGTGTATGTGACGGCGGGCCCCGTCAGGGTCGTCGTAGCGGCTCCCGCCTGGGTGAGCGAGCCGCTGCCGCCGATGCGGGAGAGGGCGAGAGGCCGCTTCGTGTTGCGCAGGACGAGTGAGCCGTCGTTGACGACCTTGTAGTGGCCGCCCGCCGTGTACAGCCCGCTGTCCCCGCCCCGCTTCCCGCTGCCCAGCCGGAGCACCGCGCCCTTCTCGACAGTCGTCGAGCCGTCGTAGTACTGGACGGCCGCGAAGGTCACGTCGTTGCCGGGGGTTCCGGCGATGACGATGTCGCCGGCGCCGGGGGCCGAGAGGGTGTCGTGGAACCTGCCGCCGCCGATGGGGGCGCCGAGCGTCACCGGGCCGTCGTAGTCGAAGGTGAGGCGGGAACGGGAGCGGGCGGCCAGGAGGTTGATGTAGACCGTCTCGGCGGTGCCCGGCATGAAGATCTTGTCGGTCGTGCCGTCGCCCCACTGGACGTTCGCGCCCTTGATGTTGGTGCCGCGTTTGTTGACGTTCTTGCGGGCGGGCGTCCAGTTGAGGGCCGGGTCGCTGAGCGACGGGTCGCTGTCGCCGCCCCGGTCCGACCAGCTGTACTGGCCGGTGAGGACGACCTTGCCGCCGGGCCGCGACTGGACGTTGATGTCGCTGCCGTACTCGCGCTGGTAGAAGTCCATGCCCATCGTGACGGTCCGGCCGAGCGGCGTGTCGACCGTCCAGGTGCCCTGGTTGAGGACCTTGCGAACGTTCGGGAGCGAGGTCGCGTACTCCGGGCGGCCCGCGTTCAGCTGTGTGCCGTTGTCGATCACCCCGGAGAAGGAGTGGGTGCCCGACAGATCCCAGGTGCCCCAGAGGAACCTCGGCTGGGTGATCAGCCCGGAGCCGCTGATGGTGCCGAGGTTGTACGCGCTCCTCAGTGACAGCCGCAGCGTGCCGTCGACCCGGATGTTGTCCTGGTTCAGGCGGAACGCCGGGGTGTCGTACGGGAAGCGGCCGATCAGTCCGGTCGTACCGCCGTCGCCGTACTGGAGCGTCGCACCGCGCGCCACCGTGACCGCCGGCGGGTCGGGGCGGGTGACGGTGACGTACGGGTGGTTCCCGCCCGCCGTCCGCACCCGCTGCCGTCGCTGCGACTCGGGGAGCGTGAAGTCGCTGTCCCTGGTGAGGACCAGGGTCCCGCTGCCGCGCACCGTGAGCGTCCCCTCGCCGCGGAACACGCCGTCGTACGTCGTCGTCCCCGGCGGCACGGTGACGACGGTGTCGCCCGTGAGCGTCACGTCCCGGCCGGCCAGCACGTCGGCGGTGACGTCCCGGGCCCCGGCGGCCGCCGCCGGGGGAGCGACGAGCAGGGAGACGACCGCCGCGAGGACTCCGGCGGCCGCTGCTGTGGTGTGGGTGAGTCTGCGCACGGAGGGGAGACGCGGGCGACGGGCGGCCGATAACAGAAAATCGGCGGTTGCCGTCCGACCGCTCAGTGCCGGGCGAACTGCACTCGCGTCGACTGTTTGACGTCCGGGCGGATCGCGACGCCCTCGACGGTGAGCTGTTCGCCATAGATATCGGTGAGCCTCAGGGGGCCGCCGCAGCCCGTGCCGGCGGGGGAGAGGAAGTAGTTGTACTCGGTCCGGGTCAGCCGGCTCCAGCCGCTGCCCGTCCTGACCTCCAGCCGGGCGAGCGGGTTGCGGTGACCGAGCGCCTGGATGCCGCACCAGTGGCTGCTGGAGCCGGTCTTGTAGCGGATCGAGACGGTGTCGGACGTGCCCGGGCTCAGCAGGCTCCAGGTCACCGGGATCCGGCCGGCGGAGAGGCCGGCGAGTTTCGCGAAGGCCTCTTTGCTGAGGTCGAGCTGGCCGGGGGCGCAGGGCAGTGGGCATTCGTTGGTGATCCGGACCGTGACGGAGGCGCCGTTCGCCGCGCGGACGAGGATGTACGCCCCGCACGCCTTGGACGTCTCGTAGTCGGTGTGGTTCATCGCCGCGACCATGAGATCGGGGCTCGGGCCGTACAGGCAGGCTCCGTCGCCGTCCGCGGCGTCGTAGTGGGTGGCGACCCCCTTGTAGGTGACCTGGGGCTGGATACGTCCCGCCAGCGGTGCCGTGCCGGACGCCGGCCGCGGTGAGGACCGCGGGGCGCCGGTGGGCGAGGGCCGTGCCGACGGGGTGGTCGCGGTCGGCGTCGGGGAGGCCTTGGACGGCTTCGGCTTCGGCTTCTGTTTCGGGCTCGGTTCGGCCCTCTGTTCCGGTGTCGCGGCCGGGGCACTCGACCGGTTGCCGGCGGCGGGCTCGGCAGCGGCTCGCACGGCGTTCTGCTCGCTGTCGGGGCGGAGTGCCATCACCAGGGACAGCAGAACTCCCACCGCTGCCATGGCGACGGCGAGGCCGAGGGCCGTTCGCCGCTTGCGGTGGGGACGGCGGCGGGAGTGGGATGCCACGGTTGCGTCCTTACGTGGTTCAGGGGCATACGCGCTTTCGACCCACCAGTCGCCGCCGGGGCCGGAAAGGTTGCCCCCATTCCCGCAGCCGTCCCTCTTCGTCCCGCCAGACCCGTTGACCTCCTGGTGGCACACCCTTACCTTTTCGGCGTTCGTAATGACAGATGCTGTTCGAAATGCCAGACGACACATCAAGTGACGCATCAGACGACGCATCAGGCGACGTGTCAAACGACGCATCAGGCAACGCCGTGTGTCCCCCAGTGAGAGGCAGGCCCCACCGCATGAGCCGCGACCGCGACCACGCTCTGCCCGAACCCCCCAGCCGCAGACTGCTGCTGAAGGGCGCCGCAGCCGCCGGTGCCCTGGCCGCCGTCCCCGCCGTCCCGGGTGTGGCCCAGGCCGCCACCCCCGCCAGGCCCCCGAAGCCGGCACCCTTCGTGAACCCGCTCGTCCGCAACCGCGCCGACCCGCACATCAACCGGCACAAGGACGGCTTCTACTACTTCACCGCCACCGCCCCCGAGTACGACCGCATCATCCTGCGCCGCTCCCGCACCCTGAACGGCCTGGGCACGGCGGACGAGTCCGTGATCTGGCGCGCCCACCCCACGGGCAACATGGGCGCGCACATCTGGGCGCCCGAACTGCACCGCATCGGCGGCAAGTGGTACATCTACTTCGCCTCCGCGCCCGCCGAGGACGTGTGGGCGATCCGCATATGGGTGCTGGAGAACGCCCATCCCAACCCCTTCAAGGGCACCTGGGTGGAGAAGGGCCAGGTGAAGACGGCCTGGGAAACGTTCTCCCTGGACGCCACCACCTTCACCCACCGGGGCAAGCGCTACCTCGCCTGGGCGCAGCACGAGCCCGGACTGGACAACAACACCGGCATCTTCCTGTCCGAGATGGCGAACCCCTGGACCCTGAAGGGATCCCAGGTCCGGCTCTCCACCCCCGAGTACGACTGGGAGTGCATCGGCTTCAAGGTCAACGAGGGCCCGTACGTCCTCAAGCGCAACGGCCGCCTCTTCATGACGTACTCGGCCAGCGCCACCGACTTCAACTACTGCATGGGCCTGCTGACGGCGGACGCCGACAGTCACCTCCTGGACCCGATGAGCTGGTCCAAGTCGCCGACGCCGGTCTTCACCAGCAACGACACCACCAAGCAGTACGGCCCCGGCCACAACTGCTTCACCGTCGCCGAGGACGGCCGCACCGACGTCCTCGTCTACCACGCCCGCCAGTACAAGGAGATCAACGGCGACCCGCTGAACGACCCCAACCGCCACACCCGCGTCCAGAAGTTCGGCTGGAAGCCCGACGGCACCCCGGACTTCGGCATCCCGGTCGCCGACACCGTGAAGGCGGGTGACTGAGATGAGACGTGCGTACGCGCTCCTCCTCGCCCTGTGCCTGGGCCTGTTCGGCGCCCTCGCCACCGCCGGCCCCGCCCAGGCCGCACCCCAGCTCATCACCAACGGCACCCAGTTCAAGGACACTTCCGGCAACCCGGTCCACGCGCACGGCGGCGGGGTCCTCAAGGTCGGCTCGTACTACTACTGGTTCGGCGAGCACCGCAACGCCGACAACACCTTCCGGTACGTCGACGCCTACCGCTCGACGGACCTGAAGAACTGGGAGTTCCGCAACCACGTCCTGACCGAGGCCAGCGACCCCGAGCTGGCGACCGCCAACATCGAGCGGCCGAAGGTCATGTACAACGCGTCCACCGGCAAGTTCGTGATGTGGATGCACAAGGAGAACGGCACCGACTACAGCGAGGCCCGCGCGGCCGTCGCCGTCTCCGACACCGTCGACGGCAACTACACATGGAAGGGCAGTTTCCGTCCGCTCGGCCAGCACATGTCCCGCGACATCACGGTCTTCGTCGACACCGACGGCGCCGGGTACATGGTCTCCGCCGCCCGCGAGAACTACGACCTCCAGATCTACCGCCTCACCGCCGACTACACCGGTATCGCGAGCCTGGTCGCCAACCCCTGGCCGGGCGGCCACCGCGAGGCCCCGGCCCTGTTCAAGCGGAACGGCGTGTACTTCATGCTGACCTCGGGCGCCACGGGCTGGAACCCCAACCAGCAGCAGTACGCCACGGCCACCAGCATCGCCGGACCCTGGTCGGCCATGAAGAACATCGGCGACTCGACGGCCTACGGCTCGCAGACCGCGTTCGTGCTGCCGGTCCAGGGCACTTCCGGCACCTCGTACCTCTACCTGGGCGACCGCTGGGGCAATTCCTTCGGCGGGACCGTCAACGATTCGCGGTACGTCTGGCTGCCGCTGACCTTTTCCAACTCGACCACGATGGCCATGTCCTGGTCACCCGAGGTCACCATCGACACGGCCGCCGGAACCGTCTCCGGCACGAGCGCCACGTACAACACCCTCATCGCCCGCCACTCCTCCAAGTGCGCGGACGTGACCAGCCAGTCGCTCTGGGCGGGCGCCCAGCTGAAGCAGTACGACTGCAACGGCGGCACCCACCAGAAGTACTGGTTCAAGTCCGTCGGAAGCGGTTACTACCAGCTGATGGTCAGGAACAGCTCCCTGTGCGTGCAGGAGAACGCGAGCACGGTCACGCAGGAGAACTGCTCCTCCGCGACGAGCCAGCAGTGGTCGCTGACCACCACCGGCTCGTACGTGAACGTCAGGTCGCGTGCGACCGGCGAGTGCCTGGACGTGAACGGCGCGTCCACCGCCAACGGCGCCGCGCTCATCACGTACACGTGCAACGGGGGCACCAACCAGCAGTGGACGCGCGGTACCTGACAATCGCCGGGTCGGCCCCTACGTCAGCAGGTCGATCGCGTCGATCGCCGTCCCCGCACTGAGGAAGCCGGTCGTCCCCGACCCGCTCACCACGTCGATCCTGAGCACGTTGTACTGGCTCGCGTCCGTCTTCCAGGCGGACGCCGGGACGCTGTACGTGAACGTGTGGTTGTTGCCGCGGTACGAACCGTTGGTCAGCGACCGGGTGTTCGGCTGGGTGGGCGGGGAGGGGACGGCGGATGTCCAGGCATCGTTCACCGTCACCTGCGGGCGGCCGTTGGCGTACGCCGTCGTCACCCCGATGCGCAGGGTGTGCGCGGCCGCCGCCTGGGCCGCCGTCAGCCGGAAGTACACCAGGATCCCGCTGTTGACGTCCTTCCAGAGGTAGCAGGGGAAGGCCGCGGTCTCGCCGTCGCCGACGACGACGTTCCCCGTCCAGGACGCGGCCCGTACGTCGGACGGATGCGCGTACGTCATCAGGTCCGCGTTCTTGAACCCGCCCGGCGTGCCGTTCCAGTCGCCGATCCGCCAGATCGCGCTCGCGTGGGACGGGTCGTTGGAGGACGGGATGGCGATCGTGTTCAGGGTGGTCGTGCCGCCCGCCGACACGCTCACCGACGTGGTGTACACCGCCAGTTCGCCCTTGAAGACGGTCAGCGTGTACGTGCCCGGCAGCACACCCGTGATGGAGAAGAAGCCGTCCGAGGCACGCGCCGAACCCCAGTACTGCGCGGCCGCGTTGGCCAGCCCGACCGTGTACGGGTACGCGGTGTTCCGCCCGGATATCCCGACCCCCGCCACCTTGCCACGGCCGCTCGCCGGCACGTACCCGGCGATGCCGAGCGAGTCGGCCCACGGCGTGGTCAGCGTGCCCGGGAACAATCCCGAGGAGGGCGCCCCGCCGTCCGTGAAGGCGATCACATACGGGCCCTGGAGGCCGAACCGCTGGTCCTCGGTCTGGTTCTGGCCGTAGTGGAGGATCTCGTACAGGCCGCCGCCGTCCGCGCTCTGGTGGCGCAGCAGCGAGCGGTAGAAGGGGCCGCCGGAGGCCTTCTCGTGGTTGCTGCGCACCATCCACAGGCCGACGCCGCCGGAAGACCAGCCGATGTGGTCGTAGTCCATGACGCGCCGCTTGGAGTAGTGCTTGGAGCGGGTCTGCCCGTCGGACTTGCGGAACACGTCCGAGGCCTCGATGGCGGTGGGCGCGTACGTGTACGAGTCGGGCTCGTCGTTGAGGAACGCGCCCTTCTTCACGCGCACGATGTACCGGGTCGCGGAGACGGACGTGTCGGCCTTGTTCGTCCACAGGTAGACGTTGTTCTCGCCGCTGCGGGCCGCGTAGTAGTGCCGGAGCGTGCCGTGCGTGACCGAGACGAGGATCGTCGAGCCGGACTGCCCGATGCTCACGGTGGAGGCGCCGAGGCCGGACTCGATGTGCGAGTTCATGCCGCCGTAGCCCTGGTACTCCGTGCCCCGGTAGACCAGGGAGGTCAGGTCGCCGGTGGACTTGCTCACCTTGAAGACCAGTTGGGCGCCGGTGTCGACGACGTAGGTGGAGCCGTCGTCGCTCCAGCCGAAGCCGGCTGCGTGTGCCGTGCCGGTGAGGGCCGTGCCGGCGGCGGCGGTGGCGCCGAGGACGAAGGCGCGGCGGCGGACCGGTCTGTTCACGGATCCGGGCATGGGGGGTGCCTCCTTCGGGAGGTGGGGGGTTGCGGGCGAGAGCGAGAGTGACAGTTGAATCGATTTCGCGAAAGGGCTTTCGCAGCCGCGTAGGCAGGATCCTCGGGAAATCGGGCCTAGGTCTAGAAAGCGCTTGCCAGAGGCGATACGTTCAGCCGCCAAGCCTTGTCACCGTGACGGAGGAGTTGCGAGTGAGACGTTTCACCATCGCCGCGCTGGCGGCCGTGACGAGCACCGCCCTGGCCGCCGTACCCGCCCACGCGGACGAGGCCGGCGGAAGGCCGGGCCTCGCGCACTGCGCCGACGGCGCCTGCCACTTCGACGTCCCGCCCGGCACGTACGACGTGCGGGTCGTGCTCGGTGGCCAGAGCGCGTCCGCCACCAGCATCAGCGGCGAGACCCGCCGGTCCCTGCTGCCGGAGACGGCCGCACCGGCGGGCGAGCGCGTCACCCGCAGCTTCACCGTGAACGTCCGCACCCCCGAGGGCGAGCCCACCGGCCCCGACGGAACCCCCGGCCTCGACCTGCGCGTCGGCGGTTCCGCCCCCGCCCTGGCCGGCATCCAGGTCACCCCCGCCCGGCACACTCGCCAGATCTTCCTGGTCGGCGACTCCACCGTCTGCGACCAGCCCGGCGACCCGTACTCCGGCTGGGGCCAGCAGCTGCCCCAGTACCTCCGCCGGGGCGTGTCCGTCGCCAACTACGCCGACTCCGGGGAGAGTACGGTCACGTATCTGGGGAACCCGCGGCTGTGGGCCACCGTACGGCCCCTCATCCGCCCCGGCGACCTGGTCCTCGTCCAGCTCGCCCACAACGACAAGACCACGGACGAGGCCACCTACCGGGCCAACCTGGAGGCTCTGGTGGCGGGAGTCCGCGAGCGGGGTGGACAGCCGGTCCTTGTCACTCCCATCGTGCGGCGCTGGTTCAACACCGACGGCACGCTGAACAACGGAACCGCGCTCCTGGTCAACGGCCTGGGCGTCGACCACCCGGCGGTCACCCGCTCCGTCGCCGCCGAGCGAGACGTCCCGCTGATCGACCTCACCGCCAGGACGAAGGCACTCGTCGAGTCCCTGGGCGTGGAGGGCTCCAAGGCCCTGTACCTCACCAACGAGGCGCGGGACAACACGCACACCTCCGTGCGCGGTGCCACGGCCTACGCGGGCCTGGTCCGCGACGAACTCGTCACCCGGCATCTGGTGCCGAAGGGCAAGGTGCGGGTGGGATGAACCCCTGGGGCGCCCCGACCGGAACCGGGGCGCTCCAGGTCCAGCCCGTTCGCCCGTTCCGACCTGTCCCAGCACGAAAGAGACGCGATGCAGCTGCCTCCCGCCGACCGCACGGCCTCCTCGATCACCGGCTACACCCGCGCCCACTGGGAGGCGGCGGCCGATGCCCTGCTCACCGCAGTCGAGCCGTACGCGACCGGGGACCGCGCGCTCTACCACCTGCCCGGCGACCGCACCAGCTGGTCGGGCCGCCTCTCCGACGGCCTGGAGGGCTACGCCCGCACGCTGCTGCTGGCCGCCTTCCGCCGCGACGAGAAGGCGCTGGAGAGCTACGCCGAGGGACTGGCCGCCGGAGTCTCGGGCGTCTGGCCCCGCATCGAGGACCGCAGCCAGCCCCTGGTGGAGGCGGCGTCGATCGCACTCGCCCTGCGGCTGACCCGGGAACTGCTGTGGGACCGGCTGGACGACGGCGTACGGCAGCGGGCGGCCGGCTGGCTCGGCGACGCGCTCACCGCCGAGGCCTGGCCCTGCAACTGGGAGCTGTTCCCGGTCACGGTGGGCGGCTTCCTGGCCGAGATCGGACACGAGCCGGACGCGTCCCGCGCGGCGATCGACCGCGGCCTGGAGCGCATCGAGCAGTGGTACCTGGGCGACGGCTGGTACACCGACGGCGACGGCCGCAAGTTCGACTACTACAACGGCTGGGCCATGCACCTCTACCCGGTGCTGCACGCCTGGCTGGAGCGGGACGAGCGCCTGCTGGACCTGTACGGGACGCGCCTCGAACGCCATCTCTCCGACTACGCCCGCCTGTTCGGCGGCGACGGCGCTCCCCTGCACCAGGGCCGCTCCCTGACCTACCGCTTCGCGACGACGGCACCGCTGTGGCTGGGCGCCCTGACCGGCCGTACGCCGCTCTCCCCGGGCGAGACCCGGCGCCTGGCCTCGGGAGCACTGCGCTACTTCCTCGACCGGGGCGCGGTCGACGACCGGGGGCTGCTGTCCCTGGGCTGGCACGGCCCCGACGAGTCGGTCCTCCAGGGCTACTCGGGCCCGGCCTCCCCGTACTGGGCCAGCAAGGGCTTCCTCGGCCTGCTCCTGCCGCCCGGCCACGAGGTGTGGACGGCGGCTGAGGAACCGGCCCCGGCCGAACGCGCGGACGCCGTCACCCCTGTCGGCCCGCCCAACTGGCTGCTCCAGTCCACCCGTCGCGACGGCGTGGTCCGCCTGCACAACCACGGCAGTGAGGACGTCCGCTACGACCCGTACTACACGCGCCTGGCCTACTCGACCGTGACGGCGCCCTCCCCCTCCTACGACAACAGCGTGCTCGTCGGCGACGACCCGAGCCGCACCGGCATCGAACCGCTGGGCGTCGGCGAGGGCTGGGCGGCCTCGGGCCACACCGCGGGCGGGGGAGCCCGGGTGACGAGCGTGGTGCTCGCGCACGGGGCGGCGGAGGTGCGGGCGCATCTGGTGACGGGCACGGAGCCCGGGACGCCGGTGCGGATGACCGGCTGGCCGGCGGGAGAGGGCTTGCGGGCCGAACTCCTGCCCGCCGCGGGCCTCGACGACACCCTCTCCGGTGTCACCGGCGAGGGCGCCACGCTCTTCGTCGCCCTGGCCCGGCTGACGGGGGAGCCGGATCCGGTCCCGCTGGCGGAGCTGGTCTCCGTGCGGGTGGACGAGACAGGGGTGGTCGAGGTCCGCTGGAGCGACGGGGACGGGGCGCGGGTCCGGCTGGACGATTCGGGAGTGGAAGTAGCGCCGCTCACATGACGCGCCGACCCTTCGAAACCGCCGACGACATGGCAAAGGCAAGGAGAGAACTCTCCTTGCCACTCTCAACGTATAGCGCACCGGGGGGCTTGCCGCAAGGCCCGGGTCAGGGCGCAGAATCGCCGGCCGGTGCCACACACTGCGGAAATGGGGAACGCGTCGGATGGCTGAGCACTACGTGCGGGATCTTCAAGAGATCGACGAGACACAGGTCGCGGTCGTCGGCGGCAAGGGAGCGCACCTGGGCAGGCTCTCGCGGATCGAGGGCGTCCGCGTACCGGCCGGCTTCTGCGTGACGACGGAGGCCTTCCGGCGGATCATGGCGGAAGCGCCGTCGATCGACGATCTGCTCGACCGGTTGTCGCGCGTGAACCCGGACGACCGGGAGGCGGTCCGCACGCTCAGCGCGCGGATCCGCCGCACCATCGAAGGCATCGCCATCCCGGGCGATCTCGCGGCGGCGATCACCCGCGCGCTTTCCCGCCACGGCGAGCAGGCCGCCTACGCCGTCCGGTCCAGCGCGACGGCGGAGGACCTGCCGACGGCATCCTTCGCCGGCCAGCAGGACACGTACCTGAACATCGTGGGGCCGGCGGCGGTCCTGCGGCACGTCAGCCGGTGCTGGGCCTCGCTGTTCACCGAGCGGGCCGTGACCTACCGCCGGCGCGGCGGCATCGACCACCGTACGGTCCACATGGCCGTGGTCGTGCAGCGGATGGTCTTTCCGCGGGCGGCCGGCATCCTGTTCACGGCCGACCCCGTCACCGGCAACCGGAAGGTCGCCACCGTGGACGCCGGCCTCGGCCTCGGCGAGGCCCTGGTCTCCGGCCTGGTGAACCCGGACGTCTTCAAGGTGCGCGACGGCGAAGTCGCGGCCAGGACGATCGCCGCCAAACAGCGTGCCGTGCACGCCCTGCCGGGCGGCGGCACGCACGAGGTGGCGATCGACGCGCCGCGGCAGGAGCAGCCGGCGCTGACGGATGAGCAGGTCGTGCGGCTCGTGCGGCTCGGGCGGCGGATCGAGGCGCACTTCGGCCGCCCGCAGGACATCGAGTGGTGCCTGGACGGTGATGACTTCCACATCGTCCAGAGCCGGCCGATCACGACGCTGTTCCCCATCCCGGAGACCGGCGACCAGGAGAATCACGTCTACGTCTCCGTCGGACATCAGCAGATGATGACCGACGCCATGAAGCCCCTGGGGCTTTCCCTGTGGCAGCTGACGGCCATGGTGCCGATGCGCGAGGCAGGCGGGAGGCTGTTCGTCGACGTCACCCGGCGCCTGGCCTCGCCCGCCAGTCGCGCCGGCCTCCTCGACATGGTGGGGAGAGGCGATCCGCTGGTCAGGGACGCGCTGGAGACCGTCCTCGACCGCGACGACTTCGTCCCGTCGCTCCCGGACGCGGGCCCCGGTGGGCGGCCTTCGGGCGGTCGCGCGTCCGCCCCGATCGAGACCGATCCGGCCATCGTCACCGAGCTGATCGAGCGCAGCCAGGCCTCCGTCGCCGCCCTGGAGCGCGACATCCGGACGAAGACCGGCCCGGCGTTGTTCGACTTCCTGCTGGAGGCCTTCGAGGAGCACAAGCGCGTCCTCGGTGATCCGCTGAGCATGCAGGTGATCATGGCGGGGATGGAGGCCACGTGGTGGCTCAACGACAAGCTGCAGGAGTGGCTGGGCGAGAAGAACGCGGCTGACACGCTCACCCTGTCCGCGCCCGACAACATCACCTCGGAGATGGGACTGGCGCTGCTCGACGTCGCGGACGCGATCCGCCCCCATCCGGAGGTCGTGGCGTTCCTGGAGGGCGTCGAGGACGACGGCTTCCTGGACGAGCTGGTGAAGCTCCCGGGCGGTACCGAGGCGCGTGACGCCATCGAGACCTACCTCGACCGGTACGGCATGCGCTGCGTCGGCGAGATCGACATCACGAGGCCGCGCTGGCGCGAACGACCCAGCACGCTCGTGCCCGTGATCCTCGACAACGTCAGGCACTTCGGGCCGGGCGCCGCCGAGCGCCGCTTCGAGGAAGGCCGGCGGAAGGCGCTGCAGCGGGAACAGGATGTGCTGGCACGCCTGCGGGCCCTGCCGGACGGGCAGCGGAAAGCCGACGAGACCAAGCGGATGATCGACCGGGTCCGCACCTTCATCGGGTACCGGGAGTATCCGAAGTACGGCATCGTCAGCCGCTACTTCGTCTACAAGCAGGCCTTGATGGAGGAGGCCGGGCGCCTCGTGCGGGCAGGCGTGCTCGCCGAGCAGGAGGACGTCTTCTACCTCACGTTCCAGGAACTCCACGACGTCGTGCGCTCGAACCAGGTGGACGACCGGCTCATCCGGGAGCGCAAGGACGCCTTCCGGTCGTACCAGGCGCTCACCCCGCCCCGGGTGCTCACCTCGGATGGCGAGGCCGTCACCGGGGCGTACCGGCGCGACGACGTGCCGGCCGGTGCCCTGGTCGGCCTGCCGGTCTCCGCCGGGACTGTCGAGGGGAGGGCCCGCGTCATCCTCGACATGGCGGAGGCCGATCTCGAGGCGGGCGACATCCTGGTCACGACCTACACGGACCCCAGCTGGTCGCCGCTGTTCGTCTCCGTCGCGGGTCTGGTGACGGAGGTGGGCGGCCTGATGACCCATGGCGCGGTGATCGCCCGGGAGTACGGTTTGCCGGCCGTGGTGGGCGTGGAGCAGGCCACCCGGCTGATCCGGGACGGGCAGCGGATCCGTGTGCACGGGACCGACGGGTACGTCGAGATCCTGTCTTGATCCACCTGGCTAGTGCCGCGACAGGAACGTTTGCCCGCCAAGGAGCGGCGTCCGGTGCGTGCTCTCGGCGTGCCGCCCGGAAGCCCTCGTACTGGACGTACTTGGGCTTCCGGACGGTGCGGCGAGAGGGCGTACCGGGCGTCGCGACGGGGCGAACGTTGCCTGTCGCGGCACTAGCGTGGCCCCATGACCGCTCATCCGAAGCAGACACCGGACGCGGGGGCCGACGCCGCCTTCGCCGCCCTTCACCACGCCGAGGAGCCCCTCCTGCTGCCCAACGCCTGGGACTGCGCGTCCGCGCGGGCCCTGGCCGGGCAGGGGTTCCGGGCGATCGGGACGACGAGCCTGGGCGTCGCCGCGGCCGCGGGACTTCCCGACGGCGCGGCGGCGACCCGCGCGGAGACGCTCCGGCTGGCCCGTTCTCTCGGCCAGGAGCCGTGGCTGTTGTCCGTCGACGCCGAGGGAGGCTTCAGCGACGACCCGGACGAGGTGGCGCAGTTCGCGTGCGAGCTGTACGCCGTGGGGGTCGTCGCCATCAACCTGGAGGACGGACTCGGGCCGACCGACCGGCACGCGGCGAAGATCGCCGCGGTCAAGGAGGCCGTCCCCGGCCTCTTCGTCAACGCCCGCACCGACACTCACTGGCTCGGCGACGGCGACGCCACGGAAACGTTCGCCCGGCTCGACGCCTACCAACAGGCGGGCGCGGACGGCGTGTTCGTCCCCGGCCTCGCCGACCTGCGGCAGATCACCGCCCTGGTGCGCCACGTGCACGCACCCCTCAACATCCTCTACTCGCCGGCCGGTCCCGCCGTCTCCCACCTCGCCGACGCCGGCGTACGCCGGATCAGCCTCGGCTCGCTGCTGTACCGCCGGGCGCTGGGCGCGGCCCTGGAGGCGGTGGCGGAGATCCGGGCCGGCCGGACGCCGGCGGGGCGGACACCGTCGTACCGGGAAGTGGCCGATCAGGTCCCACCGCGGTAGGCCGCCGCGTCAGGTGCCGAGCGCGGCGACCAGCCGCGACACGGCGGCGAGGTCCGGCAGGCTCCGCAGACAGGTGAGGACCTGCCGGCCCGCGAACTCTCGCTGCGCCGCGGTCACCGCCGGATCGACGGCGCACTCGGCCTGCACACGGATGTAGTTCAGGTCCGTGGCGAAGAGCATCGAGAACGACTCCGGGCCGGTGACCTCGGCCCGGCCCCCGGCATCGCGGTAGGCCCGGGTCAGGCGCCGGGCGGCCGCGATGTCCACCTCGCCCCGGCCCGACCACACGTACACGGCACGCGCGAACTCCCGTGCAGCCGAGACCGGCCCGGCGTTGTCCCAGTCGAGGAGGACCGGCCCGGCGCGGCCGACCAGGACGTTCTGGGGGTGGAGATCGAGGTGCGACATCACGAGGCCGCCGGCGTCCGACGGCGTCACCCAGTGCGCCAGCCGGGGAGCGGACGTCGTGATGAACCGGTCCAGTTCGTCCGCCCACGGCAGGCCGGCGTCCCGCACCTTCTTCAGGACGTCCTCCCAGTCGGCCTCGTCGGGACACCGCTCGTACCAGTCTCCCGGCATCTCGTCGGCGCCCTCACCGGCCCGGTGCAACAGCGCCATGGTCCGGCCGAACCAGTCCAGGACGTCCGGGTCGGAGGCGTCCGCGCGGGTGCCGTCGACCCAGTCGTACAGCTTCACGCACGACCCGCCCGGGCCGAGCCGGGAGACGTGCGCGCCCCGCCGGTTCGGGTGGAGCCGGGGCGAGGCGATGCCCAGGCCGGCCGCTGAGTCCCGGAGCGTGGCCTCGCGGCGGACCTGCTCCTCGTCGCAGCCGAAGAGCAGCTCCTTCACGGCCCACGAGGACCCGTTCCCGGTGAGCTTCCAGATCTGGCCCAGGGCGCCCCGCGTGACGGGCGTCATCGACCAGGGGCCGGTGCCGAGCGAGTAGATCTCCGCTATGGAGCCGGCTGTGTCACGCATCGGTCGTCCTCTTCTCGCGGGGCCAGTTCTGAAGCAGTACGTGCAGGGCGTCGATCGACCTGTCCCAGGACGCCTGTACGTCACGGGGCGCGCCGAAGGCGCCGGTGGACTCCAGGGCGCAGTAGCCGTGGAAGGTGCTGCGCAGCAGGCGCACGGCGTCCGTGAGGTCGGGTTCCTCCAGGCCGTAGGCGCGGAGCATGCCGTAGGTGACGTCGGCCGTGCGGCGCATCGCGGGGGAGTCCGTGAGGAGGTCCTGGTCGATCGGGAGCTGGGTCGCCGCGTACCGGCCGGGGTGTTCCAGGGCGTAGGCCCGGTAGGCGCCGGCGAAGGCGCCGAGCGTGTCCCGGCCGGCCTCCCGCCCCTCGACCGCCGCCGCGATCCGGTCGATCATCTCGCCGCCCGCGAGGAGGGCCAGGCGGGTGCGCAGGTCCTTCAGGTTCCGGACGTGCGTGTACAGACTCGCGTCCTTCACGCCGAAGCGGCGGGCCAGGGCGGAGAGGGTGACATGGTCCAGGCCGGCCTCGTCGGCGAGGTCGGCCGCGGCGGCGACGAGGCGGTCGGGGGTGAGGCCGGCTCTGGGCATGAGGGAAGAGCGTAGTACGGGCTCAGCGGATCGGCGCGTAGATCACACCCAACTTGTCGATCTCCGCGCCCGCGCGGCCCGTGAAGCCCACGATCTGCCGGCCCGCGGGGGCCGTGAAGGTCTTCGCGTCGGACGTGGCGGTGCCGGCGGACAGGCTGCGGTTCTTGTCGGTCGTGAAGGACGCCGAGAAGATCCTGGTGCGGCCGTCCTTCTGGCCCTGCGTCAGCTTCACCGAGGTCAGGTGCTCGCCCGGGGCCAGCGTCAGCGAGGCCGCCGTGCCGCCCGTGCCGCCGTGGGTGAGGGCCGTACCGCCGTCATGGGTCAGGGACACCGAGTCCAGGCGGGTGGCGCCGCGCAGGGTGAGGGTGCGGGGAGCGGGGTTCGCCGGCAGGTCGTCCGCGTCGTTGAAGGCCGTGCCGTGCGGGCCGCCGAAGAAGTCGCTCGCGCGCAGGGACGAGTCGAGCGTGTAGGAGAAGTCGACCGCGTGCGGGAAGTGGTCGGAGAGATGCTTGCCGTCCGAGCGGAGGAAATCCTTCCAGTCGTTGGCGTAGCGGGTCGCGGTCAGGGTCAGCAGCTTGCTGCCCCGGTACAGGACCTTGTCCACGACCTCGCAGTCGTTCGCCGGCGCCGCTTCGTCACAGACCAGCGCGTCACTGCCCTGGGCCGGGGGCGTACCGCCCTTGATCAGCTTCACCCACGCGTCCGTCAGGCCGTTCTCGGACAGCAGGGTGCGGATGTTGTCACCGGTGCGGGTGTACCGCGTGTTCGTGTCGCCCATGACGATGACCGCGTTGCCCGCCGAGTTCGCCTGGATGAAGTCCGAGAGCTGCTCGACGTTGGCCCGGCGTGCGGCGAGCGCGTCGTCGGTCGAGTCGGCGTTGGTGTGGACGTTGTACAGGTCGACGAAGACGCCCTCCGCGATCCTGACCCGCGCCAGCGAGAATCCCTTGGGCGTCAGGCAGTTGGTGCCCGTGCAGTCCTTCCACTTCACCCGCTGGAAGTCCTCGAAGGGGTGGTCCGAGAGGGTGTTGAGCCCGTCGCCGAAGGCCGCGCCACCGCTGGTCGCCGTGCGGTACGGGTGCTTGTCGCCGGCGTACAGCGAGGCGTGGTAGTTGAAGTCCTCCTGCACGTTCACGATGTCGTACGGCCCGAGCCGCTGCCCGATCAGCGGGGTGTTGGTCTCGGGGTCGCTGTCGCCTAGCCCCAGGGGGAGGCCCGCGATGTTGTACGTCAGCACGTTGAAGGAACCGGAGTCCGCGGCGGCGGCGGGCGTCGCGGAGGTCGCGGTCAGTCCGGTGAGGGTCACAGCGGCAGCGGCGAGGGTGCCGAGGAGTCGTCTCATGGTGGGGGTGTCTCCGGTCGGGGAGGCGGAGCGGGACATGAACGATGTTCAGGTTCGACGCCAACTCGGGTGATGCGCAAGGGACTCGGGGGAAACAGTTGAAGATGAAACGGCGGACAGACCCTAGGACCGCGCCCACGGCCGCAGCTTCTCCGGGTTGCGGACCGCCCAGATCCGGGTGACGCGCCCGTCGGAGACGTCGAACGCGGCCACGGTCATGACGACGCCGTCCCGTTGGGCCACCAGCCCCGGAACGCCGTTGACCGTCCGCTCCAGGAGTTCGAGCCCCGGAGCCTTGTCGGCGATGGCGGCCATGTACTGGGCGATGCGCGCGCCGCCCTCGACCGGGCGCAGGGCGGCGCCGCCCATGCCGCCGCCGTCGGCGGTCATCACGGCGGCCGGGTCGAGGACGCCGACGAGAGCCGCGATGTCCTTGCTCTCCCAGGCCTCTTTGACGTGCCTCACCACGTCGGCCCGGCCGGTCGCCGGCACTGGAGCGCTCGCGGCGCCCACCCGCCGCCGGGCGGAGGCCGCCAGCTGTTTGCAGGCCGCTGGAGTCCGGCCGAGGACGCGGGCGATCTCGGCGAACGGATAGCGGAAGACGTCATGCAGGACGAACGCCACCCGCTCCGCGGGCGTCATCGACTCCAGGACGACGAGGAAGGCCATGGACACCGACTCGTCCAGGACGATCTGGTCGGCGGGGTCCGCGGGACCGGTCGGGCCGGTGCCGCCCGCCCGGTCCCACTCGGTCCGGTCGGGCAGCGGCTCGGGCAGCCACGCGCCCACATAGCGTTCCCGGCGGGCCCGGGCCGAGCCCAGCAGGTCCAGGCAGATGCGGCCGGTCACCGTCGTCAGCCAGGCGCCCGGGGACCGGATCTCCTCCTGCCGGCTGCGCGGCAGCCCGTACCAGCGGGCGTAGGCATCCTGCACCGCGTCCTCGGCCTCGGTCACCGAACCCAGCAAACGGTAGGCGACATTGATCAGTTGGCGTCGCTCGCCGGCTATCCCGTCCGTGCCGCCCCCGGCAGTCCCCATGCTTCCGGCCGCCCCCTCGCCTTACCTTTCGCAGGCCCGCGTCGTCGAACTGGTGAGACCTTATCGATCCACTGCCCGAGGGCGGACAAGGGGAACTGTGACATGGCCACTCAGGTGACGGCGACGGCGACGGCTACGGCGGACGTACAGCGCGGCTCCTCCTTCCTGCGGGTCGCGATCGCCCTGCAGACCCTGACCATCTTCCTCCAGGCGGTCTCCGCGGGACTGCTGCTGACCTCGTCCTACGGAGAGACGCTGCACAGTGCCGGAGCCCGCGTGATGTACGGGGCGTCGATGCTGTACCTGCTCGCGGCGGTGCTGGCGTGGAAGCCGGGCGGCGGCTGTGCCCGGCCCATCTGGCACGCGTCGGGTTTCCTCGTCCTCGCCTCGGTCCAGGTCGTGCTCGGCATCGCGCACGTCCCGTCGGTCCATCTCCCGCTGGGTGTCCTGATGTTCGGTCTGAGTGTGCTGGCGCTGGTCCGGCGCTGAGGCCCCGGTGAGTCAGGGGTGACGCAGCAGCTCCAGATCCGCGCCCCAGGCGTCGAGCACCGGGTCGTGGCCGGCCCGCCGTGCCGCCTCCTCGATACCGGCGAAGAGGGCCCGCTGGGTGGGCGGGTCGCCGTCGGCCAGGATGCGGCGGACGACCGGCAGGAGCCGGCCCGCGTCCCACCGGGGTTCCCCCAGCGGCTGCCGCTCCAGCTCCCACTGGAGGTACTTGTTGTAGGGCCGGACGCGGCGGTGCAGGGCGAAGAGCACCTCCAGCGCGTGGGGGACGGACTCGGCGGCGTCCAGGTGGCCCATGGCGGGGCGGCCGTCGCGGTAGCTCTTCAGAGAGCGGTAGGTCTGGTTGACGTACGCGTCGAGCCGGCCGTCGACGGCCGCCCGGGCCTCGGTTTCGCCCAGCGTCCGCTTCTGGTCGAGGATCGCTCGGCACCATCACCGGTGCGCTGCTCGTGGCCCGGTTCCGTCGCCGCCTCGGCTTCGGCCCGACGTGGACCGGCTCGGTCGCGGTGTGCGGGCTGGCCTTCGCCGGTCTCGGCTGGGCCCGGGACGTGCCGGTCGTGGCGGCCCTGACTGCCGCGTTCCTCGCCTGCGTCGGCATGGCGGGCACCTGCTCGATGTCGCTGCGCCAGGAGGTCACGCCCGAGCACCTCCTGGGCCGCGTCACCTCCGCCTTCTGGACCCTCCAGTACGCGGCGGCACCCATCGGCGCGGCCTTGCTGACCTGGGCCGCCGAGGAGCAGGGCACGACCCCGGTGGCCGTGGCCGCCGGAGCCACCTGCGTCCTGCTCGCCGTGACCGCCCCGTTCACGCCGGTCCGCGGGGCCGGCCGGTCACCCGTTGACCCCGCTGTAGTGCCGCAGACTCCACCGCCACACCAGCCGGGATCCCAGGTACGCCAGCAGCCCGAGCAGCGGTGACGCCGCCGCCAGCCAGAACGGCACGCCCGTCGTGTGGCCGTGGCCGGTCAGGACCGCGGCCGGGAAGTAGGCGACGAACGCGAGCGGAAGACCGTACGTCAGGAAGCCGCCCACCGCCTTGGGCAGGACGTTCAGCGGGTAGCTGCCGAACGTGCCGAGGAGTTCCTCCAGCCAGCGGCCCCAGTGGTCGGCGGCCGGGAAACGCAGGGACGCGCTGGCCACGACCGTGAACAGGGCCGCCTCCAGCAGCATGCCGCCGAGCACGGCCGCGACCAGGTACGTGATCCGGCCCGCCGTCCAGTCCAGGTCGCTGCGGGTCAGCGCCCCCACCATCAGACCCGCCGCGACCGTCAGGTCCCCGATGGCGTTGGTGGGGAAGAACGCCAGCTGGATCTGCCGGTGGACCGGCATCGGGCGTGTCAGGTAGATGTCGACCCGCCCTTCCTGGATCTGCCGGCCGGCCCAGTGCATCCGCCCCAGGAACAGCACGAACAGACCGTGCGCCAGCATGCGCGTCGCCGGGATCAGCAGCACGTCGGAGCTGTCCCAGCCGCCCATCCCGGCGAACCGGGACAGCAGCACCGTGGCGAACACGATCACCGACACCTGCCAGATCGCCCCGATCGCGATCATCAGCAGGAACTCGGTGCGGTACTCCATCTGCGCGCGGAAGTTGAGCGCCGTCACGCGCCACACGATCCGCAGAGCCTTCACCGACATCTCAGCCTCCCTGCGAGATCACACGCCGGGCGGCCCGCCGCCACAGCAGCCGGGTGAACAACGCCAGCGTCACGACCCACGCGGCCTGCACGGACAGCTGGAAGGCCGCGTCGGACAGCGGGATCCGTCCCACGTACAGCGACAGCGGCACGCTCAGCGTGGCCTGGAAGGGCAGGAAGGCGCTCATCGTGACGAACCAGTCCGGGAAGAACCACAGCGGCGCGTACACCCCGGACAGCAGGTTCTGCGCGAACAGCAGGATGAGCATCGCGGCGGTGTTGCGGACCGTCCAGAAGCACAACTGGTCGAGCACGAGCATCACGTAGTAGAGGACCCACTGGCCCAGCAGCATGCTGAGCACGAACACCCCGGCCACCGCGGCCGAGCGGGGCGGCTCGACGACCCCCGCGGCCAGGCAGACCGCGTATCCCGTCAGCGCCCACGCGAGCCCGTACAGCTGCTCGCCGGCGGCCCGCAGGGCGTAGTAGCGCTGCGGCGGCAGCGGGCGCAGGTACCAGTAGACGATGGTGCCGAAGTGCATGTGCTGGAGGACCGTGTCCCGGCCCGCGTACTGGTCCAGCTCCCGCAGCCGGGACGCCAGGACGGCCAGCACGGCATAGGTCACCGCCTGGTCGCGGCTCAGGCCGGCGGTCGTGCCGGTCTGCGCGTACAGCCCGCGCCACAGCGACCAGACCAGCACCACCTGGACGGCCAGCCGGAGCGCGACGGCGGTCATCCGGGGCGGGGCGTTCAGCTCGCCGAGCGGGGTGACACGGGCGGCGCGCCAGGCGTGCAGCGCGGCCATGTCAGACCTCCCCGGCGTGCACGTACGCGGCCCGCATCACGTCCTCGAGGTCCGCCTCGTCCAGGGCGATGTCCGTCACCTCGAACCGCTCGATCACGGCCTTCAACGCCTGCTGGACGGTGGGCGCGTCCGCCCCGTCGGGGCCGAAGACGACCTGCGCGCCGCCCCGCCGCAGCAGCGTGATGCCGGGCGGCGGTACGACCTCGGCGTGCTGGTCGGCGAGCGTGGCCCGCACCTGCCAGGTCGAGCCGAACTTCCGGCGGATCTCGTCGAGGGTGCCGTCCAGCACCAGCCGGCCGTGGTTGACCAGCACCACCCGCTCGGCGAGCCGCTCGACCTCCGTCATGTCGTGCGTGGTCAGCAGGACCGTACGGCCGCGCTGCTCCACCTGGTGGCGCAGGAACTCCCGTACCTGCTCCTTGACCACCACGTCCATGCCGATCGTCGGCTCGTCCAGGAACACCACCGGCGGGTCGTGCAGCAGGGCGGCGGCCAGGTCGCTGCGCACCCGCTGACCGAGGGAGAGATGGCGGACCCGGGTGTCCCAGAAGGACGACAGGTCCAGGATCTCGTCGAACTCCTTCAGCCGGGCGGCGTGTTCGGCCTTCGGCACCTCGTAGATGTCCCGCAGGATCGCGAACGACTCGCGCACCGGCAGGTCCCACCACAGCTGGGTGCGCTGCCCGAACACCGCGCCGATGTTACGGGCGTTGCGCTCCCGCTCCAGGTACGGCACCACGCCCGCGACCCGGGCCTCGCCGGACGTGGGCGTGAGGATGCCGGTCAGGATCTTGATGGTGGTGGACTTGCCGGCGCCGTTCGGGCCGAGCAGGGCGAGGAGTTCGCCGCGGGCCACGTCGAAGCTGATGTCGGCCACGGCGTGCTTGGCCACCCGCTCCGGGTTGACCAGGGATCTGACGGCGCCCAGGAAACCGGGGCGGCGGACGGTGGTGTGGAAGGTGCGGGTCAGCCCGCGGACCTCGATGGCGACATTCAACCGACCCACCCGCTTCCTCGTGGTGAAAACAGTCGCGGCCGGTCGGCTGCTAGGGCCGACCGGCCGCGGATGATGTCCCGACACTGTCGGAATGTCGATCAATTGGTCAATCGATTAATCGAGTTCTTACATCGTTCTCTCACCTGGTGGTCGAGAAGACGAACGCGAACTGAGCCGGCTCGGCCTTCAGGAAGTACTGCGGCAGCGGACCCGGGCCGCAGGACTGGGAGCCGATGCCGTGCTGCCCGTGGTCGAGGTTGACCCACACCGTGTCGCCGGGCGTGAGGTCGGTGCGGTGCCGGGCCGCGTCCAGCTGCTCGGTGGTCCAGCGCCGCGCGGTGAACCAGAACTCCGGGTCGCCCTCGATCCTGAGGCCGCCGAGCTCCACCCACCGGACGTCGGCGCGGGCGCCGTTCTCCTGCGGGCGGACGTACGGCGTCTGGAGCCCGTCCACCGTCGACTGCCACCGGCCCACCATGGACGCCGCCCGGGTGTCCGGGTACGCCTCGCCCGGGCCGCCGCCGAACCACTCCACGGCGTCGGCCTGCGACAGACCGAACCGGACGCCGAGCCGGGGCAGCGGCACCGTCCAGTCGCCTTCCGGCGTCACGGACACGTCCAGCCGCAGCCGCTCGCCGTCGGACGTCCAGCGGTACACCGTGGCCAGGCCGACCTCGCGGGCCGCCGGCGCCACCCGGGTGCGGACCGTCAGCGCGTCGTCGCCCGCCTCGACCGAGACCAGGCGGTGCCGCATGCGGTGCAGGCCGAGCGTGCGCCACAGCGTCCCGTAGCGGGTGTCGCTCTGCCACTCCGCGCCGTCGTCGTTGTCGGTCGTTGCCCGCCACACGTCCAGCCGCGGGGCGCTCACCGCGACCCCGCCGATCGAAAGCAGCGCACCGGTGCGGGCGTCGAACGCGGCCGGGCCGAGCGTGAACCGGTCCCCGTCGCGCACGGGCCGGTCGGTCGCCGGGAAGGTCGGCAGGGGCCGTGCCCCCGCGGCGAACTGCCCCCAGGCCACGACATGGCCCTTCGCGGCCCACAGCGTGTCGTCCGCGAGCAGTGCCCGCACGGTCCACTGGCGCTCGCCGCCCCGGCCGTCCACGGGCGGCTCCGGCAGCTTCACCTCGGCGCTCTCGCCCGGCGCGAGCGCCGGCACCGACAGCGAGCCCGACTCGACCGTCTCGCCGTCCACCTGGCAGGACCACTCGAAGGCCAGGGCGGACAGGTCGGCGAAGTCCTGCTTGTTGGTGATCCGCACGATGCCGTTCGCGCCGTCGCCCTCGATGTGGACCGGCTCGATCACCTTCTTGTACTCGATCAGGCCCGGCGACGGCGTCCGGTCCGGGAAGACCAGCCCGTCGCAGACGAAGTTGCCGTCGTGCAGCTCCTCGCCGAAGTCACCGCCGTAGGCGTAGCCCAGCTCGGGGTGCTTGACGCCGTGGTCGATCCACTCCCAGATGAACCCGCCCTGGAGCCGCTCGTGCCTCTCGAACAGCTCCTGGTAGTCGGCCAGCCCGCCCGGGCCGTTGCCCATGGCGTGCCCGTACTCGCACTGGATGAACGGCAGTTCGCGGCGCTTGTGCGTACCGCCGTCGAGCCGCTGCCCGATCTTGTCGACCTCGTCGTGGAAGGCGTACATCCGCGAGTACACGTCCGTGTCGCGGCAGTTCCAGTCGCCCTCGTAGTGCACCAGCCGCTCGGGGTCGCGGTCGTGGATCCACTCGGCCATGGCGGTGAGACCGCGGCCGGTGCCGGCCTCGTTGCCCAGCGACCAGAACACGATCGACGGGTGGTTCTTGTCCCGCTCGACCATGCGCGCGGCGCGGTCCAGCAGGGCCGGGGTCCAGCGGTCGTCGTCGACCGGGTTGTCCCGCCAGTCCTGCTCGGTGAAGCCGTGGGTCTCCAGGTCGCACTCGTCGATGACCCACAGGCCGTACTCGTCGCACAGGTCGAGGAAGGCCGGGTGCGGCGGGTAGTGCGAGGTGCGCACGGCGTTGAGGTTGTGCCGCTTCATCAGCAGCACGTCCTCGCGCATGGTCTCCAGGTCCAGCGCGCGGCCCTTCTCGGGGTGCCACTCGTGCCGGTTGACGCCCTTGAAGAGGACGGCCTTGCCGTTGACCTTGACGAGCCCGTCCTGAAGGACGACGGTGCGGAAGCCGATCCGCAGCGGCACCCGCTCGCCCTCGGTGGCCAGCACGCCGTCGTAGAGCTTCGGCGTCTCGGCCGTCCACGGCTCGACGGCGACCGTCACCGGCTCGCCGGTCGCGACGTCGATGCCCAGGGCCGGGACGGTCACCCGCCCGTCGACGTCGGAGTCGACGCGCAGGGTGCCCTCGCCGGTGGTGTGGTCGTAGGAGGCGTGCACGAAGAAGTCGCCGACGCCGCCCGCCGGGCGGTGCAGCAGCGTCACGTCACGGAAGATGCCCGGCAGCCACCACTGGTCCTGGTCCTCCAGGTACGACCCGGCCGACCACTGGTGCACGCGCACGGCCAGCACGTTGCCGCCCGGCTTCAGCAGGTGCCCGACCGCGAACTCGTGCGGCAGCCGGGAGCCCTTGAACTCGCCGAGCTCCGTGCCGTTCAGCCAGAGGCGGGCACAGGACTCGACGCCGTCGAACCGCAGCACCGCACCGCCGTCCGACGGCCAGTCGGAGGGCAGGTCGAAGACGCGCAGGTGGTCACCGGTCGGGTTCTCCGTCGGGACGTGCGGCGGGTCCACCGGGAAGGGGTACAGGTGGTTGGTGTAGATCGGGGACCCGAACGCCCCGTCACCCTGCAGGACCCAGTGCCCGGGGACCGTGACCTCGGCCCAGTCCCCGGCCTCGAAGCCCTCCTCGGCGAACGAGTCGTCCTCGGCGTCGATCGTCGCCGACAGCCGGAAACGCCAGCTGCCGTTCAGGGACAGGGACTGCGCGTCCGAGGACGCGTACCAGGCGCGGGGCGCCAGGGCCCCGCTGCCCGGGGAGACGTCCTCGACGTAGTCGACGGAGGTGGTGCGGAAAGACATCGGTCTCCTTGCTCAGCCCTTGATGCCGGTCTGGGCGATCCCCTGCACCAGCCAGCGCTGGAGGAAGAGGAACACGAACACCAGGGGCAGGATGGAAATGGCCGTGGCCATGAAGATCATGTGGAAGACGACGGTCTGGTTGGTCATGTAGCTGGAGAGCGCGACCTGGACGGTCCACGAACTCGGATCCTGGCCGATGACCAGGGGCCACAGGAAGGCGTTCCAGCCGTTGATGAAGGTGATGGTCGCCATCGCCGCGAAGAAGTTCAGCGAGTTGGGCACGACGACGCGCCAGTACGCACCCCAGTAGCCCAGTCCGTCCATGCGCGCCGCCTCCTCCAGCTCCTTGGGGAACCCCAGGAAGTACTGCCGGAAGAGGAAGCAGGTGAAACCACTGAACAGGCCCGGAATGATGAGACCCCGGTAGGTGTCCACCCAGCCGAGCGAGGAGACCAGCACGAAGCTCGGCACGAAGGTGACCGCGGTCGGAACCATCAGGGTGCCGAGTACGGCGTAGAACACCTTGTTGGCGTGCTTGTACGGGATGCGTGCCAGACCGTAGCCCGCGAGGGAACACACCAGCAGGACGCCGACGGTGTGCAGGGTGGCCACGACCGCGGAGTTCCACAGGGACTGGGCGAAGGGGACCGTCCCGTCGCTGAAGAGCTCGGTGATGTTGCCCCACTGGATGTCCGTGGGGAAGAACTTCCAGTTCTCTCCGGTGATCTCGGCGTCGGTGGAGAGGGCGTTGCGGACGAGGATGTAGAACGGGATCAGGAACAGGAAGGCGGCGACGCCCGTGGCGATGTAGAGGCCCGTGGAGTTCATCACCCCGCCGCCGCGCTTGACCCGGCTGGTCGTGTCCGACGTCGGCGCGGGCTTGCGCACCTTGGGCATGGTGGTGGTCACTTGGACTCGTCACCCCTTCCGAAGCCCATGATCTTGCCCTGGAGCAGGGTCACGGCACAGATCAGCACGGTCAGGATGAGGGCGCCCGCGCTGCCGGCGCCGTAGTCCTGGCTCTCGCCCAGGGCCTTGTAGTACAGCTCGACGAGGGGCGGGCGGCCCCACGTGGTCTTCGACAGCAGGTTGAAGAACTCGTCGAAGGCCTGGTAGGCGGCGATGAGCAGCAGCAGGATCACGGCTGTGGACGTCGCGCGCAGCTGGGGCAGGGTGATGTACCGGAAGGTCTGCCAGCCCGGCTTGGCGCCGTCGATGGCGGCGGCCTCGTACAGCTCGTCCGGGATGTTCTGCAGTGCCGCGATGAACAGGATCATGTAGAAACCGGACTGCAGCCACAGTCGGGCGGTCACGATGACCAGCCAGTACCAGGGCGGGTTGGGGTCGATCAGCCAGGCGATGTTCTCGATGCCGAACCAGCCGAGCACCGTGTTCATCAGGCCGAAGCGGACCCCGCTGAAGATGGACATCTTCCAGATCAGCGCCGCGGCGACGTAGCTGACCGCGGTCGGCAGGAAGAAGACCGAACGGAAGAACGCCCGCATGAAGCGCATCCGGTTCACCAGCAGGGCGAGCCCCAGGGACAGAGCCCAGGTGGTGGGCACGATGAACGCGGCGAAGACGGTGAAGGTGCCGAGCGAGCCGACGAAGTCGTCGTTCGTCAGCATGTACACGTAGTTGTCGAAGCCGACGAACTTGTCGGGCGTGACGGTGAAGCGGGCCTCGAAGAAGCTGAGCCACAGGCTCCAGAGGATCGGCGCGTAGACGAAGATCGCCAGGCCGATCAGGAACGGCCCGGTGAAGAGCCAGAAATTGACGGTGGGGCTGCCCCGCAGACCCCGCCGCGGCTTGGCCGAAGGGGCCTGGGCCGAGGCGGGGCTCGCGAGGTCGAGCTTGGTGGTCGTCGACATGTCGTGTTCCGTCCCGCGACCTATCCGAACAGCTTCTTGAGCTCGCGGTTGACGGCTGCGTCGGCCCTGTCGAGAGCCTTCTCCGGATCCATGTCCTTGCGGACGGAGTTCGCGAAGACGTCCTCGAGGGCGGTGATCATGGCCTGGGTCCAGCCGATGTTGTCGAAGTGGCCGAACTCGTTGAAGAGCCTGACGCCTTCAGCGGCATTGCCCGACTTGAGCTTGTCGGCCGTCTTGGCGAGCGAGGTGCGGGGCGGGATGTGGAAGCCGTAGGAGGTGGCCCAGTCCTCCTGGTACTCCTTCTGGTCGATCCACAGCCACTTCACGAACTCCTTGGCCGCGTCGGCGTTCTTGCTCTTGGCGTTGACGAACATCGACCAGCCGCCGTTGTAGACCGACTGCTTGCCGGAGTCGACGGTCTTCGGGAAGGGGAAGACCCCCCAGTCGTCGCCGAGCGCGTCCTGGATGGCCGGCATCGCCCACATGCCGCAGAACTGGATGGCGCACAGGCCCTGGTTGAACGAGGACGGGTCCCAGGACTCGGTCGGAGCGCCGAGGAGGAGGTCGCCGCTGGTGAACAGCTTGCGCATCTTCTTGATGCCCTCGATGACACCGGGGGTGTGGTAGGCGATCTCGTTCTTCTCGTTGAGCGTGTCGGCGCCCGCCGACCAGATCATCGGGTTGATGACCGAGTGCAGGTCGTTGCCCATGTACAGGCCCTTGACCTTGCCGGTGGTGAGCTTGGCGGCGGCCTCCATCAGCTCGTCGAGCGTGGTCGGCACCTCGACCTTGGCCTTCTCCAGCATCGACTTGCGGTAGAAGAAGAACTGCGGGTCGTCGATCATCCGGACGCCGTATATCTTGCCGTCGACCGTGTGCGACTTGATGTCGGCCGGGTTGAAGTCGTCCTTGACCGGCTCGATGATGTCGGTCAGATCCGCCACCTGGCCGCTCTTGACCATCTGGATCTGCGGGTGGAACTCGAAGAGGTCCGGGGCGTTCTTGGTGAGCAGGGCCGAGAAGAGCTTGCTCTCGAAGTCCGAGCTGGTGATCCACTGCGTGGTCACGTTGGCGCCCTTGTACGCCTTCGCGTACCGCTTGATGGCCTGCTCCGTGCCTGCCTCGCCGTAGGCGTGGAACATCTGCACCAGGTTGGTGCCCGAACCGGATCCACCGCCCCGTCCGGTGTTGCTGCCGCACGCGGCGAGTCCGCCGGCGGCGGCCAGGCCCATCGCGGCCCGCAGTACGTTGCGGCGGTCCCAGTTCATGTTGCTCGATGCCGACATGCTGACGTCCTTGTCTCGAGTGCGGCTGCGGCTCTGCGGCTCACTGCCTGATGGCTCACGGCCCGGGGGCTCGCGCCAGATGGCTCAAAGAGAGGTGCGGTGCGGGACGCTAGAGCTTCGGCTAAGGCTTCGGCAAGGGGTTGGACGAAGTCTGTTCGAAGCGTTGTGTCCGGTTCGCGATTTCGAACAAGCGGGAGTGGCGGAGGAGTTGATTCCGCCGTTACGAGGGTGGAGCGGTGGTGCGGCTCCGCGCGCGGGTGGTGCTCTTTGCCGGGGTGGTGCGTGTGCCGTTCCGCTGCCCGACGGCCTGGAGCGCCCCTTCGAGGGCGAACGTCGCCGCGCCCAGGCACACCGGGTCGGTGGGGATCGGGGAGAGGACGATCTCGGTGGCGGCCAGCGGCCGCGGCAGCGCGTGCCGGGCCACGGCCTCGCGCACCTCGTGCAGCAGCGGATCGCCCAGGGTGCGGGCGACCCAGCTGCTCAGCACGACGATCTCGGGGTTGAACAGGTTCACCAGGTCGGCGACGCCGGCGCCCAGATAGCGCGCGGTCTCGTGAACGGCCCGGCGCGCCACCGGGTCGTCCGCCGCGACTCCGCGGGCCAGCGCGTCGATGGTCGCCGTCTGGTCGTCCGGATGCAGCAGCGCGCTGTCCGGGCCGATCTCACGCAGGTTCAGCATGATGCCGCGCGCACCGACGTACGTCTCCACGCAGCCGTGGTTGCCGCAGCGGCACAGGCGTCCGTCCAGCACCATCGTGGTGTGGCCCCACTCCCCGGCGCTGTTGCTCACGCCGCGGTGCAACCCGCCGCCCAGGACGAGCCCGGCGCCGACCCCCGTCCCGAGGTTGACCACGACGGCGTTCCCCCGTCCGCGCGCGGCCCCGAACCACAGCTCGGCCACCGCGCTGGCCCGCAGCGGGTTGTCCAGGTACAGGGGATAGGCGATGTGCTCGGTGAGCAGGTCGAGCAGGGGTACGTCGTGCCAGTCCCAGTTGGGCGCGTACTCCGAGGTGCCGGTGGCGCGGTCCACCTGCCCCGGCACGCTCACCCCGACCCCGAGCACCCGGGCGCCCTCGATGCCGGCCTGGGTGACCACCGAGCCGACCGCGGCGGCCACATGGCCCACCACCTGCTCCGGCAGGCTCTCGCCGGCGCGGACGTCCTCCTCGGCGCGGGCGAGGACGTTCAGCCCCAGGTCGAACAGCTCGACATGGACGTAGGTCTCGGCGATGTCGACGCCGATCAGCGCGCCTCCCGAGGAGTTGACCGCCACCAGGCCCCGGGGACGGCCACCGGCCGAGTCCTCGAAGCCGACCTCCGTGATCATGCGGAGGTCGAGCAACTCGCCGACGAGCGTGGCGACCGTGGCCAGGCTGAGGCCGGTGGCGGCCGCCAGTTCCTGCCGGGAGGTCGGTGACTCGGCGATGATCTGGCGCAGCACCTCATAGCGGTTCGCGGTGCGGATGTCTCGTGACGTGCGCTTCACCGGGGTGCCCATCCCTTCCCAGGCCGGCTCGGGCCGGGTCGACGTCGGCACCGGCGCGGCGCAAGGCTATGGGCTGCCGGGACTTTCGACAAGGGGTTAGGAAAGGGGCTTTATAAAGTGCGCGCCTGGTGAGAGCCTGTGGTGGCCGGTCGGCGCCCGGTGGCGGCCTGCTCATGATGCCTCAGGAGACGCCGGCCCCGTCCTCCGCCGCCCCGCTCCGGGGCGCCGTACTCGCGACCGCCGCCGCGAGTTGCTGCTGCACCGGCTCGGGCAGCGTGCCGCCGTGCACGGCGGCCACCAGGTCCCGGGCCAGATGGTGCAGCTTGGTGTTGGTGTTCTGGGAGGTCCTGACCAGCACGCTCCAGGCCCTCTCGGGGCTCAGGCCGAAGGAGGCCATCAGGATGCCGCGGGCCAGGTCTATGGTCGGCCGGGTCTGCATGGCCCGTCGCAGTTGGGTGACTTCGGCGCGGAGTTCCCGGTCGTCAACCGCCCCCTGGCCGGGCTCGCCCTCGGTGGCGGGGCGTGCGCCGTCCTGGTGCGGGCCCGGCGCCGCGAACAGCTCGCGCGTGCCGGTCAGGTCGAGCAGGCGCTCGACCGCGCGGCCGCTGGAGCGGACGGTGACCGTCTTGCCCTCGTCGAGGGCACGCAGCCGCAGGTCGAGAAGCATGTTGAGCCCGGAGCAGTCGCAGAAACCGATCGCGTCCAGACGCAGGTCGATGCCGCTGCCCGACAACGTGAGGATGTCATGCAGGTCCGGCAGCAGCCGCCGGCTGCCCAGGTCGAGCTCGCCCCACACGGTGACGGTCATCCGGTCGCCGTCCGGCGTGACGTCCATGGTCGCCATGCAGGGCGGGATCGCCGTCACCGGGTGCGCAGGGTCCGGCATGGCCCCGTTCTCCCTTGTCTCTTCGCCGTTTCTCCGCTTCCCAACGTTGCCCCTCTACCCCACACACGTCAACAAATACATGAAACGCAGTACGTGTTTTTGAATACGTGTACGCCTGGTCGGTAGAGTTGGGGTATGGATGGAGTGCCCGAGCCACACACCGGATGGACGTTTCTCACCAACCATGCCCGGGTGCTGGCGGCCATCGCCGACAACCACAACGCCCGCATCCGGGACATCGCGGCTCACTGCCGGCTCACCGAACGTGCCGTCCAGAAGATCATCGCCGATCTGGAGCAGGACGGTTATCTCTCCCACACCCGGGAGGGCCGCACCAACACCTACCGGATCGACCCCGCCAAGGTGCTGCGTCACCCCGCCGAGGCCGGCCTGACCGTGGCGTCGCTGCTCTCCCTGCTCGTCCAGGACGAGGCCGACCGGGCCACCCCCGGCGACCGCGGCCGGCCGCACGCCACGACCTGACCGCGGACCGCCGCGCGTCGTCCCTCCGGCCCGCTATGCCTCCCGCAGCACATCCCGCACGAAGGCGTTGGCGAATGTCCCCTCCGGGTCCAGCTCCCGCGCCAGCGCCCGGAAATCACCGAGCCGCGGATACAGCCCCGGCAGAGCGGACGCGGGCACGGTGAACACCTTCCCCCAGTGCGGCCGCGCCCCGAACGGCTCCAGTGCCTCCTCCACCCGCCGCACCACCGGCAGCACCGCCGGTGTGTCCTCGACCCAGGTGAAGTGCGCCGCGACGGTGTCCCGGCCGAAGGAGGGGCTCAGCCACTGGTCGTCGCCGGCGACCGTGCGCACCTCGCAGGTCTGCAGGACGGGGGCGATGGTCTCCCGGATCGCGTCGAGCGCGTGCAGCATCTCGACGGCGTGCCCGCGCGGCAGCAGGTACTCCGACTGCAACTCCGCCCCGCTGCTCGGGACGAACTCCGCGCGGAAGTGCGGCAGCCGCTCGTGCCACGGCCCCGGCACACCGAACTGCTCGGTGCAGTTGACCGCGGGCATGCCCGGCACGGGGTGCATCTTCCCGGTGGCGGGGCAGGCCCAGGGGAAGGCGGGCAGCGGCTGGTCGGAGCGCCGCTTGAGCCACACCTGCCGGAAGCCCGGCGCGCGCCAGTCGGTGAACAGGCTGACGCTGTACGCCGTCGCCATCACCGTCTCGAACGTCCCCGAGTCCAGCCCCGCGAAGGGCAGTTCGCTGAACACGTGCTGCTCGACCTCGAAGGTGGGCTCCAGGTCGAGGGTGAGCGCGGTGACGACGCCGAGCGCGCCGAGCGAGGTGACGGCCCCGCCGAACCGCTCCTCGTCCCGGCCTATGGTCACCGCCCCGCCGTCCGCCGTGACCAGCTCCACCTCGCGCACGGCCGCCGAGAGCGGGCCGTTGAGCACGCCCGAGCCATGGGTGCCGGTCGCGACCGACCCGGCCACCGAGATGTGCGGCAGGGACGCCATGTTGTGCAGTGCGAGCCCCTGCCCGTGCACCCGGCGGGCCAGCTCCGCGTAGCGCACGCCGCCGCCGACCCGGACCGTGCGGGCCGCCGTGTCGACGTCCACCTCCTGCGGCAGGTCGGCCAGCGACAGCAGGACGCCCTCGGCGCCCGGCTCGGCGATCTCGTTGAACGAGTGTCCGCTGCCCAGCACCCGCACCCGGTCGCTGTCCGCGACCAGGGCGCGCAGCGCGGTGAGCGAGCCCGGCCGGTGCAGTTCCTTGGCCGCGTAGGTGATGTTCCCCGCCCAGTTGGTCACGGTCCCGTTCATCGCGTCGTCCTTCCCCGAAACGGCGGGGACCGGAAAGCCCCTTGCCGGAACCTACCCCGGCCCGCCCTCCGTTGCCGCTGCCGCCCGGCTCGGTCTACCGTGGAGAGGCGGTAGAGAGCGTTTTCTACCGGTGTTCCGGGCGAGCCGTCCCCGGCCCTTCGCCCCCAGCCCCTCTCCGAGCCGGAAGGTCACCTCCTTGAGCCAGCGCCCCCAGGCACTGTTCGCCATGACCGCCGAGAACGTGCCGCAGGTCTTCCCGCCCGAGGTGCTGGCCCGGCTGCGCGAGTCCGTGGACATCGACCCGGCGCTCGTGGTGCGGGACTTCGCCGACCCCCGCGTGCGTGACGCGCTGGCCCGGACCGAGATCCTGGTGACCGGCTGGGGCTGCCCGCGGATCGACGAGGCGGTCCTCGACGCGGCTCCCCGGCTGCGCGCCGTGCTGCACTCGGCCGGCTCGGTCAAGTCCTTCGCCACCCCCGGGATCTGGCGGCGGGGCATCGCCGTCTCCTCGGCCGCCGCCGCCAACGCGGTGCCGGTCGCCGAGTACACCCTCGCCATGATCCTGCTCGCCGGGAAGGACGTGCTCGCCGCCCGCGACCGGATGCGCACCACCCGCACCTCCTCCGGCTGGGGTGTCGTCCCCGGCGTCGGCAACTACGGCCGCCGCGTCGGTGTCATCGGCGCCTCCCGCATCGGCCGCCGCGTCCTCGAACTGCTCCGCCCCTTCGATCTGCGGCCCGTCCTCACCGACCCGTACGTCGACGGGCGGGAGGCCGCCGCGCTCGGCGTCCCCCTGCTGCCGCTCGACGACCTGTTGCGCACGTCCGACATCGTCACCGTGCACGCCCCCGAGACGCCCGAGACCCACCACCTGATCGGCCGCCGCGAGTTGGCCCTGATGCCCGACGGGGCAGTGCTCATCAACACCGCGCGCGGCGCCCTGGTCGACCACGACGCCCTCGTGGCGGAACTGCGCGCCGGGCGCCTGACTGCGATCCTCGACGTCACCGACCCCGAGCCGCTGCCCGCCGACTCACCCCTCTACGACCTGCCCGGAGCCTTCGTCACCCCGCACCTCGCGGGTTCCCAGGGCAACGAGCTGGCCCGCCTCGGCCTGACGGTCGCCGAGGAGGCGGAACGGCTGCTGACCGGCGGGAAACTGGCGTACGCGGTCGACCCGGCGGCACTGGAGCGCGCGGCCTAGGCTGCCCGCCCTGCCTCCTTCCCGGGTCAGGACCATGCCCCGAGCGCGCGCCTGCGAAGAAGAGGCACAGCACCAGTTGGACCGCCCCGATGAACGGGTGCCCGAGCCGCAGCAGCAGAACGCCCGTCACTCCCGCGGCCAGGGCCAGGGCGCCGAAGCACAGCAGTGGTGCCCAGTCCGTGGGCGGCGGGCCGGCCGGGGGCTGCCCGGCGCCGGCGTCCATCCGGCCCAGCCCCCGTACCGCGAGCAGGAGGACGACCAGAAATCCGGCCGCCGCGTCCGCACCAGCACGAGCAGCAGGAGACATCCCGCGGTGAGCGCATCAGTCCCGGCGGCGGGCTGCCTGTCGGCGTCTTCCGGCATGTCCACATCCTCGTGCGGAATTCACCGTTCCTGCAGACTGAGCAGGAGTGAGTTCCTGCTCACCCGGTATCACGGGAGCCGGTACACCAGGGAATCGCGCCCCCGGCGTCGGCGGACATGGCCACGCCAGCCCGCCAGCACCGCCATCAACGTCCACGTCACCGTGCCGCCGACCAGGCCGCCCAGCCGGCCCGCGGCGTCCACCTCGTCCGCCTGCTCCATCGGGACCTCGCCCTCGGGGTCGCTGATGACGTCGAGCCGGTCACCCACCTTCGGAGCCCAGGCGTCACCGTTGAACTCCAGTTTCTCCTCCAGCTCCGTTCCGTCCGCGCCCCGGAGGGTGAAGCGGTGGTTGTCGCTGGACGTGGCGGCCGCGGAGTCGGCCACGATCACCACGCTCTCGCGCACGCCGCGCCGTTCCAGGGCTGCCTCGGGCGCGTACTGGACGGCTCCGACGAGGACGAACAGCGCGGGCACCGCGGACAGTACGGTCAGCCACAAGGCCCGGTGGAGCAGGAGCAGCATCACGGTGAAGGTGAGGCACAGGAGGAACCCGACGGCGATGGGTACCACCTCCGAGCCCAGGGTCAGGTACGCGACGCCGGTGGTGGCTGCCGCGGACGCCCATCCGAACGCCACCAGCCCGGCCGTTCGCCGCACCGACTTCCACGGGCTGACGGCCGGACCGCCCGTCCTGCTCAGTGGTGTCCTCGTGCTGCTGCGGATGCCTGACATCCCCGCTCCTTCACACCCGCGGCCGTGGCTCCGCCGCGGGAAGGCACGCTACCGGCCGCCAGACCGCTGATCGCGGGTCGGAGGGCGTTCGCGCGAGTCAGGGGCCCCGGTACCGGGCTCGCACACGCGTGGGCATACCGTGAGGAGTCGTACGTCCGAACCGGGAGGAGACACGGCATGGGCAGCGGCAGCCGTACCGCGCTGGTCGAGGATCTGATGGAGCGATTCCCGCACGTCCCGCGGGAGGCCGTCTTCAAGGAGGACCTGCTCCGGGGCGGCGTGGCCTTCGACCCGTCCGCGCTCAGCGACAACGAGGGCGGCGAGGTCAAGCCGAAGTCGTACTTCATCTTCTCCTTCGACCACGGCACCCTGCCCGAGCTGGGCGAGGCCGCGCTGCGCCGCCCGCCGGAGGAGATCATCCTCACCGGCGGCCCCTACGACCTGCGCCGGACCGTCGTCTCGGTGCGCGTGAACCCGTCCTCGCCGTACCGCGTCGCCGCGAACGAGGACGGCGTGCTCGGCCTCTACCTCGACGGCAAGCGCATCTCCGACGTCGGCGTGCCGCCGATGCCCGAGTACTACCGGCACACCCTCGCCAGCGGCAAGTCGGTCATGGAGGTGGCCCCGACCATCCAGTGGGGCTATCTGATCTACCTGACCGTCTTCCGGGTCTGCCAGTACTTCGGCGCCAAGGAGGAGTGCCAGTACTGCGACATCAACCACAACTGGCGCCAGCACAAGGCCGCCGGGCGCCCCTACACCGGGGTCAAGGACGTCGAGGAGGTCCTGGAGGCCCTGGAGATCATCGACCGTTACGACACGGCGAAGGCCTCCACCGCCTACACCCTCACCGGCGGCGCCATCACCAAGACGGTCTCGGGCCGCGACGAGGCCGACTTCTACGGCCACTACGCCAAGGCCATCGAGGAGCGCTTCCCCGGCCGGTGGATCGGCAAGGTGGTGGCCCAGGCGCTGCCGCGCGACGACGTGCAGCGGTTCAAGGACTACGGCGTGCAGATCTACCACCCCAACTACGAGGTGTGGGACGAGTACCTGTTCAAGATGTACTGCCCGGGCAAGGAGCGCTACGTCGGCCGCGACGAGTGGCACAAGCGCATCCTCGACTCGGCGGAGATCTTCGGCGCGCGCAACGTCATCCCCAACTTCGTCGCGGGTGTGGAGATGGCCGAGCCGTTCGGCTTCACCTCGGTCGACGAGGCCATCGCCTCCACCACCGAGGGCCTGCGCTTCTTCATGTCGCACGGCATCACGCCCCGCTTCACCACCTGGTGCCCGGAGCCCACGACGCCCCTCGGCAAGGCCAACCCTCAGGGCGCGCCGCTGGAGTACCACATCCGCCTGCTCCAGGCGTACCGGCAGACCATGGAGGACTTCGGCCTCTCCTCGCCCCCCGGGTACGGCCCTCCCGGCGCAGGCAACGCGGTCTTCTCCGTCAGCTCCTTCATGGACAGCCTCCCGGCGGACGCACCCACCGCCGTTTGATAACGCTTCGATGACGTCGGCCATCATTGCGGTACGGCGTTGAGTCACAGGGCGGCCGTGTCCGTACGGCATACAAAGGCCGGAGCCGTGGGGGCCTGCCGCCCTGCCCTGATATCTGAACAGGGCGCTTGTCAGTTGTGTGGGTGGCGTGAAAAGCTCTTGCCCTGCCGCGAGGTTTCCCCCAACTCCATTGCTCAAGTGGTGAGTTGACCTCGCTCGTGGATGCAGGAGACCCATGCCCGACCTGCCGACCCCTCAGGACGCCGCCGAGGCCGCGCTGTTCTCGGAGTGCTGGGACGCGGTCCTCGCGTACGCCGACCTGTGCACGTCCGGCTCCGCCGCCGCCGCACAGCTGGGCCGTGAGGCGTTCGCGCACGGCACACGTGAGGCCCGCGCGGCCGAGACCGGCCAGGCCAGAAGCGCCGGCCGCCGCGCGGCCCGGCTGCCCCGGATACCCCTGCTGCTGACCGCCGTACGCACCACGGCCGCAGCCTGGGAAGAGGAGGGGCAGGGCCACAAACTCGATCCCGACCTGCGCCTGTGGCTCAACTCGGACAAGGCCGCCCGCTACACCGGCCCGCCCCTGACACGCCCGCTCGCGCTGCGCGGCCTGCGCGACCTCCAGCAGGCCGACGCCGAACTGCTGTGGCTGGCCGAGGTGGAGGCGCTGCCGCTGCCCGTGGTCGCCCGCCGCCTGGGCCTCGACCCGGCCACCGCCGCCGACGAACTCCAGCAGGTGCGCACCCTGTTCCGGGACCGCTGCCACCGCAACCACCTCGACACCCCGATGGACGCCCGGTGCCGCAGCTACGCCCGGCTGCTGGACGCCGTCACCCGCTCCTCCGCCGCCGACACGCCGGGCGACCTCTCCCGGCACCTCGCCACCTGCGTCCAGTGCGCCGAGGCCGCCGCCTGTCTGCGGCTGCACGGCGGCGGACTGCCCGGGGCACTGGCCGGCGGGGTGATCGGCTGGGGCGGCCTCGCCTATCTGGAGCGCCGCCGCCGTGCCGCCGAGGTGCGGCTCGGCGCAGGCCGGCCCGACGCGGCGGACAAGGCGGCGGGAGAACCGGAGGACGGGGAGCAGAAGGCGCGCGTCGCCCGCAACGGCCTCCTCGTCGCCGCCGTCCTGGTCTCCGTCCTCGCGCTCGGCGTCTCGATGATGCCCTTCGGCGGCTCCGGCGACGACCTCGGGGCACGCGGCGACGCAGGCCGTCAGCCGGTGGCCGACCCCAACCCCGACCCGCCCCTGCCGTCCGCCCCCGACCTGCCTCCCGCGACCTCGAAGCCGGCCGACAACGCCACCGAGAACACCGGCAAGTCGGAGAAGCCCGACCGACCCGAGGGCAGAAACCGCCACACCGAACCGCAGGGCACCGCCTCCCCCACAAAGGACCACGAGAGCGAGAGCCCCACCTGCCGGGTCGAGTACGACCTGGTCAACCAGTGGCCCGACGGCTTCCAGGCCACCGTCACCGTCACCAGCAGCAAGCCCCTCGACTCCTGGCGCGTGTCCTGGTCCTTCCGCGACGGCCAGCAGGTCGGCCAGATGTGGGACGCCTCCGTCGCCCAGGACGGCTCCCGCGTCACCGCCACCGCCGCCGACTACAACAAGTCGGTCCCCGCGGGCGGCGACCTGGCCTTCGGCTTCCTCGCCTCCTGGCGCGGCAAGAACTCCCCGCCGTACGACTTCACGCTGAACGGGCAGGACTGCGCGAAAAGCAGTTGACGCGACCGGCCCGTGACGGGATACCGTGACGCCTGTTCCACGAAGTGCCGGGGGAACACGAAGAGTCGAGGATCGAGGAGGTGTTGACCGATGGCTGTCATTGCGATGGGCGCTGCCCGCATCCAGGAATCCATCAAGTCCACCTCCGTGGCCGCCGGCTGATCCGACCGACTGTCGGGCCGGGGGCCGACCTGGGAAAGGTCACCCTTGACTACCAGCTCTGCTTCCTCCGTTTTCGCCGCGCTCGCTCCCTACGGGTGGGACGACGCGTGGGCGGACGAGTTCGCCCCGTACGACACCGAAGGACTGCTGCCCGGACGCGTGATCCGGGTCGACCGCGGGCAGTGCGACGTCGTCACCGCAGACGGAGTGCTGCGGGCCGACACCGCCTTCGTCACGCCGCATGACCCGATGCGGGTCGTCTGCACCGGCGACTGGGTCGCCGTCGAACCCGGCGGGAACCCGCGCTACGTGCGCGCCTACCTGCCGCGCCGCACCGCGTTCATCCGCTCCACCTCCTCCAAGCGGTCCGAGGGGCAGATCCTCGCGGCCAACGTCGACCACGCCATCGTCGCCGTGCCCCTCACCGGCGAGCTCGACCTCGGCCGTATCGAACGGTTCCTCGCGCTCGCCTGGGAGTCCGGGGCACAGCCCCTGGTCGTCCTCACCAAGGCCGACCTCGTGCCGGACGCCGTCACCCTCGCCCACCTCGTCCAGGACGTGGAGACCAGCGCGCCCGGCGTGCCGGTGGTGCCCGTCAGCGCCGTCGACGGCGCCGGTCTCGACGTGGTCGCGGCGATCGTCGCCGGAGGGACGTCCGTACTGCTCGGACAGTCCGGCGCGGGCAAGTCGACCCTCGCCAACGCGCTGCTCGGCGAGGACGTCATGACCGTCCAGGCCACCCGGGACGTCGACGGCAAGGGCCGGCACACCACGACGACCCGCAACCTGCTCGCGCTGCCCGGCGGGGGCGTCCTGATCGACACGCCGGGGCTGCGGGGCGTCGGACTGTGGGATGCCGGGACCGGCGTCGGGCAGGTGTTCTCCGAGATCGAGGAACTGGCCGAACGGTGCCGCTTCCACGACTGCGCCCACGAGGCCGAGCCGGGCTGCGCCGTGCTGGCCGCCGTCGAGGAGGGCGACCTGCCGGAGCGGCGGCTGCACAGCTACCGCAAGCTCCTGCGGGAGAACCAGCGCATCGTCGCCAAGACGGACGCCCGGCTCCGCGCGGAGATCCGCAAGGACTGGAAGCGCAAGGGCGCGATCGGAAGGGCCGCGATGGAGGCGAAGCGCGGACCGCACTGGCGTGCGTAACCGCCCTGTCCTCGGATCGAGGGAGGGGACGGTGCCCTGAGAGCGGTGTCCGATTTCCGCCAGCGGCAGGCCCGCCGACGGCGGAGACTGGACACCGTGAAGGACGACGACACCAGGCACGAAAGCACCGGAGACACGAGGGAAGACCCCAGGTACGAAGCCGTACGCAGCCGTGACGGGCGTTTCGACGGCGCCTTCTTCTTCGCCGTCGAGACGACCGGCATCTACTGCCGGCCGAGCTGCCCCGCGGTCACCCCGAAGCGGGCCAACGTACGGTTCTTCACCACGGCCGCCGCCGCGCAGGGCTCGGGCTTCCGGGCCTGCCGGCGGTGCCGCCCGGACGCCGTGCCCGGCTCCGCCGAGTGGAACGTCCGCGCGGACGTGGTGGGCCGGGCCATGCGGCTGATCGCCGACGGCGTGGTCGACCGCGAAGGCGTCGCCGGGCTCGCCGGACGGCTCGGCTACAGCGCGCGGCAGGTGCAGCGGCAGCTCACCGCGGAGCTCGGCGCCGGGCCGGTCGCCCTCGCCCGGGCCCAGCGGGCCCACACCGCACGCGTCCTGGTGCAGACCACCGACCTGCCGATCACCGAGATCGCGTTCGCCTCGGGCTTCGCCAGCGTCCGGCAGTTCAACGACACCATCCGGGCCGTGTACGCGTCGACGCCGAGCGAGCTGCGCGCCGCCGCGGCGCCGAAGAACGGCCGGGCCCGACGTACCGCCACCCCGGACGCCGGGATCCAGCTCCGGCTCGCCCACCGCGGCCCCTACCAGGCCGGCCCCGTCTTCGACCTGCTGGCACGCGAAGCCGTGCCCGGCGTCGAAGAGGTCGGCGGCCCGCCCGGCGCGCGCACCTACCGGCGCACGCTGCGCCTGCCGTACGGCACCGGCATCGTCGCCGTCGACGAACGCCCCGGCACCGCCCGGACCGGATCCGGCCCCCACCCGGGCGGCTGGCTCGACGCCCGGCTGCACCTCAGCGACCCCCGCGACCTCACCACCGCCGTGCAGCGGCTGCGGCGGCAGTTCGACCTCGACGCCGACCCCTACGCCGTCGACGAGCGCCTCGGTACCGACCCGGTGCTCGCACCCCTGGTCGCCGCCCGGCCCGGGCTGCGCTCGCCGGGCACCGCCGACCCGGAGGAACTCGCGGTACGCGCACTCGTCGGCCGGACGGAGGCGGAACGGCTCGTACGGCGCTACGGCAAGGCCCTCGACGCCCCCTGCGGCAGCCTCACCCACCTCTTCCCCGAGCCGGCCGTGCTCGCGGGCGCCGAACCCGGCGGCACCCTCGGTGCGCTCACCGCCGCCCTCGCCGACCACGCCGTACGCCTGGACCCGGGCGCCGACCGCGACGACGCGCAGGACGCCCTGCGCGCCGTGCCCGGCCTGGACGCCCGCACCATCGCCGAGATCCGCACCCGCGCCCTCGGCGACCCCGACGTCGCCCCACCCGGCGCCGACGTCCCCGACAGCTGGCGCCCCTGGCGCTCGTACGCCCTGAACCACCTGCGCGCAGCAGGGAAGTGGGAGTTGTGATGACCTCGACGTACTGGACGAACGTGGCCTCCCCGCTCGGGCCGCTGCTCCTCACCGCCGCTCCGGACGGTGCGCTGACCTCGCTGTCCGTGCCCGGTCAGAAGGGCGGACGCGTGGTGGAGGACGACTGGCGGCGGGACCCGGGACCGTTCCGCGAGGCCGAGGAGCAGCTCGCCGCCTACTTCACCGGGGAACTGAAGGAGTTCCGGCTGACGTGGCGCACCGACGGCTCCGTCTTCCGGGAGAAGGTCTGGGCCGCGCTGGACGACATCCCCTACGGCTCGACCGTGACCTACGGCGAGATCGCCGCGCGCATCGGAGCGCCCAGGGCCGCCGTGCGGGCCGTGGGCGGGGCGATCGGCGCCAATCCGCTGCTGGTCGTCCGGCCGTGCCACCGGGTGATCGGGGCCGACGGGACACTGACCGGCTATGCGGGCGGCCTGGAGCGCAAGGTACGGCTGCTGACGCACGAGGGGGTGCTGTAGGGACCGGTGTGGTGTTCTCGGAGTTTCCGGTGTGGTGTTCCCGGAGCGTGCGCTCACGTGCCGAAAACGGCCCCCACCCAGGTCGCCGCGATCAGCTGACAGGTGAACAGTTCCGCCAGCACGCTGGAGCCGCCGGAACGCATCGCCGTGCGCACGGCCGCGACGGCTTCGGCGTGGCGGCCGAGGCGGAAGCGTTCGGAGAGGTAGATACCGGCCAGAAAGCCGGGGATCGCGCCGACGACGGGGAGCAGGACGAATCCGAGGGTGGATCCCGCTCCGGCGTAGGACAGCATGCGGTGGGTGGCGCGGCTCACCCGCAGCCGCCGGGGCGGCAGGGCCCAGCGCACGCCCTGGGAGACGAACATCAAGGCCGTGGCTCCCACCAGGATCCACCAGGCGACGGGCTGCGGATCCTTCAGGGCCCACCACATGACCGCGGCCCACACCAGCAGCGATCCGGGCACCGCGGGCAGCAGCACTCCGTACAGGCCGAGCAGGATGACCAGCCCGACCAGCAGGAGGTCCCACACTCCCATCTGACCAGCCTGCCGGAACCCCGGAGAAGGCGCAGGTCAGAAGCGTGGTTATGACCCAGATCCGCAGGTCAGCCGGTCGCGGCCGGTGATCGGCCCTCATATCGCATGACCGTTCTACGGCTCACTCGTCGCGCGGGTTCGCGGTGCCGTGAGAGGCCGGTTTTTCCACAAGCCCCGTTTTCATCCGGCCTGTGCGGTGGACAATCAGGGACATGAGCCAGCAGGGGGGAAGGCCCACCGGTCCCGAGGACGACTGGTGGGGGCAGTTGTACGACGACTCCACCGGCGACACGGGCCCCGCACCCGCACCCGATTCCCTCGACGACCGCTTCGCCTCGGCGGCGGGGGCGGTGGAGGAACGGGGCGTTCCAGGGGCCGGGGCGGGGGAGAGGGCCGTCTCGGAGCCAGTGGTCCCGGCGCCGCGGACGGGGGCCGACGACATCCTGGACACTCCCCGTGCCTCCGGCCCGCCACCCCAGCGCGCCCCCTGGGAACCACCGCCCGCCCGGCCCCCGGACCCGGTGACCTTCCCGACCGCGGCGAAACGGCAGGGGGCGGAGGGGACGCCCCCTGCCCCACCGGCGGTCCCCCCGCCGCCCCCGGAGCCTCCCTTCCGGCCGAGCCCCGAGGCGACGGGTTCCACCACGGCGGGGGCCGCGCCCAGGGGTCCCACGGCCCCGGCAGCCGAGCCGAGCCCCGGAGCGGGTGACGTCCCCACCGCCGAGCCGGGCGGCGCCGAGTACTCCGGGACCGGGCCCGAGGGGACCCCGCTCCACGCCCCCCGGCACGGCGGGACCGCGTCCCGGGCCCCGGCCGATCGGTCGCCCGCACCACCACGCCCCGTGGACCCGCCACTGACGCCACCACCGCCTGCCGGCTCCGCGCCCGCCCCACCACCGCCGCTCGGCTCCGCGCCCACACCACCAGCGCCTGCCGGCTCCGTGCCCACGTCACCCCCGCCGGTCGGCTCCGTGCCCACGTCACCCCCGCCGGTCGGCTCCGTGCCCACGTCACCACCGCCGGTCGGCTCCGTGCCCACGTCACCCCCGCCGGTCGGCTCCGTGCCCACGTCACCACCGCCGGTCGGCTCCGTGCCCACGTCACCCCCGCC
>NZ_JBWKKY010000020.1:0-134349 GCF_056430805.1 Streptomyces sp. NPDC045955
GGGGGGGGGGGGGGGGGTGGGGGGGGGGGGGGGGGGGGGGGGGGGGGGGGGGGGGGGGGGGGGGGGGGTGTGTTTTTCCCCCCCCCCCCCCACCAAAAGGGGTGAACGGTCGTAACTTTCCCGTGCGGATCGCGTTCTGTCGCGCTAGGAGATCAGCCGGGCACGGATCGTCACGCCGCGGATCGTCATGCCGCGGCCGACTCCCGTCGCTCCGCCCGGCGTCGCGCGGCGACCTCCGGACCGAGCGCCGGTACGGCGGCCGGCGGCTGCCTGGTGTACGGGTCCTGCGGCGCCCCGTACACCTCGCACGCCTGTCAACTCCCGGGATACGGCCACGGGTTGGCGCGGCAGTGGATGCCGTCGTGGTCGAGGAACTTGGTCTGCTGCTGCATGACCGGGGCGAGGCCGCCGTCCTTGTCGCAGGTGACATGGCCGTAGCCGAGGCGGTGGCCGACCTCGTGGTTGATCAGCATCTGCCGGTAGGCGTGGATCTTGTCGCCGTACGTCTCGGAGCCCTGCGCCCACCGGTAGGCGTTGATCATCACGCGCTCGGTGGCGGCCGAGTCGCAGGAGACGTTGTCCACGGTGGTGTCCAGACCGGACTTGGCGCACCAGTCGGCGGTGGTGCCGGGGCTGGCGAGCGTGATCACGAAGTCGGGCTTGCCGGAGTAGATCCGCTCGAAGGTACGCGCGCCGTTGTGCGCCCAACTGCGCTGGTCGTTGAGCGTCTTCTGCACGGCCTCGGCGAACAGTTCGGCGTCGAGCCCGAGCCCCTGCTCCACGTCCACCCGGTAGGTGAACTTCTGCCCCGTCCCCGGCGCCTCGGCGATGCCGGGTACGGCGTCGAACTTCCCCGAGGCCTTGAGCTTGGCGCCGAGCGGGTACGTCCTGCCCATCTTCTCGTCGTACGTCAGCGACTTGGCGCCGGGGGCCGGTACGGGCGCCCGCCCGTCCGCGCGGGACGGGGAGTCCCGGAGGTCGCGGGCCTGGTCGGTGGCGGACTGCGACTGCACGCCGGAGCCGCCGGAGTCGTCGGTGACCTGACCGGCGACGACGACGGCCAGCACGGTGGTGACGGCGGCGGCCGCGATGCCCGTGAACGTACGGCCCTTGCCGCCCTTGGCCGGGGCGGGCGTGCCGGTGGGCGCCATGTCGTCGTCATCGTCAACGTCGTCGTCGGAGCGGATGCCGACCGGGGCGCCGGCCTCCCAGTCCGACACGGAGGCGTAGGCGTCCGCCGCGTGTGCGGAGGCGGGCGTACGGGGTGCGAAGACGTCGTCCTCCTCGTCGAAGGCGTTGAGATACTCCTGCCGCGGTCCGGGCCCGGGGGCCCGTCGCTGCCGCGGTATGGGAGCACCACCACTGCCCCTCAACTCACCCCAGCCACCCCCGGCTTCGCGCTGCTCGGGGTGCTCTCCCCGGGCGTGGGGGAAGCCGTGCGCGGGAGTGCCGTGCGCCGGAGTCCCATCCGGAAGCCGCGGAACACCCCGCGCCGGCGAGCCGTCGGGAAGCCGTGGGCCCCCCTGCGCAGGAGCCCCGTCGGGCAGCCGAGGAACCCCACTCGCCGGCGTGCCGTCAGGAAAACGCGGCAGCCCGCGCGCCGGCGTGCCGTCGGGCAGACGCGGAACGCCGTGCACGGGCGTGCCGTCCGGCAGCCAGCCGTCCGGAAGACGCGGCATCCCGGGCGCAGGCGTCCCATACGAAGGCCCAGGCGAAGCCGTTCCATGCGCAGACGACCCATACGAAGGCGTTCCCTGTGCAGGCGTAACATCCACCGTCGCGGGCCGGGGCCCCGGTGTCCGGCGCGGTCCCGCACCCGGCGGCGGCCAGCCGCCCTGCGACGCGGCCCGGGGCGGAGCCGTCCGGCCTCCCCGGCTGATGTCCGCTGTCTGGCCCGGCCCCTGTCCCGGCCCGGCCCGGCCGTCCCGTACCTCGGCGGTGTCCGCGGTGTCGCCCTTGGCGACCGGCCCACGGCGGCTGTGGCGTCCCACGTCGCGCCTCAGCCCCCCATGCTCTCGTCGGTGCCCACGTCGTCGACGGCCTCGTCCGCGCGAGCCCGCTTCGCTCGCCGTTCGCCCAACTCCCCCACATCTTCGAGGAGTTCACGAAACGCCATGGCCACCGTCTCCGGGTACTCCATCATGGCCACGTGCCCCGCGTCCGGCAACGTCACCAGCCGCGAGTCGCGATACGCCCGGGCGGCCTTCTGTGCCATCCGGAAGCCTACGAGTTGGTCGCGACCACCGTAGACGAGGAGCGTCGGCGCGAGAACGCGTTCGGCCTGGCGCCACAGTCCGTGCTGGCCACCCAGCGTGTACGCGTTGACGATCCCGCGCGCGGAACGCGCCATGGCGTCCCAGAAGTATGGCAGCCGAAGCCGCCGCTCCATCTCCTGGACGGCGTTGCTGAATCCTTCCGGCGTCACCCGTCCAGGATCCCCGTAACACAGTGCCATCACGCCGCGGACGCGCTGCTCCACCGTCCACTCCCGGGTCAACCGGGTGAAGAGCGGGGCGACACCGGGCACCGCCAGCAGCGCGGTGGGCACGGCGGTGCGCTGCACTCGGATTTCGGGCAGAGCAGGTGACACGAGCGTGAGCGTACGGACCAGATCGGGCCGAACCGCGGCGACACGGGTGGCGATGGCGCCGCCGAGCGAGTTCCCGAACAGGTGCACGGGACCGCGCCCCGTGGCGTCGAGGTAACGGATGACCGCGCGCGCGTGCCCCATGACCGAGTAGTCGCCGTCGTCCGGCGGTGGGGAGTCGCCGAAGCCCGGCAGGTCGAGGGCCTCGTTGTCGACGACGTCGTCCAGCAGCGGCATCAGCGCCGACCAGTTCTGCGAGGAGCCCCCGAGCCCGTGCACGTACAGCGCCGGTGCCAGCCCCTTGCGCGCCGGGCGCCTCGACCGCACCGCCAGCGTGAACCCGGGCAGCTCGACCGAGCTGAGCCGCTCGCCCTCGGCGACCCTGACGGCTGCCACCTTCGGCAGCACAGTGGCGGGCGGCACGAACGGCAGCTCGGTCGAAGACATGCGGCAATGTTACGAGACGATCACGTAGTGACTCATGTGTTCGCCGTCACAAGAATCGGCCATGCGGGAGGCGCACATGGGGTGAACACGGGGAAGGCGCGGGGAAGGAAAGGCACCCGAGGACAGGGAGGCACCTGGGAAAGACAGGGCACAGCGGAAGCAGTCAACGGGATGCGCACTGCGTCACGTCCCGGACGCGGATCGCATAGCGTCCGGATCGGGTGTCTCCTAGGCTCGTGGAGAGGGCACCCGCGTGTGGCCCCTGCACTCCCAGGGACGTTCGAAGGAAGGGAGCCCAGCATGGCCGTAGACCCCACCGACCCGGAGACGTTCGAGGCCGAGGAGGAACCGGAGACGCCGGAGTACGACGTCGAGGCCCCCGAGGTCGACGCTGCCGAGCAGCACACGGACGTCGCGCCGAACCGCGACGACCCGCTGACCGGTGTCGACCCGGACCGCGCCAATGAGGCCGACCTGGTGGAGCAGGCCCGGATCGTCTCTCTCGACGAGGACGACTACCGGTGACGCATGCCGCCGGGTGGCGACGAGCAGCAGCACCGAGCAGGAAAGGAGCCGCTTTTTGCCCGCTCTGCCCCTGTTTGAAACTTTCTCAACCGCTTTCGTGACCGTCCGGTCCGTGAAATTCTGCGCTCTCACCGCGCGCACCACGGTTACCGAAAAGTACGATGGCGACGCGGCCAGATCCGCAGTTGGACGACTTTGGGAGGCGGCGTGACAGCCATCGAGCAGACAGAGGCGGTACGCCCGCGCGGCACACGCCTGCCACGCCGTGCCCGACGGAACCAGCTTCTGGGCGCGGCCCAGGAGGTCTTCGTGGCCCAGGGCTACCACGCGGCCGCGATGGACGACATCGCCGAGCGCGCCGGTGTCAGCAAGCCGGTGCTCTACCAGCATTTCCCGGGCAAGCTCGACCTGTACCTCGCGCTGCTGGACCAGCACTGCGAGTCGCTCATCCAGGCCGTGCGGAACGCGCTGGCGTCGACGACGGACAACAAGCAGCGCGTCCGGGCGACCATGGACGCCTACTTCGCGTACGTCGAGGACGACGGCGGCGCCTTCCGCCTGGTCTTCGAGTCGGACCTGACGAACGAGCCCGCCGTGCGCGAGCGCGTCGACAAGGTCACCAACGAGTGCGCGGAGGCGATCTGCGACGTCATCGCCGAGGACACGGGCCTGTCGCGCGCGGAGTCGATGCTGCTCGCCTCGGGCCTGGGCGGCCTCGCCCAGGTGGTGGCCCGGTCCTGGCTGCACAGCGACCGCAGCGTGCCGCGCGACCAGGCCGTTCAGCTGCTCGCCTCGCTGGCGTGGCGTGGCATCGCGGGCTTCCCGCTGCACGGAACCGACCAGCAGCACCACTGACGGTCGCTTTGTTCCCGCCCGCTGTTCGCTCGTGGCGTTCTCGGGCGGAGCGTGCCGGTCCCCTCACCGGGCTAATGTGTGCTGCGTACGGCGCGGAAGGTCGCGCACATCACTGACCGTCGGAGGGACATAGCCGTGGAGGTCAAGATCGGCGTGCAGCACGCGCCCCGCGAGATCGTTCTGGAGAGCGGTCAGAGTGCCGAGGAGGTCGAGCGGGCGGTGTCCGAGGCGCTGGCCGGGAAGTCGCCGCTGCTGACCCTCGTGGACGAGCACGGCCGCAAGGTCCTGGTCCCGGCCGACCGTCTCGCGTACGTCGAGATCGGTGAGCCGGCCCCGCGCAAGGTGGGCTTCGGCGCTCTGTAGGCGCATGCGGGGACGGGGCGGGACGGCTGTCGGCCGGCCCGCCCCGTTCGCGTTCCCTCTCCCGTGCGGCAGCCCGGGCGATACCCGTACGGACACCCCGTGCGGCACACGGGTTCCTCCACGGACGGAGCACAGTCAACCCACAGAAGTAGGTTGGATTCCGCAGGTCAGGGGTAAGACGGGCTACGACCGATGTAGGCAGCCGGCCATGTGGGAGGGACCCCGACATGCTCCTGGAAGCGCTGAGTTCCGCGATTCTCGGCCTGGCTCTGTCATGGGCGGCCACGCATCGCCTGGCGCACCGGCTCCCGGCCCGCCCCCTGGTCCTGTCGACCGGCGTCGCGGGCGCCCTCTTCGGGGCCTTCGTCATGCACAGCGCGCTGGACGCCGGGCACCTGCTGGTGGTGCTGCTCGGCGCGGTGATCGTCTCGGTCGCCTCGCTGTCACTGCTGCTGCGCCCCTCGGGCCGCCTGCGCCGACGATCGGCGACGGCGTAGCCGGAGCCGTCAGCCGCGCGGGAAACCGCGCGTCCGGCCGACACCGGCCCGCAGCCGCGAAACGGCCGGAACCACGGCCGGCGCGTAGCGCTCACGGCCGCCACGCCCCTGCGCGGAGCGCCACACGACCGGAAACACCACGCGACCGGCCCCCTGCGCGGACCGCTACGCCGCCAGCCCCAACGCGGCCATCCGCTTCGTGTGCGCCTCGGTGATGCGGGAGAACATCTTGCCGACCTCGGCGAGGTCGAAGCCGTCCGCGACGCCGCCCACCAGCATGGTCGACAGCGCGTCCCGGTCGGCGACCACCCGCTGGGACTGCGACAGGGCCTCGCCCATCAGCCGCCGCGCCCACAGCGCGAGCCGCCCGCCCACGCGCGGGTCCGCGTCGATCGCGGCACGCACCTTCTCCACGGCGAAGCCGCCGTGTCCGGTGTCGTCGAGCACGGCCAGCACCAGACCGCGGGAATCGGAGTCCAGCCGGGCCGCGACCTCCCGGTAGAAGTCACTGGCGATGGAGTCGCCGACGTAGGCCTTGACGAGGCCCTCCAGCCAGTCCGAGGGGGCCGTCTGCTTGTGGAACCCGTCGTAGGCCGCGACGAACGGCTCCATCGCCCGCGTCGGCTCCTCCCCGATCTCGGCGAGCCGGTCGCGCAGCCTCTCGAAGTGGTGGAACTCGGCCGACGCCATCTTCGCCAGCTCCGCCTTGTCCTCCAGCGTCGGCGCCAGCTTGGCGTCCTCCGCGAGCCGCTCGAACGCCGCCAGCTCCCCGTACGCGAGCGCACCCAGCAGGTCCACGACCGCGGCGCGGTACTGAGGGTCGGCGGAGGCCGTCGCCCAGTCCCGGGCGGCGACTCCGGTGTGTTCGGCCGGGGTGGCGGTGGTGTCCGAGGCGTTCTCAGGCTTGTCAGAGCTCGTCATGAAGCGCACAATAGCCCGCCCGCCGGGAGGCGTAAGGCCCTGGTCAATCAGTGTGACGACGACTACGTGACCAAATCGGCCGTCGCGAGTGCGGGATTCCGGGGTATGGTGGTAATGCGCCTGCTGGTACGTCGACGTACCTCGACAGGCCGCACGTATGAGGATGCCCGGTCGGTGGCCCGATCGGCTCCGACCCGACAGACCTCCCGTCCATACGGCAGATTGCGTACGGATGCCGGAGGGACACCCTCAGCGGCATGAGCGCTAGAGCGTCGGCGCGGTCCCGTGCTCTACGGCCCGCCCGTAGGCAGCCGACGTCCCCGGCACGGTCCGACCAAGACCCCCGCGCTCGCCTCGCGCCGCCCACACAGAAGAGGCAGCACCCTGACTACGACGTTCCGAGAGCTCGGAATTCTCCCCGAGACCGCCGAGGCCCTGGAGGCCGTCGGCATCACCACCGCCTTCCCCATCCAGGAGATGACGCTCCCCGTGGCCCTTTCGGGCGCGGACGTCATCGGCCAGGCCAAGACCGGCACCGGCAAGACGCTGGGCTTCGGCCTCCCGCTCCTCGAGCGCGTCACCGTCCCCGCCGACGTCGAGGCCGGCCGCGCCAAGCCCGAAGACCTCACCGACGCCCCGCAGGCGCTCGTCGTCGTCCCCACGCGCGAGCTGTGCACGCAGGTCACCAACGACCTGCTGACCGCGGGCAAGGTGCGCAACGTGCGCGTCCTCGCGATCTACGGCGGCCGGGCCTACGAGCCCCAGGTCGAAGCCCTGAAGAAGGGCGTCGACGTGGTCGTCGGCACCCCGGGCCGGCTGCTCGACCTCGCCGGGCAGAAGAAGCTCAACCTGAAGCACGTCCGGTGCCTGGTGCTCGACGAGGCCGACGAGATGCTCGACCTGGGCTTCCTGCCCGACGTCGAGAAGATCATCAACATGCTGCCGGTGCGGCGCCAGACCATGCTGTTCTCGGCGACCATGCCGGGCGCGGTCATCGGACTGGCCCGCCGCTACATGTCGCAGCCCACGCACATCAGCGCCACGGCGCCGGACGACGCGGGCAAGACGGTCGCGAACACCAAGCAGTACGTCTACCGCGCGCACAACATGGACAAGCCGGAGATGGTCGCGCGCATACTGCAGGCCGACGGCCGGGGACTGGTCATGGTCTTCTGCCGTACGAAGCGCACGGCGGCGGATCTCGCCGACCAGCTCCAGCAGCGCGGCTTCGCCTCCGGCGCGGTCCACGGCGACCTCGGCCAGGGCGCCCGCGAGCAGGCCCTGCGGGCCTTCCGCAACGGCAAGGTGGACGTCCTCGTCTGCACCGACGTCGCCGCCCGCGGCATCGACGTCGAGGGCGTGACGCACGTCATCAACTACCAGTCGCCGGAAGACGAGAAGACGTACCTGCACCGCATCGGCCGTACGGGCCGCGCGGGCGCCAAGGGCATCGCGATCACGCTCGTCGACTGGGACGACATCCCGCGCTGGCAGCTCATCAACAAGGCGCTGGACCTGGGCTTCACCGACCCGCCGGAGACGTACTCCACGTCCCCGCACCTCTACGCCGACCTCGGCATCCCCGAGGGCACGAAGGGCGTCCTGCCGCGCTCGGAGCGCAAGCGCGCCGGACTGGACGCGGAGGAGCTGGAGGACCTGGGCGAGACGGGCGGCCGCGGGCAGCGCGGACGCGGTGGCCGCGGCCGCGGCGGCCGGGACGAGTCCCCGGCGGCCGACCGCGAGCGTTCGGCCCGTACCCCGCGACGCCGCCGCCGTATGCGCGGCGGAACGCCGCTGGACGGCACGCCGGAGTCCGCCGGCACCGCCGCCGCGGGCACCACGGCCACGGGCGGCTCCGCCGAGGCGGAGGCCGTCACGGCTCCTCGCACCCCGCGTCGCCGTCGCCGCACCCGCGGCGGCACCCCGGCGGCCGAGTCGGCGCCGGTCACGGCGGTCGAGTCCGCCGCGTCCGCACCGGCGGAGAACGCCGTGGCGACCGCGGAGAGCACGAGCACGGAGGCGGCGAAGCCGCGCCGGCGCCGTACGCGCAGGTCCGAGACGCCGGCGGCGGAAGCCGCGGTGACGCCTTCGGCTGCTGTGGACACCCCGGCGCAGGCGGACGCGGATGCCGCGTCGGCCGTGGCCGCCCCGGTGACCGAACAGCCCGAGGCGCCTGCGGCCACGCCGCGCCGCCGCACCCGCAAGGCCGCGGCTGCCTCCGCGGCCGAGCAGGCGGTCGACACGGCCGAGGGAACCATCGAGTCCGCACCGGAGCCGACGGAGACCAAGCCGCGCCGCACCCGCAAGACGGCCACCGAGTCCGAGGGCCCTGCCGCTCCGGCCGAGGCCGCGGAGACCAAGCCGCGCCGCACGCGCAAGGCCGCAGCCGAGGCGCAGGACGCCGTCGACACGGCCGAGACCGCCGAAGCCAAGCCCAGGCGCACGCGGAAGACGGCTGCCACGGCTGCGGATGCCGAGACCGCCGACGCCAAGCCGCGCCGCACCCGCAAGGCCGCAGCCGCGGCGCAGGACGCCGTCGACACGGCCGAGACCGCCGACGCCAAGCCACGGCGCACCCGCAAGGCCACGGCAGCGACCGAGGACACCGCCGGCGAGGCACAGGCCACCGAGCCCAAGCCCCGCAGGACGCGGAAGACCGCCGCAGCGGCCGAGACCGCCGTCGACACGGCGGAAGGCACGGAAGCCAAGCCGCGCCGCCGCACCCGCAAGGCCGTCCAGACCGCCGAGCCCGCCGAGTCCGTCGCCGCCGGGATCCCGGCCCAGACGGCTCAGGAGCCGGAGGCCACCGAGGCCAAGCCGCGGCGTACGCGCAAGGCGACGGCCAAGGCCGAGGCGAGCGTCGACACGGCCGAGGCGACCGAGGCGAAGCCGCGCCGGACGCGGAAGACGGCCGCCACGGCCGCGGATGCCGAGACCGCCGAGGCCAAGCCCCGCCGGACGCGGAAGACCGCCGCAGCGGCCGAGACCGCCGTCGACACGGCAGAGGGCACGGAGGCCAAGCCGCGCCGCCGCACCCGCAAGGCCGTCGAAGCCGCCGACATCCCGGCGCAGGCCGGGCAGGAGCCGGAGGCCGCCAAGCCGCGTCGCACGCGGAAGTCGGCAGCGGCCGCCACGGCCTCCGCCGAGGTCGCGGACGACGAGGCGAAGCCGAAGGCCCGCCGCACCCGCAAGGCCACGGCCGCCGCGGAGCCCACGGAGGGCTGACACTCCCTCGATGGCCCGGCCCCACCGCGTGTGGGGCCGGGCCATCGGCATTCCCCGAGCGCGGCCCGCCCCGCGTCTCACCGGCCGCCCCCGCCGGCACGGGTCACCAGCCCGCCACCCCACCCCCAGCCGCTACCCTCACCCCGTGACCAGGCAAGCCACCTTCACCCCACCCCCGGGCGCCCGCGCATACCCCCTGCGCACCACCCGCGGCGAGTTCGCCGTCGTCGACTCGTCGCCGAAGGCGGGGTCCGAGGCGGGCTCTCAGTCCAGGGGAGTCGCCCTGATGCTGCCCGGATTCACCGGCAGCAAGGAGGACTTCAGGCTGCTCCACGAGCCGCTCGCGGAGCGCGGGTACCGGGTCGTCGCCGTGGACGGGCGGGGGCAGCACGAGTCGTACGGCCCCGTGGACGACGAATCCGCCTACGCCCAGCGGGAACTGGCTCGGGACGTGCTGGCGCAGGCCGAGGCGCTCGGCGGGCCCGTGCACCTCGTCGGGCACTCGCTCGGCGGGCAGATCGCGCGGGCGGCCGTGCTGCTGGACCACTCCCCCTTCCTCTCCCTCACCCTGATCTCGTCCGGCCCGGCGCAGATCTCCGTCTCCCAGCAGCAGCGCGTGAAGCTGCTGCGGGACGCGCTCGCCGTGCTGTCGATGGAGGAGGTGTGGGAGGCCATCCAGGCGATGGGTCCGCCGGAGGAGGTCGGCGGGCCGGCTCGCGGTCCCGGCGATCCGGAGCAGTTGCGCCGCCGCTGGCTGGGCCACAGCCCGGCCCAACTTCTCGCCACGGGGCGCCAGTTGTGCACCGAGCCGGACCGTGTCGACGAACTCGCCGCCGTGCCGCTGCCGTTCCACGTCCTGTCGGGCGCGCACGACGACACCTGGCCGGTGGCGATCCTCGACGACATGGCCGTGCGGCTGAACGCGCACCGCACGGTCGTCGCGGGCGCCGAGCACTCCCCGGGCGCCGACCAGCCCCTGCCGACCGCCCGCGCCCTCGCCGACTTCTGGGACAGGGTCCTTCGGGACAGCACCCACAGGCCCTAGTACTGCGTCTGCAGGTGCTCCCAGAAGCCGTCCCGCAGTGCGCGCCGCAGGTCCGCCTGGCCGCGCAGCGAGTACTGCAGCAGGCCCTCCGCCTCCACGAGCAGGTCCTGGTCCACCGATCCGGGCAGGTAGGGGTGGCCGGGCAGCAGCTCGACCAGCGTGTCCCGGCCGCGGGCCGCCAGCCACTTCGCCGCGATCTGCGCGCCCACGAACCGCACGTCGTCACGGGTGGGCCGGCCCGCGGCGGCTTCGTGGGCGGGGGCCGTGCGGCGGGAGACGTAGGGCTTGAAGAAGTCGAGGTCGAAGGTGCGCTGGCTGTCGACCTCCCACAGGAGGGGCTCCGCCTGGTTGCGGCCCTCCGGCGCCTCGATGCCCCAGAGGTGGACGCGGGCGCCGTACCCCTGGGCCGCCTCGACCGCCGACACCAGGTCCTCGTCGCCGCCGAGCAGGGCCGCGTCGCTGATGGCGCGGTGCCGGGCGAGGGACTCCAGGTCGGTGCGGATCAGCGAGTCGACGCCCTTCTGCTGGTTGCTGGAGTTCAGGTTGCCCAGCCGCACCTTGACGTCCGGCAGTTCCGCGATGCTCTGCTGCTCCGCCGTGTGGATGCGGCGGCGGGCGCCGTCGTACCAGTAGACCCGCAGCAGCCGGCTGTCCGCGAAGATCGTGCGGGCCGTGTCGATGAGCGCGTCGATCAGGCCCTCCGCGTCGAGGTCGAAGGCCCGGCGGTCCTCCGTGCCGGCGACGAGCCGTCCCGCGGCCGCGTACAGGTACCCGGCATCGACGAAGATCGCATGGGTCGAGGGTGTCTTCGCCACCTCGGCGAGCATGCGCTGCAGCAGCTCGTTGGTGCGGTCGATGCGGGCGCTCAGGGCCGCGAGGTCGTCGTTCATCACTTCCATTGTCCCGGCGGTCACGCTGCGAACACAACCGGTCCCGGTCGGTCCCGTAACGACAACCTTACGGCTCGGTAATTAGTCAGACGAAAAATTTCCTTAGCGTAGGGAATGTTTCAACAGCCTCATGCTGTTGACCCATACGGAACACCAGGCACCGCTGCCTCGTGGGCCGACCACTCAGTAGTTCTCCTCAGGAGGATGACCAGACGAAGGGAGAAGCCCTTGCGCTTCGAAATCATGCACCTCGACGACGTCGACGGCACGCCCGTGGACACGACCGTCGTGGACGCCGCCTCCGTCAACCGCATCGTTCAGCAGGCCGCCGCCACAGGGCAGCGCCTCTGGATCCGCCCGGCCGGGACCACGGCCTCATAACGCGCGACGCTCTCCCCCACTTCAGAGCCCCCGCACGGCATCGGCCGTGCGGGGGCTCTGCTGTTGCGGACCTCCGTGGTGGCGGGCGTACTGGCTGAGGGGGCCGGCGAGAGCGAGAACAGGACGGTGGACGGCATGTCCGTGACGGGCCGGTCGAACGAGGAGCTGCACGAGCGGGCCACGGCCGAGGCCGCGCAGCGGTACGAGGAATCCGCCGCGGAGCGTGAGCGGGTCGAGGGCCGGATCGCGGCCGGTGTGCGGTTCCCGGACAACCCGGACGCGCTCGCCGTGCGCGCCGACCGGATCCTCGACCGGGGCGGTCTGTCGCCCTCGGCGGTGGTGGCGGACATCCGCGGCGAGGCCATGGACCTGCCCCAGGCCAACGAACGCATCATCGACCTGTCGAACGAGCTCCAGGCCTGGAGCTTCCTGCCGCGCGGGGTCAGGGCCGGAGCCACGGTCGCCCGGATCACCCTGCGCCGCGACGGCCGCGAGCTTCCGCACGGCACCGGCTTCCTGGTCTCGCCGCGGCTGCTGATGACCAACCACCACGTGCTGCCCGACGAGGGTTTCGCCCGCCAGTGCTTCGCGGAGTTCAACGCGCAGGTCACGGTCGACAACGTCCCCGACACGGCCGTCCGCATGGAGCTCGACCCGGGGACCTTCTTCGCGGCGGACCAGCGGCTGGACTTCGCCCTCGTGGCGGTGATGCCCACCCAGGACGGCCGCCCGCCGGGCGAGGTCTTCGGCTGGAACCGGCTCAGCGTGCAGCTCGGCAAGCTGGTGCTCGGCGAGAAGGTGAACATCATCGGTCACCCGGACGGGCGCCTCAAGGAGATCGTCCTGCGTGACAACGCGGTGCTGGTACGGCTCGACGACTTCGTCCAGTACCGGACCGACACCCGCCCCGGAAACTCGGGCTCCCCCGTCTTCAACGACCAGTGGGAGGTCGTGGCCCTGCACCACAGCGGCGTACCGAAGAAGGACGACCAGGGCCGCGTCCTGCGGAAGGACGGCAGGCCCTGGAGCCAGGGCGACGGCGACGACGCGATCGACTGGGTCGCCAACGAGGGCGTCCGCATCAGCTCGATCCTGAAGCACCTGGCCCGGCTGGACCTCGACCCCGGACGCCGCGCGCTGCTGGCCGAGATGGGCCCGGACTCCGGCCTGGACCAGAGCACGGCCGTCCTCGCGCCCCGGCCGGACAGAAGCACGCCGGGCCTGCCCGGCGTCACGACCCCGCCGGTCCCGGACACCCTCGTGACGGCGGCCATGCCCGAGAGCGAGGCGGGGACGACCCGGACGCAGGGCCCCAAGAAGGGACGCCCGGCCCGCAGCACCGCCTTCGGCGGCCGTCGGCACCTGGTCTTCCTGCACGGCAGGGACCAGCAGAGCAAGGAGCCCGACGTCCTCCGCCGGGAGTGGACGTCCGGCCTGAACCGCGGCCTCACGCTCGCGGCACTGCCCACGGTCGAACCGGAGGACGTGTGGTTCCCGTTCTACGGCACGCGACTGGCCGGCCTGGTGAGCGGGCGGGAGAGCACGGCCCGGCCCGTCGGACTCGACGAGGTGAGCGCCGCCGCTGCCGCCGAGGTCTTCGCCGCCGAATCACCCACCGGCTCCTACGAGCAGCTGCTCTACGAGGCGGCCGCCCGGGCCGGCATGCCCCAGAACGGGCCGGCGGCCACGGAGGGCTTCGGAACGGGCCTGGTCGGCGCACTGCACCGGCCGCTGAGCTGGCTCGCCGCCCGGTCCGACCTGGACGAGTGGACCATCGCCACGTTCCTGCGGGACGTCGACCTGTACCTCGGCGACAGCTCCGTGCGTCAGGCGGTTCTGGACAGCGTCCTGGAGACGATGCCCACCACGGGTGAACTGGTCCTGGTCACGCACAGCCTGGGCACGGTCGTCGGTGTGGACCTGCTGACCCGGCTCCCGGACGGCCTCGACCCCGTACTGCTGGTCACCGCGGGCAGCCCGCTCGGGCTGGACGGCGTCAACGAGCGGCTCCTGGCGCGCGGCCCGCACCGGCCGCCGAAGGTCCGCGACTGGGTCAACGTCTGGTGCCCCACCGACGCGGTGGCCATCGGCTGCCCCCTGGAGGACGAGCGGTGGGGCAAGCTCACGCAGCTGGCCGTCCAGAACGGCCGGGACCGCGCGCACAAGATCGAGGAGTACCTCGCCCACACGGGACCGGCCAGGGAGATTGGCGCCGTACTCACCCGCTCCGCCTGACGCGGCGGCGACTCAGCTCCCCTGGATCACCTGCGTGACCCCGTTGATGATCTGCTGCACGGCGATCGCGGAGAGCATCATGCCCGCGAGCCGCGTCACCAGGACCACACCGCCGTCCTTGATGATCCGGATGATCACCAGCGAGTAGCGCATGACCAGCCACAGCACGACGTGGATGGCGAGGATCGCCGTCCACACGGAGACCTGCGTGGCGACGCTGTGGGCCTTCTGCACGGCGAGGATGACCGACACGATCGCCCCCGGCCCGGCCAGCAGCGGCATGCCCAGCGGCACGAGAGCGACGTTGACGTCCTTGGTCTGCTTGGGCTCGTCCGTCTTGCCGGTCAGCAGATCGAGGGCGATCAGCAGGAGCAGCAGCCCGCCCGCGATCATCAGCGCGGGCACGGACACGTGCAGGTAGTTCAGGATCTGGTGCCCGAGCAGCCCGAACACGGTGATCACACCACCGGCGACGCAGACGGCCTGGAAGGCCATCCGCTTCTGCACCTTGCCGGGCCGTCCGGCGGTGAGCGCGAGGAAGATCGGGGTGATCCCGGGGGGATCCATGATGACGAAGAGGGTCAGGAACAGGGAGCCGAAAACGGCGAGGTCGAACATGACAGCGATGGCCTTGCGGAGTCGGTGAAAGAACGCGGCGGACGGTGCTGCCGCTCTGGGCAGGCGTTCCGCTGGGGATCCCCCAGGCCTTCAGGGCAGTGGGGGAGGAACGGGTGGGCACAGCCGACAACGCCGGGTGCCTGAACACGGAGCTACAGGACAGAAACCTCAGACCCCGCCGGCCACCGGCACGGGAAACGCCCCGAAGGCCCGCCGCGTGATCTCCCCGTACACCTCGGGATCCGTCGTGTACTCCCCGAGCACACAGGTCTTCCGGCTGCCGTGATAGTCGCTGGACCCGGTCACCAGGAGCCCCAGCTCCTTCGCCAGCCCCCGCAGCCGCGCCCGCGTGTCCGTGTCGTGGTCCATGTGGTCGACCTCGACGCCGTCCAGCCCGGCCGCGGCCATCTCGGCGATCGCGGCCTCCGGAACCGTACGCCCCCGCTTGTTCGCCCCGGGGTGCGCGAACACCGCGACCCCGCCCGCGCCCTTGATCAGCCGGATGGCCTCGAAGGGGTCGGTCTCGTGCTTCTCCACGTAGGCCCGGCCGCCGTCGGCCAGCCAGTCCTGGGTGAAGGCGTCGCTGACGGTCGGCACGACGCCCAGCTCGACGAGCGCGGTCGCCACGTGCGGACGCCCGACGGACCCGTCACCGGCGATCCGCGCCACCTGCTCCCAGGTCACGTGCACGCCCAGCTCCTGAAGCTTGGCGATCATGCCCTGCGCCCGGGGCACCCGGTCGTCCCGGACCAGCTCACGCTCGGCGAGCAGCGCCGGCTCCTCGGCGTCGAAGAGGTACGCCAGCATGTGCATGCTGATGCCGTCGAGCCGGCAGGAGAGCTCGGCTCCGGTGACCAGCGTCAGCCCCTGGGGCAACGCGGCGATCGCCTCGGCGTGGCCGCGGGTGGTGTCGTGATCGGTCAGCGCGACGACGTCCAGTCCCGTCGCGGCGGCCTTCCGCACCAGCTCGGCGGGAGCGTCCGTACCGTCGGAAGCGGTGGAGTGGGTGTGCAGATCGATGCGCACGACGCGGACTCCAGACACTGACGGGACGAGCAGAGCTGCTCCAGGATAACCGCATTTTCGACAACCCCTGTCACACCCGAACCCCCCAGGCGCCCCCTACAGCAACGCGTCGAAGGGGCGCGGGGAACCGCGCGACAAGCCCCCCCCCGCAGCCACCCGCACACCCGAAGCCCCACCCTCCGAAGCCCCACCCCCTGGGTGCTACGGCTGAAGCAATCGCGGCGACAGGGCCCCACACGGCACCAGCTCCACCTCCGCCCCGGCCTCCCGCAGATCCGCCAGCACCAACTCGTCGTACATCAGCAAGCCCGACTGCTCCGGCCACACGACCGCCCACAGCCACATCCCGAGCGCCTCACCGGCGAAAACCGCACGATCGTCCGGAGCGCCGGACACATGCCACAGCGGCGTGGGACGCCCGGCGGCGAGCACCTTCGCCTGCGCCGGCTTCCCGACGTCGATGTACGGCCCCGGGTCCGGACCCTCCATGCCCGCGTACCGCGCACCGAGTCCGACGCCGAGTTCCTCCGCCACCAGGATCAGCTCGCCCACCCCGCCGAGCGGCCCGGGCCCCGTGCAGGCCACGGCCGTGGCGCGGCCACCGGTGCGGTCGTCCCCCGCGCAGGCGACGCCCGTGAACAGCCATCCGACCGGCAGCGGCCAGGGCATCCACACCGGCACCTGAGTGCGGTGCACCACGACGGTGAGGGCGTCGACGCTCGGCGGTATCACGGGCTGCACCGGATGGACGGTGCCGTGCACATCGCACTGCCACGAGTCGGAGAAGAGGCCGGGAGCCCTGACCCGGCCACCACACTTCGGGCAACTGGGTTCGCCCCTCATAGGGCCCCACGGTCCTACCCGCGCCCCGTCGCGTCAAGGACGATCACCCAACCGGACGGAACCCTTCACGCCCACATTGGCTGTAGTTTGCATTAATTAGCCTCTCTAACTTAGTGTGTGTATATACCAACTACTTTCGTTCGGGAAAGGGAGCACGCAATGGACCCCTTCGACGCCGGAGCGGGCGGCCTCCTGAAGCAGCCCAAGTCCGTGTGGGCGACCGCCGGGGCGTCGGTCGTCGCCTTCATGGGCATCGGACTCGTCGACCCGATCCTGCCGTCCATCGCCCAGGGTCTGCACGCCACGGCCAGTCAGGTCTCCCTGCTCTTCACCTCCTACTTCCTCATCACCGCCGTCGCGATGCTGGTGACCGGCTTCGTCTCCAGCCGGATCGGCGGCAGGAAGACCCTGCTGCTCGGCCTCGCGTTCGTCGTGGTGTTCGCCGGGCTCGCGGGCACCTCCGGATCCGTCGGCGAACTGGTCGGCTTCCGGGCCGGCTGGGGTCTGGGCAACGCGCTGTTCGTCTCGACGGCCCTCGCGGTCATCGTCGGCGCGGCGGCCGGCGGAAGCGCCGCGGCGATCCTGCTGTACGAGTCGGCCCTGGGCCTCGGCATGGCGTGCGGTCCGCTGCTGGGCGCCCTGCTCGGCGACGCCAGCTGGCGCTACCCGTTCTTCGGGACGGCGTTCCTGATGGCGGTCGGCTTCCTGTGCATCGCCGTGTTCCTGAAGGAGCAGCCGAAGCCGGCCCGCAAGACCTCGCTCCTGGACCCGGTCAAGGCCCTCGGCCACGGCGGCCTCGCCTCGGCGGCGGTCTCGGCGTTCTTCTACAACTACACGTTCTTCACCGTGCTGGCCTTCACGCCGTTCGTGCTGAACATGAGCCCGTACCGGTCGGGGGCGGTGTTCTTCGCCTGGGGTGTGCTGCTCGCCGTCTTCTCGGTGATCGTGGCGCCGCGGCTGCAGAAGTGGTTCGGTTCGCTGAAGGTGCTCGGCGGTTCGCTCGTGCTGCTCGCGGCCGACGTGCTCGTGCTCGGCTACGGCTCCCACGCGACGGCCGTCGTCTGCACGATCCTGTCCGGCGCCTTCATCGGCGTGAACAACACCGTCTACACCGAGCTGGCCCTCGGCGTCTCGGACGCACCCCGGCCGGTGGCGAGCGCGGGCTACAACTTCGTGCGCTGGTTCGCAGCAGCGGCCGCCCCCTACTTCGCGCCGAAGATAGAGGAGTGGACCGACCTCCACATCCCGTTCGTCGTGGCGGCGGTCACCGCGGTCGTGGGCGCACTCGTGGTCGTCGTACGGCGGAAGGCCCTCACTCACGAAGCCGAAGAGCTGGAGCCGAAGCACGCGACCGAGGACAGTGTCGCCGTCTTCGCCAACTGACGCTTGTCAGCCAAGGGTTGGTGAGCTTCCTCACTCCAGCGGGACGGACTTCCGGGACGGATCCCGGAGGTCCGTCCCCTGGTTCAGCCACCTCTCCTGGAGCGCCTGCGCCCCGTGCACGCGCTTCCAGGCGGCCTCGTTCGGGGTCATCGGCAGCAACGGCAGGAACCGCACGGGGTCGAGGGGCTCGTCGAGCTCCAGGTCCTCGACCAGGCCGCCCGGCTCGGCGACCAGGACCGAGGTGAAGGAGGCTCCGGGCCACAACGGCTCGCCGACGTCGAGCGAGGCTCCCGGGGCCACGACCAGGCCCTCCACCTGCGGAGACGCGGCGAGTACGGCGAGCGGGCGGAGCACCTTGTCGGTGTCGGCCAGCCCGGCGCGCACGGAGAGGACCAGCTCGGCGCGCGCGCCCTTGACCGGGTCGGCGACCACTGCCGTGGGCTCGGTCATGGGGTGCGCGGACATGCCGAGCGTGGCGTAGCGGACGATCTCTCCCTCCTGGAAGCGGAGCACCTCGATGCGGTCCGTGCCCAGGAAGGTGACCGCCGCGCGCCCGTCCGGTTCGCCCAGCGCGCTGCGCAACCGGGCTTCGACCAGAGGAAGAACATTCGCCATGCGGCGAGCATAGAACTCGTCAGTAGCGGGCAAACAAGGGCCTTGACACGTCGGGCGGCTGATACTCTTGCCCGGTGGTTCGGGGCAGCACGCAGAAGCGTCGCGATCAAGCCCCGACGCCGAAGGAACTCCCTTACGAGGGACCGGCCGGAGGAGGTGGGACTGCAATGGACCGAAGTCGACCGTGCAGTAGCACCACGCTCTTCCCGCCGCTGACGTAGCTGTTCTGGCTCTGGCTGGTCGCCACCTCTCGCACTCGCTTCACGCGGAAGAGCGCTTCGTTTCGCTTTGCCTGATCTGCCTCAGTAGCTGAATCAGTAACGAGACTCGCCACCGCGACGGTGCGGTGCTCCCCGCTTTGTGGACGTGCCAAACATCATCGGTCCCAACGTCCTCATTCCGGGTAGTTCCACCTGTCGGGTCCGGCGCCTTTCGTTGCCTGTCGCGAAGGAGCCCGCCATGTCGATGATCCGCGACCTGCGCGCCGTCGTCCGTCCGTCCCGCGTGTCGCTGCGCAAGGAGGGCGGGACGTACGACGCCACCCGCAGCCCCGCGACGTCCTCCGCCGTCGTCGACTGCGCCGTCTACCGGGACGGCCGCCGCATCGAGACCGAGACCCCGCTGACCCCGCACGAGGCGGTGCGCCTGGCGCGCCGCGACGGCGGCTTCGTGTGGATCGGCCTGCACGAGCCCACCGAGGCCGAATTCTCCGGCATCGCCAGTGAGTTCGGGCTGCACCCGCTGGCCGTGGAGGACGCCGTCCAGGCCCACCAGCGGCCCAAGCTGGAGCGCTACGACGACTCCCTCTTCACGGTCTTCAAGACCATCCACTACGTGGAGCACGACCAGCTCGACGCCAACAGCGAGGTCGTCGAGACCGGCGAGGTCATGTGCTTCACCGGACGGGACTTCTTCATCACCGTCCGGCACGGCGGACAGGGCTCCCTGCGGGCCCTGCGGCACCGGCTCCAGGACGACCCCGAGCTGCTGGCCAAGGGCCCCTCGGCGGTGCTGCACGCCATCGCCGACCACGTCGTCGACGGCTACATCGCGGTCGCCGACGCCGTGCAGGACGACATCGACGAGGTCGAGACCGAGGTGTTCTCCCCGGGGCGCAAGGGCTCGCCGCGCGGCTCGGACGCCGGCCGGATCTACCAACTCAAGCGTGAGGTGCTGGAGTTCAAGCGGGCCGTGTCGCCGCTGCTGCGGCCCATGCAGCTGCTGAGCGAGCGGCCGATGCGGCTGATCGACCCGGACATCCAGAAGTACTTCCGGGACGTCGCCGACCACCTGGCCCGGGTCCAGGAGCAGGTCCTCGGCTTCGACGAACTGCTCAACTCCATCCTCCAGGCCAACCTCGCGCAGGCGTCCGTGGCGCAGAACGAGGACATGCGGAAGATCACCTCGTGGGCCGCGATCATCGCCGTGCCGACAATGGTGTGCGGGGTGTACGGCATGAACTTCGACCACATGCCGGAGCTGCACTGGCGGTACGGCTACCCGGTGATCATGGGCATCACGGTGGCCATCTGCCTGGGCATCCACCGCACGCTCAAGCGGAACGGCTGGCTGTGAACGGCGTGGATAGGCTGGGGGCCATGACAAGCGAGCTGCTCGGCCAGGCCCTCGTCGAGGAGGCCACGAAGAAGTCCGGCCTCGTCTGGGTCCAGGGCCCCGACGGCCCGGCGCGCGCGCTGTGGCACGTGTGGCACGAGGGGGCCGCTTGCCTGGTCGGTGACGGGCCCGGCGAGCAGCCGCTGCCGGATCTGTCCGACGGGGCCGAGGCCCGGGTGACGGTCCGCAGCAAGGACAAGGGGGGCCGGCTGGTCTCCTGGACGGCCCGGGTCACCCAGCTCGCACCGGGCTCCGAGGCGTGGGACGCGGCGGTCGCCGAGCTCAAGGGCAAACGGCTGAACGCGCCCGACGGCGAGGCCATGACCGAGCGCTGGGCCCGCGAGTGCCGGGTGCTGCGCCTGGAGCCGACCGGGACGAGAGCGCCGCTGCCCGACGACTCCCTGTCCGAGCCGCCGCTGCCGACCCCGGCGACCACCCGCCGGCCGATTCCGGCGGGTCTGCCCCGCCTGCTGCTGAGGAAGCGCAAACGCAGGTGACGGCCTACGAGGCCGGCAGCTGCCTGCCGTAGTCCACCGTCTCGTTCTTCTCCGGCTCCCTCAGGGAGAAGTCCTGCCCCCACGCGGAGAACGTGAGGGTACCCGCCCCACCGGCCCGCTCCAGGCGCAGCGGATACGGCTTGCCCTCCAAGGACACCTCCAGGGTGCCGCCGGAGCCCTTGTCGCCCGAGATGCGGATGGTGTGGATGCCCGCCTGCTCGTCGTGGCCCTCGGTCGCGAGCTTGCCGTGCAGGGTCAGCAGACCGTCGAGGAGGACACCCTTGTCCGTGAAACCGCTGAACTTCTTGTACGAAGGGTCGCCCTGCGGCACCTTCACGAACTTGCCGCCGAGCTTGGCGGCCGCGGCGGCGTCCGCCTTGCCGTCCCCGCCCTGGTCCGCGCCATGACTCCAGAACTCCGCGTCGGCCATGACGAAGAGCTGCTCGCCCACGCGCAGCAGCCGGAAGGTCGTCCCCTTGGTGGTGACCGACCCCTCGCCGCCGTCGGTCTTCAGCCGCATGTCGAGCGCGTAGCTGCGCCCGCCGCTGACGACGCTGCCGTGCACCCGGACCGCCCCCGCGGACTCGGCGGCCGTACGGGTCTTGGCCTGGATCTTCTCGGCGGGCAGTCTGCCGACCCCGTTGGTGCCCTCGTTCGGATCCTCCTCCGCGCAGCCCGTGAGCACCGTTCCGGTCACGGCCAGTACGCACATCACGCTCGCGAGTGCGGCACGGTGGTTGCGGCCCTGGCGAATCGGAGTCACAGGTGGGGCTGCCTCTCTGACGGGAGACCTGAACGGCGTACCGCAGGGTACCGGGGACGTGCGGGCAGGTCGGAGCCAGTCCGTCCGGTGCGCCCGCCGACGCGTCCCCGATCAGGACGGGCTAGCCTGAAGCCCACCCGAGCGGGCAATTCGGAACAGACAGGTACACAGACAGGCAGCACGGAACACCCCGCACGAAAAGGAGCCGCGGCCATGGCAGCGGGCGCCCCCCGGATCTTCGTATCGCACCTCTCCGGTGTCGCCGTCTTCGACCCCGCCGGCGACCAGGTGGGGCGTGTCCGCGATCTGGTCGTCATGCTGCGGGTGGGGCAGCGACCGCCCCGGCTGCTCGGCCTCGTCGTCGAACTCGCCACGCGCCGCCGCATCTTCCTGCCGATGACCCGGGTCACGGCCATCCAGTCGGGTCAGGTCATCACCACCGGTGTGCTCAACGTCCGGCGTTTCGAGCAGCGGCCCACCGAGCGGCTGGTCTTCGGCGAACTGCTGGACCGGCGGGTCGTCCTCACCGAGACCGGCGAGGAGGTCACCGTCCTCGATCTGTCGGTGCATCAGCTGCCGGCCCGCCGGGAGTGGGAGATCGACCGGGTCTTCGTCCGCAAGGGCCGCAAGGGCAGTGCCTTCCGGCGCGCCAAGGGCGAGGCACTGACCGTCGAGTGGACCGCCGTCACCGGCTTCTCGCTGGAGGAACAGGGACAGGGCGCCGAGAGCCTGCTCGCCACGTTCGAGCAGCTGCGCCCCGCGGACCTGGCCAACGTCCTGCACCACCTCTCCCCCAAGCGCCGGGCCGAGGTCGCCGCCGCCCTCGACGACGACCGGCTGGCCGACGTGCTGGAGGAGCTCCCGGAGGACGACCAGATCGAGATCCTCGGCAAGCTGAAGGAGGAGCGCGCCGCCGATGTCCTGGAGGCCATGGACCCCGACGACGCGGCCGACCTGCTGGGCGAGCTGCCGACGGACGAGCAGGAGCGGCTGCTGAGCCTGATGCAGCCCGGCGACGCGGCCGACATGCGGCGCCTGATGTCGTACGAGGACCGCACGGCGGGCGGTCTGATGACCACCGAGCCGATCGTGCTGCGCCCGGACGCCACCGTCGCCGACGCCCTCGCCCGCGTCCGCAACCCCGACCTCTCCCCCGCCCTGGCCGCCCAGGTCTACGTCTGCCGGCCACCGGACGAGACGCCGACCGGCAAGTACCTCGGCACGGTCCATTTCCAGCGCCTGCTGCGCGAGCCACCGCCCTCCCTGGTCAGTTCGATCGTGGACAGCGACCTGCAGCCGCTCGACCCCGACGCGGACCTGCACGCCATCGCCGGGTTCTTCGCCACGTACGACATGGTCGCGGCGCCCGTGGTCGACGAGGCCGGCTCGCTGCTGGGCGCGGTGACCGTGGACGACGTACTCGACCACATGCTCCCGGAGGACTGGCGGGAGACGGAGTTCCACCTGGACGAGGAGGAGGTGGCGACCGATGGTTCCTGAGCGCGAGAACCTGCGCGAGCGCACGCCGTCCGGCTCCACGGCCGCGGGCCGGCCGCGGACCGCCCGCCTCGACCAGCCGGGCGTGCCCAAGCGCCGGATCCTGCCCGAGTACGACCCGGAGGCTTTCGGGCGGCTGTCGGAACGCATCGCGCGCTTCCTCGGCACCGGACGGTTCCTGGTCTGGATGACGGCCGTCATCATCCTGTGGGTCGCCTGGAACAGCCTCGCCCCGCGCGACCTGCGCTTCGACGAGTACCCGTTCATCTTCCTGACCCTGATGCTGTCGCTCCAGGCCTCCTACGCCGCCCCGCTGATCCTGCTCGCGCAGAACCGGCAGGACGACCGCGACCGGGTCAACCTGGAGCAGGACCGCAAGCAGAACGAGCGGTCGATCGCGGACACCGAGTATCTGACCCGCGAGGTCGCGGCCCTGCGCATCGGCCTCGGCGAGGTCGCCACCCGCGACTGGATCCGCTCGGAACTCCAGGACGTGGTCAAGGAACTGGAGGAGCGGCACAACGGCCACCGTCACGACCCGGTCGTATTCCCGGCGGAACGGTCACGGGGACGTGACGCAGACGACCGCTGAGACGCTTTCCTACGCACCGGTACAGCGCCGTACCATCGTCCTTATGGCTACGGAAGACGCGGTGCGCGAGGCACTGGCGACGGTGAACGACCCCGAGATCCACAAGCCCATCACCGAACTCGGGATGGTCAAATCCGTGGAGATCGGCGCGGACGGGGCGGTCGCGGTCACCGTGTACCTGACGGTCTCGGGCTGCCCGATGCGGGACACGATCACGCAGCGCGTGACCGAGGCGGTGTCCCGGGTCGAGGGCGTCACCCGCGTCGACGTCACGCTCGACGTGATGAGCGACGAGCAGCGCCGCGAGCTGGCGTCCGCCCTGCGCGGCGGCCAGACCGAGCGCGAGGTGCCCTTCGCCAAGCCGGGCAGCCTGACCCGCGTCTACGCGGTCGCCTCCGGCAAGGGCGGTGTGGGCAAGTCCTCGGTGACGGTGAACCTGGCGGCGGCGATGGCGGCCGACGGCCTCAAGGTCGGTGTCGTCGACGCCGACATCTACGGCCACAGCGTGCCGCGCATGCTGGGTGCCGACGGCCGTCCCACTCAGGTCGAGAACATGATCATGCCGCCGTCGGCGAACGGTGTGAAGGTCATCTCCATCGGCATGTTCACCCCCGGCAACGCCCCGGTCGTCTGGCGCGGCCCGATGCTCCACCGCGCCCTCCAGCAGTTCCTGGCCGACGTGTACTGGGGCGACCTGGACGTCCTCCTGCTGGACCTGCCGCCCGGCACCGGCGACATCGCGATCTCCGTCGCCCAGCTGGTCCCGAACGCCGAGATCCTGGTCGTCACGACCCCGCAGCAGGCCGCCGCCGAGGTCGCCGAGCGCGCCGGCTCCATCGCGGTCCAGACTCACCAGAAGATCGTCGGCGTGGTCGAGAACATGTCCGGCCTGCCCTGCCCGCACTGCGGCGAGATGGTCGACGTCTTCGGCACGGGCGGCGGCCAGGTCGTCGCCGACGGCCTGACCCGCACGACCGGCACCAACGTCCCGGTCCTCGGCAACATCCCCATCGACGTCCGCCTGCGCGAGGGCGGCGACGAGGGCAAGCCGGTGGTCCTGACGGACCCGGACTCCCCGGCGGGCTCGGCCCTCCGGGCGATCGCCGGAAAGCTGGGAGGACGGCAGCGGGGCCTTTCGGGCCTGTCCCTGGGGATCACTCCGAGGAACAAGTTCTGATCGAAGCGCGGTAGGGGCAGCGCCCTCAGGGGCGCGGGGAACTGCGCGAGCAACCACACACGGCCCGCAGCCGCACGACGCCATCGAGCCCTACGGCGAAGGGGCGCCGAATCGAACCCGGCGCCCCACACTCACGCGTAAGCGGCGATGTCCTTCACCACGGCGAAGCCGAGCCCGTACGCACTCATGCCCCGCCCGTACGCCCCCACGTGCACACCCGAGGACGTCGACCCGGCCAGCACCCACCCGAACTCGGACTCCCGGTAGTGGAAGACCGTCGGCACACCGTCCACCGGCAGCGACAGCGTCGACCAGTCGGCCCCGTCCAGGTCATCCGCCAGCACCCACGCCGTCTCCGTCTGCTGCTCCAGCCAGTCGTCCCGCAGGGAGTGGTCCATCTGCCCGGGCCACGTGAAGGACAGCAGCCCCACACCCGCGAGCCACGCCGCCGAGGACACCGACGTCGCTTCCAGCAGCCCCGTGCCGTCCGCGCTGCGCCGTGAGGGATTCGCCGCCACGGTCACCACGACCGCGAACTTCTCCTTGGCCTCCGGATCACCCGCGGCGGCATGCTCGTTGCGCACCGTGGGCTCGTCACCGTGCCCGATCGACCCGTGTTCCACGGCTCCGTCGGCCGTCGTACCGACCTGCATCAGCCAGCGCGGCCCCGTGAACGCCTCGTCGAGGCCGTACCACGGGAAGGGCGCACGCAGGTAGCCGTCGACCGTGCCCCGGGCGGAGGGGACCTGTTGTCCGCCCTCCGCGGCCGGCGCCTGTGCGACTGCCCGACTCGTCGTCTCCATATGCCCGGACGCCTCCTCGCTCTCGTCGGGCCGGAACGGCCCGCCCCCCTTCGGGCGGCGTTGCTGGTCCAGTACGGCCCGCCCATCAACTCGGCAGCATAGCCACACCGCTGCGAGCAGCAGGGAAACCGCCCGGCGCATGGGCCGCACGGGCGCCTGGTTCAGGCCGTACGCAGCCCGACCGGAGTATGAAACGCGTCACGCGCGGCGGGAGCGTACGCCCCGGTGTGTCACTCAGGTGGCGTCCGCGTCGAAGGGCGGCCGGTCGTCCCGGTCCGGGGTCTCGGGCTTCTTCGTCATGTCGATACGGCCGCCGGAGGACGACGAGGAGGAGGTGTCGGAGTCCCGGCTGTGGACGGCGTCGGTGACCTCGGCCATCTCCTTCTTCAGGTCGAAGCCGTTGCGGATCTCCTTGAGCCCCAGGTCCTCGTTGTCCAGCTGCTTGCGGATGAACGTCTTGGGGTTGAGATCCTCGAACTCGAAGTCCTTGAACTCCGGGCCCAGCTCCTCCCGGATGTCGTTCTTGGCGCTCTCCGAGAACTCACGGATCTTCCGGATCGTGCGCGTCACGTCCTGGATGACCTTCGGGAGCTTGTCCGGACCGAAAACGAGCACGGCGAGGACGATGAGCGTCACCAGCTCGAGTGGTCCTATGTCATTGAACACCTGAAGCTCCTAGCGATGTCCTCGGTCCTCGGCCCTCGGTGGTCATGCGGGTCTTGCCGTGGTCCGGGCCGGATCCACGGTACCCGGCGATCCTGTCCGACCGGTACCGTCCCGAGACCTCCGAGTGCGGCCAGTGGGAGCGCTTTCCCGATTGTTTGCCTTCTTCGTCCCTGTATGTACCGGACATCACGACTCAGCTGCTGCCGGAGGACCCGAGGACGAGCGACACCGTCCGCTCCTTGCCGCCGCGCTCCACGGTCAGCTCCAGCCGGTCGCCGGGGCGGCGGGCACGGGTCTTGACGATCAGTTCCTCGCCGGAGTGGACGCGCCGGCCGTCGACCCGGGTGATGACGTCGCCCGCCTTGATGCCTGCCTTGGCGCCCGGGCCCCCCGTGGTCACCGGTGGTCCGCCGGCACTGCCCTCGGCGGCGACGCGGGCGCCGTCGCCCGCGTAGTCCATGTCGAGGGTGATGCCGATGACCGGGTGGGTCGCCTTCCCGGTATTGATCAGTTCCTCGGCGACGCGCTTGCCCTGGTTGATGGGTATGGCGAAGCCGAGGCCTATCGAGCCGGCCCGGCCGCCGTCCAGCTCGGAGCCGCTGTCCGCCGACCGGATGGCCGAGTTGATGCCGATGACCCGGGCCTTGGCGTCGAGCAGGGGCCCGCCGGAGTTGCCCGGGTTGATGGGGGCGTCGGTCTGGAGCGCGTCGACGTACGACACGTCGCTGCCGTCGCCCTTCTCGCCGCCCGCCGTGATGGGCCGCTGCTTGGCGCTGATGATGCCGGAGGTGACGGTGCCGGCCAGGTCGAAGGGCGCGCCGATGGCCACGACCGGGTCGCCGACCTGCACGTTGTCCGAGTTGCCGAGGGCCAGCGGGGTGAGTCCGCGCACGCCCTTCACCTTCACGACGGCGAGGTCGTAGCCGCTGTCCCGGCCGACGAGTTCGGCCTCGGCGGTCTCCCCGCCGTTGAAGGTGACCGTGATCTCACCGGTCACCCCTGCGGCTCGCACGACGTGGTTGTTGGTGAGGATGTGCCCTCGGGTGTCGAGCACGAAGCCGGTGCCCGTGCCCTGTTCGCCGGAGCCGCTCACATGCAGCGTGACCACGCTGGGCAGGGCCCGCCCGGCGATCCCGGCCACACTGTCCGCGTCCCGCCCGGCGGGCTCCTTCCCGGCCTGCGGCAGTTCGACGGTCCCGATGCCGCCGTTGCGCTCCAGATACGTCCCTATGCCGCCGCCGACGCCCCCGGACACGAGCGCCAGCAGCACGGCACCGGCGAGCAGCGCCTTCCTGCCCCGCCGGCGCCGCTGTTCCGTGCTGAGCACTCCGGCCCCGGTCTGCTGGAGAGGGCCGTGGCCGCCGGGGGCCGCGGGGGCTGCCCACGGGTCGTAGCGCTGCCAGGGGCCGGGGGCGGGCGCCGGAGGCTGGGCGTCGGCGTAGACGGCCGCAGCGGGCACCGGCACGGGGGCACTGGGCGGCAGGGGCGCGGCAGGCGCGGGGATGCCGGGAGGCGCCCCCGGTGGCCCCTGCGGCGGCGCAACGGGCGTGCCGGGCACGGCCGGCCGGTCCGCCGTCACCACACCACGCGCCGGAGTCGCCGCCGGATGCTGCACCGGCGGCGCGGGCGCCCAGGGCCCGGGTTCACCGTAGGGCGGCGTGCTGTACGGGTCGGGATCGTGCAGGGGCTTGGGCCGGCCATCGACCGGCACGGCGGAGGCGGCGTCCGCGGCCTCCACAGCGCCCCGGGTCTCCACGGCGCCCCCGGCGGGCCTGCCCGGGGCCGGCACGGCGGAGGGGACGTCCCCGTCCCCCACAGCACTCCGGGATTCCACGGCGCTTCCGGCCTCCGCCACACTCCCGGCAGATCCGCCCGGGGCCGCCGCCACGGCAGAGGGGGCACCCCCAGCCTCCGCCACACTCCCGGCGGGCCTGCCCGGGGCCGGCACGGCGGAGGGGACGTCCCCCTCCCCCACAGCACTCCCGGATTCCACGGCGCTTCCGGCCTCCGCCACACTCCCGGCGGGCCTGCCCGGGGCCGGCACGGCGGAGACGGCGCCCCCGGCCTCCACGGCGCTCCCGGCCGGTCCTCCCTGGGCCGGTACAGCGGACGTGGCGGGACCGCCGTCCTCGGCGCCCCCGGCAGGCACGGCGGGCACGGCGGGCTCGCCGCCGGCCGGCTGCTGTTCGGGGCGCCTCAGCTCGTAGTCGCCGTCGGCCTCGTCCTGCCGCACGGCAGGCCGCGCCAGCTCGAAGTCACCGTCGGGGTCGGCCGAGTCCGCCGGCGCCCGCCCCGTACTCTCCGGCTCCCCCGAAAGTCCCTGCGGCCGAGGACGGCTCCACCACTTGGCCTTCGTGGGCTTCCCCTCGTTCATGCTCTCCCCACAGCCGCGGCACGGCTCGACGGCGGTAGCCGCAGTTCGTCGAATCGGCGCCACGGCCACGCCTCGGCCGCGGGCGCCACCCCCGGATTCAATCAGGTTCGCTCGCCGCCGCGCAGCGGCCGGTCAGCGGGCCGTACGGGAGGAGGCGGGAGAAGAGGGGGACGAGGTCGTGTCCGGGAGGGGCACGGCGAGCAGGGGCGCCGCGATCTCGGGGACCGTCGACCATGAGGTCAGTGCGGCCGGCGGGGCCGCCTCCAGCGGACGTATCAGCGGGGACACGACGGCGGCACCGGCCATCACCGGGGCGGCCAGCGCGTGTACGGCGTGCTGCCCCGCGGCGGAGTGCGGCACACCCGGCAGCAGCGGTGCGGACACCTCCGTCGGGGCGGCCGGGGTACGGCCGAGCACACTCTGGCCGTGCATCTGCCCGAGCAACGGCCCCGTGCGGCGCCGCTGGGTCTCGGGCTGTGCCGCGGCGCCCGTGCCCTGTGTGCGCATCGGGGTCACGTTGCTTCCCGCGCCGGCGCCGCGGGCCTCCGTGTCCGTCGGGGTGCCTGTCGTGACGCCGCCCAGTGCGATCGCGGCCAGGGACACGGCTCCGGCGGCCGCGAAGGCGAACCGCAGCCGCGAGGAGGATCGGTCGGGCTCGTGCCGCCCGACGTCGTGGATACGGAAGCCCCGGCTGCCCGTGGGAAGGCCGCGGTCGTCGGACGGCAGGCCCCGCCCGCCCGAGCGGAGGCTCTGGTTCCCGGCGGCGGGCGGGAGCACGGGGGCGTGCTGCCGGGCCGGGACGTATCCGAACTCGAACCGGTCGCCGCGCTTGACTCCGAAGGCTCCGGACGATCCGAACCGTCCGGACAGTCCGCCGGGCAGCGCTGCCCCGCCCGGCGGTGTGGCATCACCGTCCGGGCCGCCGCCCGCGGGTAGTCCCTGCAGGCGGGCCAGGAAGCTCTCGGACGGGGGCGGCGGGGCCGCCGCCGCGAAGACGTTCTTCAGCCGGCGCTGGGCGTCCACCTCCGCCTTGCACTTCGGGCAGGTGGCCACATGCGCCAGTACACGCTCGCGCGCGTCATGACCGAGTTCTCCGTCGACCAGGGCGGAGAGTCGGTCTCCAAGGTGCTGCTCTGCGAGGTGACCCTCGGAAGCTTCAGGCCGTGATCCGCTCACGCGCTCGCGCCCCCTCCTCCCAGTGCGGGTACACGCGGCATGAAGGAGCGGCGCTCGGCGCGCGCCTCCGGAGAGCGGTGTGCGAGGGCCTTGCGCAGCTGCGAGCGGCCCCGGTGGATCCGCGACCGGACCGTGCCGAGCTTGACGCCGAGGGTCGCGGCGATCTCCTCGTACGACAGTCCTTCGATGTCGCACAGGACGACCGCGGCGCGGAACTCGGGGGCGAGGGTGTCGAGGGCCTGCTGGACGTCCGCGTCGAAGTGCGCGTCGTTGAAGACCTGCTGCGGCGAGGGCTCCTTGCTGGGCAGCCGCTCGGCCGCGTCCTCGCCGAGCGCGTCGAAACGGATGCGCTGCTTGCGGCGGACCATGTCCAGGAACAGGTTCGTCGTGATGCGGTGCAGCCAGCCCTCGAAGGTGCCCGGCGTGTACGTCGACAGGGAACGGAAGACACGGACGAAGACCTCTTGCGTGAGGTCCTCGGCGTCGTGCTGGTTGCCGGTGAGGCGGTAGGCGAGCCGGTAGACCCGGCCGCTGTGCGTGCTGACGATCTCCTCCCACGTGGGCGGAGTCCACGCCTGCCCGTCCGCGTCGGTGGTGAAGGTCGCGGTCTGGGCGAAGTCAGCGGCGTGGCTGTGGTCAGCAGTGTCGTTCACGGATGTCGGCCTGCCCGCCGATGTGAAGAAGCGCCGGAGCACTCCTCCCCTATCCACAGGCGCAGCCGCACCTCCCCTGTCAGCTCTGGTGGTGTCCAGTGGAGCCCCTACCATAGCCACCTCGCCCGTTAGGACCGGATAAGCGGTTTTACGAGAATTTGATCTGGGCTGATACGCCTCGTACTGCTGCGTCGCCACTTGCTCGGCGCCTCGATCCACTGCCTGCCCCCCGTCACGACCCGCGCCACTCGCTTCCCCCTTTAAACGACCGGTCCCATCTGCGGGTTCCCGGGCCCAACGGATACAGTCACGCCCAGGCATTCACGGGGACAGGAGAGGGTCATTACCGGCAACCGGCAGACGAGCTGGGCGTTCGCCGACGCCTATGTCGCCGAGGACGACGCGCTGCGCTGGGCCCGCGACCGGGCCCGTGAGGCGGGTCTGCGCTCGGTGTCGCCCGGCACGGGCGCCGCGCTGCGGTTGCTGGCCGCCTCCGTGGACGCCAAGGCGGTCGCGGAGATCGGGACCGGCTGTGGTGTCTCCGGGATCCACCTCCTGCACGGTATGCGCCCGGACGGCGTTCTGACCACAGTGGATCCCGAGCCGGAGCACCAGCAGTTCGCCCGCCAGGCCTTCCGCGCCTCCGGCTTCGCCAGCAACCGGGCCCGTTTCATCCCGGGCCGCGCCCTGGACGTGCTGCCCCGCCTCGCGGACGCCGGCTACGACCTCGTCTTCTGCGACGGCGATCGCCTGGAGGTCATGGACTACCTCGCTGAATCGTTGCGGCTGCTGCGCACCGGCGGGCTCGTCGTCTTCGAGGGCGCCTTCGCGAACGGCCGGACGGTGGACTCCGGCCCGCAGCCCACCGAGGTACTGCGGCTGCGGGAACTGCTGCGCGCGGTGCGCGAAAGCCAGGAGCTGGTGCCGTCCCTGCTGCCGGTGGGCGACGGGCTGCTGTGCGCGGTGAAACGGTAGCCGGGCAGCACGTTAGCCGGGCCGAACCCGGGGCAGGCGAAAGACATCGGTGAGAAAACAGCCGCCCCGGCACCTCATGTGATGCCGGGGCAGCTGAAAGGGTATGGTCGCTTGCGCGTCAGCCGACGACCTTCTTGAGGGCGTCGCCCAGGGCGTCGGCCTCGTCCGGGGTCAGCTCGACGACGAGCCGACCGCCGCCTTCGAGCGGAACGCGCATGACGATGCCCCGCCCCTCCTTGGTCACCTCGAGCGGGCCGTCACCCGTCCGCGGCTTCATGGCCGCCATGCTCGTTCCCCTTCCTGAAACCCAGCTCATCGTCAAGGCCGACGGACCCCTGAAGAAGGGCACAGTGCGGTCCTTGAGGCAGGACACGCGACACCGGCATCGAACACATTGCTTCCAAGCCATTATCCCGCATCTCAGGACCCGATGACCAACATCAGTCGGCATCGCTTGGGCAACGCACGCGAGCAAAACCACTCAATTCGGCGGTGTGGCTGCGATACTCCGCCACCGCACACACATCCGCCGAACGAAAACGGGCGAGAATTCTTTGACGCAGGTCACACGTCCGGTCCGGTCGACCCCCGGCGATCTCGGTCATGCTGTCCTCAGACCAGGGACGTACCGGCCGGTACGTCCCCGAGCAGCGACCGGAGGGGATACTCCATGGCCGACACCGTGCTCTACGAGGTGAGCGACGGACTCGCGACGATCACGCTGAACCGCCCGGAGGCGATGAACGCGCTGAACGTGGCGGCCAAGGTCGCCCTGCGGGACGCGGTCAGCTCCGCGGCGGACGACACCGCCGTACGGGCGGTGCTGCTGACGGCCGCCGGTGACCGGGCGTTCTGCGTCGGGCAGGACCTCAAGGAGCACATCGGCCTGCTGACCGAGGACCGGGAGACCGGCTCGGGGCAGACCATGAGCACGGTGCGGGAGCACTACAACCCGATCGTGCGGGCGCTGACCGAGGCCGCGAAGCCGGTCGTCGCCGCCGTGAACGGGGTGGCGGCCGGGGCGGGCTTCGGCTTCGCGCTCGCGGCGGACTACCGGATCGTGGCGGACACGGCCGCGTTCAACACCTCGTTCGCCGGGGTGGCGCTGACCGCCGACTCGGGGGTCTCGTGGACGCTGCCGCGGGTGATCGGCCCCGGGCGGGCGGCTGACCTGCTGCTCTTCCCCAGGAGCATCAGCGCGCAGGAGGCCTACGAGCTCGGCATCGCCAACCGGCTGGTGCCGTCCGGGGAGCTGCGCGCGGAGGCCGAGAAGGTGGCGCGGGCCCTGGCCGAGGGGCCGACGGTGGCGTACGCGGCGCTGAAGGAGTCGATGGCCTACGGCCTGACGCACTCCCTGGCGGAGACGCTGGAGAAGGAGGACGAGCTCCAGACCCGGGCGGGCTCCTCGGAGGACCACGCGATCGCGGTGCAGGCCTTCGTCAACAAGGAGAAGCCCCGGTATCTGGGCCGCTGACCGGCCCGCCGATCGAACCGCTGACCCGCTGCGGCGGCGTCATGCGCGACGCGCGACGCAGGCCTGGAGGTGGTCGTCGACCAGTCCGCAGGCCTGCATCAGCGCGTACGCCGTCGTCGGGCCGACGAAGCGCAGGCCCCGCTTCTTCAGCGCCTTGGACAGGGCCGTCGACTCGGGGGTGACGGCCGGGACGTCGGAGAGCGCCTTCGGGACCGGGCGGGTGCCCGGCTCGGGGGCGTGCGACCAGATCAGCTCGTCCAGTTCGCCCGGGGCCCACTCGGCCAGCACGCGCGCGTTGGCGAGCGTCGCGTCGATCTTGGCGCGGTTGCGGATGATGCCGGCGTCGGCCAGGAGGCGCGCGCGGTCCTCGTCGGTGAAGGCCGCCACCGAGGCGATCTTGAAGTCGGCGAAGGCGGCGCGGAAGCCGGGGCGGCGGCGCAGGATCGTGATCCAGGACAGGCCGGACTGGAAGGCCTCCAGGCTGAGGCGCTCGTAGAGCGCGTCGTCGCCGTGGACCGGGCGGCCCCACTCCTCGTCGTGGTAGGTCACGTACTCAGGGGCGGACAGGGCCCAGGGGCAGCGCAGCGCGCCGTCCGGGCCGGCGAGTGCGGTGCCGTCGCTCATGGCCGGTCCTCCTGGCCCGGGGCCGGCTTGTCCAAGGACACGTGGTTCTGCGCGGAGGTGTGGTTCTCCCCGGACACGGGGCCGTGGCCGGCGGCTGTTCTGGCGCCCGCCAGGGCCGACTCCAGGTCGGCGATGCGGGCGTCACGCTCGGCGAGCTCGGCGCCCAGGCGGCTGAGGGCGTCGTCCACGTCCGCCATGCGGTAGCCGCGGGCGGCGAGCGGGAAACGGAGGCCCTCGACGTCGGCACGGTCGAGCGGGCGGTCCGGGGGCAGCGGGTCCCGCAGCCGCTCGGGGGCGGCCTCGGGCAGCGGGCCGTTCTCGCCGCCGCCCACCACGGCGAGGGTCACCGCGGCGACCACGACGGCTAGCGCGACGACCAGGAACAGGAACATAACCATCGCGGAGCCCCCACGGTCGGATCTGTCGGTGTCTTCGGACACCGATGGTGTCAGGCTCCGATCGTGCCATGCGAGTCCGACAGTTAGGGTCGCAGGCGGCGGAAGACGGGGACGTACCAGGAAAGGTCACAGCGGATGCTCAGGCTGGGCAGGCGGGAATTCGGGCCTCACGAGCCGGTGATCATGGCGATCGTGAACCGGACCCCGGACTCCTTCTACGACCGGGGCGCGACCTTCCGCGACGAGCCGGCCCTCGCGCGCGTGGAGCAGGCGGTCGCCGAGGGAGCCGCGATCATCGACATCGGCGGGGTGAAGGCCGGGCCGGGCGAGGAGGTCACCGCCGCGGAGGAGACCCGGCGGACGGTCGGTTTCGTCGCGGAGGTGCGGCGGCGCTTCCCGGAGGTGGTCATCAGCGTGGACACCTGGCGGGCCGAGGTCGGCGAGGCCGTGTGCGAGGCCGGGGCGGACCTGCTGAACGACGCGTGGGGCGGGGTCGATCCGGGGCTTGCCGAGGTCGCCGCGCGGTACGGGGTGGGGCTGGTGTGTACGCACGCGGGTGGTGCGCAGCCGCGGACCCGGCCGCACCGCGTGGAGTACGACGACGTCATGGCCGACATCCTGGACGTGACGGTCGGGCTGGCGGAGCGGGCGCTGGCGCTGGGCGTGCCGAGGGAGTCGATCATGATCGACCCCGGGCACGACTTCGGGAAGAACACGCGGCACAGTCTGGAGGCGACCCGGCGGCTGGGGGAGATGGTCGCCACGGGGTGGCCGGTGCTGGTGTCGTTGTCCAACAAGGACTTCGTCGGGGAGACGTTGGACCGGCCGGTGAAGGAGCGGGTGATCGGTACGTTGGCGACCACGGCGGTGTCGGCGTGGTTGGGGGCGCGGGTGTACCGGGTGCATGAGGTCGGGGAGACGCGGCAGGTGCTGGAGATGGTGGGGGCGATCGCGGGGTCGCGGGAGCCTGCGGTTGCCCGGCGTGGGCTGGCCTAGGGCATCGACCCGAGGTACCAGGGGGCTCCGCCCCCTGGCCCCCCCGCCGTCTCTACCTGCCCGCCTCCTTCGACACCAGCGCCACCGCCTCGTCCACGTCGTCCGTGACGTGGAACAGCAGGAGGTCCTTCTCCGCGGCCTTGCCCTGGGCGATGACCGTGTGGCGGAGCCAGTCGACCAGGCCGCCCCAGTACTCGCTGCCGAACAGGACGATGGGGAAGCGGGTGACCTTCTGGGTCTGGACGAGGGTGAGGGCCTCGAAGAGTTCGTCGAGGGTGCCGAGGCCGCCGGGCAGGACCACGAAGCCCTGGGCGTACTTGACGAACATCATCTTCCGGACGAAGAAGTAGCGGAAGTTCAGGCCGATGTCGACGTACGGGTTCAGGCCCTGCTCGAACGGCAGCTCGATGCCGAGGCCGACCGAGATGCCCTTGGCCTCCAGGGCGCCCTTGTTGGCCGCCTCCATCGCGCCCGGGCCGCCGCCCGTGATGACCGCGAACCCCGCGTCCACCAGGCCCCGGCCCAGCCGGACGCCCGCCTCGTACTCGGGCGAGTCCGCCGGCGTCCGGGCCGACCCGAACACGCTGATCGCGGGCGGGAGTTCGGCGAGCGTGCCGAAGCCCTCGATGAACTCCGACTGGATGCGCAGCACGCGCCAGGGGTCGGTGTGCACCCAGTCGGAGGGCCCGCCCGCGTCCAGCAGCCGCTGGTCGGTGGTGCTGGCCTGTACCTGGTCCCGCCGCCGGAGGACCGGGCCCAGGCGCTTCTCCTCCGGCGGCTGCTTCTTCCCCTCGGGGTTGCCGGTCGCCATGTGCGCTCCCTCCGTCGTGCCTGTCTTTCCACCTCAGCGTAGATCTACGCGGGTTACGAACGAGGGACGTGAGCATGTCCGCGATCGAGCGCCGTAAACACGATGGCGTTCCGGTCCGTCAGGCCGTCAGCCAGGTCCGCAGGCGCTCCTCGCCCGCGAGGATCTTCGCGATCTCCACGCGCTCGTCCCGCTTGTGCGCCAAGTGGGGGTTGCCCGGGCCGTAGTTGACCGCGGGGACGCCCAGGGCCGAGAAGCGGGACACGTCCGTCCAGCCGTACTTCGGCATCGGGGTGCCACCCACCGCCTCGATGAACGCCTTCGCCGCCGGGTGGGACAGACCCGGCATCGCGGCCGAGCTGTGGTCGACGACCTCGAACTCGTCCACGCCGCAGTCCGCGAAGACCTCCCGGACGTGGGCCACGGCCTCCTCGGGCGTGCGGTCGGGCGCGTAGCGGAAATTGACGGTGACGACGCACTCGTCGGGGATCACGTTGCCGGCCACTCCCCCGGTGACGCCCACCGCGTTCAGGCCCTCGCGGTACTCCAGGCCGTCGATCACCGGCCAGCGGGGCTCGTAGGAGGCCAGGCGGGCGAGGATCGGGGCGGCCGCGTGGATCGCGTTGGAGCCCATCCAGCCGCGCGCCGAGTGGGCCCGCTCGCCCCTGGTCTTCAGCAGCACCCGCAGCGTGCCCTGGCAGCCGCCCTCGACCTGGCCGTCCGAGGGTTCCAGGAGTACCGCGAAGTCGCCCTGGAGCCACTCGGGGTGCGCCTCGGAGACGTGCTTGAGGCCGTTCAGCTCCGCTGCGACCTCCTCGTTGTCGTAGAAGACGAAGGTCAGGTCGCGGTTGGGGGCGGGGACCGTGGCCGCGATGCGCAGCTGCACCGCGACGCCCGACTTCATGTCGCACGTACCGCAGCCCCACAGCACGCCGTCCTCGTCGAGCCGGGAGGGGACGTTGTCCGCGATCGGGACGGTGTCGATGTGACCGGCCAGGATCACCCGCTCCGGGCGGCCCAGCTCCGTCCGGGCCACGACGTTGTTGCCGAACCGCTCGACCGTCAGATGGGGCAGCGCGCGCAGCGCGGTCTCGATCGCGTCCGCGAGCGGCTTCTCGGTGCCGCTCTCCGAGCGGAAGTCGACGAGCCGGGCGGTGAGCTCAGCGGCGTCCAGCGTGAGGTCAAGTGAGGTGTCGGCCATGCCGTCGACCCTAACGCGCCAGCCCTGGCCCCACTGTCCACACATGGCACAAGGCACTCCGTACTCTCCAGTACCTTGTACGGCGTGCCAGAGCCGTCCTCTCCCAAGCGTCGCGGCCGCCTCTTCCGATGCGGGTCCGCGTTCGTGGTCCTGCTCGCGATCGCCGGTTACCTCGTGGTGCAGTACGTCACCGGAGGCACCGGCGGACCGGGCTGCAAAGTCGTCTCCGGAAAGGGCGACGGGGCGTCGTACGAGTTCACGCCCGAGCAGGCGGTGAACGCGGCGACGATCGCCGCCGTGGGCGACGGACGCGGCCTGCCGGAGCGGGCCGTCACCATAGCGCTGGCGACCGCCCTCCAGGAGTCGGGCCTGCGCAACATCAACCATGGCGACCGGGACTCGCTCGGCCTGTTCCAGCAGCGCCCCTCGCAGGGCTGGGGCACGCCGAAGGAGATCCTGGACCCGACGTACTCGGCCGGCGAGTTCTACGACCACCTGGTCAAGGTGCCCGGCTACACGCGGCTGCCCCTGACCGACGCCGCGCAGCGCGTGCAGCGCAGCGGCTTCCCGCAGGCCTACGCCAAGCACGAGCCGGACGCGGCGCTGCTCGCCGCGGCCCTCACCGGGCACTCCGCGGCCACGCTGACCTGCGAGGGCCGGCCGGCCGCGACCCGGGCGACGGGCCCGGACGGGGTGCGTGCGGCGCTCGTGCGGGACTTCGGGCGCGATGTGCTGGAGCCGGCCGGTGCGGAGGTGGCCCGCTCGTCGGGGGCCACGCCGACGCCGTCCCCGAGCGGCACGGGCGGGTCCGACGGGCGGACCATGACGCTGCCCGTGACCGCCGGCACGGGTGCCGCCGGCGGTCAGCGCGCGGAGGAGCGCGGCTGGCAGCTGGCGCACTGGGCCGTGGCCAACGCCTCCGAGCTGCACATCGCACGCGTCACGTACGCGGGGCGGGAGTGGGTCGCCGGGAACACCGCCAGCGAGTGGCGGGAGGCCGGGGCGAAGGGCACGGCGGGTGCGGAGCGGGACGCGGACGCCGTCCGCATCGTGACGATGGGCTAAGGCCCGTGCAAGGGTGCGGGGCCTCACTCCTGGGGGCTACCCGGGTGGCGTGGCGGCGGTCGTGTGCGCGGGCTTTCGTGTCCTCGACCCGGTAAGCGTGAGAACCCTTGGGAACAGGGGGCTGGAAGGATTCGGCAGGCTTTCCGGCGGGAGCCTCTTTGCCCGTTTTTATCCGCAGGCGATAATGCGACGCATTACCAACTCTTTACGTTGCGGCGCCGCAACCTTCGCGGGCTTCGAGCGGTAGTCACTGCGTCCGAGCCGGGGAGATCAACAGCCAGTCGATCAACTCCCGGACCCGGCCGGACACTTCACAACCTCACCGTTCTCTCCCGTCGAAGGAGCACCATGTCCCTCCCCCTGACCCGCCGGATCGCCCGTGCCGCGTTGATCGTCGCTGCGGGAGCGGCTGCCGGGGTCGGTGCGGCCGGCTCCGCCAGCGCGGCCTCCGAGCTGCCGGCCACCCCGAACCTCGGCGGGCTGACCGCCCTGGACGAGGCGAACGTCGGCAACACCGTCGACGACGCGGCGCAGAACGTCACCGAGTCCGCGGGTGACAGCAAGAGCGTCACGAAGGCGGTGCCGGCCGCGGGCAAGACCGGCAAGACGGTCAAGAAGACCACGCCGGTCGCGCAGAAGGCCGCCGGTGACGCGGCGGGCCCCGCCGGGCAGCTCGTCGGTGACACGGCCGGTTCCACGCAGGGCGGTCTGCCGACGGACTCCGTGACGACGGGCGGGGTGCCGTCGACCGACTCGGTGCCGGTGAAGGGCCTGCCGGTCGGCTGACGCCGGGCCTCAGCGGGCGAGGGGTCCAGGGAGTTTCCCTGGACCCCTCGGCCGTGTCGGTTCAGCCCGAGCGCCTTTGCCGGTGCTCGGCGCTGGTGGCTGTGCCCACCCGTTCCGCACCGGCGGAACCGCTGCCCACAGCCACGCACTACAGGCGCTGGACCGCTGCCGCCACCCGCTCGTCCGTCGCCGTCAGGGCTACCCGGACGAACTCCGCGCCCGCCGGGCCGTAGAAGTCGCCGGGGGCGACCAGGATGCCTCGTTCGGCCAGGTGGGACACCGTGTCCCAGCAGGACTCGCCCCTCGTGGCCCACAGGTAGAGGCTGGCCTCGCTGTGCTCGATGCGGAAGCCGTGGGCGAGGAGCGCCTCGCGCAGCAGGGTGCGGCGGGCGGCGTAGCGCTCGCGCTGGACACGGACGTGCTCGTCGTCGCCGAGGGCCGCGATCACCGCTGCCTGGGTCGGTGCCGGCGTCATCATGCCGCCGTGCTTGCGGATCTCCAGCAGCGGGGCCAGGACCGCCGGGTCACCGGCCAGGAAGGCCGCCCGGTAGCCGGCCAGGTTCGAGCGCTTGGAGAGGCTGTGGACGGCGACGATGCCCTCGTACGAGCCGCCATTGACCTCCGGGTGCAGCACCGAGACCGGGTCGGCCTCCCAGCCCAGCTCCAGATAGCACTCGTCGGAGAAGAGCAGGATGCCGTGCTCGCGGGCCCAGGAGACGATCCGGGTGAGCTCCTCCTTCGGCAGGACCCTGCCCGTCGGGTTGGACGGGGAGTTCAGCCAGAGGAGCTTCAGGCCCTCGGGGTCCAGCTCCGTCGGGTCGTCGTAGGCCTCGTACTCGGCGCGGGCCAGGCGGGCGCCCACCTCGTACGTCGGGTAGGCCAGGCGCGGGTAGGCCACCCGGTCGCCGGGGCCGAGGCCCAGCTGGGTCGGGAGCCAGGCGACGAGCTCCTTGGAGCCGACCACCGGCAGGACGTGGCGGTGGGTGACGTCCCGGGCGCCGAGGCGGCGCTCGACCCAGCCCGTGATCGCGTCGCGCAGCTCGGGCGTGCCCCAGACGGTCGGGTAGCCCGGGGAGTCCGCCGCGGCCACCAGCGCCTTCTGGATCAGCTCGGGTACCGGGTCGACGGGGGTGCCGACCGACAGGTCCACGATGCCGTCCGGATGGGCGGCGGCCGTGGCCTTGTACGGCGTCAGCTTGTCCCAGGGGAAAGTGGGGAGACGGTCGGAGACTGCGGACACGGTTTCTGGCTCACTTTCTGGTACGGACGAGCCGTCGCGGCAAACGCCTCGGCCCCGTACGGCGACCAGGGCGTGGTCGGGCCGTACGGGACCGAGGCGGCACGGATGTGCGGGCCGCTTGCGGTGACTAGGCCTGCGGCGGCAGCGCGGCGATGAAGGGGTGGTCGCGCTCGATCAGCCCCAGCTTGCTGGCGCCGCCGGGCGAGCCGAGCTCGTCGAAGAACTCGACGTTCGCCTTGTAGTAGTCCTTCCACTCCTCCGGAGTGTCGTCCTCGTAGAAGATCGCCTCGACCGGGCAGACCGGCTCACAGGCACCACAGTCGACGCATTCGTCCGGGTGGATGTACAAGGACCTGGAGCCCTCGTAGATGCAGTCGACCGGGCACTCCTCGATGCACGCCTTGTCCTTGACGTCGACACAAGGCTGCGCGATGACGTAGGTCACGCTGTCGTTCCTCCTCGATAGGGCGCTGGCGGGCCTCCTCAGGCTCCGCCGCCTGGCGCGCGGGAGCGCGGCGTCGTCGATGCCCGCCCCTAGTATCTCCGTTCCTGGGCATGATCCGAACAGGAGGGGTGAACTGACCAGTGGAAATCTCTGCCGCCGGGCGACTCGAGGTCCGTATCACCGCTGCTGACGTGGGCAAACGGGTCTCCGTACGGAGCATGATCGAACATGCGGCTCCGAGTGAGAAGTTCACCGACACGGTCGGAATTCTCACATCATGGGACAAAGGCGTGTTGCGGATCACACGCAAGAGCGGCGAGAGCGTCCGCATCGCGGAATCCGCGCTGGTCGCGGGCAAGCTCGTGCCCGCCGCTCCGGCGCGTCGCCGCGGTCCGGCCGCCTCCTACGACGAGCTGGCCCGGGTCGCCGCGCGGGCCTGGCCGCCCGTGGAGAGCGAGCGGCTCGGGGACTGGGAGCTGCGGGCCGCGTCCGGGTTCACGCGCCGGGCGAATTCCGTGCTGCCGCTCGGTGACCCGGGCGTGTCCCTGGACGAGGCGCTCGACGCCGTCCGGCGGTGGTACGGCGAGCGCGGCCTGCCCGCCTACGTCCAGACCGCGACCGGTGCCGAGGGCGCGCAGGAGCTGCTGTGCGCGGAGCTGGAGAAGCGGGGCTGGGTGCGCGAGGTGACGGCCGAGTTGTGGGTCGGGCCGCTGGCGCCGGTCGCCGACCTCGCCGAGCCGTCGGGGGTCGTGCTGTCCCGGGAGGCCGACGAGGCGTGGCTGGCCCGGTACCAGCGCAAGGGCGTGAGCGAGGTCGCGCTGCGGGTGCTGGGGGCCGGGCCTTCGGTGTGGTTCGCGACCGTGCCCGGTTCGGCGGAGGCAGCTGCTCCGGCCGCCATCGGGCGGTGTGTCGTCGACGGGCGGTGGGCCGGGTTCGCCGCCGTCGAGGTCGATCCGGAGCTGCGGCGGCAGGGACTGGGCACGGCCGTGATGGCGGCGCTGGCCCGGCGGGCCCTGGACGAGGGCGCGTCGGCCGCGTGGCTTCAGGTCGAGGCCGAGAATGAGGGAGCGCGGGCGTTGTACGCCGGGATGGGTTTCGCGGCGCACCACGCCTACCACCACTACCGGGAGCCGGACGACCGCGCCTTCGGCCGGTAACCGATCGTCGTGAGAGGGCACGAGCCAGACATGCGTCCCCCGTATCCCCCGTCCCCCGAGCGTTCCGCCGAGCTGCGGCGGCGGTTCGCCGAAGAGGCCCGGTCCGAGCGGCCCGATCTGTCGACGCTGTGCCTGCTGATGGGCGCGGCGGCGGACGGAGCGCTGGACGAGGCGGGCATGGACGCCGCGCAGGTCGAGCTGGACCGGCTGGCCGGGCTGCTGCCGTTCCGGCCCGGCCACCCGCAGGCGTGGGCGGTAGCCCTGCGGGAGCTGCTCGGGGACCGGCTGGGGTTTCACGGCGCCCCGGCCGACTACCAGCGCCTGGAGTCCTCACTCCTGCACGAGGTGCTGGTGCGGCGTCGTGGGTTGCCGATCCTGCTGTCCGTGGTGTGGATGGAGGTCGCCCGGCGGGCCGGGGCGCCGGTGTACGGGGTGGCTCTGCCCGGGCATTTCGTCGTGGGATTCGGGCCTGACGAGGGGCAGGTGCTCGCCGATCCGTTCGACGGGGGGCGGGTGCTGACGGGGGCGGACGCGGAGTTGCTGGTCGCCGGGGCGACGGGGGCGCACCTCGAGCCGTGGATGCTGCGGCCGGCCGATCCGCTGGATGTGGTGTTGCGGATCCTGAACAACGTGCGGGCGTGGGCGGCGGCTCGGCCGGAGCGGTCGGAGGTGGCGTTGTGGGCGGTCGAGTTGTCGTTGCTGTTGCCCTCGCATCCGGCTCGGTTGCGGTACGAGCGGGCGCAGCTGCTGGTGGGGCGGGGGGATTTCCTGGGTGGGGCGGTGGAGTTGGAGGCCTATGCGGAGGTCCTCGGAGCGGTGGATGAGAGGGCCGCCGAGCGGGTGCGGGGAGAGGCTCACGCGGCCAGGGCGATGCTCAACTGACGCCTTCTCGCCGTGGGGACCTCGTTCATGGGCGAGTGCGAGTGCGGGTGCGTTGTGGTCGATCGCGCCCGCGCGGCGGAGCCGCATATCGATACAGCCCCGCGCCCCTGAGACTTCGTGGGTGTCGGCGGGGGCCGTGCCGCGCGTCCGGAGTGCCGCGTGACAGATGTCACGCCTCTCGGGTGACAGCGACGAAAGCCCCTGTCCGGTGTGGGCAGGGGCTTCGTGCGGCCGGGCGGCCGGAGGTCAGTTCGGGGTGGTGTCGATGACCACGGTGCGTTCCGCCGGCGTCTTGCCGCGCAGGGCCTCGCGCAGCGCGGTGACGACGTCCTGCGGCGTGACGTCGCGCTTGCCGCTCGCGCCCTCGATCTTCACGCCGTCGAACGTGGTGCCGTACGCCTCCTGGAGGGCCTTGAGATTGTACGTGTCCACGAGCTTGCCGTCGACGGCCTTGAAGCTGAGGATCTTCGGCAGCGACAGCGCGCCGAACGGAATGCTGTGCGCCGGGTCGGTCTGCACGATGGCCTTGGCCGACATCGCGGGCTGCGCGATGTCCTTCAGCACCCGGTCGACCTCGGCGTTCGAGACCGTCGGCTGCCGGGTGGTGGTCGGGAGGTTCACCGTGCCGGGGGTGCCGGTCTCCACCTGCGTGCGGTACGCCTCCTCGACCGCGGCGGTCGACTTGGCGACGTCGATGCCCTTGCCCGTCTTGCCGTACACGGGGACGGCCTTGCCGCCCTCGAACTTGATCGTGCCGTCGGTCGACGCGCCGGAGCCGCCCGCCGCGTCCTCCAGGGAGGCGTGCAGCTTCTCCTCGTCGACCGGCATGACGGGCGTGACGACGCGGTGGTTGCCGAAGAGCGAGCCGATCACGGAGACCGGGTTGTAGTCGCTCTTCGCCGCCGCGTCGGCCGTGGCGTCCATGTCGAACTGGAGTCCCGCCTTGTCCGGGTCGAGGGACACGGTCTTGCCGTCGACCGACAGCTTCAGCGGCTTGCCCACACGGCCGTCGAAGGCGTCGTTGAGCTTCTTGACCGCGCCGTCGCGGGTGGTGCCGCCGATGTCCACGCCGAGCACGCTGGTGCCCTTGGGTACGTCGGTGCGGTTCATCAGCAGTCCGGCGCCGTACACGCCACCGGCCACGACCACCAGGCCGGCGGCGAGCAGCACGAGCTTGCTGCGCCCCTTCTTCTTCGGTGCCTTCGAGGAGCTCGCAGGGGGCGGGGAGACCGGCTCGGGCAGCTTCGGGGCCGTGTGGGGCACCGGGCCGTCACCGGGCGCGCCCGGACCGAACGACGAGGCCGCGCCCGGCGGTACGACCGGGATACCGCTGGTGACGGTGTGCCCGGAGACGTTGTCGTGCCGGGGGCCGTAGCCCTGGCCGTCCGGGGGCTCGGGGGCCGGCTTCTGCGGGGTGAGGATGGCGGTGTCGTCGCTCATCCCGCCGCCGGGGCCGTGGCCGGTGGAAGCGGCGGGGCCGGGGGCGCCGCCAGGATTTCCGGGGCCGGGGCCTCCGGGCCCCGCCGTACCGGCAGGTCCTCCGGGTCCGCCCGTGCCGGCGGGGTCGCCTATGGCGCCGGGACCGGCAGGGGCGCCGGGGCCGCCCGGTCGGCCGGGGGCGTTGAAGGCGCCGGGGGCGCCGGGGCCACCGGGCGTGCCGGGGCGACCGGGATCGTCGAAGGCGCCGGGCCTGCCGGGCTCGCCGAAGCTGTCGGGGCCACCAGGCCTGCCCGGCTCATCGAAGCCGCCGGGGCCACCCGAGCGGCCGGGCTCGTTGAAAGCGCCAGGACCACCGGGCCTGCCGGGCTCGCCGAGGCTGCCAGGGCCGCCGGAGCGACCGGGCTCGTTGAAGCCGCCCGGGCCACCGGGCCTGCCGGGCTCGTCGAAGCCGCCCGGGCCACCCGCGCGACCCTGCTCGTTGAAAGCGGCAGGCCCGCCGGGGCCGCCCGGCTCGTCGAAGCCGCCCGGGGCGCCGGGGCCGCCGGCCGGTGGGGCCATCGGGCCGGCGCCGGTGACCGGGCCGCCCGTCGGGCCGGCCGGGCCCTGGGTGCCGGGGCCGCCCTCGTCGCCGTAGCCGTGGGGAGCGCCCGGGCCGCCGTAGCCGCCCTGGCCGTTCTGGCTGAGACGGTCGTTCTCCGAGAAGTACGGCAGGTCGTCGCGGCGCGTCTCGCCGCCGTCACCGCCGGGGGCCGGACGTGAACCGTTGCCGAGGGGGCCCGCCGCCAGTGCCTCGGTGACGTCGAAGGAGCCCGTGCCGCCGCCGTGCCCGGGCGCGATGGGGCCGCCGGTCGCCCCGCCGGGAAGCCCCGCGCCGTTCGTGCCGCCGGACCGGGAGCCGCCGGGCCTGCTCATGGAACCGACCACGCCACCGGGCCGCCCGGTACCGGAACCACCCGCACCGGAACCGCCCGCCGCGGGGCCGCCCGAACCGGTACGGCCGGAACCACCCGCGGCCGGACCCGAACCGCCCGGCAGACCGGCCCCGTTGGTGGAGCCGCCGCCCTGACCGGGCTTGCCCGAGCCGGACTTGCGCGGCGCGAACCAGTCACTGGTCGGCTTGTCCTCACCGGACTGGCCCGACGGACCGGACGGGCCGGACTCGGCAGCGGGCTCGACCGTGCCGGTGCCCCCGGGCGGGGCGGCGCCCGGAGCCTTCGCTTCGCTGCCCGCTCTCGCGCCGGAACCGGTACTGATGTCGCCGGAGCCCTCCGCATCCGCGACGGGCTTGCGCACCACGACCGGCGGAATGGGCCGTGACCCGGGGATGTTGATCCGGATCCGGGTCGTCAGCGTGGTCTCGGTCTTGCGTTCCTCCGGCCGCGTGGCCGAACGGCCCGCTTCCGTACCGCCGTCGGACACCGTCGGGGTCCCGTACGGCGGCGTACCCGACGGGTAGGCGGCTCCGCCGCGCCCGTTGGGCCCGGAGGACGGAGTGTCAGTTTCACGACTCAAGGCAGGTTCTCCCGGTTGGCTCCGCCGCCCGACACAACCTCACGCGGGCAGCTCGGCGGCGCGCACCACCATACTGGCCACTTCTCACCCGTATCTCAGGACCGCTGGGGAAACTCACACCGGACCCCCACGGGCGCGTCCTGGCGAAGTGGTACGTCACTTGCCAAGTCGGACGGGTTCGCCGTCCGGTTGCCGCCTCGGGGCGAGGGTGGCGCAGATCACAGCCACAGCGATGCCGCCGAGCAGGAAGAGATAGGAGCCTCCGCCGGCCGCGAAGAGAAAGTCGCCCTCCGGGCGGCTGGCGGTGAGCAGCACCACGGAGAGCATCCAGCCGGCGGCGGCCGCTACGCCCCCGGCCCGCCCGCGGGTGACCCGCGCGGCACCGAGGACGAGCCCGGCCTCACCGGCGAGGGCGAGCAGCAGCCCGCCCGGGAACCACGCGGGCTGCACCAGTGCCCCAGCCGCGCCGATCACGGCCCCGAGCAGGAAGAAACCCGCACAGGCGGCGGCCCGTCCGGCGGAGGGCGGCCGCATCGGCTGGGCGAGCATCGGACTCCGGTCGCTCATGAGGACTCCTCGACACCGGCGAACAGGTCCGTCTCCCGTTCGCCGGGGCCCCGCTCGCCCCGCACCAGCTCGTAGTACTCGGTCGTGAGGATCGGCTGGGCGAGTTCGTTGGACAGCGCGAAGTACGGCCCGGACACGCTGATCTGGGTGGCGTGGGCGCGCATCGCGGCGGCTTTGGCGGCGGCGTGCGCGGTGCCGTCGACGACGGTGGTGATCCGCTCCTCGGCCACGACACCCGGAACGTCGTCGACGTCGGCCGCCTTGGTGAAGGGCGTGCCGGGCAGGTCCTCGCGGAGCCGGGCGAAGGATTCCTCCACAACCGGCCGGGGGACCCGGTTCCAGTAGACCTTGGGGATCGTCCAGCCCGACTCGGCGGCCAGCTCGACGGCCCGCATGGCGACGCGGTGGGCCTGGATGTGGTCGGGGTGGCCGTAGCCCCCGTTGTCGTCGTAGGTGACGAGGACCTGGGGACGTACCTCGCGGATCACCTCGACGAGGTGTGCGGCGGCCTCGTCGACGTCGGCCTGCCAGAAGCAGCCGGGGTCGTCGTTGTCGGGCAGGCCCATCATCCCGGAGTCGCTGTAGCGTCCGGCGCCGCCGAGCAGGCGGAAGTCCCGGACGCCGAGCTCGGCCATGGCGGCGGTGAGCTCCCGGCGGCGGTGCTGGCCCAGGGCGGGACCGCTCAGGTGCGCGAGCTCGGGCGGGATGACCTCGCCGCGCTCGCCGAGGGTGCACGTGACCAGGGTGACGTGGGCACCCTCGGCCGCGTACCTGGCCATGGTCGCGCCGTTGTTGATCGACTCGTCGTCCGGGTGCGCGTGCACCAGCAGCAGACGCCGGTCGGGCAGTTCCGTCATGGACCCCAGCCTACGAGGTCACGCGGTCAGAACTTGATGCTGCCGATCATGCCCGCGATGTTGGTCGTCAGCTCGTTGATCGTGGGAGCGACGGTCGAGGAGGCGAGATAGAAGCCGAGCAGCATGCAGACGATCGCATGCCCCGCCTTCAGTCCCGACTTCTTGATCAGCAGGAAGACGATGATCGCCAGCAGCACCACCGCCGAAATCGAGAGTGCCACGGCGGCTCACCTCCAAAGATCCACGAGGGCGCGGGGGGTCGGACTATGGGGGCATCAAATCCGTACAGCAGCCAGCAGGTTCATACCCACTATGCGACATTGATCATAACTATCCGTCCGTGCGCATCGATCGGCGCACGGCCGCACAAGGGGGCGCATGGCCAATATGGTCAGGGCATGACGACCGAGCCTGACTCCTTCCCCCGGCGGCACGCCCGTACCCAGCGCTTCACGCTCGGCGCGCCGCGTTCGTTCACTGTGGCGCCCGACGGTTCACGTGTCGTGTTCCTGCGCTCCGGTTCCGGTACGGACCGGGCGAACTCACTGTGGGTCCTCGACACGGAGGAGGGCGGGGAGCGCGTGGCCGCCGACCCCCGCGCCCTGCTGGGCGGGGCCTCGGAGGACCTCTCACCCGAGGAGCGCGCCCGGCGTGAGCGCAGCCGGGAGGGCGGCGCCGGCATCGTAGGATACGCCACCGACACGGCCGTCGAGTTGGCCTCTTTCGCCTTGTCAGGGCGGCTTTTCGCGGCCGAGCTGCGGGCCGGGACGGCGCGTGAACTGCCCACGCCCGGGCCGGTGATCGACCCGCGTCCGTCGCCCGACGGGCGGTATGTCGCCTACGTCGCGCAGGGTGCGCTGCGCGTCGTGGGCGCGGAGGGGGACGGCGACCGGGCGCTCGCCGAGCCGGAGTCGGAAAATGTCTCATATGGACTGGCCGAGTTCATCGCGGCCGAGGAGATGGGGCGGTCGCGCGGCTTCTGGTGGGCGCCGGAGTCGGACCGGCTGCTCGTGGCGCGCGCGGACGACACGCCGGTGGACCGGTGGTGGATCTCCGACCCGGCGCATCCGGAACGAGAGCCGCAGCGGGTGGCGTATCCGGCGGCGGGCACCGGCAACGCGGACGTACGGCTGTTCGTGATCGGCCTGGACGGGGCGCGCACGGAGGTCGCCTGGGACCGGGCGCGGTACCCGTATCTGGCACGTGTGCACTGGTCAGCGGCGGGCGCGCCGCTGCTGCTCGTCCAGGCGCGCGACCAGCGCAGCCAGGTGATCCTCGCGGTGGATCCGGAGTCGGGCGCGACCCGGATGGTGCACGCCGACGAAGATCGGATTTGGCTTGATCTTTTCCCCGGGGTGCCGTGCTGGAGTCCGGCCGGGCGGCTGGTGCGGATCGCGGACGAGGGCGGTGCGCGGCTGCTGGCGGTCGGGGACCGGCCGCTCACGGGGGCGCAGCTGCATGTGCGGGCCGTGCTGGACGTCTCCGACGACGACGTGCTGATCTCGGCGTCGGCGGGCGAGGAGGCCGCCGAGGCGGAGACCGGCCAGGTGCATGTGTACCGGGTGAGCGAGCTGGGAGTGGAGCGGGTGTCGCGGGAGCCGGGCGTGCACTCGGCGGTGCGGGCCGGGGACGTGACGGTTCTGGTCTCCGCGGCGCTGGATCGGCCAGGTGCGCGGGTGCAGGTACTGCGCGACGGGAAACCGACGGTTGTTGTCCCTTCGTACGCAGAAGACCCCGCTATGTCCCCCCGCGTGACGCTCACCGAGGGGGGCGCACGTCGCATCCCGTGCGCCGTGCTTATGCCTCGGGACTACGCCGGTGACACCCCCCTGCCGGTGCTCATGGACCCGTACGGCGGGCCGCACGGGCAGCGGGTCCTCGCGGCCCACAACCCGCACCTGACCTCACAGTGGTTCGCGGACCAGGGATTCGCGGTGGTCGTCGCGGACGGCCGGGGCACCCCGGGCCGCTCCCCCGCCTGGGAGAAGGGGATCCACCAGGACTTCACGCTCTCCCTGGACGACCAGGTGGAGGCCCTGGAGGACCTGGCGAAGAGGTATCCGCTGGACCTGTCCCGGGTGGCGATCCGCGGCTGGTCCTTCGGCGGCTGGCTGGCGGGCCTCGCGGTGCTGCGCCGGCCGGACGTCTTCCACGCGGGGATCGCGGGGGCGCCGGTGACGGACTGGCACCTGTACGACACGCACTACACGGAGCGCTACCTGGGGGACCCGGCCGAGCAGCCGGACGCGTACGCGCGCAGCTCCCTCGTCACGGCGGACGGCCTGTCCTCCCCCGCCGAGCCGCACCGCCCGCTGATGATCGTGCACGGCCTCGCCGACGACAACGTGGTCGTCGCCCACGCCCTGCGCCTGTCCTCGGCCCTCCTGGCCGCCGGCCGCCCGCACGAGGTGCTGCCGCTGTCCGGGGTCACCCACATCACCCCCCAGGAACAGGTCGCGGAGAACCTGCTCCTGCTCCAGGTCGACTTCCTGAAGCGGTCCCTGGGCATCACCGGCACCTGAACACGGCAACGGGCCGGGGCGACATGGCGCGCCCCGGCCCGTTTACGGCACCCGCACGGCCGTACGCTGTCCAGCCTGACGCGTCCGTATATCGGAACCGGGTCGGCGAAGTTGCCTGCGTGTTAACGCAGTTCGCGGGGGTTTACGGGCACTTCGGCAGCGACCAGCTCGACCTCGAACCCGTCGCTGTTGGTGAGGTAGGCGGCGTAGTGCCCGGAGCCTCCGGCGTGCGGGTAGCGGTCGGCGAAAAGAGGCTCCCAGCCGTGTGCCGGGGCGTCCCGAGCCAGCGCGTCGACGTCCGCCGGCGTCCCGGCATGGAAGGCCAGGTGGTTGAGGCCCGGCCTCGTGCGGTCGTGCTCGGCGGCACTCATCGCCGGTGACTGCTCGACGACGAGGTACGTCGGACCGAGCCGCCAACTGCGGCCGCGCTCCCACTCCTGATACGGGTCGTAGCCGAGCCTGCCGAGGAGCCAGCCCCATGCGCGGGTCGCCCGGGGAAGGTCGGGAACCCAGAGTTCGATGTGATGCAGCAATCCAGATCCTCGAGCACCGGTTCCCGGCGCCTTCGACGAGAAGGGCCGGGAACCGGAAGGGATGCCATACCGGGCCGTCAGGCCGCGTGGACCACGTCCTTCTCCTCGGCGAAGTGGCAGGCCGACTCGTGGGCCGCCGGGGTGTCCTCGCCCTTGAAACGCTCGGGGATGGCCAGGAGAGGGGTCTCCTGGGCGCACTTGTCCTGGGCCTTCCAGCAGCGGGTGCGGAAGCGGCAGCCCGAGGGCGGGTTGGCCGGGGACGGGACGTCGCCGGTGAGGATGATGCGTTCGCGGCCCTCGCGGGACTCCGGGTCGGGGACCGGGACCGCGGAGAGCAGGGCCTGCGTGTAGGGGTGGGTCGGGTGGTCGTAGATCTCCGTGTCCGTACCGATCTCGGCCATCTTGCCCAGGTACATCACACCCACCCGGTCCGAGATGTGCCGGACGATCGACAGGTCGTGCGCGATGAAGAGGTAGGACAGGTTGAACTCGTCCTGGAGCTTCTCCATCAGGTTGATGACCTGCGCCTGGACGGACACGTCCAGCGCGGAGACCGGCTCGTCGCAGATGATGATCTCGGGGTTGAGCGCCAGGCCGCGGGCGATGCCGATGCGCTGGCGCTGACCGCCCGAGAACTGGTGCGGGTAGCGGTTGATGTACTCGGGGTTGAGGCCGACCACGTCCAGCAGGTCCTGGACCTTGCGGCGGCGGTCGCCCTTCGGCGCCACCTCCGGGTGGATCTCGAAGGTCTCCCCGATGATGTCGCCCACCGTCATACGGGGGTTGAGCGACGTGTACGGGTCCTGGAAGACCATCTGGATGTTGCGGCGGACCGCCTTCAGGGCGCGCCCGGACAGCTTGGTGATGTCCTGGCCCTTGTAGAAGATCTCGCCCGCGCTCGCCTTCTCCAGCATCATCAGCAGCTTGGCGACCGTGGACTTGCCACAGCCGGACTCGCCCACGATGCCGAGCGTCTCACCCTGGTAGAGGTCGAAGGAGACCCCGTCCACGGCCTTGACCGCGCCGATCTGACGCTTGAACAGGATCCCCTGGGTCAGCGGGAAGTGCTTGACCAGGTTGCGGACCTGCAGGATGGGCTCACCGCGCTCGACCGGCGCTTCGATCGCCGCGACGGCCTCCTCGTCGGTGGCCGCGTCGACCGTCTCCACCTCGGTGACGTTGGGGGTGGCGTCCATGGACTCGCCCTTCTTGTCCTGCTCAGCCATGGATCGTCTCCTTCCAGAAGTGGCACGCGCTGCCGCGGCCGACCAGCTCGCCGCCGTCCCGCTCGGTGACCGGGTGCAGCGGCGGGACGTCCGTACGGCAGATGTCCTGCGCCTGCGGGCACCGCGGGTTGAAGGCACAACCGGACGGGATACGCGTCAGGTTGGGCGGCAGACCCTTGATGGCGTACAGGTCCTGGCCCTTCTGGTCCAGGCGCGGGATCGACTCGAGCAGACCCTTGGTGTAGGGGTGCGCGGGCCGCTTGTACAGCTCGTGGACGGGCGCGGTCTCCACGATCCGGCCCGCGTACATCACCGCGATCTTGTCGGCGACGTCGGCGACGACGCCGAGGTCATGGGTGATCAGGATCAGGCCCATGTTGTACTCGCGCTGCAGGTCCGAGAGCAGGTCCATGACCTGGGCCTGGACCGTCACGTCGAGGGCCGTGGTGGGCTCGTCGGCGATGATCAGGTCCGGCTCCAGGGCGAGCGCCATCGCGATCATGATGCGCTGGCGCATACCGCCGGAGAACTGGTGCGGATAGTCGCCGACGCGTTCCTTCGCGGCCGGGATCTTCACGCGGTCCATCAGCTCGATGGCCTTGGCCTTGGCGTCCTTCTTGCTCAGGCCCTGGTGGACGCGGAACATCTCGCCGAGCTGGTAGCCGACGGACAGCACCGGGTTCAGCGCGGACAGCGCGTCCTGGAAGATCATCGCGATCTTCCTGCCCCGGATCTTGCGCCGGGCGTCGCCCGACATGGTGAGCATGTCCTCGCCCCGGTACAGGATCTGGCCCTGCGGGATCCGCCCGGGCGGCATGTCGAGGATGCCCATGATCGCCTGGGCGGTCACGGACTTGCCGGAGCCGGACTCGCCGAGCACGGCGAGCGTCTCGCCGGAGCTCACGGTGTAGTTGACGCCGTTGACGGCCTTGGCCACACCGTCACGGGTGTGGAACTCGACGTGCAGGTCGCGCACTTCGAGCAGGGGAACATCGCCCTCGGCCGCGCCTCGCGGCTCGGGCACGTTCCTGGTCTTGTCGATGGTGGTCACGTACGCCCTCCTCAGCGCAGCTTCGGGTCAAGGGCGTCGCGGACCGCGTCGCCGAGCATGATGAACGCGAAGACCGTGAGGCTGAGCATGCCCGCCGGGAACAGCAGCGTGTGCGGGTTGTCCCGGATCACCTTGCTGCCCTCGGAGATGTCGATGCCCCACGAGATCGTCGGGTCGCTGAGGCCGAGGCCGAGGAACGACAGCGTCGCCTCGGCCGAGATGTAACCGCCGAGGGCGATCGTGGCCACGACGATGGTCGGCGCGACGGCGTTCGGCATCACGTGGCGGAACAGGATCCGCGTGGTGCCGGCGCCCAGCGCCCGGGCCGCCGTCACGTAGTCGGCCTGCTTGGCCGTGATGACGGAGCTGCGCGTGACGCGGGCGATCGAGGTCCAGCCCAGGAAGGCCAGGGCCAGGATGACCACGTACACCTTGCGCTCGGTGAAGGCGTTCAGGACGACCATGGTGCCGAGCAGGAACGGCAGGCCGAAGAAGATGTCGACGATCCGGGAGATCACCGAGTCGATCCAGCCGCCGAAGTAGCCCGCCAGCATGCCGAGCAGACCGCCGAGCAGCGTGACGGCCACGGTGACGCACACGCCGACGAGGATCGAGGCGCGGGTGCCGTGGATGACGCGGGCGTAGATGGAGCGGCCCTGCTGGTCGTAGCCGAACCAGTCGGGCTGGAAGAAGTGGCTCAGCTCCGGCTTGCCCAGGTAGTGGTGGACCAGGTCGCCGTCGCGCGGGTCGACGCTGGTGAACATGCCGGGGAACGCGGCGATCACGAGCAGCAGGACCAGCAGCACCGAGGAGATCCAGAACATGGGCCGGTGCCGCAGGTCGTACCAGGCGTCGCCCCACAGGGAGCGGGGCTTCTCGGTCTTCTGCGCGCTCTGCTTGCCGGCCCTGTCGACGGCAGGCGGGGCCACGGCGTCCACGGTCGCGGCGTCGGTGGTCTGGGCCTTGGTCACGTCAGGCATACCGGATCCTCGGGTCCAGGACCGCGTACAGCAGGTCGATGAGCAGGTTGATCAGGAGGATGACGAGGACGAGCACCGTCACCACACCCGTGACCGTCGAGCCCTCGCTCGTCTGGATCGCCCTGTAGAGGAGGTTGCCGACACCCTGGATGTTGAAGATGCCCTCGGTGATGACCGCGCCGCCGATGAAGCCGCCGACGTCGGTGCCGACGAAGGTGACGACCGGGATCAGCGAATTGCGCAGCAGGTGGACACCGATGATGCGGCGCCGGGGCAGGCCCTTGGCGAGCGCGGTGCGCATGTAGTCGGCCCGCAGGTTCTCGGCGAACGTCGTCCGGGTCAGCCGGGCCACGTAGGCCATGGACAGCATGGCCAGGACGAACGCCGGCAGGAACAACTGCGAGTAGTCCGTGGAGTCCTGGACGTTGGGCGGCAGCCAGCCGAGTTCGTCGGCGAAGATGAACCGGGCGATGAAGCCCAGCACGAACACGGGGATGGAGATCACCGTCAGGGTGAAGACCAGCACGCCCGTGTCGGCGGCCTTACCGGCCCGCAGACCGGCCCACGCGCCGAGGCCCACACCGATGATGATCTCGATGGTGATGGCCAGCAGCGTCAGGCGCAGGGTCACCGGGAAGGCGTCGGCCATCAGGTCGGCGACCGGGCGCCCCGCGAGGTTGCTGCCGAAGTCTCCCTTGAGGAGATTCAGCATGTAGTGGAAGTACTGCTCGAGGACGGGCTTGTCGAAGCCGTACTCGCGCTTGATCTGCGCGATCTGTGCGGGATCGGGAGCCTTGTCCCCGTAGATGGCCCGGACCGGGTCGCCCGGCAGGATGTGGACCATCAAGAAGATCAACAGAGTTGTCCCGATGAAGATCGGGATCATCTGGAGCAGTCGCCTGGCGGCGTAGCGCCCCATCTTGCGCCTCCATGCCGTGAGGGGTCGGCGAGGCCTGCGCACTCATCTACCGCAGGTGAGGGGGTGAGGTGGAGGCCTGTGCCTACGGGCCGGTGCCGCTCCCCTTTTTTGGGAGGGGCGGCACCGGCCTGCGGTCGTCTTGTTACTTCTGCTTGACCTGGATGGTGTCGAAGATCGGGTCACCGTCCTGGCCGTACTCGATCTTGCCCAGGATGTTCTTGGACTGACCGCTGTTGACCTTGTAGAACCAGAGCGGGATCGCCGGCATGTCCTTGGCGAGGAGCTGCTCCGCCTGCTGGTACAGCTTCACGGTCTCGTCGATCGAGCTGGCCTTGTCCGCCTCGGAGCTCAGCTTGTCGAACTCCTTGTTGGAGTAGCCGCTGGTGTTGCCGGCCGCCGTGGAGCCGTACAGGTCGCGCATGAAGTTCGAGTTGACCGGGTAGTCGAGCACCCAGCCACCGCGGTACATGGACTTGACCTCGTGCTTGTCACGGGTGTCCAGGTCGGCCTGGAAGGTCGGCTTCGGGTCGCCGGTGCACTCCACGCCGACGGACTTGCGGATCGAGTTGCAGACCGCGTCGACCCAGGGCTTGTGGTCCTGGTCGGCGTTGTACTGGATCTGGATCTTGTTGCCCGGGACGCCGCCGCCGTCCTTGATGAGCTTCTTGGCCTGGGCCGGGTCGAACTTGACGATGTCGCCGAGCGCGCCCTTCTTGTAGCCGAGGACGCCCGGGGCGACGTAGGAGTCGGCCGGGGTACGCGTGCCCTGGAGGACGGTCTTGGTGATCGTCTGGCGGTCGATCGCCATGGACAGACCCTGGATGACCTTGGGGTCGATGTCCTTGAACTGCTTGGTGTAGAACGCCGGGACGATCGACTGGACGGCCGAGTACGGCTGGTCGATGGCGCGGTCGCCGAGGTCCGTCTTGTAGTTCGTCAGCGCGGTGGTCGGGACCTGCTCGATCCAGTCCACGTTGTCGGAGCGCAGGTCCGAGTACGCGGCGTCGGCGGTCGTGTAGTTCTTGAAGTCGATACCGCCGTTCTTGGCGACGTTCGGGCCCTTGTAGTCCGCGAACTTGCGGACCTTGATGAGCTTGTTGTGCTCCCAGGAGACGAACTTGTACGGGCCGTTGCCGATCGGCTTCTCGCCGAACGCCTTCGGGTCCTTGAAGAAGGCCTCGGGCAGCGGCGCCCACACGTCGTAGCCCAGCTTGTACGCGAAGTACGAGACCGGCTGCGTCAGCTTGATGGTGAAGGTGTTGTCGTCGACGACCTTCAGGCCCGACATCTTGTCGCTCTTCGGGGCACCCTTCTCCGGGTGCACGTCCTCGAAGCCCACGATGTCGGAGAACCAGCTGGAGTTGGTCTGGTTGTTCTTGATGTTGGCCGACCAGTTCCACGAGTCCACGTAGGACTTGGCGGTGACCGGGGTGCCGTCGTGGAACTTCCAGCCCGGCTTGAGCTTGACGGTCCACTCGGACGAGTCGTCGTTCGGCGTGACGGACTCGGCGTTGACGTACTCGAGCTTGCCGGTGCCGGGCTCGTAGTCGACCAGGCCGGCGAAGATCGTGCGCAGCACGCGGCTGCCCTGGCTCTCCTTGGCGTTGGCCGGCTGCAGCGGGTTCTGAGGCTCGCTCAGCTGCGCAGTGACGATGCCGTTCGGGTCGGCCTTCCCCTTGTTCATGTCGTCGCCGGCACTGTCGTCGCCGCCGCCGCAGGCGGTGGCGGCCAGGGCGACGACTATCGCCCCCGCGACCCACTTGGCGCTCTTGGCACCGCGCATGGGTTCCTCCTATGAAGTCATTGGTTCACCGCAAAGGGAGCACAGACAGACCACCGCCACCGCCCGTCGCCGGTGCCGGAAATCGTCAGGTGCCCCCGCGCTCGTGAGTCGGCGCCGCCTCCAGCGAGTGACCCGTTCATCCGAGCTCTACGCGCCTAACTATCTGCCATGCGCCAGGAGCGAACCACACTCTCGAGGTCTCGGTTCGATCACAGCTCGCGCCTACTTCTTCCAAAATCCGGACAAAGGGTTTGGTGAAAGATCCCTGCGAAACGGACTTGTTACACATCTATCGGTGGCACGTGTCCGCATTCCGGACGCGAGAATGAGATAAACCGCTTGCGGCTGCGGTGGCTGCCGTGCAGGCTGCCAACCGTGGCTGCCGCTCGCTCAAGTGGCCATCGCCGCAAGGCCGTTGTACAGGCCTGTGCGCGGGCAGAGCGCGGCACTTCCGCAGCAGGGTAGTGCGAACAGGGCGCGCCGGACGGCCGTCCCCGGCAAATCGAGGGTTTTCCCTACCCTTCCCTTCGCTTTCCCTCCGCTTTACGACGGCACCGACGACACCGGGCACCCCGCCTAGCGCGGGGTGCCCGGTGTCGTCGAACGGCAGGCGTCAGCCGTGCTTGGCGCGGCTCGCGGCGCGGGCGCGCTCGCGGGCGTCCAGGTTCACCTTGCGGATGCGCACGGCCTCCGGGGTGACCTCGACGCACTCGTCGTCGCGGCAGAACTCCAGGGACTGCTCCAGCGACAGCTTGCGCGGCGGGACGATCGACTCGGTCACATCGGCCGTGGACGACCGCATGTTGGTGAGCTTCTTCTCCTTGGTGATGTTGACGTCCATGTCGTCGGCGCGGGAGTTCTCGCCGACGATCATGCCCTCGTACACCTCGGTGCCAGGCTCCACGAACAGCACGCCGCGCTCCTGGAGGTTGGTCATCGCGAAGGCGGTGACCGCACCGGCGCGGTCGGCGACCAGGGAGCCGTTGCTACGGGTCTGGAGGGTGCCGAACCAGGGCTCGAAGCCCTCGTGGATGGAGTGGCCGATGCCCGTGCCGCGGGTCTGGGTCAGGAACTCGGTCCGGAAGCCGATGAGGCCGCGCGAGGGTACGACGAACTCCATGCGGACCCAGCCGGAGCCGTGGTTGGACATGTTGTCCATGCGGCCCTTGCGGACGCCCATCAGCTGCGTGACGGCGCCCATGTGCTCCTCGGGGACGTCGATCGTCATGCGCTCGACCGGCTCGTAGACCTTGCCGTCGATCTCCTTGGTGACGACCTGCGGCTTGCCGATGGTCAGCTCGAAGCCCTCACGGCGCATCGTCTCGACCAGGATGGCCAGCGCCAGCTCACCACGGCCCTGCACCTCCCAGGCGTCCGGCCGCTCGGTGTCCAGCACCCGGAGGCTGACGTTACCGATCAGCTCGCGGTCGAGGCGGTCCTTGACCTGGCGGGCGGTGACCTTGCGGTCCTTGACGGCCGCCTTGTTGTCGGCGCCCTTGCCGGTGGCGCCGCGGCCGACCAGCGGGGAGGTGTTGGTGCCGATGACCATGGAGATCGCCGGCTCGTCGACCGTGATGAGCGGCAGCGCGACCGGGTTCTCCGGGTCGGCCAGGGTCTCGCCGATCATGATGTCCGGGATACCGGCCACGGCGCAGATGTCACCGGGGCCGGCCATCTCCGCCGGCTTGCGGGTGAGCGCCTCGGTCATCATCAGCTCGGAGATGCGGACGCTGCTGACGGACCCGTCGCGCTTCATCCACGCGACCGTCTGGCCCTTGCGCAGCTCACCCTGCTCGACGCGGAGCAGCGCGATACGGCCGAGGAAGTTGTCGGCGTCCAGGTTGGTGACGTGGGCCTGGAGCGGGGCGGCCTCGTCGTAGGTCGGGGCCGGGATGTGCTCCAGGATCGTGGAGAAGAACGGCTCCAGGCTGGTGGAGTCGGCCGGGACCGTGCCGTTCTCCGGCTTGGTGAGCGAGGCGATGCCGTCGCGGCCGCAGGCGTAGACGATCGGGAACTCGATCTGCTCCTCGTCGGCGTCCAGGTCGAGGAAGAGGTCGTAGGTCTCGTTGACGACCTCGTCGATCCGGGAGTCCGGGCGGTCCGTCTTGTTGATGCACAGGATGACGGGCAGCCGCTGCTGGAGCGCCTTGCGCAGCACGAAGCGGGTCTGCGGGAGCGGGCCCTCGGAGGCGTCCACGAGCAGGACGACACCGTCCACCATCGACAGACCACGCTCCACCTCGCCGCCGAAGTCGGCGTGGCCGGGGGTGTCGATGATGTTGATGGTGATGACGTCCCCCCCGTCCTTCGGGTGGTACTTCACCGCCGTGTTCTTGGCCAGGATCGTGATGCCCTTCTCACGCTCCAGGTCGTTCGAGTCCATCATGCGGTCGTCGACCGAGTCGAGCTGGTGCGCGGCGAAGGCGCCGGCCTGCTTCAGCATGCCGTCGACGATGGTGGTCTTGCCGTGGTCGACGTGGGCGACGATGGCGACGTTGCGGATGTCGTGGCGCGTGGCCATAAGAAGGCGTACTCCCGGAGTGTGAGGAATGCCCTGCGCGTACGTCGGTGGTGCGCGGGCCCTGCCGGGCTCAACATGCCACGGCCTCACCCCATGGTACGGGTCCGCGGGTGCGGGGGTGAGCCGGGATGCATCGGTGCAGGTCAGCTCCTGTTTCGAGGTACTCGGCGTCAGCGCCCGGCCCCGCTGGGGCTGCCGCCCCCAGATCCCCGCCCCGGCCTGCACGGCCTCGTCCTCAAGGGCTCCGGCGCCCGCGCCGAGCCGCTCCGGCTCGCCAGACCCCGGTCAGCCGGTCCCGCGTGGCGACGTGCGACCAGGTGAAGGTGCCGTTCGCACAGGCCTTCACCGCGGCCCTGTCGGGCGTACGGCCCTGGTCAGCCTCGTCGTCGCCCTGTCCCCCGAACATGCCGTCAACCCTGTCACCAGGATCCGGTGATCAACCCTGCCGTGCAGGTCAGCCGTACCGTGCCGCGCATCCGCCGGCTCCTCTTCCCCCGTGCGCCAACGCCCGCGCCCGCACCGTGATCGCTGCTGGGCTCATGGTGCGGGCGCCGGGGCGGGACGGCAAGGGAGCTACGCGACAGGTGACCCCTTCGCCGACGGCCCCGCCGCCGGCTTCGCGCCCTTCTTCAGGAAGCCCATGTCCTCGTAGACCGGCGTGCCGAAGCCGAACGCTCCGGTGTTCACGAGGGTCTTGCGGGCCGCGATGAGCTGGGGGCGCTGGTAGAGGGGGATGGAGCCGGCCGCCGCCCAGATGCGGGAGTCGGCCTTGCGGAGCAGGGAGCGGGACTTGCTCTCGTCGAGGGTGGACACGGCCTCGTCGAAGAGCTGGTCGACCTGGTCGGTGCCGACGCGGGTGTAGTTCTGCTCGACGTTCAGGGAGCCGTCGGCGGCCGGGACGGGCTTGGCGTAGACGGGGCGGGCGTCGGTGGCGGGGAAGGCGGTGGCCGGCCAGGAGTACAGGGCGAGGTCGTACTGGCCGGACGCGATGTGGTCCCTGAAGTAGGACTCGTCGGAGACCTTGGAGATGTCCGTGCCGATGCCGACGCGCTGAAGCATGCGGGAGATGCGGTCGGCGACCGTGCGCAGTGTCTGGGAGCCGGGTCCGGAGGGGAGCACGAAGCGGAGCGTGAGGGGCTTGCCGTTCTTGGCGAGCGGCGCGGCCTCGCGGTTCGCCGGGGCGGCGGTGCCCTTGGGGGCGTACGCGCCGGGGGCGCCGCCCCGGGCCGGGTGCTTGTACTGCTTGCCGTCGGGGGCGAGGTGGTCGGCGGGGTCCTGTCCGCCGTGCGCCTTGTTGTCCTCGCCGACGGCCTTCTCGCCCTCCGCGCCGGCCGCCTTCTCCTCTTCCTTCTCCTTCTTCTTCTGCTCCTTGAGGGGGCCGCCGCGCACCCACCCGGCATCCGCGAGCAGGGCCTGGGCCTCCTTGGTGTCCTGGCCGCCGAGGGCGCCGCTGTTGTCGGCGTAGTGGGCCTGGCCGGACAGGGCCAGGTGGCTGCCGACCGGGACGGCGGGCAGGCCCAGGGGCTTCAGGACGGTCTCGGCCAGTTCCCTGCGGTCGAGGGCGCGGGCGACGGCCCTGCGGACGCGCTCGTCGGCGAGCGGGCCCTCGGCGCCGTTCAGGGCGAGCTGGGTGAAGGCCGGCTCCAGGGACTTGCGCACCTCGAAGCCGCGCAGGGCCTGCTGCTGCCGGGCGTACTTGGCGGCCGCCTTGCGCGGCTTCTTGCGGTCGACGGTCTCCTCGTCCGCGGCCTTCTCGTCGGAGCCCTTGGCGACGGCCCGGGAGCGCGGGGCGTCCGCGGTGGACCGGTCGGCGCCGGGGCCCATCAGCGGGCTGCTGGAGCTCTGGGGGCGGGCGGCGACGGTGATGCGGCGGGCCGCGGAGGGGTCGATCTCGGCCACGTCGAGGGTGCCGGCGGCCAGCTCCGCGGCCCGCTTGTCGCGCGGCACGGTGCGCAGCACGATCTCGGAGAGCTTGGCGGGCTCGCCCCACCAGCGCGGGTTGCGGGCGAGGGTGATCTCGTCGTCCTTGCGGTCGACCTTCTTCACCGTGAAGGGACCGGCGGTCACCTTGAGCTTCTTGCGGGCCCCGTCGTTGAAGGAGTCCGGGGTGCCCATGACGTCCTTGGGGTACAGCGGCGAGAACAGCGACCGCCAGTCGGCGTAGGGGCGGCTGAAGGTGACCCTGACCTCCAGGGCGTCGTCCCCGCGCTCGATCTTCTGGATGCGGTCGTAGCCGGCGTTGCGGGCGGTCCAGTAGGCGGTGTCCTTGCCGGACAGGGCGCGCCACTGGGCGGCGAAGTCGGCAGCGCCGATCTCCCGGCCGTCGCTCCAGACGGCCTGCTGGTTCAGCTTGTACAGGACGACCTGCTTGGGCTCGGTCTCGACGACCTCGGCGGACTCCAGGTAGGCGGGGTTGCGCTCCGGGCGGCCGTCGGCGTTCATCCGGAACATCGACGGCAGGACGGCCTGGGCGACGCGGAGGGTGGTGGCGTCGGCGTCCGACTGGAAGGTGTTCAGGGTGTCGGGCACGGAGTCCACTGCCCAGCGCAGGGTGCCGCCGTCGGCGATCCGGTCGCGGCCCGCGGGCTGGATGTCCGGTGCGGCGAGCGGCTTGCCCGCCGGGTCCTCGGAGCCGCATCCGGTGAGCGCGGGCACCGCGAGCACACCCGCGGTGAGGAAGGCGACCGAGCGCGTGACCGCACGCGGGCCGACGCCGTGCTGGGACATCTGTGCTACCTCCGGGAAGCCGCGGGCGTTATGATCACTTTTGGCGGTATTTGGAGTTCATCTGATGTATGCGGCCACTGAAGAGGAAAGGGTTCGGCAACACAGGGCGACACGGCGGTCACGGGCGGGAAGCCACCCGTGCGGCGCAACGCACCGCAGGGTGCACCCGCACGCCTCGGCCAATCGATGCACATCCCTTCACAGCACAAGGTGTGACGCGCAACACTCGCAGGCGCATGAGCGTTGCCGCCTTGGGCCTCGAAGGACCCGCGGAAGTGAGGGCAAGTCATGTCCGTTCACGACGAACTGACGTCAGTCCAGCGCAGCCTCGACGAGCTGTTCCGCTCGCTGGGACGCCTGGAGAAGCAGCTCGGTACCGGCGGCCTGGAGATGCGCCGCGTCCGTGCCGACGCCAACCACCTGCGCGAGAGCGTCGCCCTGCTGCGCGACGCCGCCGCCACACCGACCGCACCCAAGCGCCCCGACCTCGTCACCATCTCGGACGCGCCGTACGACCCGTCGCTGTGGGTCGACTCGGACGACGAGGGGCTCGGCGCCCGGGACCGGCGCGCTCCCTGACCGGGAGGGCGTCGAGCGACCGACACGTCCCCCGAACCCGACCGGAGTCGTCAAGTGGCCACTGGTACGGAACCTCCCGCCACAGAACCCCATCCCCGAAGCGGCGGCGTACGGGCGGGTACGCGCGCCGCGATCGACGCCCCGCACCTGCGCACCGACCGCTGGTGGCTGGCCCCGGCCGGCACGGTCGCCGGGCTGCTGGCCTTCATCGTCTACTCGACGTGGCGGGCCTTCGCCGACACCGACTACTACGCGGCGCCGTACGTCTCGCCCTTCTACTCGCCGTGCCTGGCGGAGCGCTGCGAGCCGATGAGGGCCGGGCCGAACTGGGAGATCTTCGGCAGCTGGTGGGGGATCTCGCCCGCGATCATCATCCTGATCTTCCCGCTCGGCTTCCGTCTGACCTGCTACTACTACCGCAAGGCCTACTACCGGGGCTTCTGGGCGTCCCCGCCGGCCTGCGCGGTGGCCGAGCCGCACCAGAAGTACACGGGTGAGACCCGCTTCCCGCTGGTGCTGCAGAACATCCACCGGTACTTCTTCTACGCCGCGATCGTCGTCGCCGGGATCCTCACCTACGACACCGTGCTCGCCTTCCGCGACGAGCACTACGCATGGGGTCACATGGGCCTCGGCACGCTCGTGTTCCTGGTCAACATCGTGCTGATCTGGGCGTACACGATCTCCTGCCACTCGTGCCGGCACATCGTCGGCGGCAAGCTCAAGCACTTCTCCAAGCATCCCGTGCGCTACCGGATGTGGCAGTGGGCGGGCCGGCTCAACGCCCGGCACATGCAGCTCGCCTGGGCGTCGCTGGTGAGCGTGGCGCTCGCCGACTTCTACGTCTACCTGGTCGCGTCCGGCGCCTTCGACGATCCGCGGTTCTTCTGATGAGGGGTGCGTTCTGATGTCCGTGGTCGACCGGCAGGAGTGGGACGTCGTCGTGGTGGGGGCGGGCGGCGCCGGACTGCGCGCCGCCATCGAGGCCCGCGAGCGGGGCGCCCGTACGGCCGTGATCTGCAAGTCACTGTTCGGCAAGGCACACACGGTGATGGCCGAGGGCGGCATCGCGGCGGCGATGGCCAACGCCAACGAGAACGACAACTGGCGGGTCCACTTCCGCGACACCATGCGCGGCGGCAAGTTCCTCAACCAGTGGCGGATGGCCGAGCTGCACGCGCAGGAGGCGCCACAGCGGGTGTGGGAGCTGGAGACCTGGGGCGCGCTGTTCGACCGGACGAAGGACGGCCGGATCTCCCAGCGCAACTTCGGCGGTCACGAGTACCCGCGCCTCGCCCACGTCGGCGACCGCACGGGCCTGGAGCTGATCCGCACCCTCCAGCAGAAGATCGTCGCGCTCCAGCAGGAGGACTTCAAGGAGACCGGCGACTACGAGTCCCGGCTGAAGGTCTTCCAGGAGTGCACGGTCACCCGCGTCCTCAAGGAGGGCGGACGGGTGTCCGGCGTCTTCGGCTACGAGCGCGAGTCCGGCCGCTTCTTCGTCCTGGAGGCACCGGCTGTCGTGATCGCGACGGGCGGCATCGGCAAGTCCTTCAAGGTGACGTCGAACTCGTGGGAGTACACCGGCGACGGCCACGCGCTGGCGCTTCTCGCGGGCGCTCCCCTGCTGAACATGGAGTTCGTGCAGTTCCACCCGACGGGCATGGTCTGGCCACCGTCGGTGAAGGGCATCCTCGTCACCGAGTCGGTGCGCGGTGACGGCGGGGTGCTGCGCAACTCCGACGGCAAGCGGTTCATGTTCGACTACATCCCCGACGTCTTCAAGGACAAGTACGCCGAGACCGAGGACGAGGCCGACCGCTGGTACGACGACCCGGACCACAACCGGCGTCCCCCCGAGCTGCTCCCCCGCGACGAGGTCGCGCGGGCGATCAACAGCGAGGTGAAGGAGGGGCGCGGCTCGCCGCACGGGGGCGTCTTCCTCGACGTGTCGACCCGGATGCCCGCCGAGGTCATCAAGCGGCGGCTGCCGTCGATGTACCACCAGTTCAAGGAGCTGGCCGACGTCGACATCACGGCGGAGGCGATGGAGGTCGGGCCCACCTGTCACTACGTGATGGGCGGCATCGCGGTCGAGTCCGACACTGCGGCAGCCCGGGGGGTGCCCGGACTGTACGCGGCCGGTGAGGTGGCCGGCGGCATGCACGGCTCCAACCGGCTGGGCGGCAACTCCCTGTCGGACCTGCTGGTGTTCGGGCGCCGGGCGGGCTGGCACGCGGCCGAGTACGCGGCGGGGCTGGCCGGGGCGCGGCCCGTGGTGGACGACGGCCAGGTCGACGCCGCCGCCGCCGAGGCGCTGCGGCCCTTCTCCGCCGAGGCCGAGACCGAGGAGCCGAAGGGCGGCCCGCCGGAGAACCCCTACACCCTGCACCAGGAACTCCAGCAGACGATGAACGACCTGGTCGGCATCATCCGCCGCGAGGCGGAGATGAAGCAGGCCCTGGAGAAGCTGGGCGAGCTGCGGGCACGGGCCCGCCGGGCCGGCGTCGAGGGGCACCGGCAGTTCAACCCGGGCTGGCACCTCGCCCTGGACCTCAGGAACATGCTGCTGGTAAGCGAGTGCGTGGCGCGGGCCGCGCTGGAGCGCACCGAGTCGCGCGGCGGGCACACCCGCGAGGACCATCCGGGGATGGACCGCAAGTGGCGCCGGATCAACCTGCTGTGCGCGCTGACCGACCCGACGGGCGGGCTGGCGGCCACGGACCCGGTCCGCGGCCAGATCACCCTCACCCGGGAGACCACCGAACCCATCCGTGCCGACCTGCTCGCCCTCTTCGACAAGGAAGAGCTGGTCAAGTACCTCGCCGAAGAGGAGCTGTACGAATGAGCAGCTACACGGCCCACTTCAAGGTGTGGCGCGGTGACGTGGGAGGCGGCGGCCTGGAGGACTTCAAGGTCGAGGTCAACGACGGCGAGGTGGTGCTCGACATCATCCACCGCCTCCAGGCCACCCAGGCCCCCGATCTCGCGGTGCGCTGGAACTGCAAGGCGGGCAAGTGCGGTTCGTGCTCCGCCGAGATCAACGGCCGGCCGCGGCTGTTGTGCATGACGCGCATGTCGGTGTTCGACCGGGAGGAGACGATCACGGTGACGCCGCTGCGGGCGTTCCCGGTGATCCGCGATCTCGTCACGGACGTCGGCTTCAACTACACCAAGGCCAGGGAGATCCCGGCCTTCGTGCCGCCCGCGGACCTCGGTCCCGGCGAGTACCGGATGATGCAGGAGGACGTGGACCGTCCGCAGGAGTTCCGCAAGTGCATCGAGTGCTTCCTGTGCCAGGACACCTGCCATGTGGTGCGCGACCACGAGGAGAACAAGCAGGCCTTCGCGGGGCCGCGTTTCCTGATGCGGGTGGCGGAGCTGGACATGCACCCGCTGGACGCGGCGGCGGAATCCGGCCTGGACCGCAAGACCACCGCCCAGGACGAACACGGCCTGGGCTACTGCAACATCACCAAGTGCTGTACGGAGGTCTGCCCGGAGGGCATCAAGATCACGGACAATGCGCTGATCCCGCTGAAGGAACGGGCGATCGACCGCAAGTACGACCCTCTGGTGTGGCTGGGCTCGAAGATCAGGAGGCGTTCTTCAGCAGGCTGAGCGCCTGCCGGAGGTTGTGTTCCGCGATCTCCCGCATCCGCTCCGGGTGCGGGAAGTCGCCCTCGATGAGGGTCAGCGGGCCCGAGACCAGGCCGAGGTGCATCGACAGGCGGTAGAGGCGCATGCGTGCTTCGTCCAGGCCGGGGGCGCGCAGGGCGTCGTAGTGGGGACCGAAGCGGAGTTCGAGGAAGACGTGCTCGTGCTCCACGTCGAAGTACATCAGGCCCTCGATGTCGATGAGCGCCGGCTGCCCGTCGGGTGTGAGCAGGACGTGGTCCGGGCCCAGTTCGCCGTGCAGGAGGGTCTTGCGGTCGCGCGGCCGGACCTCGGCGGCCAGGGCGTGGATCGTGTCCTCCAGTCCCCGGCGTACCGCGGCGGCACGGGGTTCGCGCCGGGCCGCTTCCGCGAGGCAGCGCAGGGCGCCGTCGGTGATGCGCTGTTCGCAGGAGACGCCGTGGGAGGAACCGCCGTTGTCGACGACGGCGACCTTCCCGAAGCGCGGTCCGGTGTGGGCGTGCAGCGTGGCGAGGAGTTCCGCCATCCGGTCCATGAGCCGAGGTGCCTCGCGCGGGTCCCGGGCCAGGGCGTCCTCCAGGCTGCCGCCGGTCAGGTCCTCCACGACGGCCGCGTCGGCCGGGAGGTGGGTGTGCGTGGCGTCGGCGTACATCAGGCGTGGGGTGCGGACGCCGGAGGCGGCCAGGCGGTCGTGGGCCGCCGTGAACAGGTCGAGGCCGGTGCCGTGGGAGAAGACGTCCCGGGGGTCGGGGTCGGGCTGGTCCCAGTAGTCCTCGTCGGCCGACCACACGTAGGCGACGGCCGTGGAGTCGTCGTCGAGGATGAGGCGGTAGACGCCCTTCTTGGTGCCGCCACGCAGGCGTTCCACACCGGTGAGGGTGCGGCCGGGGCCCAGGGCTGCGCGGGTGAGGGGGGCGAGGTCGGCGCGGGTGAGGGGCCTTCGGGTCTTGGTCACCGCACCCAGTCTTCCTTGTACGCACGCCAGTCCGCCTCGGTCGCGGCGAAGTCGATGTACAGCGCCACGCCGAAGCGGGACCGGTCGGCGTCCGTGCGGGACAGGCCGAGGCGGACGCCCCGGACTGCGGCGGGCACGGTTTCGGCGTGGCCCCAGTGGTCGAAGTTGCTCTCCCAGTAGAAGGGCAGGCCCATCAGCAGGTCGGTCGAGGGCGGGGTGACCTCCAGGGCGAGGGAGGTCTGCTGGGCCACGTAGCCGCCGTAGATGCTCTCCAGCGGCTGCGCGGTGTCGTACGACATGACGGCGATCTGGTCGACGCGGCGGGCGACCTGGCCGAAGAACTCCTGGGACCACCACTTGGGGTGGTCGGTGAACGTCCCGGCCACGGAGTGGAGGGCGGGGAGCGGGTCGATCTGATGGGAGGCGACGGAGAGGAGGGCGTCCCGGGAGCGGGTCTCGCGGCGGAGGGCGTCGAGGAGGGTGAGGTAGTCGCGGTCGCCGGAGTGCAGGGGCTCCAGGTCGAGGTGGATGCCGTCGTAGCCGGTGTCCAGCACCTGGCGGGCGGAGCGGACGACGGCGGCTCGGGTGTCCGCGTTCGCCAGGCGCATGCCGTCGGGGCCCTCGGTGGCCAGGACGTCGCCCAGGAAGGCCTGGACGCGGACGCCGGGGATCTTCTCGTGTACGGCGTCGATGAACCAACGCGCCTTCGGATACACGGACCTGGGCAGTGTGCCGTCGTGTTCCAGCGGGCCCGAGTGGACGTACAGGTCGCGGATGCCGGTGCCTTGCAGGCGGCGGGCCAGGGCGGTGACGTCGGCGTCCTTCTTGCGGCCGTCGACCCAGGCGTGGCCGAGCCAGAGGGCGTCGCGGTTCCGGGTGTGAGTGCCTTGTGCGGGGTCGCCCTGGTAGTTGATGTACAGGGCTGTCTCGGCGGTCAGGAAGGGGAGGAACAGGGCCAGGAGCAGGGCGAGCGTCGTGCGTCTGCCCCAGCGGCGGCGCCGCCTGTTTCCTTCCCTGTCGGGTGCGGGAGCCCCCGGTGGCGGTTCCTCCCCGTCGGCGGCTGCCGCTGCGGCTTCGTCCGAGGTCGTGCCCTCCACGCGGTCCATGCGGTCTCCCCCCGGTGGTGCGGTCGGTGTTGCCGGGGAGGACGATCCGTACCGGTGTTCGGTTGCGATCAGAACAGGCTCAGCAGTGCCTCCGCCGGGTCCGTCAGGCTCGTTTCGCCACCCGGCAGGGGCAGTTCGAACCACACCGTCTTGCCCCGGGGCGTGCGGCGGGAGCCCCACGCGGCGCTGAGGAGGCCGACCAGCTGGAGGCCCCGTCCGCCCTCGTCCGTGTCACGGGCGCGGCGGCGGCGGGGCTGGACCAGGCCGGAGTCCCAGACCTCGCAGACCAGCGTGCGGTCCAGCAGCAGACGCAGCCGGATCTCGCCCTCGCCGTAGCGCAGGGCGTTGGTGACGAGTTCGCTGACCAGGAGTTCCGTGGTGTCGACCAGGGGTTCCATGTCCCAGCTGAGCAGCTGGGCGCGCGCGTACTCGCGGGCCCGGCCCACGCTGCGCGGCTCACGCGGCAGGGTCCAGTCGCCGACGGACTCGGTGGGCAGGCCCTGTACACGTGCCATCAGCAGCGCGATGTCGTCCTCGCCGTGATGGGTGTCGAGGGTGTTGAGGACGTGGTCGCACACGTCCTCCAGGGGCTGGGTGGGGTCGGAGAGGGTGCTGACGAAGGCCTGGAGTCCCTCGTCGAGGGGGTGATCGCGGCTTTCGACCAGTCCATCCGTGTAGAGCGCGAGGAGGGCGCCCTCGGGGAGTTCGACCTCGACCTCCTCGAAGGGCTCGCCGCCGACGCCCAGCGGCAGGCCCGGCGGCACGTCGAGCATCAGGGCCGGCTCGCCCGGTTCGACCAGGACGGGCGGCAGATGGCCCGCGTTGGCGAAGGTGCAGCGCCGGGTGACGGAGTCGTAGACGGCGTAGACGCAGGTGGCGAGGTACACCTCCGACAGGTCCGCCTCCCGGGGGCGGCGGGCCGCCCGGGTCGCCTGCTGCACTCCGCCCGGGGCGCCGAGACCGCGGGCGATCTCGTCCAACTGGGAGAGCACCTCGGCCGGTTCGAGGTCGAGCTGGGCCAGGGTGCGTACGGCCGTGCGGAGTTCGCCCATGGCGACGGCGGCGCGCAGGCCGCGGCCCATGACGTCGCCGACGACCAGCGCGGTGCGGTGCCCGGGGAGTTCGATGACGTCGAACCAGTCGCCGCCCACCTCGCTGGGCCGGCCGGTGTTGGCGTTGCCGGGCAGATAGCGGCAGGCGATGTCCAGGCCGGAGGCCTCCGGGTCGCCGGGCGGGAGCAGGGACCGCTGCAGTATCAACGCGCGTTGGTGCTCGCGCCGGTAGAGGCGGGCGTTGTCGATGCAGACGGCGGCTCGCGCGGCGAGTTCGACGGCCAGGTCCCGGTCGCGGTCGCCGAACGGCTCGCTGCCCTTCGTACGGGCGAACTGCACGAGCCCGACGACGGTGTCGTGGGCGACCATGGGCACGGCGAGCGTGGACTGCACGAGTCCGCCGTCCTCGCCGGGGACGGTCTGCGGGCGGGCCGTGCGCAGGGCGTCCGCACAGGGCGAGTTGAACGGGTAGTGGTGGACGGCGCCGACCGCGACGGGTACCCCGGTGCCGGTGAAGGGCGCGTCGGAGACGGCACTGGCGAAGGCCACGCGGCGCAGTTCGGCGCTTCCGTCGGCGAGCCCGGGCGGCGTCTCGTCGCCGACCAGCAGGCCCTGGTAGAGGTCGACGGTGGCCAGGTCGCAGAAGCCGGGGACGACGACGTCGAGGAGCTGACGGGCCGTGGTCTCCAGGTCGAGGGAGTTGCCGATGCGGGCGCCGGCCTCGTTCAGCAGGGCGAGGTTGCGGCGGGCGGCGGCGGCCTCGCGGGCGGCGGCGCGGCGCGAGGTGATGTCCGTGCCGAGCCAGGCGACGCCGATGGGCCGGCCCGAACCGCTGTGCACGCGATAGAGGTTGACGGACCAGTGGCGGCGCTCGTCGGAGCCCGGCACGAAGCCCGTGACGTGCATGTCCGTGATGGAGTTGCCGGTTTCCAGGACGCGGCGCAGCGTGGCGGCGACCCGCTCGGCCTCGCCGCGCTGGAGGTAGTCGTGGACGCCCTTGCCGCGGTGGTCGTCGGGTCCGCCGCCGAAGACGGACGCGAACCGGTGGTTGGCGCGGCGGACCCGCAGGTCGGAGTCGATCAGCAGGAAACCGAACGGGGATTGACCGAAAATGGCCTGCGAGGCGGCGAGGTCGGTCTCGATGCTGCGCAGGGTGCGGACATCGACGACGATGCAGACGGCGGCCTTCTCGCCGTCCTCGGTGCGCGTCGGCATGACGTACACCTCGGCGAGCCCCTCGCGCCCGCACTCCCCCTCGGCGTCCTTGGGCATCCGGAACGGCACCACGCCGGTCCACTCGCGGCCGTCGAGGATCTCGGCCATCTTGCGCATGCCCCGCTCGCGCAGGCTCGGGTCGATGAACGTCTCGATGGGGTCCATGCCGACGGCGCGTTCGGCGGGGATGCCGAAGAGGTGCTCGGCGCGCAGGCTCCACTGGTCGACGAGGCCGTCGGGGCCGATGGAGAAGGACGCGACCTTGATGTAGTCGTAGATGGAACCGGGGGGACTGCTCTGCCACATGGCGTCCCCGGGCTGCACCCAGTCGGCCGCGAGCGCACCTCCCACCGCGGAAGCCAGGCCGTCCGCGGCCATCGCCCTCGCGCCCTCCGACGGGTCCTCGGACTCCGTGGCCTTCGCTGGTATCTCGCTCACGCGAACCGTCCCCTCCAGCTCACCGCGTCCGGCACCGGTCACCGGGGGCGGCTGCCCGCAGTATCCAGCACTACGGTGCCGCACAACACGGTGTTCACGATCACAGCACGGTCCCGATGGTTTTCGGTCCGGACCGTGACAACACTTCCAGTCTTCTAACCAGGGGACACGTCGTCGAATCCCGTCCGTCGGCAACCGCCACTGGCCTGAACCATTCGCTCGACAGCGGCCGGGCGGACGTACACCGATTTTTCACTCCGGAACGGCGAGTTCGAACCACACGGTCTTGCCCACACTGCCGGGCCGGGTGCCCCAGCGGCGGCAGGAGGAGGCCACGAGTTGGAGCCCGCGGCCGCTCTCGTCCTCGGGCCTCGCGGCGCGCTCGCGGGGCGGGTCCGGAAGCGGGTCGGAGACCTCCACCAGGAGGACGCCGTTCAGTTCGGCGGGGCGGACCAGGCGGACGCCGATGGGGCCCGTGGCGTGCCGCAGGGCGTTGGTGACCAACTCGCTGACCAACAGCGCCGTGAGGTCGGCGAGGCTGTCGAGGCCCCAGCCGAGGAGCCGGCCGCGGACGGCCTGGCGTGCGGTGCGCACGGCGCCCGGTTCCGCGGGAAACGTCCACTCGGCGCGGTCACCTTCGGTGTCGATCACGCCGATCACTTCCCCGGCAGCGGGCCCACCCATGTCCTGTTTCATGGGGTTAATGGGCACATACCCGATATCCGGGTCGGGGTACCGCACGGGGCGGCACACCGTGGCACGAAAGACATTCAGGGCGCGCGCACAGCGGTCTTCGGATCTCGCACGCCGTCGGTCGGCCTCGCACGCCCTCGGTCGCCCTCAGGCGCCGGGCACTTCTCCGGTACGGGGGCCGCCGCCGAGAGGCCCCAGATGAGCGAGTGTCTGCCGCAGCGCGGGCACGTCCTGGTCGAGCCAGTCCACGTCCCAGATCTCGTCGGGGCCGAGCCAGCGCAGCGCGTCGTGGTCCTGGAGGGGCTCGGGGGCGGCGGAGCCGGGCCGCAGTCGCGCGGTCCACACCTGCAGCACGTACGGCGACTTCAGCGGCCACTCCCCCGGGACGCGCCCGCCGGCCTCGGCGTCGACGCCGAGTTCCTCGCGCAACTCCCGCACGAGCGCCGCGTCGGCCGTCTCCCCCGGCTCGACCTTGCCGCCGGGCAACTCCCAGCGCCCGGCCAACTCGACGGGCGCGCTGCGCCGGGCGGCCAGCAGGCGCCCGCCGTCGACCAGCGCGGCACCCACGACGACGATCCGCTCACTCATGCGGGGAGCCTACGTCTGCTCCGACCGCGATCCGATCCGAACGACAGGGCCCAGGTCAGTCCTGCGCCGCCCCCGACCCGTTCTGACCGAGCCGCTCGACCCAGTACAGCTGCCTGTGGCCGCGGCCGTCCAGGCTGTCCGCGATCTTCTGGGCCTCGGCCCGGGTCGCGTACCGGCCGACGCGGTAGCGGTTGCCGTTGTCGTCCTCGCGTATCACGAGCCAGGGAAGAGTGATCGTGCTGTCGTTCATCGCGCCCCTCCACTTCCCACTCGCGGCCTGTGCCGTGCCCCACCCGATAAGGAAACCGCAATGCGCATATGCCCGAGCCTACGCCTAACCTTCACGCAGCGAATACGGCTTTTCACAAAGAGGTACGCAACCGGCCAGAACACAGGGGGCGCACGACAACGAACGCGCCGTCCGCGTACCTCGACGCACCCGGCCGGAGGCATACCGCAGACGCCGCCGCCGGCCTGGGAGAACGAGGGCCGGCTCGGGGACACCGGCCGCTCCGGCCCGGGGACGGCCGGCGCGGTGATCGTGTGAGCGGGGCGCGCGGGGGGCGCGCCCCGGGACTGAAGTGAGCGTTCGCTACTTGACCGGAAGGTGGTAGGCGACCCGGTACCGATCGGCCGGGATGACCACGTCGGCCGTCTCGACCGGGCGGCCGGAGGCGTAGAACGTGCGCTGGACGACCAGGACCACATGGCCGGGGACGCCCCCGAGGACGAGCAGCTCCTCGGCGAGGCCGGGGCGGGCGCCCACCTCCTCGGTGACGTTGTCCACGATCACGTCGATCGCGCGCATGCGCTCGACGACCCCCATGCCGCCGAGCGGACCCTCCTCCGGCAGCATCACCGGCGTACGGCCCGTGAGGGCGAGGGGCTCCCAGGAGATGGAGAGCATCATCGCCTCGCCGCCCTCGCGGAAGAGGTACTTCGTGCACATCACGCGCTCGCCCGGCTCGATGCCCAGCCGCTCGGCGACCGCGACACTGGCCTCGGCCTGCTCACTGCTGGACTCCCAGGTGCCGCGCCCCTCGCCGTCGGCCTGCTCCTGTCGAAAGAGCGTGGCCCCGCCGGTCGGGCGGTATCCGGAGCGGGCGATGCGCCGGGGCACGGGCCGCTCGCGCACATACGTACCCGAGCCGGAGCGGCCCTCGACCAGGCCTTCCGCCATGAGCACCTTGCGGGCCTCCAGGGCGACGGTGTCCGAGACGCCGTACTCCTGGCGGATTCTGGCCTGGGAGGGGAGACGGGTGTGCGGTGGCAGCCGACCGTCGACGATCTTCTTACGGAGATCACCCGCGACGCGCAGATACGCCGGCTGCTCACCGAATGTCACTGGCCGCTCCCATCAGATTGTACAGACAGCAACAGCGTGGCAACCGTAGGTTGTGCGGTGCAAGCAGAGGCCAGAGAATCACTCGATGTGATGACATGGCGGCCCCGAGGGCTTTACGCAGGCACTTTCTCCCCGCTATAGCCGCGGTCACACCTCGGCTTCGGAGTCCCCGCCCTCGGTCTCGCCCGGGGTCGGCGGGGCCGTCGCGAGCCCGAGGGCCTTGCGCGCGGTGACGGTCGCCGGGCCGTCGACGTGCGCGTAGGCCTTGTCGTAGTGCGCGTAGTACGAGTCCGCGTCGTCCGCCTCGCTCGCCCTCGCCCACTGCTCGCGGGCGTCCTCCATGTCCTTCACCAGGTCGGCGACGGGCTTTTGGGCGCCGGACGGCCAGGAGTGCCCGCGCAGGGCCTCGATCTGCTCGCCGAGCACGTCGTGCACCTGGGTGGCCCAGGCCCGGTGCCCGGCGAGGTCGTCCTCGGGGGTGTCCTCGGGCTCCTCGTACAGCGCCGCGTCGACGGCGTTGGCCGCCGACAGGAAGACGACCTGGTCGGGGTCGAGCGTGGTGGGGTCGCCGCGCAGGGAGCCGGTCAGTTTCGCCTTCGCGTCGCTGTTGCCGAAGACGCAGCTGATCGCGCGGTCGCCGTAGCGCCAGCTGTCCCGGGACGGCATGAGGTAGTACACGTCGACGTCGGCCGGCATCGCCCAGGAGTCCATGGCGTACTGGTCCTGGAGCGCGTAGCACCTCTCGTCGGCGATGTCGGTGATCTCGGCGTCGCCCGGGAAGGCGCCGCCCGGCAGTGTCACGACCGCGAACACCTCGCCGTCGTGCCCGCCCGCGCAGGACACCCGGTCGACGTCGTAGGTGTCGCCCTCCAGACCGCCGGGCGCGTCGAAGCAGTCGCCCTTCCTCAGCGAGAGGCTCTCGTTGCCCTGCGCGCCGTCCTTGAAGCCCTCCCATGCCTCGGACAGCACGCCCGTGGACAGAGCCGCCGCCCACAGCGCGATCCCGGCGGACGACAGCACGGCCCCGGCGATCGCCAGTCCCCGGCCGCTCTGGCCGTTCCGCCTGATCTGCCGCAGCGCGATCAGCCCCAGCACGAGCCCCGCGGCGGGCACGAAGCAGAGCACGCCGAGCGCGAGCGCGGCGACGGCGAGGGCGTTGACGGAGACCGGGGCGCCGTACGGGCGGCCGGTGGGGCCGTAGGAGCCATAGGGGCCGTAGGGGCCGTAACCCTGGGCTCCCGGCGGCCAGTTCGCAGGCGGCGGGCCGTACGGGTCCGGGGGCTGCTGGTTCCCGGGGGGCGGGGGTATCGACACGGGTACGGTGCTCCTGGCTGAGGCGGTGGGAGAGAGCGGCCGTGCGGAAACCGACGTACGGCTGGCCGCATGGTAAGCGGCGGGGTGACGGGGACGGAATGCGGACGATCGACACGTCGGTGGGGGCGGTGAACCGCCTGACGGCACGCTGGGCCTCGGGGATCCGCGCGGGCACGGTGTACTCGGCGGCCGGGGTCTGGCCACTGCTGGCCTTCCTCGCGGCCGGGGCGACGGGCCGGGCGCGCGAGGAGCTGACGGAGGCACTCGGCCTGCCGGCGGACCGGGCGGCCACGGCCGGGCGCGAGTTGCTCGGGGTGCTGGCGGAGGTGGACGGCGTGGAATCCGCGCTGGGGCTGTGGACGAGCGGACGGTGGAACTGCGGGAGGAGTGGGCGGCGGGGCTGCCCCGGAGGCGCACGGTGTGCTGACGGGGGATCCGGCGGCCGACCGACGGGCCCTGGACGCGTGGGCCGCGCGGCTGACGGGCGGGGCGCTCGAGCACATGCCGGCGGCGCGGAGGGCTTCAAGGCCGCGGCGGTGACCACGATGAGCGCGATCCACCGGGGCCGGTCGCCCAAGGAGCCGCCGTACGGGACGGTCAGGGCGGTGGCGGTCTTCGAGCGGCCCTTCGGCCTGCTCGCCGTCCACCGCGAGACGAGCCTCGTCCTCGCGGCGGGCTGGGTCGCCGACCCGAAGCCCTACCCGGAGGACGAGGACGCCTACGTGCCGGACACGTCAGGAGACTGACGGCCGGTCACGGAACGAGGTCAGAACTGGAGCGCCCAGGCGTCGATCCGCCCGGTGTCGAAGCGGGCGTTGTCGCTCACCCGCAGCTTCCACGTGCCGTTCGCGGCCTCCGAGGAGGCGTTCACGGTGTAGGTGGTGTCGATGTTGTCCGCGCTGCCGCCGGTGCCGTAGCCCTTCAGCGTGTACGCCGTGCCGTCGGGGGCGATCAGCTGGACCTGGAGGTCGCCGATGTAGGTGTGGACGATGTGGACCTCGACGGCCAGGGCCGAGGGCGCGTTGCCGGAGACGCCGGTGACGGTCACCGGGGACTCGGCGGTGGCGTTGTCGGCGATGGGCTGGTCGGCGGTGTTCTCGAAGCGCGGGCCGGGCGGGGTGGTCGTACCGCCGCCGACGTTGAGGAGCCGGTTGGGCGAGCCGGTGCCGGGGCTGGTGACGACGCCGGTGGTGGCGGCGGCCGTCAGCGCGGCGGAGACCTGCGCGGGGGTGGCCGTGGGGTTGTCGGCCAGGTGCAGGGCGGCGGCTCCGGCGACGTGCGGGCTCGCCATCGAGGTACCGGAGATGGTGTTGGTCGCCGAGTCGCTCGTGTTCCAGGCCGAGGTGATGGACGAGCCGGGTGCGAACAGGTCGAGGACCGAACCGTAGTTGGAGTAGCTCGCCTTCGCGTCGCTCGACGTCGTGGCGCCGACCGTGACGGCCTCGGTGACGCGGGCCGGGGACCGGGTGGAGGCGTTGGTGGACTCGTTGCCGGCCGCGACCACGAAGGTGACACCGGCGGTGACGGCGTTGCGTACGGCCGTGTCGATGGCCGTGTCGCCGGGGCCGCCGAGGGACATGTTGGCGACGGCCGGCTTGACCGCGTTCCGGGCGACCCAGTCGATGCCGGCGACGACCTGGGCGGTGGTGCCCTGGCCGGAGTTGTTCAGCACCCGGACGCCGACGACCTTGGCCTTCTTGGCGACGCCGTAGGCACCGCCGGCGACCGTGCCGGCGACGTGCGTGCCGTGGCCGTGGCCGTCCTGGGCGGTGTCGTCGTTGTCGACGGCGTCGTAGCCGTAGGAGGCGCGGCCGCCGAAGTCGCTGTGTGTGATGCGGACGCCGGTGTCGATGACGTACGCCGTGACGCCCTCCCCGGCCGAGTCCGGGTAGGTGTACGAGCTGTTGAGCGGGAGGTTCTTCTGGTCGATGCGGTCCAGGCCCCAGGACGGCGGGCTGGGCTGGGTCCCGGTGATACGGAACGTCCTGTTCTGGACGACGGAGGCGACGGCCGGGTCGGCGGCGAGGCGCTTCGCCTCGGTCTCGGAGGCCTCGACCTCGTAGCCGTTCAGGGCCTTGGTGTAGGTGCGCTCGATGTCGGCGCCGTACTGGTGCGCCAGGGCCCGGCCCGCGGCGGAACCGGCCTTGTACGTCTTCAGGGTGACGATGTAGCTGTCGGCGACGGCGTTCGCCGCGCCCTCGTACTGAACGCGCCCGTCGGAGGCGGCCGGTGCCGCGCCGGCGGGCAGGGCGGAGACGAGGCTCGCGACGAGCGCCGCGGTGGCCGTCGCGCCGAGCGCGGCCAGTCTTCGCCGGGTGGATCCGTGGGGAGTACGCATCACTGCCATCTGAGGGGTCCTCCTCAATCGGTGGTGCGCCGTGGGGTGTGGTGCACGCCCGTCGGAGCCACCCTGGAGTCATGGTCATGTCAAACTTGGGTGACTCCTGTGCGTCAGCCGAAAGATTGAGGCCTCCACAGGAATTGCACAAGGGTCCTGCACGGCGGAGCCGGCTTCGGCCTGGTACCGGCGGGCCGGTGAGCCGGTGAGCCGGAAACGGCCTTCGCCCTCCACAGCGCCGTCGATCGGCTGCGGAGGGCGGAGCGGAAAGCGGCCGCGGACGTATCCGGGCAGTGATCTTGAACGGGACCGCCTAGTAGCTACGGGACCGCCTAATAGCTGTCGTAACTGGGCTCACCGTTCGGCCGGTAGACGCCGACGACGGTGCCGCCCTTCGTCGTCGAGACGCTGACCGGCTCCAGCGCGGTGGGAATCGCTCCGTCGGCGAACAGCCGCTTGCCGGTGCCGATGATCACCGGGTGGATGGTCAGCCGGTACTCGTCGACGAGGCCGTGCCGCATGAGGGTCTGGGCGAGGTCGCCGCTGCCGACGACGTTGATGTCGCCGTCGCCGGACGCCTTCAGCTCGCGTACGGCATCGACGACGTCGCCCTGCAGCAGCGTGGAGTTCTGCCACTCGACGGACGTCAGGGTCCGGGACGCCACGTACTTGCGCATGCTGTTCATCCGACCGGTGAACGGGTTGCCGGGATCGGCGGTCGGCCAGTACGACGCGAAGATCTCGTACGTCTTGCGGCCGAGCAGCATCGCCTCGGAGTGCTCGTACCAACCGGCGATGGCCGAGCCGACCTCGTCGTCGACCACCGGCTTCTGCCAGCCGCCGTACTCGAAGCCGCTCTCAGGGTCCTCGTCCGGACCGCCCGGCGCCTGCATGACGCCGTCGAGCGTCAGGAACGTGCAAACGATGATCTTGTGCATGGTGTGCTCCCTTCGTCGACGGGTAGACCGCGCCACCGCCGGAAACTCATCGGCGGAACATGCGCGGCGCAGCAGGTCCGAGGGCCGGTGGCCGGTGTCCGGTAGTCGGGGGTCGGGGGTCGGGGGTCGGGGGCAGGTATGCCAGGGGGGCGACGGTCAGTCGTCGAACCCCGTGGCCCGGGACCGCTTCTCCCATGCCAGGACCTCGTCGCGTACCTGGTCGAGATGGCCGAGGACCGCGCTGACGCCGTCGTCGCCCAGGGGCAGACGCAGCGGCGTGGTGTCGGCGTCGAGCGCGGCCAGGATGAGGGCGGCGGCCTTGGCCGGGTCGCCGGGCTGGGTGCCGTCACCGCCGGCGACCACGCCCCGGGTCTCGCTCACCTTGCCGTACACGCCGCTGTCCGCACTGGTTCCGGCCCGCCCGGTCTCGAACAGCCCCGTGCGGAAGGCGCCCGGCTCGACGATCAGCACCTTGACGCCGAACTCCGCGACCTCGTCCGCGAGCCCCTCGGACATGCCCTCCAGGGCGAACTTCGTCGCGCTGTACGCCGAGAAGCCCGCGAAGGACATCTGCCCGCCCATGCTGCTCATCTGCACGATCGCGCCCGATCGCCGCTCCCGCATGTACGGCAGCACGGCCCGGGTGAGGGCGGCCGGGCCGAAGACGTGCACCTCGAACAGCGCCCGCAACTCCGCCTCGGTGGTCTCCTCGAAGGCACCGACATGGGTCCGGCCCGCGTTGTTGACCAGGACGTCGATCCGCCCGTGCCGCGCCACGACGTCCCGTACGGCGGCCTCGGCGGCGCCCGTGTCGGCGACGTCCAGGCGCAGTGCCTCCACCCGGTCGGGGTGGGCGGCGACCAGGTCGTCCAGCGCCTCGGGGCGCCGGGCCGCGCCGACCACCACGTCGCCCGCGGCGAGGGCCGCCTCGGCGATCGCCCGCCCGAAACCGCTGCTCGCACCCGTGATCAGCCACACCTTGTTCATGAACAGCTCCCCGTCTCGTGTCGTTACGCCGATCAGCCTCTCGCCCATCACGCCGCCCGGTCCAAGACTTTTGGTGATAACCAATGGCTATGACCCTGGACGTTCATGTGCGCGACCTGCGCTACTTCGCGGCGGTGGCCGAGGAACTGCACTTCACCCGCGCCGCCGAGCGCCTCTACGTGTCGCAGCCCGCGCTGAGCAAGCAGATCCGGGCACTGGAGCGGCAGTTGGGCATCGAGCTGTTCCGGCGCGACCGGCACGGCGTGGCCCTCACCGAGGCCGGTACGGCACTGCTGCCGCACGCGCGCCGGGTGCTGGACGCGTGGGAGGAGGGCGCGGCCGCGATGGACACCGCCCGCACGGCGCAGCGCAGCACGCTGGTCGTGGGCATGAGCACCAGCCCGGTCCGCGGCGGCCTGCTGCCCGCGATCCGCTCCCGCTTCACGGCCGCACACCCGCAGACCCTCATCCGGCTGCGGCAGGTCAACTGGGAGGACCCGACCGCGGGCCTCGCCGACGGCGCCGCGGACGTGGCCTTCGTCTGGCTGCCGCTGCCCGGCCAGGAGCGCTACGACTGGACGGTCGTCGCCGAGGAACCGCTCATGGTCGCTCTCCCGGACGCGCATCCTCTCGCCGGCCGTACCGAGGTCGACTTCACGGATCTGCTCGACGAGCCGTTCCTCGCGCTGCCCGAGAGCACGGGCCCGCTGCGCGACTTCTGGCTGGCCCTGGACGCCCGCGACGGCCGCCCACCCCGGATCGGCGCCGAGATCGCGAGCACGGAGGAGACGTACGAGGCGCTGACCGCCGGTCTCGGCGTGTGTCTCGTCGCCGCGGGCAACGTCCCCCTGCTCACCCTGGGCGGCGTGACCGCCCGCCCGGTGCGGGGCGTCACGCCCAGCCGCTATGTCCTGGCCTGGCGCCGGGAGGACGGGCGACGTCCGCTGGTCCGGGCGTACGCGGAGGCCTGCCGGCGGGTCACGGGCCGGGAGTAGCCGAGCCGCTCCGGCCCTGGCCTAGCCGCTCCCGCCCTGGCCGAGCCGCCGACCCTCGACCACGCCCACGCCGGCCGCTCGTGAACATCTCGTTGCACACCACCTCCGTAGACCTCCTGCCCGCTGATACTGAGCGGGCGTTCGAAAGGCCGGGAGAGGCGGGGCGACGGTGGACTGGACCGTGTGGGGAGGGCTGGCCGCCGGGCTGGTGATCGCGACCGCGACCGCCCCGGTCGGAGTCTCCGGCGCGGTGTTCCTGCTCCCGGTCCAGCTGAGCGTCTTCGGTGTGCCCAACCCGGCGGTCACCCCGACCAACCTGCTCTACAACGTCGTCGCCGGACCCGGAGCCCTGTGGCGCTACCGCCACGACGGCGCCCTGCGCGGCGAGCTCACCCGGCGTCTGGTGCTGGGCACGCTGCCCGGCGTCGTCCTCGGCGCCACCGTCCGGGTCTTCGCGCTCCCCGGCCCGGGCGTCTTCCGGCTCCTGGCAGCCGCCCTGCTGCTGCCGCTCGGCCTGTGGCTGTTCCTGCGCGCCCTCGCCCCGGCACGCCACCGCCCGTCGCCCGCCGGCGAGTTGGCCCCGCGCACGCTGACCGGCCTCGCGCTGGCGGTCGGTGTGGTCGGCGGCATCTACGGCATCGGCGGCGGCTCCCTGCTCGGCCCGGTCCTCGTCGGACGCGGCCTGCCCGTCGCCCGCGTCGCCCCGGCCGCGCTCGCCGCCACGTTCGCCACGTCGCTCGTCGGCGCCACCGCCTACGCGCTGTTGTCGCTGATGAGCTCCGGAGAGGTCGCCCCCGACTGGTGGCTCGGCCTCGCCTGCGGCACGGGCGGCCTGGTGGGCGGCTACCTCGGCGCCCGCCTCCAGCCCCGCCTGCCCGACCGGGCCCTGCGCCTCCTCCTGGGCACCCTGGCCACGGCCGTCGGCATTCTGTACGCCGCCCAGACCCTGGACTGAATTGCTCCGTATAAACGGCCTGCCGATTCCTGAAATTCATCTCCCGGTCGACCGGGACCGTAAGCGACTCGGGGCGCCGTCTGACCGCCGAGACGGTCGACGGGCGCACCACGCGCCACCGTTACGACCTCCTCGGGCGCCGCACAAGCCGCACCACGCCAGCCGGAACGGTCAGCACCTACGCCTACGACGCCGCCCACAATCCCGTCGAACTGACCCTCGCGGACCGGGTGATCGGCAGCGAGTACGACCGCGCTGGGCGCGAACTGAGCCGCCGAGTCGGTGAGTCGATCACCATGCACAACGCCTATGACGAGGTCGGCCGCCTGATCCGCCAGGCCACCACGCGCGCGGACGGCGAGATTGTGCAACAGCGCTCCTACTCCTACCGCGAGGACGGCCACCTGCTGCGCACGGACGACAGGTTGAACGGCAGCCGCCACTTCGATCTGGACGCCGTGGGACGGGTAACGGGCGTCACCGCGCGGGGCTGGACCGAGCGCTACGCCTACGACGGCGCCGGTAACCAGACGAGCGCTCAGTGGCCCTCCGCCCACCCAGGCCACGAGGCCACGGGTGACCGCGTGTACGACGGCAACCGAATCATGCGCGCCGGACGCGTCCGCTACACATACGACGGCCAGGGCCGCATCACGCTCCGGCAGCGCACCAGACTGTCCCGCAAGCCCGACACCTGGCGGTACACCTGGGATGCCGAGGACCGCCTGATCTCTGTCGTCACACCGGACGGCACCACTTGGCGCTACCTCTACGACCCGCTCGGCCGCCGCATCGCCAAGCAGCGCCTGGCACCGGACACGTCGGCCGTCGTCGAGCAGACGGACTTCGCCTGGGACGGTGCCGTCCTGTGCGAACAGAGCAGCGGCACGGATGAGTCACCCCGGCTCACCGTCCTCACCTGGGACCACGACGGCTGGCGCCCTGTGGCTCAGCACGAGCGCGTGATTCCGGAAGGCGCGGCGCAGGAGAACCTTTCCCAGGACGACATCGACTCCCGCTTCTTCGCGATCGTCACGGACCTGGTCGGAACCCCCACCGAATTCCTCGACGAAGACGGCGCCATCGCCTGGCGCAGCCGCTCCACGCTCTGGGGCAAGACGGCCTGGGCAACCGGAGGTTCGGCGTACACACCGCTGCGGTTCCCAGGTCAGTACTACGACCCCGAGACCGAGCTCCACTACAACTACTTCCGCTATTACGACCCGGAGAGCGCCCGCTACCTCTCACCCGACCCACTCGGACTGCTGCCGGCGCCGAACCCCAACACCTACGTCCACAACCCGCAAACCTGGACCGACCCGCTCGGTCTCGCCCCCACGTGTCGCGAACTGGGGCTGCGCGAGGACGCCCAGCTGGCGCTCACCAAGCTGGAGAACATCAAGAAGGACCCGGTCGGCACCATCAACTCCCAGCCGAACCACAACCACTACAGCGCCGCCCGCCGCGAGGCCAATGGCGAGGTCGTGGCGAGAAAGCCGGACGGCACGCCCTACGACCACATCAGCGACCTCAAGCAGGCCCGCAACGGTCTGGACAGCATCCGCCGGATCCTGGAGCGCGAGATCCAGAGCCCGCCCGAGGGGCTCACCGAACGCGGCCTTGAGGTCCTCATCAAGAAGCGCAAGGAGACCATCGAGGAACTCGACCGTCTCAACGGTTTCCTGGCGTCGATTGGGCACCGATGAGAGCGGAAAGTAGGCTGACCCGGCCCCGCACTCCGCAGCGGCAACGGCTCCCTGCGGCAGTCGGCACACCACGAAAGGACTCCGTCGGTGCCCCAGCCCGTCGACCCCACCCAGTCCCTGGAACAGCTCGAGGGACAGCGCTGGCCCGACCCGCCGCAGGACACGACCTCCTTGGTCAAGGCCGTGCGCGAGCTGCGCCGTCGTCCAGTCGGTGACCTCCGGGCCGACGAGCTGGCCCGGCTGATCACCCAGGACGTCGGGCTGCCCTGGCTGCTCCCGCTCGCGGTCCGAATCCTGCGGGACACCGCGCCCGCGCAGGCCACGGGCGGATGGTACGACGACGACCTGCTGTACGCCGTCGTGACCCGGAGGCCACAGGTGTGGGAACAGTTCCCGGACCTGGCCCGCGAGCTGAAGACGACCGTCGAGACGCTGGTCGATCTCTCACGCTATGTAAGGGACGAGGTGGATGCCTTCCTCTCCTCGCTGCCCGAGGGATGCTGACGGCCGCTGTCCGTATGAACAGGCCGCGGCCGACATCCGGTCCCCTGCCGCTATGACCGTCGAAGGGCGACTGCTCCAGCCCCTTGATGGAACCGACACGGATCAGTTCCCTGGCAAAGGGGGCGCGGTCCGCCCCGACGATGTCGATCTCAGGTCGTTGATGCGAGATCCAGTAGCCGCCCACTGCGGGGGGCGCGCGGAGCCGATGGGACACCAGGGGGCCGACCCCGATGAGTCGGCCCCCTTCTGACCACGTCCGCCAGATCGGCGACGTGGTGGTGTGTCACCGCTAGACGTTGAACCGGAACTCCACCACGTCCCCGTCCTGCATCACATAGTCCTTGCCCTCCATGCGCGCCTTGCCCTTCGCGCGGGCCTCCGCCACCGAGCCCGACTCCACCAGGTCGTCGAAGGAGATGACCTCCGCCTTGATGAAGCCCTTCTGGAAGTCGGTGTGGATGACGCCGGCGGCCTCGGGGGCCGTGGCGCCCTTCTTGATGGTCCAGGCGCGGGATTCCTTGGGGCCTGCCGTCAGGTAGGTCTGGAGGCCGAGGGTGCGGAAGCCGACGTGGGCCAGGGTCGCGAGGCCGGGCTCCTCCTGGCCGACGGACTGGAGGAGTTCGAGGGCCTCGTCGTCGTCGAGCTCGGCGAGGTCCGCCTCCAGCTTGGCGTTGAGGAAGATCGCCTCGGCGGGGGCGACCAGGGCGCGCTGCTCGTTCTTGAAATCCTCGTCGATCAGCTCGTCCTCGTCGACGTTGAAGACGTAGAGGAAGGGCTTGGTCGTGAGCAGGTGCAGGTCGTGCAGGAGCTCGGCGCGCTCGCTGCCCTGGACGATGCCGTGCGCGAAGAGCGTGTCGCCCTTCTCCAGGATCTCCTTGGCCTCCTCGACCGCCTTGACCTTGGACTGGATGTCCTTCTTGATCCGCGACTCCTTCTGGAGACGCGGCAGGACCTTCTCGATGGTCTGGAGGTCGGCGAGGATCAGCTCGGTGTTGATCGTCTCGATGTCGTCCTTGGGCGAGACCTTGCCGTCGACGTGCACGACGTTCTCGTCCTTGAAGGCGCGGATGACCTGGCAGATCGCGTCGGACTCGCGGATGTTCGCAAGGAACTTGTTGCCCAGGCCCTCGCCCTCGGACGCACCGCGCACGATGCCCGCGATGTCGACGAAGTCGACCGTGGCCGGGAGGATCCGCTCCGACTTGAAGATCTCGGCCAGCTTGCCGAGCCGCGGGTCGGGGACGCCGACGACACCGACGTTCGGCTCGATCGTGGCGAACGGGTAGTTGGCCGCCAGCACGTCGTTCTTGGTCAGGGCGTTGAACAGGGTCGACTTGCCGACATTCGGCAGACCGACGATTCCGATCGTGAGCGACACGTTGCGACTTCCCGTGAGTGGAGAGGGCAGGAGGCCGGGAGACCGGCCGATCCACCAGTCTACGGCGTACCCAGAACCGTCCCGGCGGCGTATCGAACGCTTGGCCAAGCCTCGGTCCACGGCGTGTCTGAAGGCCTATTCGGCATATTGAACGACCTAAGTTGGTGCAGTGGAGCAATACAGGACGCGACCTGCCCAGTACGGACCGCGACGTGACCGGCCGCGATCGTCCCTGCCGCCGCAGGCGGGACGAGGAGCGGGCGGCGGCGCGGTGCGAGCGGTCCGGCAGCCGGGACCGCAGCGGCGTCACCCGGCGGAACGCCGGCCCGCCCCCGCCCCGGCACCCGCCTCGGCGAGGTTTCCGAACCCCCGGCTGACCGGGCTGGGCAGCGGATTGTTCTGCGCGCTGGTGATGTTCCTGCTCGGCGGGATCTGCGCCGTGCTGTTCGGGGCGTCACTGACGGCGTACGGGGTGCTGTTCCTGCCGGTGAGCGCGCTGACCGCCGTCTGGGTGCGGCGCGGGGATCTGATGACCGCGCCCGTCGTCGTGCCGATCGCCTTCGCCGTGGGACTGGTGCCGGTGGCGGACGGGGACGGCGGGATGGGCGGCAAGCTGATGGGCATGGTGACGGCGCTCGCCACGCAGGCCGGATGGCTGTACGGCGGCACGCTGATCACTGGGCTGATCGTGATCGCCCGGCGGATCCGGCTGGTACACCGGCGACGGACGGCGGCCGGGGCCCCGCCCGGGGCCCGTCCGTCCGGTGTGCCCCGGCTCTAATGCCCTGCCGCCCGCATCGCCGCCCCCACGATCCCCGCGTTGTTCTGCAACTGAGCCGGGACGATCTCCGCCTTGATGCCCTCGAGGTGCGGCAGGAACTTGTGTGACTTGCGGCTGACGCCGCCGCCGATGATGAACAGCTCCGGCGAGAACAGCATCTCGACGTGGGCGAGGTACTTGCGCACGCGGTGCACCGCCCAGTGCTCCCACGTCATGTCGTGGTCCTCCCGGGCCTTGCTGGAGGCCCGCTTCTCCGCGTCGTGCCCGTCGAGCTCCAGGTGGCCCAGCTCGGTGTTGGGGACCAGGACGCCGTCGACGAAGACCGCGCTGCCGATGCCCGTGCCGAACGTGAGCACGATCACCGTGCCCCGGCGGCCGCGGCCGGCACCGAAGTGCATCTCGGCGACGCCCGCCGCGTCCGCGTCGTTCACCACCGTCACCGGCAGTCCGCCCAGCCGCTCACCGAGCAGCACGCGCGCGTCGGTGTCGATCCAGCTGTCGTCGACGTTCGCCGCTGTCCGGATCGTCGCTCCGTCGGTGACCACGCCCGGGAACGTGACCCCGACCGGGCCCGTCCAGCCGAAGTGGTCGACGACCTGCTTGACGCCGTCGGCCACCCCGTCGGGCGTGGCCGGCTGCGGGGTGAGGACCTTGTGGCGCTCCTGCGCCAGGTCGCCCTTGTCCAGGTCCACCGGGGCACCCTTGATCCCGGAACCGCCGATGTCCACGCCGAAGATCTGCATGGCCCTACGTTACGACGAGGGACTGACAGTCACCGACCGGATGGCGAACCCCGCCCGGCGACTCCCCGATCACTCCCCGATCACTCCCCGGAATCCTCACCGGTGCCGGCACCGCCGCGCTCGGCGGCCAGCGCCGCCGCCTCCTCGCGCAGGTCGCGGCGCAGCTCCTTGGGCAGCGAGAAGGTGATGGACTCCTCGGCCGCCTTGACGATCTCGACGTCCTCGAAGCCGCGCTGGGAGAGCCACTCCAGGACCTGCTCGACCAGGACCTCCGGGACGGAGGCGCCCGAGGTGACGCCGACCGTGGAGACACCCTCCAGCCAGGCCTCGTCGATCTCGTCGGCGAAGTCCACGAGGTACGCGGCGCGCGCTCCGGCGATCTTGGCGACCTCCACGAGCCGCTTGGAGTTGGAGGAGTTCCGGGAGCCGACCACGATCACCAGGTCCGACTCGGCGCCCATCTGCTTCACGGCCAGCTGGCGGTTCTGCGTGGCGTAGCAGATGTCGTCGCTGGGCGGGGAGATGAGCTGCGGGAACTTCTCCTTCAGGGCGTCGACGGTCTCCATGGTCTCGTCGACGGACAGCGTGGTCTGGGAGAGCCAGACGACCTTGGACGGGTCGCGGACCTCGACCTTCTGCACATCACCCGGCCCGTCGACGAGCTGGATGTGCTCGGGGGCCTCGCCGGAGGTGCCGATGACCTCCTCGTGTCCCTCATGGCCGATCAGGAGGATGTCGTAGTCCTCGTTCGCGAAGCGGACGGCTTCCTTGTGGACCTTGGTGACCAGCGGGCAGGTGGCGTCGATGGTGGCGAGGCGGCCGCGCTCGGCCTCCTCGTGGACGACCGGGGCCACGCCGTGCGCGGAGAACATGACGATGTTCCCCGGGGGCACCTCCTCCGTCTGCTCGACGAAGATCGCGCCCTTCTTCTCCAGGGTCTGCACGACGTACTTGTTGTGGACGATCTCGTGCCGGACGTAGACCGGAGCGCCGTACTGCTCCAGCGCTTTCTCGACGGCGATCACGGCGCGGTCCACACCCGCGCAGTAGCCACGGGGGGCGGCGAGCAGGACACGGCGGCCAGGCGAAGCAGACATGCGTCCCATCGTAAGGCCGCGTCCGGCGGGTCGAAGATCGCGTCCGTGTGGAGTCCCCGGGAAGATCCGTGTGGAGTCCCCGGGAAGACCGGCAGGGGGCGATGTGAGTGACGCCCGGACGGGTGCGGGTGGGTTTCCCGGGCGGGGCGCCGTCCTCGTCGGGTCGGCCGGACGCGCCGCGGTGGGCCGACACGCCGTCAGTGGGCCGGTCGCCGTTCGCGACGGGGCGGACGCCGGGGCGCCCCTGGTGGCGCTGCCGTGCTCGGCCGGCATGACACGGGCCACGGCGGTACGGACGGCGCGGCGGGCCGTCGGGACGGCCCGCTGGTTCGTGGCGCGCCGGCGGGGCGGTCCGGTGAGCTGGTGGCGGCATGGGCTGGTACCGGTGGCGGGAGCTGCGCTCTGCTTCGCCGGGACCGCGAAGGCGTCGGCGACCCTACAGCTGGGGGGAGCCGGGTGGCCGGCGCCGTGGCCGGCGGCGCCGACCGGAAGGGCAGTCGCGAGCCGGTGTCGTCGTCGCCGTGAGCGGGGAGGCGCTGAGATCATGCCGGCCGCTGAGATCATGCCGGCCGCTGAGGCGGCGGGCCGGTGCGGGCCGGAGCCGGCGGCCGGGACACGGTGTCGCCCCCGCACGGCCCGGGAGCGGTGCGCCCGGCGGTGCGGGGCACCCTCCCTCGTCGTCGGGTGGGTGAGGTGTGTTGTCGGTGGTGGCCACTACTCTCGCGGCATGGCTGTGAACACGTCTCCGGAATCCCCGCTCCCCGTCGGTGAGGTGTCGCGGCTGATCGGGGGCTGGATCGACCGGCTCGGGGCGGTGTGGGTCGAGGGGCAGATCACGCAGTTGTCGCGGCGGCCGGGCGCCGGTGTGGTGTTCCTGACGCTGCGGGACCCCTCGCACGACATCTCGGTCAGCGTCACCTGCTACCGGCAGGTATTCGACGCCGTCGCGGACGTGGTGAGCGAGGGCGCCCGGGTCGTCGTCCTGGCGAAACCCGAGTGGTACGCCCCGCGGGGGCAGCTGTCGTTGCGGGCCGCCGAGATAAGGCCCGTCGGGGTCGGTGAGCTGCTCGCCCGCCTGGAGCAGTTGAAGAAGGCCCTCACGCGCGAGGGCCTGTTCGCGCCGGAGCGGAAGAAGCCGCTGCCCTTCCTGCCGCAGCTCGTCGGGCTGGTCTGCGGACGGGCCTCGGCCGCCGAGCGGGACGTGCTGGAGAACGCCCGGCACCGCTGGCCGGCCGTGCGCTTCGAGGTGCGCAACGTCGCCGTGCAGGGCGTGCACGCCGTGCCGCAGGTCGTGCAGGCCGTGAAGGAGCTCGACGCGATCGAGGCCGTGGACGTGATCATCGTGGCGCGCGGCGGCGGCAGCGTGGAGGACCTGCTGCCGTTCTCCGACGAGCAGCTGATCCGGACGGTGGCCGAGTGCCGTACGCCCGTGGTGTCCGCGATCGGGCACGAGCCCGACAACCCGCTCCTCGACCACGTCGCCGACCTGCGCGCCTCCACGCCGACCGACGCCGCGAAGAAGGTCGTGCCGGACGTCGGCGAGGAGTACGAGCGCGTGCGGCTGCTGCGGGACCGGGCACGGCGGTGCGTGGCGGCGCTGGTGGAGCGGGAGGAGCGCGGGCTCGCACACGCGCTGGCGCGGCCGTCGATAGAGGACCCGCACCGGATGATCGACGAGCGTGCCGACCATGTGGCGGACCTGCTCGACCGGGGCCGGCGCTGTCTGCGGCACCAGCTCGACCGGGCCGACTCGGAGCTGACGCACACGCACGCGCGCGTGGTGGCCCTCTCCCCCGCCGCGACTTTGAAGCGCGGGTACGCCGTGCTCCAGAAGGCGGACGGGCACGCGGTCCGCGATCCGGGCGAGGTGGCGGCCGGCGAGGCCCTGCGCGCGCGGGTCTCCGAGGGTGAGTTCTCCGTTCGAGTGGACACATAGGGTGGGTGGATGACCAGCGAGGTTGATGAGACACCGGGCATGACCGAGGCGCTCGGGTACGAGCAGGCGCGGGACGAGCTGATCGAGGTCGTCCGCCGCCTGGAGGCGGGCGGTACGACGCTGGAGGAGTCCCTCGCGCTCTGGGAGCGCGGCGAGGAGCTGGCCAAGGTGTGCCGCCGTTGGCTGGACGGGGCGCGGGCGCGGCTGGACGCGGCGCTGGCGGAGGAGACCTCGGACGAACCGGACGCCGAGTAGCGAAGCGGACATGGAGTAGCGCGGGCGGTTCACTGTGAGGTGAGACACGACACCCCAGAGTTGGTTGAACGTTGAACTTCACTCGCGTACGGTCGGAGACACCAGACGTACCCGCTCGAGAAGGTTCAAAGGTTTCTTCATGTCTCTCGTCCTTGACCCCGCCGCGCAGGACCTGCTGTTCCGCGAGGCCCGCACCGCCAACACCTTCACCGACGAGCCGGTGACCGACGAGCAGGTGCAGGCGATCTACGACCTGGTCAAGTACGGCCCGACCGCCTTCAACCAGACCCCGCTGCGCATCACCCTGGTCCGCTCCCCCGAGGCCCGCGAGCGCCTGGTGCGGCACATGGCCGAGGGCAACCGGCCCAAGACGGCCGCCGCCCCGCTGGTCGCGATCCTCTCCGCGGACAACGAGTTCCACGAGGAGCTGCCACACCTGTTCCCGGCCATGCCGCAGGTGAAGGACCTCTTCTTCGCCGAGCGCCCGGTCCGCGAGAACGCCGCCACGCTGAACGCCGCCCTGCAGGCCGCGTACTTCATCGTCGGCGTCCGCGCCGCCGGTCTCGCCGCCGGCCCGATGACCGGCTTCGACTTCGAGGGCGTGCGCAAGGAGTTCCTGGACGACGACCACACCCCGCTGATGATCGTCAACATCGGCCGTCCGGGCCCGGACGCCTGGTACCCGCGCTCCCCGCGCCTGGAATTCGACCAGGTCGTCACCACCGTCTGACCGACGGACGCGGGAACGGACGCGAGAAAGGCCCCCGGTGTTCGCCGGGGGCCTTCTCCGTGTGCGCTCCGTGCGTACGGAGAGCCTCACTCCGTCTTCAGCGCGTCCGCCATCTTCGTCAGCTGCGCGAACGACGCGGTGCCCGTCACGACCGTCGTCGAGCCCTTGGTGCCCTCCAGGACCAGCGCGTCATACCGGCCGCCCTCGTAGCGGGTCCAGGTCCGGCCGTCGATCTTCTCGGTCCTGCCGGTCTCCCGCGCGCCCTGGGTGGCCTCGTCGATGAAGACGGGGCGCCGCTGAGTGGACTGCTCGACGGCCACGTACTCCCCTTCGGGGTCGTGGAAGCCGAGGTGCCAGGCGTCGAACTCGTCGCCCTGGAAACGGACGGAGGTGGCCTTCCATGCGTCGGGCAGGCCCTGCGGCGCGGCGATGGGGTACGAGGCCGCGCGGCGCGCCGTGAGCAGCTCGACCCGGTAGTCGACGCGCTTGAGGTCGGGCGGGCTGTCGTCGTGCGGGATGAAGAGGTATATGACGCCCGCCACGAGGACGATGACTCCCATGGAGAGGATCATGTCCCGCGCCGTCTTCTGCTTGCCGTTCGTGCCTGCCACGCCCCTATCGTCGCAGGTCTCCGGTGCGCTCATCCGTGGGGGCCCCTGCTCATTTTGCGGTCTCGGCGATAGAGTCGGGCAACAACACCCTCATCCGGCCGTCGTCGTACAGAAAGGTGCGCTCCGATGACCGAGCATCATCACTTGCCGTCCGAGCTCGATGTGCCCTCCGAGGCCCCCGACCGCAACCTCGCCCTGGAGCTGGTCCGGGTCACCGAGGCGGCGGCGATGGCCGCGGGCCGTTGGGTCGGGCGGGGTGACAAGAACGGCGCCGACGGTGCCGCGGTGCGCGCCATGCGCACCCTCGTCTCCACCGTCTCGATGAACGGCGTCGTCGTCATCGGCGAGGGCGAGAAGGACGAAGCCCCGATGCTGTTCAACGGGGAGCGCGTGGGCGACGGGACAGGCCCCGAGTGCGATATCGCCGTCGACCCGATCGACGGCACCACGCTGACCGCGAAGGGCATGACGAACGCGATCGCGGTGCTGGCCGCCGCCGAGCGCGGGTCCATGTTCGACCCGTCCGCCGTCTTCTACATGGACAAGCTCGTCACCGGACCGGAGGCGGCCGACTTCGTCGACATCAACGCGCCGGTGTCGGTGAACATCCGCCGGGTCGCCAAGGCCAAGCGGTCCGCGCCCGAGGACGTGACGGTGGTGATCCTGGACCGGCCGCGGCACGAGGGCATCATCAAGGAGATCCGGGACACCGGCGCGCGCATCAAGCTGATCTCCGACGGCGATGTGGCCGGCTCCATCCTGGCGCTGCGCGAGGGCACGGGCGTCGACCTGCTGCTCGGCATCGGCGGTACGCCGGAAGGCATCATCTCGGCCTGTGCGGTGAAGTGCCTGGGCGGCACGATCCAGGGCAAGCTGTGGCCCAAGGACGACGAGGAGCGACAGCGGGCGATCGACGCGGGTCATGATCTCGACCGGGTGCTGATGACGGAGGACCTGGTCACCGGGGAGAACGTGTTCTTCGTGGCGACCGGCATCACCGACGGGGAGCTGCTGCGGGGCGTGCGGTACCGGGCCGAGACCGCCACGACCGACTCGATCGTGATGCGGTCGCGGTCGGGGACGGTGCGCAGGATCGATTCGGAGCACCGGCTGAGCAAGCTGCGGGCGTACAGCGCGATCGACTTCGACAAGGGGAAGTAGCGCGCACAGGGGTGGGGCTCGGACAGCCCACCCCGCGACGAAAGGGCGCCCCCGGTGCGGTGGGGGCGCCCTTTTCGTCGTGCGTGCCGGTCAGCCTGCCGCGGCTATCGTGCTCGCCGAGCGGGCCGCCTTCTTCAACTCCAGGTCCCGGCGGCGGCGTCGGGCCAGGACCACGCGGCGTTCGGCGGCGGTGAGGCCGCCCCAGACGCCGTAGGGCTCGGGCTGGAGCAGGGCGTGCTCGCGGCATTCGACCATCACCGGGCAGCGGGCACAGACCCGCTTCGCCGCCTCCTCCCGGGAGAGCCGGGCGGCGGTCGGCTCCTTGGAGGGGGCGAAGAACAGGCCCGCCTCGTCACGCCGGCACACCGCCTCGGTGTGCCACGGGGCGTCTTGGTCCCTGTCTCGCGCTGGCACCCGCGGGGCCGGAACGGCAGCTACCAGGGACGAATGCGGCGGTTGCAGCACGGTCTACTCCTGACGACGGCTTCGCGAGCGAGAGACGATGCAGCAAGGCCTACCCGCTGTGCGCGCGCCTATGCACTGAGTTCCGAAGCGCTGGTTTCGCCCTCGTTGCCGCGTTCCGTCGAGCGGCGTCACCGGTGGGCCGATTTGCCCCGGACCCCGGCGGATTCGCGAGTGTCAATGGTTCAGGTGCTTGCGCAAACTCTTGTCGACCTTGCGCTGCACCCGGTCGAGGATGTCAGCGACGACCTTGCCGCGCCGGGGCCGCGCCTCGACGCTGCCCAGGACGGCCCAGCCGTCGACGTAGACGACGGGGGCCTCCGGGTCGCCCGAGTCGAGCGTGTCCACCTCGAAGCTGCCGAGCACGCCGCCGCCCATGCCGCGCAGCGACACGTTCTCCGGGACACGGATCTCGACGCTGCCGAAGACCGAGAACGCCTTGATCATGACCTGCTGGTGGTCGAAGAGCGCCTCGCTGAGGTCTATCTCGACACTGCCGAAGATCGCGTACGCGTGGATACGGCGGCCCGTGCGCCAGCGCCCCTTGCGGACGGCGCTGCTGAAGATCGCGACCACGTTGTCGTCCGGGTCGATCGGGATGGCGCCGGCCGTGGGGCGGTACGGAGCCGGGGCCGGCGAGGGGCCGGGGTCCTGGCGGTGGGCGGCGGGCAGATCCCGTATGAAGACGTCCAGTTCGCCGACCGTCTTGGCGCGCAGCACCCCCTCGACGCGCTCGGAGTGCTCGTCCGCGGTGAGACGGCCCTCGGCGAGGGCGTCGCGCAGGATGTCGGCGATGCGGTCGCGCTCGGCGTCGGAGGCACGGAGCTCGGAGACGGCGGGCGCGGTCTGCTTCTGAAGGTCCACGGCAGCAGCGTACCGAAACACGATAGATCGCGACACCCCCGTGACGCCTCCGTGCCGCGGCCGAGTGTGACGAAGTGAGCCTTACCTCAGGGGCTCACTGGCGGAGGCAGGTTCTAGGCTGTTGGCGCTCGCCAAAGGAGGCGGGCCGCCGTCTGTCGAGTGAGGAATGGGCTGAGATGCCTGAGTTCGCGTACACCGATCTGCTTCCCCAAGGGGAGGACACCACGCCGTACCGGCTGGTGACCTCCGAGGGCGTCTCCACGGTCGAGGGGCCGGACGGGCGGACCTTCCTCAAGGTGGAGCCGGAGGCGCTGCGCAAGCTCGCCGAGGAGGCCATCCACGACATCCAGCACTACCTGCGCCCGGCCCACCTCGCGCAGCTGCGCCGCATCATCGACGACCCCGAGGCGTCGGCCAACGACAAGTTCGTGGCGCTGGACCTGCTGAAGAACGCGAACATCGCGGCGGCGGGCGTCCTGCCGATGTGCCAGGACACCGGCACGGCGATCGTGATGGGCAAGCGCGGCCAGAACGTGCTGACGGCGGGCCGCGACGAAGAGGCCCTGTCCCGCGGCATCTACGACGCGTACCGGAACCTCAACCTGCGCTATTCGCAGATGGCTCCGCTCACCATGTGGGAGGAGAAGAACACCGGCTCCAACCTGCCCGCGCAGATCGAGCTGTACGCGGCCGACGGCGGCGCCTACAAGTTCCTGTTCATGGCGAAGGGCGGCGGCTCCGCCAACAAGTCGTTCCTCTACCAGGAGACGAAGGCCGTCCTGAACGAGGCCTCCATGATGAAGTTCCTGGAGGAGAAGATCCGCTCGCTGGGTACGGCGGCGTGCCCGCCCTACCACCTGGCGATCGTGGTCGGCGGCACGAGCGCCGAGTACGCGCTGAAGACCGCGAAGTACGCCTCCGCGCACTACCTGGACGAGATCCCGGCGGAGGGTTCGGAGCTCGGGCACGGCTTCCGGGACAAGGAACTGGAGCAGAAGGTCTTCGAGCTGACGCAGAAGATCGGGATCGGGGCACAGTTCGGCGGGAAGTACTTCTGCCACGACGTGCGCGTGGTCCGGTTGCCCCGGCACGGCGCCTCCTGCCCCGTCGCCATCGCCGTGTCCTGCTCCGCCGACCGCCAGGCCGTCGCGAAGATCACGGCCGAGGGCGTGTTCCTGGAGCAGCTGGAGACGGACCCGGCGCGGTTCCTGCCGGAGACGACGGACGAGCACCTGGACGAGGCGGGGGACGTCGTCCGCATCGACCTGAACCAGCCGATGGACGACATCCTGGCCGAGCTGACGAAGTACCCGGTCAAGACCCGGCTGTCACTCACCGGTCCGCTGGTCGTGGCGCGGGACATCGCGCACGCCAAGATCAAGGAGCGGCTGGACGCGGGCGAGGAGATGCCGCAGTACCTGAAGGACCACCCGGTGTACTACGCGGGTCCGGCCAAGACGCCCGAGGGCTACGCGTCGGGGTCCTTCGGCCCGACCACGGCCGGACGGATGGACTCCTACGTCGAGCAGTTCCAGGCGGCGGGCGGCTCCAAGGTGATGCTGGCCAAGGGCAACCGCAGCAAGCAGGTCACGGACGCGTGCGCGTCGCACGGCGGCTTCTACCTGGGCTCCATCGGCGGTCCGGCGGCCCGGCTCGCCCAGGACTGCATCAAGAAGGTCGAGGTCGTCGAGTACGAGGAGCTCGGCATGGAGGCCGTCTGGAAGATCGAGGTCGAGGACTTCCCGGCGTTCATCGTCGTCGACGACAAGGGCAACGACTTCTTCCAGGACCCGGCCCCGGCGCCCACGTTCACGAGCATTCCGGTGCGGGGGCCGGGGCTGGCGTAGTGCCCCGGGGTGCGGCGGGGGTGGTTTCCCCCCCCCCCGCCCCTGCCCTTCCCCTCCCCAGGGGCTCCGCCCCTTCGGCCCCGCCAGGGGGCTCCGCCCCCTGGACCCCCGGCCTTTGCGCCCACCCACCGCCCGACACGGTCGGACGTGCGGCCCGGCCACCGGCGGGGACTGCGTCCCCTGCACCCCTCAGGGGCCTCGGACCCCCGACCCCTCATGAGCCTCGAGCCCGACCCCTCATGAGCCTCTGATACCCGTCTCTCTCGGCCCCGGGCCGCGCCGCCTCACGAGTCCTCGGGCCCCGCCGCCTCACGAGTCCTCAGGCCCCTCGCCTCACGAGTCTCCAGACCCCTCGCCCCACGAGTCCTCAGGCCCGCCACCTCACGAGTCCTCGGGCCCCCGCCCCACGCGTCTCCAGGCCCGCCGCCCCATGAGTCCTCGGGCCCCCGCCCCACGCGTCTCCAGGCCCGCCGCCCCACGAGTCCTCGGGCCCCCTCCCGACTCTTCAGGCCCGCCGCCCCCGATCCTTCAGTCCCTCCCGCCTCCGAGCCGCGGGTACTCGCCCCGGGCACGGCCCACGAGTCTTCAGGCCCCGCCCCCTCACAGGCGCAGGGCCCCACCTGCCTTCCGCTCCCGGCCCCTTCACATGCCTTCAGCCCCCATTCGCCCCACCCAGGAACATCACCGCCCCCTCGATCGCTATAGCCGGTATGAGCGACGAATACCGCATCGAGCACGATTCCATGGGCGAAGTACGTGTCCCGGCCGACGCCAAGTGGCGGGCTCAGACGCAGCGCGCTGTCGAGAACTTCCCGATTTCCGGGCAGCGGATCGAGCGGGCGCACATCGAGGCTCTCGCCCGTATCAAGGGCGCCGCGGCGAAGGTGAACGCGCGGCTCGGGGTGCTCGACGAGGATGTCGCCGGCGCGATCCAGGAGGCCGCCGGCGAGGTGGCCGAGGGCAAGTGGGACGAGCACTTCCCCGTCGACGTGTTCCAGACCGGGTCCGGGACCTCGTCCAACATGAACACCAACGAGGTCATCGCCACCCTCGCGACCGAGCGGCTGGGCAAGAGCGTTCACCCCAACGACCACGTCAACGCCTCCCAGTCGTCCAATGACGTGTTTCCGTCCTCCATCCACATCGCCACCACCGCCGCCGTCACCCGTGATCTGATCCCCGCACTGGACCACCTCGCCGTCTCCCTGGAGCGCAAGGCCGAGGAGTTCTCCGATGTCGTGAAGTCGGGGCGGACCCACCTGATGGACGCCACGCCCGTGACGCTGGGGCAGGAGTTCGGCGGGTACGCCGCCCAGGTGCGGTACGGGATCGAGCGGCTGGAGGCGTCCCTTCCCCGGCTCGCCGAACTGCCGCTGGGGGGTACGGCCGTCGGCACGGGGATCAACACCCCGCCCGGTTTCTCCGCCGCCGTGATCGAGGAGGTCGCCCGGACCACGGGGCTGCCTCTCACCGAGGCCCGGAACCACTTCGAGGCGCAGGGCGCGCGGGACGGCATCGTCGAGACCAGCGGGCAGCTGCGGACCATCGCGGTCGGGCTGACGAAGATCGCCAACGACCTGCGCTGGATGTCCTCCGGGCCGCGCACGGGCCTCGCCGAGATCGCACTGCCCGACCTCCAGCCCGGCTCCTCGATCATGCCGGGCAAGGTGAATCCGGTCATCCCGGAGGCCGTGCTGATGGTCGCCGCCCAGGTCGTGGGCAACGACGCCACCGTCGCCACCGCCGGCGCCGCCGGGAACTTCGAGCTCAACGTCATGCTGCCCGTCATCGCGAAGAACGTGCTGGAGTCCGTGCGGCTGCTCGCGGGCGCCACGCGGCTGCTCGCCGACCGGACCGTCGACGGCATCACCGCGAACCGCGAGCGGGCGCGGGAGTACGCCGAGTCCTCCCCGTCCGTCGTCACGCCGCTCAACAAGTACATCGGCTACGAGGAGGCCGCGAAGGTCGCCAAGAAGGCGCTGGCCGAGCGGAAGACCATCCGTCAGGTCGTGCTGGACAGCGGGTACGTGGAGCGCGGGGACCTGACCCTGGAGCAGCTCGACGAGGCGCTGGATGTCCTGCGGATGACACATCCGTGACGATCCGCCGCCCTGGCGCGCCCGGCGCGTGAACCGTGACACGCGCCGCAGCGTCGTATGCCCAGGGCACCTAATATCTGTGCATGGCAGACGGTGAAGCGGTGAGACGCGTGGAAACGGGTGGTGCGGCAGGCTTCTGGGAGCCCGGGAGCGAGATCCTTTGGCGATACCGGGAGAACGGCGGCGCGCGCTTCCACATCGCGCGTCCGGTCACCGTCGTACGGGACGACGCGGAGCTGCTCGCCGTGTGGCTGGCGCCCGGCACGGAGTGCGTACGGCCCGTGCTCGCGGACGGCACCCCTGTGCACCTGGAGCCGCTGGAGTCGCGCTACACCAAGCCGCGGGCCGTGCAGCGCGACCACTGGTTCGGCACGGGCGTGCTGAAGCTGGCACGGCCGGCCGAGCCCTGGTCGGTGTGGCTGTTCTGGGAGCCGGGCTGGCGGTTCAAGAACTGGTACGTGAACCTGGAGGAGCCGCTGGCCCGCTGGGAGGGCGGTGTGGACTCCGTCGACCACTTCCTGGACATCTCCGTGCACCCGGACCGCACTTGGCACTGGCGCGACGAGGACGAGTTCGCCCAGGCCCTGCGGGACGGGCTGATGGACGATCAGCAGGCCGAGAGGGTACGGGAGGCCGGGCGGGCCGCCGTGGAGGCGATCCGCGCCTGGGGGCCACCGTTCTCGGAAGGCTGGCAGCAGTGGCGCCCGGATCCGTCCTGGGCGGTACCGTCACTGCCGGAGGACTGGGACCGTACACCCGCGCATGTGTCCTCATGAGACCCTTGATGCGCCCCCGGGCAAGAAACGTAGGATCGTCCTCCGCAAGGGCGCGCGGCGGCAACCGACGGAGCACGCGCTGGGCTTGACCGATCGTCACCGAGGGGCGGCTGGACGTGAGCGAGGGGTACGAGGGCAACACCGGAAAGGCCTGCGCCACAGGCCCTCAGGGCCGCAGACGGTCCGCCGGTGACACAGGAACAACCTCTGACCACGCGGGGATTCCGTTCCTGGGGCACGTATTGCGGGTATCGGAGTTTCGGCGGGACCCACTGCACCTCTGGCGTGCAGCCCCGGACGGATGGATGCGACACGCGTGACGGAGCAGCCGACCTCCTTCGAACGCCCGCAACCGGGCGTCGACCCCGTGGACCCCCGCGGGGAGTTCTTGCATACCCCGACACCGGGACGTGCGCCCGGCGCGGGCGCCTTACCGGTACAGGGCCGCTGCGGCGGCGACGTCACCGCTCCGCTCACGACGGCGCACACCACGCCGGGCACGTCGGAGCCGGGCACCTCCACGCCGTTCGGCAAGGGCAAGGACACCGTGAGCGACCCCGTCTCCGAGCACTCCCAGCCGGGTACCGAGCAGACCGCCGAGCGCGACACCCCTCGGCCGCGGCCCGCCCCCGAGGGCATTCCGGTCCAGCCGGCCGACGAACAGGACCGGGCGGCGCCCGGCCCCGACGGCCAGGAGCGCCGCAGCGGCCAGAGCCTGCCGCCCGGCCGGCCCACACCGATGCGGCGGGACGGCGACCGGCTGCGCTTCGTGGGGGCCGCCACCCGGCGGATCGCCCGCGGCATCGATCTCGACGAGATCGTGATGGGGCTGTGCCGGGCCACCGTGCCCACGTTCTCCGACGCGATCCTGGTCTATCTGCGCGACCCGCTGCCCGTCGGGGACGAGCGGCCCACCGGCCCTCTGGTGCTTCGGCTGCGCCGCACCGACCGGATACCGGCCGAACGCGACACGGAGAACGGCTTCCTGCCGGCCACGCAGCCCGAGCCGAACGAGCTGGACTCGGTCGGCGCCGAGCTGTGCGAGGTGCGGCCCGGCAGCGCGCTCGCCGAGGTGCTGCGGGGTGTGCGCCCGGTGTTCACGGACGCGCCCGCGGCCCGCGCCGCGCTGCCCGAACTGCTCGGGGACGGCCGCGAGTTCGCCGTGCCGGACGGCCAGCGCGCGATCCTCGCCCCGCTGCGCGGCCGACGCCGCGTCATCGGTGCCGCCCTGTTCCTGCGCCGTCCCGAACGCATCGCCTTCGAGCCGGACGACCTGCTGGTGGCCGCCCAGCTCGCCACGCACAGCGCCCTGGGCATCGACAAGGCCGTGCTGTACGGCCGCGAGGCCTACATCGCGGACGAGCTCCAGCGCACGATGCTGCCCGAGACGCTGCCCCGCCCCACGGGCGTGCGGCTCGCCTCCCGTTACCTGCCGGCCGCGGAGACCGCCCGGGTCGGCGGCGACTGGTACGACGCCATCCCGCTGCCGGGCAGCCGGGTCGCCCTGGTCGTCGGCGACGTCATGGGCCACTCCATGACGTCGGCCGCCATCATGGGCCAGCTGCGCACCACCGCCCAGACCCTCGCCGGTCTGGACCTGCCACCGCAGGAGGTCCTGCACCACCTCGACGAACAGGCCCAGCGCCTCGGCGTGGACCGCATGGCGACCTGCCTGTACGCCGTCTACGACCCGGTATCGCACCGCATCACCATCGCCAACGCCGGTCACCCGCCGCCCGTCCTGCTCCACCTGGGCGGCCGGGCCGAGGTGCTGCGCGTGCCCGCCGGTGCCCCCATCGGCGTCGGCGGCGTCGACTTCGAGGCCGTGGAGCTGGACGCTCCCGCCGGGGCGACCCTGCTGCTGTACACCGACGGCCTGGTCGAGTCCCGGCTGCGGGACGTGTGGACCGGCATCGAGCAGCTGCGGGAGAAGCTCGCCGCGACCGCGCAGCTCACCGGGCCGGACCACCCGCCGCCCCTGGAAGCGCTGTGCGACGAGGTGCTCGACATGCTCGGCCCGGGCGACCGGGACGACGACATCGCGCTGCTCGCCGCCCGCTTCGACGGCATCGCGCCCAGCGACGTGGCGTACTGGTTCCTGGAGCCGGAGGACGCCGCCCCCGGCCGGGCCCGCCGCCTGGCCCGGCGCGCACTGCAGCGCTGGGGCCTCGAGGAGCTCAGCGACTCCGTCGAGCTGCTGGTCAGCGAGGTCGTGACGAACGCCGTGCGGTACGCCTCCCGGCCGGTCACGCTCCGGCTGCTGCGCACGGACGTGCTGCGCTGCGAAGTGGGTGACGACGTCCCGCAGTTGCCGCGCCTGCGGCAGGCGCGCGCCACGGACGAGGGCGGACGCGGGCTGTACCTGGTGAACCGCCTGGCCCGGCGCTGGGGCGCGACCCGGCTCAGCACGGGCAAGGTCGTCTGGTTCGAACTCAACCGCAACTGACCGTCTCGGACGCGTGAGGTCGACCGGCACAGGACCGCCCCCGGAGTTTCGCCGGGGGTGGTCCTTCCGTCGCCAGCGGGCTGCCGCTGCCTTCCTGGCGCGTTTCTGAACGCATGCGTTCTTACCGGCTGATGAATGGGATCTTCCCGCTCCGTACGGCCAGCCCGCGGCGAGGAGGAGACAGAGGGCCGCGGCGGCGAACAGCGCCACCACGGTGGGCGCGATCCAGGCGGGCACGAGGTTGATGACGCCATGGTCCGTATGACGGACCTGGCGGGCGGGGAGAAAGGAGACGGCCTGGCCACGATCCCCGAACACCGAGATCACGCCGTACATGTTGATCAGCCAGGCGACGCTCGCGAGGAGCAATGCCGCTTCCGCCAGGGCTCCATGGGCCTCGTCCACCAGCAGCACCCGCTTGGTCCACGAGAACATGATGACCTTGGCGGCCAGAACACCGATGGCCAAGACGGTGGTGGCCGGCACGACGACCAGCATGATGCCTCTCCTTTCACCGAGCAGACCGGGTCTCCGGTCCAGCGCCCGCCCGCGATCGGCTCCTCGTCGGTCAGCGACATCTCGCGGGCCGGCACGGTCGTCCGGGACACCTGCGGCCCCGTGAAGACCCGTCCCACCGCCTGACGACAGCACCGCTCAGCACGAGGGCGCCCGGGTTCGCCGGGCGCCCTTCGCCGTGCCTCCCGCTATCAGTCCTTTCCGTCGTCGCCCGGCTTGATCGGGTCGAACGGGTCGCCGCCACCGTCGTTCGGCGGTGTCGTCTGCGGGGACGCGGGCGGGGTGAAGGTGGGCGGTGTCGTCGACGGACTCGGCGGCGGGGAACTGCTCGGCTCCTCCGTCGTCGGCGGCGGTGACGACGACGAGGGCTCCTCGGTCGTCGGCTCCTGCGTGGGCTCCCTGGTCGGTTCCCGCGTCGGGGTCGGCGTCCGCGTCGGCTGGACGGCCGCGCCCTGCTCGGTGTCCAGGTCGAACTTGCTGGTGTCGCCCATCACGCCGAAGGTGTACGACGCCCAGATCAGCGCGGGGAAATCGCCGCCGTTGATCCGGGGCTCGCCGGCCGCCTTGTACATCGGGACGTGCTTGTACGGGGGCTTGTCGTCCTCTCCGAACAGGCCGACGGATGTGACCAGGCCGGGTGTGTAACCGGTGAACCAGGCCGACAGGTTGTCGTCGGACGTACCCGTCTTGCCCGCGACCTGCTGCCCGTCGCGCTTGGGGTTGTCGCGCACGGACCGCTGGGCGGTGCCGTCGTCGACCACGCCGGTCAGCACCGAGGTCACCGAGTCGGCGGCCTCGCGGCTGATGACCTGGTCTCCGATCGCATCCGGGATGGAGACCGCGCGGGTGTTGTGCTCGACGGACTTGAGGAGCGTCGGCGTGACCTTCCTGCCGTGGTTGTCGAGGGTCGCGTAGACGCCGGCCATCTCCAGCGGGCTCGCACCCATCGTGCCCAGAGTCTGGGCGGGCACCGCCTCCAGGCCCTTGGTGTTCATGCCGAGTTCGCCCGCGACCTTCATCACTTCGGGCATACCGACATCAACGCCCATCTGCGCGAAGACGGAGTTGATGGACCTGTTCATCGCTGTCTGGACGGTGACCTTGCCGTAGTTGGCGTCGTCTTCGTTCTCAGGCGCGAAGCCGACCTTGGTGCCGTCGTCCACGACCGGGCGCTTGCTCGTGCCGTCGTAGATCGTGTTCGCCCTGATCGGCGTGCCGTCCTGGGTCTTGGCGCCCCCCTCAAGGGCGGCCGCCAGGATCACCGGCTTGAAAGTGGAGGCGGGCTGGTAGTCGGTGCGGGTCGCGTTGTTGACGTAGTGCTTGAGGTAATCCCGACCGCCGTACATGGCGACGACCGCGCCGGTCTTCGGGTTCACGGACGCGGCACCGGCCTGGACGTCCGCGTCGACCTTGCGCTTTTTGGGGTCGAGCTTGCTGTCCAGCTGCTGCTCGACGGACTTCTCGAGCGCTGCCTGCTTCTTCTTGTCAATGTTGAGCGTGAGGGTCCAGCCGCCCTGGTTGACCAGCGCCTCCGCCTGCTTCGCGTCTTCGGCGGCGCCCTGGGCGACGAGCTGCTTCTCCAGCGCGGCGTTGGCGGCCTTCACCAGGTAGCCGGTCTGGCCTCCCATGCTCGGGTCGGCCTTCGGCTCCTCGGGCACCGGGAACGTCAGGGCCTGACGCTCGGACTTCTTCAGCCAGCCTTCCTCGACCATGTTGTTCAAGACGTAGTTCCAGCGCGCTCTCACCAGCTTCTTACCGGTGTCGGAGGCTATCGCCCAGTCGTACTGGTTCGGTGCCTGGAGCAGCGCGGCGAGGTAGGCGCCCTGCGCGACCGTGAGCCTCTCGGCGTCGGTGCGGTAGTAGGCCTGGGCGGCGGCCTGGATGCCGTAGGCGCCACGGCCGTAGTAACTGGTGTTGATGTAGCCGGCGAGGATGTAGTCCTTGGACTTCTCCCGGTCCAGCTTCAGGGAGATGACCAGTTCTTTCAGCTTGCGGGAGACGGTCTGTTCCTGCGTCAGGTAGTAGTTCTTGACGTACTGCTGGGTGATCGTCGAACCGCCCTGCGCGCCCTTGCCGGTGACTGTGTTGAGCAGGCCTCGGGCCGTGCCCTTCAGGTCTACGCCGGCGTCCTTGTAGAAGGTCTTGTTCTCGGCGGCGACGAAGGTCTTCTGGACGGGCTTGGGTACCTCGGCCAGGTCCACGATCTCGCGGTTGCGGTCACCCGCGCGGGCCAGCAACGAGCCGTCACTGTACTTGTAGACGTTGCTCTGCCACTCGGCATCGGCGTTCCCCTTCGGAATGCCGATCATCATGTACAGCACGATGAAGGCACCCATGCCGAGCAGGCACAGGCCGAAGAAGGTGCCGAGGATCTTCTTCCAGGTGAAGAGCCTGCGTATGCCGCTCTTCCCGGCCGCGCCCGACGAACGGCGGCGCTTGGGTGCCGCCCGGCGCCCACCGCGCTGTCTGGCGCGTCTTTCTTCCGCTCGTCCCATGGGTCCGATCCGCTCCGCTTCGTTCATGTGTGCTCACATGTCACACGGGTTCGCCGCTCAGGTCAGCTCAGAAAGCTAACACCGGGAGATAAGAGAGAGGGCTGCCGATCCGGCCCTTTACGGACGTGACAATCAGCACCCATCCCAACGGAACCGACGTTCGAGACACGCGTAGGGTTGCCACGGCGCCGAAAAGTGTTATCACTTAGCTAGACGGAAGCTATGCAGGAGTGGCTTCCCGGGAGGAACGGGGGATCACCCATGTCCATACACCAACCGCAGGTCACCGCCGACGTGCCCGAGATGCCGGCGCCCCGCGTGCGGGAGTTCGCCGCGCACAGCATCGGCGGCGGACTCGCCCTGCTGCTCGGCCTGCTCGGCCTACTGGCCGGCGCCGGGCTGATCGCGGCCGCCACGTCGGTCGACGGGGGCGGAGCCAAGGCCGCACTGATCATCGGCGGCATCGTGGTCGGGCTCGCGGCGTTCCTGGCCATGTGCGGGCTGAACATGGTGGCGCCCGGCGAGGCCCGGGTCGTCCAGCTCTTCGGCCGCTACCGCGGGACGATCCGGCAGGACGGCCTGCGCTGGGTGAACCCGCTCACCTCGCGCACCAAGATCTCGACGCGCGTCCGCAACCACGAGACCGCCGTTCTGAAGGTCAACGACGCCTACGGCAATCCGATCGAGCTCGCCGCGGTGGTGGTGTGGCGCGTCGAGGACACCGCCCAGGCCATCTTCGAGGTGGACGACTACGTCGAGTTCGTCTCCACACAGACCGAGGCGGCCGTGCGGCACATCGCCATCGAGTACCCCTACGACGCCCACGAGGAGGACGGCCTCTCGCTGCGCGGCAACGCCGAGGAGATCACCGAGAAGCTCGCCGTCGAACTGCACGCGCGCGTGGAGGCGGCCGGGGTGCAGATCATCGAGTCCCGCTTCACGCACCTCGCGTACGCCCCCGAGATCGCCTCGGCGATGCTCCAGCGGCAGCAGGCCGGAGCGGTCGTCGCGGCCCGGCGGCAGATCGTGGACGGGGCGGTGGGCATGGTCGAGGCCGCGATCGCCCGGATCACCGAGCGGGACATCGTGGAGCTGGATTCCGAGCGGAAGGCGGCGATGGTCTCCAACCTGATGGTGGTGCTGTGCGGGGACCGCGCCGCCCAGCCGGTCCTCAACACCGGGTCGCTGTACCAGTGACGGAGCCGTCCGAGGGTCCGGGTTCCCGGCGCCGGCCGCAGCAGCAGCGCAAGCAGGTGCTGCTGCGGCTGGACCCGGCGGTGTACGAGGCGCTGGCGCGGTGGGCCGGGGACGAACTGCGGTCGGCCAACGCGCAGATCGAGTTCCTGCTGCGGAAGGCGCTGGCCGAGGCGGGCCGGCTGCCGCGGGAGACCGGGCCGATGCCCCGGCGGGGCAGGCCGCCCGGGGGCTCTGAGCAATAGCCTGTTGCGGAACCGTGACAACAGCCCCCGACCTGCGGGGTCGTACCGCACGCCATGAACTGCACACTCGGCGTATACATGCCGCGTATACACCCCGTGTACAGTCCTGGTCATGTCCATCGGTCACACTCTCCTGGGACTCCTGGAGTCCGGCCCGCGCCACGGTTACGACCTGAAGCGGGCCTTCGACGAGAAGTTCGGTCACGACCGGCCACTGCACTACGGCCAGGTCTACTCGACGATGTCCCGGCTGCTGAAGAACGGGCTCGTCGAGGTCGACGGCATCGAGGCCGGCGGCGGGCCCGAGCGCAAGCGGTACGCGATCACCGAGGCCGGCATCACCGACGTCGAGCGGTGGCTCGCGACGCCGGAGAAGCCGGAGCCGTACCTCCAGTCGACCCTCTACACCAAGGTCGTCCTCGCGCTGCTCACCCACCGCGACGCCGCCGACATCCTCGACACGCAGCGCTCGGAGCATCTGCGCAGCATGCGGATCCTCACCGACCGCAAGCGCAAGGGCGATCTGGCCGACCAGCTGATCTGCGACCACGCCCTGTTCCACCTGGAGGCGGACCTGCGCTGGCTGGAACTGACCGCTGCCCGCCTGGACAAGCTCCGTGAGGCGGTGGCCCGGTGACGATTCCCGCTGGTTCGCTGCTCACTGCCCAGGACCTGCGCAAGGCGTACGGGCCGACCACCGCGCTCGACGGTGCCGAGTTCTCCATCCACCCGGGCGAGGTCGTCGCCGTGATGGGTCCGTCCGGGTCGGGCAAGTCGACGCTGCTGCACTGCCTCGCCGGGATCGTGACGCCCGACTCGGGCTCGATCACGTACGACGGGCGTGAGGTGACGGCGATGAGCGACGCCGAGCGCAGTGCGCTCAGGCGTTCGGAGTTCGGGTTCGTGTTCCAGTTCGGCCAGCTCGTGCCCGAACTCACCTGCGTGGAGAACGTGGCGCTCCCGATGCGCCTGAACGGGTTGTCCCGCAGGGAGGCCGAACGGACCGCGCTGGCGTGGATGGAGCGGCTGGAGGTCGACGAGCTGCGCAAGAAGCGGCCCGGCGAGGTGTCCGGCGGCCAGGGCCAGCGGGTCGCCGTCGCCCGCGCGCTGGTCACCAACCCGCGTGTGGTGTTCGCCGACGAACCGACCGGCGCGCTCGACTCCTTCAACGGCGAGCGCGTGATGGAGCTGCTCACGGACGCCGCCCGGTCCGCCAACACGGCCGTGGTGCTCGTCACCCACGAGGCCAGGGTGGCCGCGTACTCCGACCGCGAGATCGTCGTGCGCGACGGCAGGTCCCGGGACATGGAGCGCGTCGTATGAGGGCAGGGCAATGGGCCGCCGATCTCTCCATGGGGGTCCGGTTCGCCTTCGCGGGCGGACGCGAGGGGTGGATCCGGGCGCTGCTGACGGCCGTCGGCGTCGGGCTCGGTGTGGCACTGCTGCTGCTCACCACCGCCCTCCCGAACGCGCTGGCGGAACGGGACCGGCGTGAGGAGGCACGCAGCGACCACACCTTCAGCCAGCAGAAGATACCGAGGGCCGACAACACCCTGGTCATCCTGGACGCGGACACCACGTTCCACGACCAGGACGTGCGCGGGCGCATGCTGGAGGCGGAGGGCCCGCGGGCTCCGCTGCCGCCGGGGCTCTCGGAGTTCCCGGCCAAGGGCGAGATGGTCGTCTCCCCCGCGCTGAAGGAACTGCTCGCCTCCGACAGCGGGAAACTGCTGCGGGAGCGGCTGCCCTACCGGATCACGGGCACCATCGGCGAGCAGGGGCTCGTCGGCTCCCAGGAACTCGCCTACTTCGCGGGCGGCCAGGGGCTCGCCGACCTGCTCGATTCGGCCAGCGGGGCGCGGATCGACAGCTTCGGCAACCCGGACCTGGCGCCGTCCGACCCGTGGGATCCGGTGCTGCTCCTGCTGGTCCTGGTCGTCTTCGTGGTGCTGCTGATGCCGGTCGCCGTGTTCATCGCCGCGGCCGTGCGGTTCGGCGGCGAGCGGCGCGACCGCAGGCTCGCGGCCCTGCGGCTGGTCGGCTCCGACAGCGCGATGACCCGGCGGATCGCCGCCGGCGAGGCGCTCGCCGGATCCCTGCTGGGGCTGGTCCTCGGCACCGGGTTCTTCCTGCTGGGACGCCAACTGGCGGCCTCCTTCGAGGTGTTCCACGTCAGCGTGTTCCCGAGCTATCTGAACCCCTCTCCCCTGCTGGCCGGCCTGGTCGCGGTGGCGGTCCCGACGGCCGCGGTGCTGGTGACACTCCTCGCCCTGCGCGGGGTGGTCATCGAGCCGCTCGGCGTGGTGCGTACGGCCAAGCCCGCGCGACGCCGGCTGTGGTGGCGGCTGCTGCTGCCGCTGGGCGGGCTCGCGATGCTCTTCCCGATGATCGGACAGGGTGACGACGGCGGAGAGTTCAACCAGTACCTCGTCGGCGGCGGCGTCATGCTCCTGCTCATCGGCGTCACGGCTCTGCTGCCCTGGATCGTGGAGAGGGTCGTCGCCCGGCTCGGCTCCGGCGGGATCGCCTGGCAACTTGCCGTGCGCAGGCTACAGTTGAGCAGTGGTGCGGCGGCCCGCATGGTCAACGGCATCGCGGTGGCGGTGGCCGGGGCGATCGCGCTCCAGATGCTGTTCGCCGGGGTGGAGGGCAACTACACCGCCGCTTCGCAGTACGACGTCTCCCGGGCCCAGATGAGCGTGGACGTGACGGACAGCGCCGACACCGCGTCCACGGTCAGGGAGTACCGCGACACCGAGGGCGTGCGCAAGGTCACCGCACTGTCCGATACCCATCTCGGCGACCGGCGCGGCGAGGCGGACTCCTATGTTCAGGTCACCGTGGCCGACTGCGTGTCGCTGCGCGAGGTGGCCACGCTCCCGTCCTGCCGCGACGGCGACGTCTTCGCGGTCAGGGGCTCCGCATACGACAGCGAGAGCGACCACCTGACCAAGCCCGGAACGACCCTGTGGGCCGACCCGGCCGACACCCCGCGCTCCGGCGACCGCTGGGTCTCCTGGACCGTGCCGCAGGACATCAAGCAGGCACAGCCCCGCGAGGACCCCACCGGGTACGAACGCGGCGGCATTCTGGTCACCCCCGGCGCGCTGCCCGGGAAGCTCGCGGCGGCCACCTCCGCACGTCTCTTCCTGAGCGTGGACCGCTCGGTGCCGGACGCCTACGAGTACGTGCGCAACACGGCCGCGCGCCTTGACCCCACGGCGCAGCCGATGACCTGGAACAGCGTCGAGCGCAACGAACGCTACGCCACCATCCGCACCGGCCTGTCCGTCGGCGCCGCGTGTGTGCTGGCGCTGATCGGCGCGAGCCTGCTGGTCTCGCAGCTGGAGCAGTTGCGCGAACGCCGCAAGCTGCTGTCGGCCCTGGTGGCCTTCGGCACCCGGCGCCGCACCCTCAGCCTGTCGGTGCTGTGGCAGACGGCGATCCCGATCGGACTGGGCCTGCTGCTCGCCGCGACGGTGGGCATGGCCCTGGGCGCGGTCCTGCTGCGGATGACCGACATGTCCGTCCGGGTCGACTGGCCGAGTGTGCTGTCGATGACCGGCATCGGCGCGGGAGTCGTCCTCGTGGTGACGCTGCTGAGCCTGCCGCCGCTGCTGAGGATGATGCGGCCGGACGGGCTGCGAACGGAGTAGCAGCTCCGGGCTCTTTCGCGCCGGCTGTCAGGCGTCCTGGTCGAGCACCCGGACGGGCAGCGGCCGCAGGGCCTCCCGCAGCGCCGCCGCCAGTTCCTCGTACTCCGCGCCGCGCGCGGCCCCCGCCCGCATCGCCAGAGCGACCCTGCGGGTGGGGGCCGGGTCGGTGAAGTACCCGGTCAGGAGCTGGTTGCTGCGGGAGATCTCGACCTTGAGGGCGGTGCGCGGCAGCAGCGTGACGCCGAGCCCGCCCGCGACGAGCTGCACCAGGGTGGACAGCCCGGCGGCGGTCGTGGTGACCGGCGCGTCCTCGCGGCCGGCCTCCCGGCAGATGTCGAGGGCCTGGTCGCGCAGGCAGTGCCCCTCGTCCAGCAGCAGCAGGTTCAGCTCGCGCAGCGCCTCGCGCCGGATGCCCTCGCGTCCGCCGAGCGGGTGGTCGAGCGGTGTGACGAGCACGAAGTCCTCGTCGAACAGCGGCAGTTCGGCGACGCCCGGCACCCCCAGCGGTACGGCGAGCAGCAGCAGGTCGAGCCGGCCGCTGGTGAGACCGTCGAGCAGACTGGCGGTCTGCTCCTCGTGCACCTGGAGGTCGAGGTGCGGATACCGTTCGTGGACGAGCCGCAGGACGGTGGGCAGCAGATACGGCGCCACGGTCGGGATGACCCCCAGCCGCAGCACACCCGTGAACGGCGCCCGGACCGCCTCGGCCTCCTCCATGAGCGCACCCACCTCGGCCAGGACCGCCTTGGCCCGTACGGCGATCCGCTCGCCCTCGGGTGAGAGCAGCACCTTGCGCGTCGTACGCTCGAGGAGCGTCACTCCGAGTGTCTCCTCCAGCGCCGAGACGGCGCCCGAGAGGGCGGGCTGGCTCATGCCGATGGCCCCCGCCGCGTCCCGGAAGTGCAGGTGCTCGGCGACCGCCGCGAAGGCCCGCAGCTGGGCGAGGCTGGGCTGCCTGCGCTTATTACCCACAGTCACTAATAACTACCTCCGATCAACTCGACCGAGTGTAGCTATTTCCGTAATCAATCGACCCTGTGCCAACATCAATAACGTCCAACCCATGGGAAACACCCGCAATCCGGGTGTTTCTTCGCTGCAAGGAGAGCGTGTGCTCACTGTCGGTGACAAGTTCCCCGAGTTCGATCTGACCGCCTGCGTCTCGCTGGAGAAGGGCAAGGAGTTCCAGCAGATCAACCACAAGACCTACGAGGGTCAGTGGAAGGTCATCTTCGCGTGGCCCAAGGACTTCACCTTCGTGTGCCCGACCGAGATCGCCGCCTTCGGCAAGCTGAACGACGAGTTCGCCGACCGCGACGCCCAGGTCCTCGGCTTCTCCGGCGACTCCGAGTTCGTCCACCACGCCTGGCGCAAGGACCACGACGACCTGCGCGACCTGCCGTTCCCGATGATGGCCGACTCCAAGCACGAGCTGATGCGCGAGCTCGGCATCGAGGACGAGGACGGCTTCGCCAAGCGCGCGGTGTTCATCGTGGACCAGAACAACGAGATCCAGTTCTCGATGGTGACCGCGGGTTCGGTCGGCCGTAACCCGAAGGAGGTCCTGCGGGTCCTGGACGCCCTCCAGACGGACGAGCTGTGCCCCTGCAACTGGTCGAAGGGCGACGAGACCCTCGACCCGGTCGCGCTGCTCGCCGGAGAGTGATCTGACATGTCCCTCGACGCACTCAAGTCCGCCATACCGGACTACGCCAAGGACCTGAAGCTCAACCTGGGCTCGGTCATCGGCAACTCGGACCTGCCGGCCCAGCAGCTGTGGGGCACGGTCCTCGCGACCGCGATCGCCTCGCGCTCCCCGATCGTGCTGCGCGAGCTGGAGCCGGAGGCGAAGGCCAACCTGTCGCCCGAGGCCTACACGGCGGCGAAGGCCGCCGCCGCGGTGATGGCGATGAACAACGTCTTCTACCGCACGCGGCACCTGCTGTCGGACCACGAGTACGGCAACCTGCGCGCGGGCCTGCGGATGAACGTCATCGGCAACCCGGGCGTCGACAAGGTCGACTTCGAGCTGTGGTCCTTCGCGGTCTCCGCCATCAACGGCTGCGGCATGTGCCTGGACTCCCACGAGCAGGTCCTGCGCAAGGCCGGCCTCGACCGCGAGGTCATCCAGGAGGCGTTCAAGATCGCGTCCGTGATCCAGGCGGTCGGCGTGACGCTGGACGCCGAGGCGATACTGGCCGAGTAACCCCCGGCTGCACGCCCCGCATTGCAGGGCCCCCGCCCACCTGACCGGTGGGCGGGGGCCCTGCCCGTTCGAGTTCGCCTTCTCGTCCGACCGCTGCGGGCGGCGAGTGGGGACAGGCCCGGGGGCCAGAGGGGGGAGCCCCCTGGGAACCGGACTACTGCGACGGCGTCTCGGAAGGGCCGGGTTGCTCCACCGCCCCCACCGCTGTCGCACCCCGCGGGCGGACCGAGTGCCGCAACGCCGACTTCCTGGAGTACGCCCGCAGATACCCCGCGACCGTGTTCGTCACGGCCACCAACGGCACGGCCACCACCGCACCCCCGATCCCGGCGACCATCCCCCCGCATGCCACGGACAGCACCACGGCCAGCGGATGCACCCGCACCGCCCGCCCCAGAATGAACGGCTGCAGGATGTGGCCCTCGATCTGCTGCACCGCCAGCACCACCACCAGGGTCATGACAGCCGTGAACACCCCCTGGGTGACCAGCGCCACGACCACCGCCAGCGCCCCGGACACCACCGCACCCACCAGCGGGATGAACGCGAACAGGAAGATGAACACCGCCAGCGGCACGGCCATCGGCACGTCGAGGAAGTAGATCCCCAGCCCGATGAAGATCGCGTCGATCAGCGCGACGATCACCGTGCCCCGCACATACGCCGTCAGCGTCCGCCACGCCGCCGGCCCGGCCCCGGCCACCCCCGGCCGCGCCGCCGCCGGCACCAGCTTCAGCGTCCACTCCCAGATCCGCTTGCCGTCGTAGAGCAGGAACAGCGTGGAGAAGACCGCCAGCAGAATCCCCGTCAGCGACTCGACGACGACCGTCACGCCCTCCAGCCCCGCCGAGGTGATCTGGTCGGTGTTAGCGCCGACCGCCTCCCGCAGGTTCTTGGCGATCTCGTTGATCTGCTTGTCCGTGACGTGGAAGGGGCTGTTCAGCAGCCAGTTCCGCAACTCGTCGATGCCGTCCTGGATCTGGCCCGAGAGGTCGTCGATGTTCTCCATGACCTGCCAGGTCACGAACCAGCCGATCAGCCCCATGACGACGAAGCCGAGGATCGCGGTCAGCGCCGTGGCCGGCCCGCGCGGCACCCCGAGCCGCCGCAGCCGTGTCACGGTCGGCTGGAGGATCGCGGTGATGAGCAGCGCGCTCACGAACGCCAGCACCACCAGCTGGACGGCGCTGATGATCCGCATCAGCACCCACAGCGTGCCCGCGAGGACGAGCAGCCGCCAGCCGGCCTCCGCCGCGACCCGCACCCCCCACGGCACGGCCAGCGCGGGATCAGGCCGGGCGGGTACGTCGGGCGCGTAGTCCGGGGGCGGCGGCACGTGGTCGTCGGACGGCGTCCCGGACTCGGTCTCGTCCCGCTCCCGTTCGGCCTCGGCGCGGCGTTCGTTCCACCGCTCGCTCATCTCGGTCAGTCCGGCACCGAGCCGGCCGAGCCACCCTGGCACTCGCGACATGATCCGTCCTTTTCCCCCCGTCTCTCCGCACCACTCCCCCCTGGAGTCGTCCGTCAAGACCGTACATGGCGCGAGCCCCTCACCGTACGACGGTGAGGGGCTCGCGCTGAGGATTGGCTGCGGCTGAAGGGCCGCGGGCTCAGTACCAGTTGTTGGCCTGCCAGAACGACCAGGCGTCACACGGGCTGCCGTAGCGGTCGTTCATGTAGTTCAGGCCCCACTTGATCTGGGTGGCCGGGTTGGTCCGCCAGTCGGCACCGGCGGACGACATCTTGGAACCGGGCAGCGCCTGGAACATTCCGTAGGCCCCGGAGGAAGGGTTGACCGCCTTGTAGTTCCAGTCGGACTCGTGGTCCACGATGTTGCTGAAGCACTGGAACTGACCCGCCGGCACCATCTGCCGCGCCATCGCCTGGATCTGCGCGATGGAGTAGGAGGTCGCGACGGGGAAGTCGGAGATGTCCTTGGAGCGGCTGGCGGCCTCCTTGGCCTCCGCGCGCTCCTTGGCGGCCTTCTCGGCCGCGGCGGCCTTCTCGGCGGCTTCCTTCTTCTTGGCGATGGCCGTCTCGGCCGCAGCCTTGCGGGCGGCCTCCTCGGCGTCCTTCTTCGCGCTCGCGTCGGCGGCGATGGCCTGTGCGTCGGCCTGCTGCGTCAGCGACGCCGTCTGTACCTGGGCCTGCTGGCCCGCGGGAATGTCTGCGAGCAGCGTGGTGCCGCTGGCCGTCGCTTCGGCGTCGTTGTTCTGCGCGGTGCTGCCCGAGGCAACGCCGACGACGCTTCCGACAGCGGTGACCGCCGTGGCCGAGGCCACTGCGAATCCCCGGACCGAGATCCGGCTCACACGGTTTCCTTCCAGCATCGCCCGCTTCGGTGACCCTCGCGGACGCAATCGTGCCCCTGGCACTGGCCTCCCCAACTGCGGGGTCACGGGAGGCGCGGGCCCGGTGGGCAACTCCCTCACAGGAGTGCCGCGTGGTGCTCGGGCGGCATACGACATCGCTATGTAGTTGACGCCGTGCTTTGAGTGGTGCCGTACCGCTGGGGGTACAGGTGTGTCGTATGCGGGGCCTGACAGGAGTGAGACTCTGCCGCAACTCGACGGCGCAAGGCAATTCCGAGTTGCGTGTGAAAGCTCACATCCCGTTTGACGCGGGAGATTCACAGAAAAGCCCACACACGAAGGCGCCGCCCGGCTAGGCTCTTCGCCTTTCCGGACGGCGCCAACTACTGCGTAACCGCCCCCGTCAGGGCAGGACGGTCAGATGTGTCCGTCTTCGAGCATTTCGGTCACAAGAGCAGCGATCTGCGACCTCTCGGATCGCGTCAGGGTCACGTGCGCGAAAAGCGGATGCCCCTTCAGCTTCTCGACGACGGCGACGACTCCGTCGTACCGACCGACCCTCAGATTGTCGCGCTGCGCCACGTCATGGGTGAGAACCACGCGTGAATTGGCCCCGATACGGGACAGAACGGTAAGAAGTACGTTCCGTTCCAGCGACTGCGCCTCGTCGACGATCACGAACGCGTCGTGCAGCGAGCGGCCACGGATGTGGGTGAGCGGCAGCACCTCCAGCATCCCTCGGGCGGTGACCTCCTCGATGACCTCCCGGCTGGTGACCGCCGACAACGTGTCGAACACCGCCTGCGCCCAGGGGCTCATCTTCTCCGCCTCGGAGCCGGGCAGATAGCCGAGCTCCTGCCCGCCCACCGCGTACAGCGGACGGAAGACCATCACCTTCTGGTGCTGACGGCGCTCCAGCACCGCCTCCAGACCCGCGCACAGCGCCAGCGCCGACTTTCCGGTGCCGGCCCGGCCGCCCATCGACACGATCCCGACGTCCGGGTCGAGCAGCAGGTCGAGCGCGATCCGCTGCTCGGCACTGCGGCCCTTGATGCCGAACGCCTCACGATCCCCGCGTACGACACGGACGTTGCCCTCGGCCGTGACCCGCCCGAGCGCCTTGCCGCGCTCCGACTGGATCATCAGGCCCGTGTGCACCGGCAGGTCGGCGGCCTCGGGGACGTAGACGTGCCCCTCCTCGAAGAGGATGTCCACCTGCTCGCCGGTCAGGGTCAGTTCGGACATTCCGGTCCAGCCGGAGGAGTCCGTGATGGCGAGCTCCGCGCGGTACTCCTCGGCGAGGAGCCCGACCGAGGACGCCTTGATCCTAAGCGGGAGGTCCTTCGACACGACGGTGACGTCGAACCCCTCGGCCTGGAGGTTGCGGGCGACCGCGAGGATGCGGGAGTCGTTGTCCCCCAGGCGGTAGCCGCTGGGCAGCACGCTGGGGTCCGAGTGATTGAGCTCGACACGGACGGTTCCGCCGAGGTCCCCGGTGGGGATGGGGGCGTCGAGGCGGCCGTACCGCACCCGGTAGTCGTCGAGCAGACGCAGGGCCTGCCGGGCGAAGTAGCCGAGTTCGGGATGGTTCCGCTTGGCCTCCAGTTCCGTCACCACGACGATGGGAAGCACGACCTCGTGCTCGTCGAAGCGGCTCAGGGCGTTCGGGTCGGCCAGCAGGACGCTGGTGTCGAGAACATAGGTGCGCCGGTCGGGCTTGTGGCGCTTTGTGCTGGTCACCACGGAAGGACGTACCCCCTCGGATGAGGTCGGGGAGCGACGGAGTGGAGCTGGACCGGTCGTCGGCCGCCCTGCGCGGGCCGAGAACCGGCCCTCCGCCTCTTCGTCCGTGCTGTGACCGCACGATCGGGCTGGTGCAAAGGGCCTCCCGGGCGGACGGCCCCGTGCCGTCCGCTGAGATCCGACACCCGGGGTTCGGGCGTCGACCTGACTGACTTATGCCCTCGAACGGGCGTCGCCATGCAACGGCATATGACGGCGGTCCGGCGAATTCCGCGTTACGCGCGCCTCCGGAGGGGTACCGGGAAGGTTTGCGACCTGCCGCGACAACGGTACCCGGCGGCCTGCGCGGCCGCGCGAAGTCCGACGTCCGGCGGCGTGCGCCGGAGCGCGATCCAGCGGTCGTGGGTGCCGGGGGCGGGCGGCGTAGCGCAGGTCAGCCGCCGTGGGCGCCGGGGGCGGGCGGTGAAACGCGGATCAGCCGTCATAGCCCCCCAGGGCGGGCGGTGAAACACGGGTCAACCGCCGCGACCGCCGGTAACGGGCGGTGAAGCACAGATCAGCCGTCATAGCCGCCCAGGGCGGGCGGTGAAACACGGGTCAACCGCCGCGACCGCCGGTAACGGGCGGTGAAGCACAGATCAGCCGTCATAGCCGCCTAGGGCGGGTGGTGAAGCGCAGGTCAGCCGTCATAACCGCCGAGGGCGGGCGGTGAAGCGCAGGTCAGCCGTCATAACCGCCGAGGGCGGGCGGTGAAGCGCAGGTCAGCCGTCATAAGCCGAGGGCGGGCGGTGAAGCGCAGGTCAGCCGTCATAAGCCGAGGGCGGGCGGTGAAGCGCAGGTCAGCCGTCATAACCGCCGAGGGCGGGCGGTGAAGCGCGGGTCAGCCGCCGAAGCGGCGGTGGCGGGCGGCGTAGTCGCGCATGGCGCGCAGGAAGTCGACCTTGCGGAAGGCCGGCCAGAACACGTCACAGAAGTAGTACTCGGAGTGCGCCGTCTGCCAGAGCATGAATCCGGACAGGCGCTGCTCACCGCTGGTGCGGATCACCAGGTCCGGGTCGGGCTGGTCGCTCGTGTAGAGGTGACGCCCGATCATGTCGATGTCGACGGCCTCGGCGAGCTCCTCCATCGAGGTGCCCCGGTCCTGGGCGTCGAGCAGCATGGAGCGCACGGCGTCGGCGATCTCCTGGCGGCCGCCGTAGCCGATGGCGACGTTGACCACTATCCCGTCGACGTGCGCGGTGGTCTCCTCGGCCTCCTTCAGCACCGTCTGCATCCCGGAGGGCAGCAGATCGGGCGTGCCCACGTGGTGCACGCGCCAGCGGCCGTCGGCGGCCAGGGTGCGCACGACGTCCTCGATGATGCCGAGCAGGGGGACGAGCTCCTCCTGCGGCCGGTCGAAGTTGTCCGTGGACAGCAGCCAGAGGGTCACGACCTCGACGTCGGTCTCACTGCACCAGCCGAGGAACTCCTCGATCTTCTCGGCACCGGCCCGGTGACCGTGGACGGTGCTGGAACCGGCGGCCTTCGCCCAGCGCCGGTTACCGTCCATGATGACGCCGATGTGCTTGGGCACCTGAGCGTGGTCCAGGTGGCCTTCCACCCGGCGTGCGTACAGCCTGACCAGCAGGCCACGCAGCTTGTCGCGCAGGTTCACGTGATCGTCAGCCCCTCCGTACGGATCGGACAGGCCGCGGCATGCGGCCTGGTCGTGGCCGCGGGCGGTCCCTGTCCGTGTGGCAGTCCCCGGAGGCGAAGCCTACCCCCGCTGCCGCCGTGGGCCGCCCACGGGTGCGGAACGAAGAATTCCGGCCGGTGTCAGGGGCGGCTCCGGCGCACAAGAAAACGGGCCGGTCCGTGGGGGGGATACGGACCGGCCCGAGGGGGGGTTTCCACCATAACCCTTTGTAAGTGATGCTGCGTGCATCGGCGTGCCACAACTACTCTCCGGAGCCACCCGGCGACGCGGTGATGCCCGCGGAACCTCTCACTCACGGCTCGCCCCTGGCCGAAACACAGCCCCCACAAGGCCCCGTACGCTGCCCCTACGCTGCCCGTAAGCAGAGAATCGTGTGCCCTGAGGCGGGATCCGGAGGATTTGCCGCACCTTGGGGGCCCATTCGACGACTTGTCCCCGTATCCCCCCAACGGGTGACGTCGACCCACGACATGCCCTTGACCCCGCGCCCGAAGTAGGTCAGTCGAGGAGGTCGGCTTCGAGGGCACGCGGGCGTGGGTGGCCGCGGGTGACACCGACTTCCCGGACGGGCCCGCGCGGGGTGTGCGGCTGCTGCCGTACTTCGACGCGTACGTCATCGCCGCGCAGCCCCGCGAGCGGCTGTTCCCCGGTGCGGCCTACGAGCGTGCCCTGGCGGGCCGCCAGGCGGGCAACTACCCCGTGCTGCTGGTCGACGGTGTGGTGGCGGGTGTCTGGCACCAGCGGCGCCAGGGCCGTCGTACGACCGTCACCCTCGAGCCCCTCGCCCGGCTGACGGCACGGCAGGAACGGGAGCTGGGTGAGCAGGTGGAGCGGGTGGGCGAGGTGCTGGAGGCGGTGGCGGAGTTGGTCGTGGGCGAGGTGAGGGTAGGCCCGCATGCGTAAGAGGTGACTGCGGTGAGGCGCGGTGGAGGGTCAGGTGGGTGGGGCGCCGGGCCCGCCAGGCTTGCGGGCCTCGAAGAGGTGCCGGGTGCTGTGGGCGACAAAGGGCCCGTCGGACTGGATCCGCTCGTGCAGTGCGCGGAGCTGCGGCTCGTACGCCTCGACGGTGAAGCCGGGCACCATCCACACCACCTTCCGCAGGAAGTGCACGACCGCGCCGATGTCGAGGAACTCCATGCGGAGCCGCTCCGCCCGCAGATCGACGACGTCGAGCCCCGCGGCCTCGGCGTCGGCCCGCTCGCGCTCGGGGTGCCGGCCACTGCGCGCCGGGTTCGGCTGGGGCCCGAGGAAGTGCTCGACGAGCTCGAAGACGCTGGCCGGTCCCACGTGCTGGGCGAAGTACGTCCCTCCGGGCTGGAGGACGCGGGCGATCTCGCCCCAGTGCGGACGGACGGGGTGCCGGCTCACGACCAGGTCGAAGGCACCGTCGGCGAAGGGCAACGGGGCGTCCTCTGGCGCGGCGACGACCGCGACTCCGCGCGGACGGAGCAGGGCGGTCGCCTTGGCCACGTTCGGCTGCCAGCCCTCGGTGGCGACGGCGAGCAGGGGCCGCTTCGGGGCCTGGGCGAGAGCGAAGTCCAGCACTTCCCCGCCGCCGGTCTGGATGTTGAGCACGGCAGACGCCCGCCCCAGCCGCGCGGCCGCCGACGTCGCGTACCCCCAGGAGGGCCGGGCTTCGGTGGCCCGCCCCTCGAACCAGGAGAAGTCCCAGCCTTCGGTGGGGACGCAGGCGCCTTCGGCGACGAGGTCTTCGAAGGTGCGGTGCACTGTCACGTCAGAACGAGCAGGACGTGCTCGTCGTCTTCGTACTGGACGGTGCCGGCGGGACGGAAACCGTGCTTCTCGAGGAGACGTACGGAAGCGGTGTTCCCGCTGAAGGGATCGGCGTGCAGGGGCCGGTTCCTCTCCCGCTCCAGGAAGAGTTCCAGGGCCCGGGTGCCGATGCCGCGTCCCCAGTACGCGCGCCCGAGCCAGTACCCCAGGAAGCGGCGGTCCTCCTCCCACCAGGCGACGAAGCTGCCGGCGACCTCACCGTCCACGGTCACGGTCTGCACGCAGTTGGCGCCGTCGCCGAGGACCCGCTGCTTCCAGTGCGCCATGAAGGCCTCCCGCGGCCGGGGCGTGAACCTCGACCGCCGGGCTGCCTCGGGATCCTGCTCGTAGGCGCAGAACGCTTCGAGATCGTCTTCCACGACATCACGCAGCCGCACGTCTTCGGTAGTCATGCCGATGAGTGTGGCACCGGCCACTGACAACGGCGCCGCGGAGCCGTCGCACCAGCAGGGGCCTACCTTCCCCAGGGGCAAACGGACCCCGGGCCTACGGAACGAGCGGCCGTACTTCCTCCGCGGCGAACCGCACGAAACCCTCGGGGTCCGGTTCGTCACCGGTGGGCTGGAGGACCACCGTGTCGGCCCCGGCCTCGACCAGCCGCTCGACGGCCTTGGCCACGGCATCCGCGTCCCCGGCGACACCGAGGTCCGGAACGGATTCGAGCCCTTCGACGGCCAGCTCGGCACGCAGCCGGTCGGCGGCGTCGGCCCCGGTGGCGGTGAGCAGATACACGACGACCGGGTGCGGCCCGGCCCCGCGACCGGCCGTCTCCCGCCCCTCCTCGATGAGCTGCCGCGCCTTGCGCACGCCCTCCGGGTTGGTGGCGGCGGTGAGAATGGTCCCGTCGGCGGCCTCCCCGGTGAGCCGCAGCGAACGCGGCCCCGTGGCCCCGGCGAACACCCCGCCCCCGCCACCCTCCGGAGGCCAGTCGAGGGCGACGTCGTCGAGCCTGACGTACCGCCCGTCGGTGGTCACCCGCTCCCCGCCCAGCAGGGCGCGCAGCGCGACGAGATGCTCCCGCAACAAGGTCACCGGCGACTCGACCCGCGCCCCCACCTGCCCCATCCAGTCCTGCACGCCATGCCCCACACCGACGATGGCCCGCCCCGGAAACATCCGGTGCAGCGAGGCCACCTCCATGGCGGTGATGGCAACGTTCCGCAACGGCACGGGCAGCAGCCCGACACCGATCCGCACACGCTCGGTCCAGGCGAGGGCAGCGGCGGCGGTGGAGATACCGCCCTCTCTGAAACAGTCTTCCCAGAGCCAGAGCTCTTCGAGGCCCGCACGGTCTGCCACTTCGCAGACCGATCGCAGTCGCTCCGGGGCGAGTTGGGGTCGGAAGACGGCGCCGAGTGTGGTCATGGGGCCCTACATACCCGGTGCGGAAGGCGATGAAAAACACCATCTGCATCAACGGTGTAGATGGTCCGGTGGAGGCCGGTGTCAGGTGGAGACGCGGACTCCGGCACGGCGGGCCCGCTCCAGCGCTTCGGGAGAAACGCTCCGCTCCCCGTCGGTACGGGCGTCGGCGAGCTGATACAGCAGGAACAGGCGTGCGGGGCCGGGTACCGCGATGACTCCGGCGAATCGCGGGTCACCCGCGAACCAGATCTCGGCCACCTGAGCGGTCTTCTCCGTTTCATAGCCCCGCCCGAGACGACGACGCCACCATGCGGACCGCGCATGACCGTGAAGGATGATGTGAACACCATCGCCGGGCCGATCCGGGTTTGGGAAGGCCAGCCAGACGTCGCCAAGCTTCGCTCCGGGAATCTGCCCGATCCCGCTCTCCGGAGTCTTGTGCGTCTGCCAGGGATACGCCTTCAGGATGCGGCGTGCCTGCACAGCCGCAGCGATGTACTGACGCTGAAGAAATGATCGATAAAGGGCATACACACCGACTGGCAGCATGACCCACATCGACCATCTCCCCACGAGAATCATGAGAACGAAGGCACCGATGCATACCGCAGGCCAGAGAATCTGGCCGACAACGGCGAAGGTGAACAGCTTCTTCCAAGCACTCTGCGTGGCGGAATCGTCCCAGGCAGAAGTCGAATCTGTGGGGTGTTGCACGGTATCCATTTCACGCCTCGCCATGATCCATCGGCAACGGGTTGTCAAAAGTGACCATGCGGGCCGTTTCCCGAAGTAGGTCCCGATAGTGGCCCGAACGGTGAACGGCAATCGTCGACAGCGTCAGGATGGCCAGTTTGCGGGCATCCGGAAACGGCACATAGACGACAACCTGCAGCAATTCCTGCGCTGCGTCGGCAACCTGAGGGCTGGTACGCATTTCCACGAGCGTCGCAGGGCCGCACGGCAGGTCGAGGGCCTCCACATGACTAGCGTCTCCCACTCCCGCAGCGGCACGAGCAGCCACCACGCCACGCGGGGCCCAGGATGTCTCCTGCCAGCCGAGGGTGAACAGGGACAGCAGGAGACTTCCGTCTCCATCGTCGTCACGATGCATTCCCACAGAGCAATGGATGACACCGCTGTAGGTCAGCACATGAGCCAAGCGTCGGACCGGCGCCAACAGTTCCAGGAGCTGCCGGCTGTTCTCGGGGCCGGTCAGCATCGCGGTAAGCGCCTCGAGTGAGTGCCCCCGACCTTCGGTGCTTGTCGGCGCTTCTTCCGCCGTGACGAGTTCCGTGAGCGGGACCGGCACGAAGCCCGCAGGCAGCACGAACCAGATGTCCGCGTCCGGCATCCTGGCGGACGGGTCGATGGCGAACGTGTCCGAGCTCATGAGGCGGCAGCCACTCCCCTGAACAGATACTTGAGTACCCCGGCGGTTGCCGCCCCGTCGATCACACCAGTCCTCACGCCGTCCAGCGTGCCCGTCACGGTCTTGGCCCCGTCGGAGTCCAGCGTGTCGTAGAGGCTGCCCGCGATCCCGTACGCAGCTGTGCCGGCTCCCAACCACGTCGCCCCAGCCTCCACCTTGGGCAGCACCTGGTCGGTGTGGGCGCCGAAGACGCGCACTCGCTCCAACATGCTCGGCGCGTCGGAGATGGCCACGGCTTCCTCGCGGATCGAAGCACCGACAGTGGCTGCCTTCTGCCCGAAGGTCAGGGCCTCGTCGGCGGTACGAGCCGCGGCACTCAACGCCTCCGGTGCCTTCATCAGCCCCTTGGTCACCGCGCCAAGCCCTGGCACGATTCCCAGCGCGTCGCCAGCGACCGAGATGGCATTGCTCCAGAAGTCCAGGTCGAGTTCGCCGTTCTTGATTCCGTCACTCAGGGAAGCCCACACCTCGTCGTCCTGCAATCGCAAAGTGAGGGCCGTCCCGCTCAGCAGCCCCGCGCCCAGCAAGAGGAGTGGAACCGCGAGCGGGCCTGTGGCGAACAAGGCAATCACCCCAAGAATCGCCGCAATGCCACTGAGGATGTCGGGCAGGTTGTCCCCCACCCAGTCCGTGAACTTGTCCCACGCGCCCGGCTCATGCGGAGCCAGCTTCGTCGTGGCGTCGCCGATCTTCCCGGCGCGGTACCGGGCTTTCTGCTCGTGCTCCTCGGCAAGGCTCTTCGCCTTGCCGAGGATCTTGTCGAGTTCGGCCTGGGCCTCTTCCACCGCGGTGTTCGCATGGGTGAGCGTCTTCTGGGCCTCGTCGTGCCGAGCGCCCTTCTTGTCCAGATCCGGGGCGTTCTCCGCCTTGCTCGCACGGCCCTTCGCGGCATCCAGGACCGCCTGGGCCTCCTTCGCATCATTCTCCAGGCGCCGGGCGCGGCGCTGGAAGTCGTCGAGTTCGCCCTCCCAGCGATCCAGCTGCCGGGCGGCCTTGCGGATCGAGTGCGCGGCGTTCTTGAGGTTCAGGGGCAGCGTCCCGCCGTCCAGCTCCTCCCGGAAGGCGACCGCCGCGTCGCCCTTCCAGTAGCTGCCGTCCATCAACTTGGTGACCAGGCCGTGGCTTTCCTCCAGAACCTTGGCGCAGTTCACCAGCTTCTTGTGCAGCTCGCGGACTGTGTCCGTGCTGCCCGGCGCGGGATTGAAGCCCAGGTGCGGGTAGTCGGGATTCGGAATGCGCCTGCCCGACTGCAGTCCTTGCGGCTTGTCGAGGTCCGTGTTGTACCGCAGATCGGAAGCGGCGCTCGGACGCTCGGAACCAGAGGTGTAGGTCATGCCGAACCCGCCGACCCGCCCTTGCCCTTCCGGGCCTTCTTCAGCGCCTCCTCAAGCGCCTTGTCCACCTCGTTGTAGCTGTCCTTGCTCTTCCCGATGATCTTGGCTAGATCCTCGGTCTGCTCGCCGATCTGCTCGGTGCCGTACTTCCAGTCCTCCTGGAAGCTCTCGCACGCGGCGTCCAGGTCGTCCGTGCCCAGGCCGGTCACCGACGCGTCACTCAACGCCTTGTGCAGCCCTTTCAAGGAACTGCCCGATTTTTTCAGCATTTTCATGAAGTGCGCGAGCTCATCGTCGTCAACGGCCAGCCGCTCCGCCATGCAGCTGCTTCCTCTCCACGTTCCCTGCTGCCACGAGCAAGTGACTCTATCTGTTCCGCTTGTGAAGCGGACCGGGCGGCCACTCGCGTGAGTGGCCGCCCGTCGGTCGGACTCGTGGCTGAGGTCAGCGGTTGACGGCCTGGACCTCCTGTACGACCACGTCCTGCGTGGCGCCGAAGGCGCCGTCGGGCAGGTCGCCGCCCGCTCCGCCAGTGCCGGTCCACCGAATCTCCCAGGTGACAGTGGCCTGGAGCGGGTAGGTGCCGTCGCCCGAGGAGCGCAGGTATTTCACTCCGCAGGGCGGGGTCTGGTCAGCCTTGCCCTTGGCGTAGGGCTCGCCGATGTGGCCGTTGTCGATGTCGCAGACGCCGGAGGCCGGGTAGGTCACGGCGTCCTTGGTGCCCGGTTCGATCCTCAGCGACACCGGTTCCGCCGTCGCGGTCGCCTGGATGCCTAGCACCGGTACGGAGGCGGTCACGGAGACCGGCTGGAACTCGGCGCCGTCCAGCCAGGCCCAGGTCGGCAGGTTGACCTTGGTCGCCTGAGCGGGGGCCAGGGTCACCTTGGTGCTGGGGACGCGGATCTCCGCGTAGGCGAGTTCGGCGAGGATCTTCGGGGTGACGGCATTCTTGATGTTCGCGGGCGGGGGGTCTCCCTGGTCCACCCAGAAGATGGGTTCGTCGCAGGAGTCCCAGCCCGGGGGGAAGTCCTTGTTGACGAAGGAGTCCCAGAAGTAGCCCTTGCCGGTCTTGTCCTTGTTGAAGTCCTTGTAGGGATGGCCTTTGACGTAGCGGTCACGCTGCTTGGCGTCCCACTCGTAGCCGGTCGAACCGGCCTCCCAGGTCGGCTCCAGGTACTTCTGCAGCTGTTCCGGGGTGTACTTCGGTGCGTACCAGCACGGCGGCGGGGTCCAGGACGTGGACGACGTCAGCGCGCCCGCGGAGTTACCGCTCCCGTTCTTCGAGCGGTCGAAGACGACGCCGCCCGCAGTGACGGAAAGGGTGCCGTCCTTGCTGGCGTTGGCGCCCTGGTTCGATTGACCATCCGTGCCGCCGAAGCCCTTTTCCGCATAGGCGGGGCTGGTCGCAGCCAGCACGAGGGCCGTAAGACCCGAGACGAAAAGGAGACGATGGGTTCTCATCAAGGCCGGCACTTCGCGCTCCCCCGCTCCGAGATCAGTCGCTCGGTGACCCAGACGCCCTTGTCGTTCTTGCGCAGGGTGCCGGCGTAAACGACGTAACTGTCCTTCGTCACCGGCGTGACGTCGGTCTTACCGGTCTTCAGGAACTTGTTGAACGCCTTGCTCTGGTCCTCGCAGTAAACGAGTGCGGCGGTTCCGTCACCCTTGAGGTCAACGCGCTCGTTGTAGTACCGGGTCAGGCCGGTCGTGCGTGCCTTGTGGTCCACGAACTCCTGGATGTACTCCTGGCTTCCGGCGGCGGCCGTGCCCTCCGAGTAGAAGCGATAGGCCTTGTCCAGTGGGTCCTGTTTGGCGATCGCCATGTCCACGGCCTTGATGCGCTGCTTGGCATCGTTGAGCACGGCGTCCTTCTGCGGATCGCCGGTCTTCTTCCACTCGAACTTGTATGTGACGTCGGACGGCAGCTCGATCCTCGGCCGGCCCGCTGCGGCCGGGGCCGACGTGCTCGGGGAGGCCGACTTCTCGGCGCCCGTGTCAGCTCCCGCGATCTTGTCGTTGTCCTTGCCCTTGGAGCTGTCATCGCTCCCGCACGCGGACAGCGTCAGGGCCGCAGCGGCGGTCAGCGTGAGCGCTGCGAGGAGGGTGGGGCGGCGGTTCACGGTCGGCTCCCGTTAAGAGGCGAGGCTTCTCTTGAGCGAACCAAAGCTATACAGCGGTGTGGAGCCGCACCAGAGTGAAGGTTGTCAACTCGCGGGGGTGTATGGGGAGGAATCGGCGAATCGTCGACCAGTTCAAGCCGTAACGGTTGCATAACGCGCCAATCCGTCCGTCAGGCGTGACGGCATGCCGGGCGTTTCACTCACGAACCAGCAAAGGGCATGGGTCCGTGGGCCCATGTGAGGACTACGCCTCTACGGATACGTTCGGGTTCGTACAGCCGTTGGCATGTGGCAGGTGGCGCGGTCGGAGGTGGCCCGGATGGGGCGGCGTTGGCGGGACGGGCGTGGGGAGCTGGTCGTGCATGGGGGTGGTGAAGGGCCGTCTGTCGCAGTGCCTTTGGAGATCGCCACCTCCTGTCGCGCCCGGACGAAGGGGCTGTTGGGGCGGGAGTCCGTCGACGGGGCGATCCTGCTCTCCCCCGCCAACAGCGTGCACACCTTTCGTATGCGGATGCCGATCGATGTCGCCTATCTCGATCGGCACCTTCGGGTCATCGCCGTACGGACCATGCGGCCGGGACGGTTGGGGATGCCGCGGCTCCGTGCCCGGCATGTGGTGGAGGCGGAGGCAGGGGTGATGGCGGGGTGGGGGGTACGGGAGGGTGCGCTGGTCGAGGTCATCACGTAGCAGACGGCCGGCCGATGCGGATCTGAGGCCATGACGAGGCTCGACGGCGTCACTACCTGACGCCCCTTCTGCGGGCGATCTCCGGCAGGTCACTGACACGGACGCGCGGGAGTTGGGCGACCGCGGACTCGACCGCGTCGATCGTGTACACGGGAGGTTCGTCGTCCGACGCATACAGCCGGGCGCGGACGGTCTCTCCTGACGAGGTCGCCAGCCAGTAAGCCGACGGAAGGTCCTCCTCGGCCGGATGGAGAACGGGAACGCCCAACGCCATGGCCAGGCGCCGAGCGAGTTCCGGCTCAGCCGGTGTCTCGTTGACCAGGGCGTCGTCCACGTAGATGTCGAGTTCCAACGACAGGTCGCCGCGCAGCCTGAGATAGCCGCACAGGACAGGTGCGGCCCAGCCGCGTCGGCTCTGGTCGCCGTCCCGGTCGGCCACGTCGACGTCGGCCCGTTCTGTCTTCACTGCCCCCGCGAGGGCCTCGGCGAGCGACATGGGCGAAACCGGCGGCCCGACCAAGAAGACGTCATAGATCATCAGCGGGTCCCGTCCCTTCACCGGTGCAGAGCGTGGGTCAGGACGTGGTCACCCTCCGGTTCGCGCCACCGCGCCACCTGCGGGTCCCACATCTTCTCGGCATTCGGTTCCGACTCCGCGCCGGCTCAGGAAGCGGAAGCGGCGAGGCGTCGACTCGTCGGAGACCGGCGCGGCGATCACGCCGATGGAGCGAGGGTCTCCCGCGAGCCACACCACGCCGATCTGGGCCTTCAGTTCAGGCTTCGCGCGAGGGGCCATCCGGCGGTTCCACCAGCCCACTCCCCAGTGCCGGGGAAACACCATGGGCATCAGCTCCTCCGGGCGGGCCGGATTCGGGAACTCGAACCACCCGTTCTGTCTTCCGACGACATCGGGCCGGTCAGCAAGCCCGTGTGGGGCGTCGCTGTACAGACGCCACGGGTATTCCCGCAGGACGCGTCTCATCCGAAAGACGGCAGGAAGGACGAAGAGCTGGAGGAACGCGCGGTAGAAGCTGTACAGCAAGAACGGCACGAAGAAGATCGTGTACCCGGGAGAGAGGAAGACCACCAGGATCGCCAGCAGGGCAGCCCACAGGGCGATCCAGCCGAGGAGAGCGAGCGCATTCACAGCCAACTGTTTCGCCCAAGCGCGCCGGGTCGGCGGGTGCTCCCAAGCAACGGAAACGTCCGTGGGGTTCATATGGGCTCTCTTACCCTCCGGGTCAGAACGCCATCCAGGGGTGCTCCGTGCGCCGTCAATGCCGGTACCGGTGTCCTTCGCTCCGTCATTCTCGAGTGTGTCGATCGCGCTGGACGCCAGACCGTACCCGGCGGTCAGGACGCCGAGGGAAGCCGAGCTGATCTCCACGATCTCTCCGGCACGGGCGGAGTCGCGAGCCCCGCGCACCACCAGGTTCAGGGCCGGGTTACCGAGGTCGGAGATGGCCTCGGCTTCACCGATGGTCTTGCTGCCCAGCGTTGTCAGCCCTTATTGCCTCTGAAGAGCGTTACCGATCACCGTACATCCATCTGCTCGTAGCCGTAGGCTGCGGCGACGTCGTAGCCGAAGAGGGCCCGGTCATGGCGCTGTCTGCTCTCCTGCAGGGCCGACCACTCCAGGAAGCCGCCCGCTCACCGGTCCGACACGAGCTGGAGGACGGCCGTCCCGTCCTCCCCGGTCGCTGCCTGGATCACCACTGCGTCCGGCTGGGGACTCGGCCGCCCGGCGGCTCCGAGGCCGCCGCACGAGTTTCCGCTGCCGTTGCTGCGGAGGACGGTGATGCAGCCCTGCCCCGGTCCGCTCGCGCTGCCCTTGGACTGGCCGTTGCCCGACTTCACCGTGTAGGCGATGGTGTCGGGACCTACCTCGGTGACGGTCAGAGTGGCCGGGCCGCGCGGGCCCTTGAAGGGGATTTTCACCGGCTCGGAGACCACGATCTCGCAGTTGCCGTCCGAGCAGGCGGTGATGTCACGACCGTCCGCGGCCGACACCGAGGGCTTGGGTCCCTCAGGGGAGTCGGCCTCTGACGGCCGCTCACTGGGTCGGGGCGAAGCCTTCGCGGGCTCGTCCGAGTCACTGCCGCAGCCGGCCGCCGCCGTCAGGGCGATCAGTACGGCGATTGTGACTCCGGTTCTGCGCGGTCCGCGTGCTTTCGTCGCCTCCATGGTGTTCCCCCGTGTGCTGTGTTCCGGCGTGCGTGCCTCGGTTCCGGTGTTCGGCAGGGAATACTCCAAGTACTCCCCATGCCCTCGCGTCGCTGTCGTCACACGCCGGCGCTCGCGGCTACCTCGTCGAGGAGGCGTTGATAGTCCTCCCGTGACCGGGACGGAGACATCCTCCTCATGCCCACGGCCCTTCCCGGGGAGCTTGATGGCGCCCCCAACTGCGGGATCCGCGGCGGATTCCAGGTCCTTGCGCAGTGGCGAGCCCCTTCCGTGGCGTGCCAGGCGCTGGCGATTGTGTCCGTTCCGGCCATGCCGGCAAGCAGGCCGCCGTAACGTACCGCGCACCACCGTCTGCCGTCCCGGGGCCGACCACAGTCGGCAGGGGTGGGACGTCAGATGAAGGCCCAATGGCTCGCCAGAGTTCGCAGGGCCACGTAGGACATCAGGCCGAGCGGCAGGCCGATCAAGTGCCTGACGTACACCGGTCCCCAGGTGTCGGGGCCTGCGATGGTGGCCCGCTTGCGCGGACGTGCCGGGTCATGGCAGACACGGACCGCCGCTCCCTGCTCGTAGCCGAAGGCGCCCGGCCGGTCCCTGAAGTCGACGGTCTCGCCGTCCGGAGTGCGGAAGCATCGGGACACTCGCCCTCATGGGGCCGGGGGCCCATACAGGGACCCAGATCCCGAACAGGGGTTCAGGCAGTCGCGCTCCGCGCGCCTATGCGGGAAATCCCTCCGCGGAAGCGGTCACCCCGGCGAACAGCACGACCGGCTCTTCCAAGTGCGACTGCCCGACTCCGAGTGCGATACGGCGGTCGCCGACCTTCCAGATCTTCAGGTCACAGGTGAGCCCGTTCCTGTTGATCTCCGAGAGGAGCTCGGAGGCGGACTCCCCACCCCCGCCCCCTGCTCGGTCGCCGTATTCGTCCGCGTTCAGCGTGCTGTGCGGTCCCCACAGCGCGTCCAGCCTGTTGACGACTCCCCAGAGCTCGGCTCCGAACTCGCGATGTGTGGCCTCGATCAGCTCATGAGCGTTCTCGACCAGCCCGTCGGGGTCGTCCTCGTCGTAGAACTCCTTGCTGACCCGGAGAGCGACGATGGCGTAATTCTCACCGCCGAAGGAGAATGCCGGGTCGGCGCAGCCCGGCCACGGCAGACCGTATCGGCCGGATGCGAGTGACTCGATGGCCGCGACGTGCGTGTCGACCACTGTCTTGAAGCTGGGCGGCTCCTCAACGGACACCGTGCTCCCTCTCCTACCGCTTGGCCCGGTCGTACGGTTCAGGGAGCCGCGCCAAGGCGCCTGTCGCTCGCAAAGACCGGTTGACATCAAGGATCGCTTCGATGTCCGGCCGCTCTGTGCCGCCGCCGGTGAGGTCGATCAGCAGTCCGTCGTGGCTGGTATGGATCCGTGCAGGTTTCCCCGGGAGATCCTCAGGGACCAGTTCGGCACGCCTGGCGGAGAGGTAGACGGCACGACCGCAGCGGGGCTCCGGCGTCTCCAGGTCAAACTCCTCTTCGACGGCTGCGTACTCACCACGGTTGTAGGCCTGGCCCCAGTCGACATCCCAGGAGTCCGCGAGGGCCCGGAGGATCTCCACAGAACGGCGCGCCACCGGTGCCGACTCGTCCAGCTCACGCGAACGCATTCGCACCGAGCAGGAACTGGCAACATGTGGCGAGGATCCCCCGGCGCTCACGCTCACGACCAGTTCCGGCATTCCTGATCCGGCCGTCCACAGCGATGCGGTGTAAGCCGTCCGGGCGACCTCGGATTCAGGGTTCTCCCTCAGGAGATAGTCGGCCAAAGACGCGGCAGAAGGTGACAGCAGGGGAGCCGTCCTGTCGTCGTCCGTGGCTTCGCGCCAGCCCTCGAAGGAAGGCCCGACGATGCCCTCCAGGGCGTTCAGGAAGGCGAGCCACCGCTCAGCGAGTTGCTGCGCCCCTTCCACTCGCAGGCCCCAAGCGCCATTGACGACCAGCCTGAGCACCGTCATCACCTTCCCACGTCATTCCTTGACCGGCGTGTGCACGACCTTAACCTTGACGCCCCTGTCCGCGAACATCTCCTGGGCCGCCCGCGCCACGTCCGGGTCGGCGAAATGCCACACGACGGGCTTTCCTCTCGCGGCGTCGAGCTGCCGCTCCGCCTGCTTCACCCACCTGTTCTCGGCCGCTTTGGTGAGTTCGCCGGTCTCCTTGTCATAGAACTTGTCCCCCTTGTAACCCCACTTCGTCTCGATGTACGTACCGGTCTTCGAGTCCCAGCCATCGAAATCCACCGGCTTGCCGTCGAGTTGGTCGAGCGGCACCTGATACTCCTTGCCGCGCTTCACCCCGGAAACCTGTTCCTGATAGCGAGCCCCCATCTCCTGGGGATAGGAGTATGTGTCGGCCTTCTTGGACTTCCACAGCCCGTCGCCGCCATCCTTCGTCCCGGCACGCGGATTCTTCAGATCCTTGTACCAGGACGGCTTCGGCATCTTCGCCAGCCGCTTCCGCTCGGCCTCCCGCTTGGCCGCCTTCTCGGCCTTGTCGGCCTCTTCGGCCGCCTTGCGGGCCTCCTCCGCCTGTTCCTTGGCCTCCTCGTCGCAACCGTCCTGGGCGAGGATGACGTACGGGAAGTCGGCGGCGCCGGCGGCGGCGAGGACCGTGGTGCCTGTGCCGGGCGAGCCGGTGAGGAGGCCGGGGGCGCTTCCGTGCGGGGAGTCGCCGTACGGGATCCTGCGAGCCGGCGCCGAGATCGTGCAGCCGGACTGGCGGGCCTCCTTCTCGGCCGCGTCCGCCGCCTCGTCAGCCTCCTTCGCCGCCTTCTCGGCGGCGTCGACGTCGCCGGCCTTGGCTGCCTTCTTGGCATCCTCCGCCGCCTTCGCGGCGTTCTCGGCGTGCTTGCCAAGTTTGCCCAGCTTGCCGAGCTTGCCGAGTTTCTGAACGATCTTGGCTTCGCCGTAGCCGGGGATGAAGAGCGAGCCGACGTTCCAGACGACGTTGGTGGCCGCGCGGGTCTTCTGGCCGTTGTTCCACTGGTCACGGACCTCGTCGCCCACGAACGTGTCGTCCAGGACCTTGATGCCCGTGTTCCACGACGCGCCGCCCCAGTCGGTGAGCGCGTCGAGGTAGTCGCCGTTCTCCCACTTCTCGCCTGCGTCCTTGGCGTCCTCGGACCACTGGTCGCCCAGCGAACTGCCGTAGTCCTTCAGGCCTTCCCACGTCTCGCCCGGGTTGGTGACCGTGTCCCAGATTCCCGTGACGTCACCCCAGATGCCGTCGACGAACAGGCCCTGCCCCACCTGCTTGAACTGGTCCCCCACGCAGCCGAGGAAGGCCCCGACGCCAGAGGTGCAGCCCTCGTCACCGCCTTCCTCACCACTGTCCTCGGCGGCCTGCACGTCCTCTGCCGCGTCGTTCTTTTCCTCGACGGTCTCCTCGGTGGACGGAGCACCCGTATCCTCCGAAGCGCCGCCGGATCCGCCCTTGGCGCCCTGCGAGGCGGAGCCGTTCCCTCCGTTCTGCCCACCCGAGTCGGATCCGCCGCCGTCCTGGCCTCCGGAGTCGGCTCCGCCGGGTCCGGTCCCGTCGGCGCCGCCATTTCCGGTACCGCCGTTGCCAGTGCCGCCCTTGCCAGTGCCGCCGTCAGTGGCTGCGCCGCCCTCGGCACCCTGGCCGCCGTTGCCCTGACCGCCCTGGCCCTGGCCGGCCGCCCCGCCACCGTCGCCCCCCTCACCGTCGGTCCCGTCCGGGCCGTCCCCGGCCTGAACCTCCTCCCCGCCGTTTCCTGCCTCCGCAGGGCACGCCGTGCCGGTGACCTTGCACACCGCCGACTGAATGCCGGTGAAGATCTGCGTCCCCAGACCGCTGACCAGCAGCGCGACGATGATCGCCGCGACCACGGCCACCAGCCCCGCGTACTCCACCGCCGTCTGACCATCGTCCCGGCGCCAGCGGATCATCCGCGCCAACGAGAACGGACGACGATCCGCTCGCTCCACCTCCGGCAGCCGGAACCACTCCCGGCTCTCCCGGCACGTCAGGAACACGACGATCAGGATCGGCAAGAAGAGCTGGGTGAAGCCCCGCCCCGAGCCATCTCCGACGTTGCCCAGTGCGGCGATGATCAGCCATGCCTGCAGGGCGAGCAGGCCCCGCCATACCCACATGCCGCCCGTCCACGACCGGCGCGCGAGCACCCACCCGATCGTGCCGGGCGCCGCCGCGAACGCCACCTGGCCCAGCAGCCAGCCGTCCACGGCGTCCAGCGACGCCGCCGTCAGCAGCAGACCGATCCCGCCGAGCACCGTGAACGCGAACAGCGTGTGGACGAGCACCAGCGCAACCGACAGCGGCCTGGGCAGCTCCTGCCGCCGCCCACTCCCCGTCGACGACCATCCGCCGCCCCCGGACACCGGGACGCCCCCGAACGCAGACATGCCACTCCTCAACTCGCCGAGCAGGAGGACGAGTCAGGGAGAGTGAGAGCCCCAAGGATGCGGTCATCCCAGGACGCGGCGCCGAGACGGCAGCGGCTCCAGCGGCTGCAGCGGCTTGCGCGTGACGTCGTGGCGACGTTCGCCCTGGGTCCGCGCACAGGTCATGCAGTCAGGCTCCGTGGGCCCATGAACGCGGACCGTCGGCGCGCCCAGCTGTTCCGGACGCCCCCGCTCCCCCCTCTTCGAACCAAGGCCAGAGGGTAACGATCGGTCAGCTCCGGCCACATGGGCCCACGGGCCCAACGCGAGGCCCAATTCACACGAGGTACAGCGCCCTTGGCAGTCGGCACTTCCCGGTAGCGACAGAGCGGCGAGTCGGGCGGGCCGGCCTGCGGCTCACGCCGTCGACCGGCCCCGGCCCTCGACCTGGGAGGGCTCCCCCGCAAGCGCCTGCGTGATAAGACCTCGCGCCCTCCCTCGGCAACACCGCCCACATCCGCGTGCCGCCACCCGGCTCGCGGGCGTCTCCCAAGCCCCAGTCGCCGTGGCAGGACTTGACTACGCAGGACAGCAGCCGCAGGGCCGCGCGACGACGGGACTCGCAGACCGCGGCCAGACGCGGGTGGGTGTGGCGGGGGTGACCGTCGTAGAGCACGACACGCAGGGCGCCGTCCCGGTAGCGGAGCGATACGTAGACCTCGGCGGTCGAGGTGAAGCGGCAGGCACAGGCCGCCAGTTCACTCACCACCTGCACCGCCGCGTCCGTCACGTCGTCGAGGGCGTGCGCGCGCAGGATCGTGCGGGTCGCCGCGCGTGCGATCGCCGGGCTCCGCGGACCTGCGGGGAGCGTGAGGCTGTAGGTGAGAGCGTCGGCGGTGGGCGGGGTGACGGGTACGTCCGTGGCGGGCGGGGGCGGGCAGGCCGTGAAGGGCGCGGTCATGGCAGCAACTCCCGAGGGCCTGCCTGGCCTGCCCGGCCCCCGGGACGCCATTGCCGCAACTTCAGGAACCGCCGCGCTCCGCCGCCTCGGACAGCAGGAGGGTCGCCTCGGTCACGGCGACGTTGCGGTCGATGTAGCGCATGGCGAGGTCCAGGGCCCAAGGGTCGAAGCAATCCTTGCGCAAGAGCCAGTCGAACGTTCCCCGTGCCAGATGTGCGGCGATGCGGGTGGCCCAGCGGTCGGCGAAAACCTCCGGGGTCGTGGCCTCCACGTCGATGCCCAGTCGCCGGCACTCGTGCCAGGCCCAGTTCAGACGCTCCCTCGTGACCAAGCGTGCGTCGGGCATCAGGGGGTCGAGGACCATGTGGACCTCCGCCCAAGCGGGCCTGTCCTCTGCATCCTCCACCCACTCCCCCTCCCATTCGGGGGGTTCCTGCGACGTCAGCCGTCTGTCGGGCACGAGGGCTTCGAGGACGGCCCGGGCCTGGGCCAAGCGTTCCGGCTTCGGCTCGTTCTCGATCTCCCAGCCGCCGGCCCAGCTGGACGTCAGATCACGTACTATCTTGGGCAGGAGCAGCTCCGCGCCGTCGGTGGGACGAGCCGCCCGTGCCTCGTATTCCGGTCTCCTCAGCTTCGCGAGCCACTCGCGGGCCTCCTGCCGGTGGCCTTCGTCCACGGACTCGTCCTTCACGAGGCGCGCCAGCGTCTGCTCGCCGTGCGGGAGGCCGAGTTCGCGGAGCAGCCAGATGCTGTCGTAGCCACCCAGACCGGCGTGTACGCCCAGTTCGGCAAGCGCGGCGGCCCGGGCGGCATCCAAGGGCTCACCTCGATGCACGGCTTCCCGTAGCGACCACAGCAATCCTTGGACCCTGTTCGAAGCCTCCCAACGTTCCCGCCGGGCTCCAGCTCGTCCGGCCAACCACTCGTTCCAGGCGGAGCAGCGGCGATCGCCGCCTCCAACTCTCCCAGGAGCGCAGCCGCACGGTCCTCCTGGGCCTCAGCGTGATCCTCGTCGTACGTCATGAGACCCCTAGGTACTCCAGAGCAGGGCAACCGGATCAGCTGAGTCGCTCGCCGGAAAAGTACGACGCCGGACTCCCCCCGGGGACGCAGAAGCGGCACTCCGTGTGCCGTACGGCGGCACCGTGGTGACCCGGCTGCCGGAGCAAGAACTTCCTGGCGGCGGGTCGAGGAACACCCCCTGAGCGGCTTCCGCGTTGTCCCAACTCGCCGCGCTGTCCGGCTTCACCGACAGACGCCCCGAAGCCGCCCTAGCCTCCGAACTCCCCAGCGTGCCCAGCAGGTCGACGGCTGAGTCGGCGCCGATCTCCTCGATCAGGTGACGTTCGGCCGACTCCACCGTCCAGCCGGCGAAACGGCCGGGGTCGGGGTCAATAGCCAGCCGATAGCGCACTCAGTGAACCCTTCTCGGTAACGTCTCGTGACGGTGCGTGATTTTCGTTCAGGTGGTGCGGCCGTGCTCCAGATGGAGCAGGACGAGGGCGGCTCGGGCGATCCGGGTGATGCCTCTGGGGTCGAGGCTGACCCGGCGCAGGGCCTTGAAGGTGACCTTGAGCAGGGCGTTGGCCCCCTCGGCGACCGCATGGACGCCTCGGATGACCGAGTTGAACGTCTGCTGTGCGTCGTCGAGTTCGCCTCCCTTGGGCTTCTTGACCGGGTGACGGAAGCCGTCGTCGGCGTTCTCGTAGCCGAGGTCGGTCAGGGTGAGAATGTCCAGGGTGGAGGCGAGCCGGTTGAGGGCGTCGACCAAGCCGTGGGTGCGGGCGCAGGTGGTGTCGTGCTCGCGGCCGGGGCGGACCGGGGAGACCCAGATCGGCCAGCCGTCGGGGGCGGAGATGACTTGGACGTTGCCGCCGTGGTGCTTGTGCTTCCCGGACCACCACAGGTCGGCGCCGTTGGGGCCGGGGGCAGCGACGCGGTCGGTACGGATGACGGTGCCGTCCAGGTTGAGATGGGTGTGGCCGGCGGCCGCCGCCCGTTCCAGCGCGGTGGACAGATCCAGGGCGTGGTCGGCGAGCACGGTCAGCCCCTCGTGCAAGTAGCGGTATGCGGTGGGTACCGAAACCCTGTTGTCCCGGGCGAGTTGGGCCAGCCGAGTCCCGTCGACGAACCACCGCAGCACCAGGACACCCTGCTTGAAGACGCCCAGAGCGCGGGTCCCCTTGCGGGTGCCGAGCCGTTCGCGGTGCTCGCGCAAGAGCCGGGCGAGAGCCTCGGCGGTCTCCCTGCCGACGTCGAGTGTTGCGGTGCAGGTGATACTGGTCAACGCGTGAAGCCTCTGGATTCCGGGACGTGATCTTCGCAGACCTGTTCCTACCAGGGGCTTCTCGCGTATCTGATGCCGGATCAAGCCCGCCTGACAGCCCTGGTCATTCAGGAAGATCGCGGATCTGCCGGACGGGAGGCCCAGCCAATACTCTGAGCCCCGTCCGCACTATCTGGGAGAGTCATGACAAGTAGGTTCACCGAGTTGGCCGTTGACTGCCACGATCCGGAGA
>NZ_JBWKKY010000021.1:0-133344 GCF_056430805.1 Streptomyces sp. NPDC045955
GGGAAAGGAGAGCGGGCGGGACACGCGGGAGAGGGGGTTCCTTTCCCCCCCCCCCCCCCCCCCCCCCCTCCCCCGCGCTCGCTTCACACGCCGCCGCGCCGGCCCGGCGGCAGTGCGGCCGGCACGTGGTGCATTCCGGTGCCGTGCGAGTCGACGGTCCCGACGCGCTGCCACTGCGGCTGCTGTCCGGCGGCATGGCGGGCGCTCTGGGCCCCCGCGCTGTAGGCGCTGTACGAGTTGCTGTGCGAACTGCCGTACGAGCCTGTGCTGTGCGGGAGGTTCCCGAAGGCGGTGAAGCCGAATTTCTCCTCGCCGCTGCGGTCGCCGGGAAGTGCGCGGAAGGACTTGACGTACTCGGCGTAGAGCGCGTCGTAGATCGGCGTGGCCGATGGGCCGCCCTGGGAGTCCTGAGCCGACCGTGCGGAGGGGATCGACGAGTAGGACTGGCGGCGGGGAACGTCATATGCGTGCACGTATGTCCAAACGACCCCGCGGGTCAGGGGATGCGGCCCCGGCACGGCTTTCGCGGGGGTGCGTTCCGTCCGGGTGACGCGCCGCTCAGGTGCCGGCCAGCGGCAGCGCGGCGGCGACGAGCTTTCCGGTCGCCGCCGCCTTGTCCAGCGCGTCCCGCAGCAGGTCCTCGCGCGGCTGCCGACCGATCGAGCCGACCGACGCGGCGAACATCAGCACCTGCTGGTGCTTGTTGGCGGCCGCGCGCCAGCCCTCGGTGACCTGGAGCGGCTGGTGCGCCTGCCACCAGGCCACCGGCCGGCCGCCGTTGCTGCCGGGCTGGAGCACCGCGTGCAGCTGACCCATGGCGAGCAGCACCGACCAGCCGTGCAGCACGGGCGGTACGGCGGACAGTTCGGTCAGGGGCATGAAGCCCTGCTCGATGAGCAGCGGCAGGAAGTCGTCGCCGGAGCCCGTGATGCCCGGCCGGGCGATGGGCGCGGTCGGCTCCACCACCAGGGCCGGGTGCAACTCCCCGGCGATCAGCACGAGTCCGCTGGTCACGCCGAGCACCGCCTGCTCGGGAACCACCTTGTCGGGCTCCAGGTCGACGGTGTCGTCGGTGATGGACTTCACGGCGCCCCGGAGCTGTTCCTCGGTGACCTGCACGACCTGCGAGGGCAGGCAGCCGGCGTGGGCGAAGGCGAGGACGGCCGTCTCGTCCCCGATGAACAGGACGGTGCTGGTGCGCTCCTGCTCCGAGTCGCCCGGAGTGCGGCAGGACGTGCAGTCGTAACTGCCCGGGGCGGTTTCTCCGGCGAGCAGGCGGTCGGCCTCTTCATCGCCGATCTCGGCGCGTACCTCGTCGCTGACGTCGAGCATGCGCGGCACGGGTGGCTCCCTCGGGGATGCGGTGCGTTGGCGGGACCGGGTGGCTCCCGGCCCGTGGTCCGGGTGGGTCCCGGCTCATGAAGATGACAACGGGCGATCTGTGGCGGGAGTCACGCCCCAGAGCGAACGGAATCGAACCAACCAGCGCGCAGGGTCACGCTCGGCGCGGAATTGCGCACTCACCGTCAACTCGCCGGTTTGCAAAGGAGGTTGAGGTCGTGAAGTGGGTCACAGGCCGCCGGGTGCGTGGGTCGACATATCAGGAAATCCGGGAATGAAGTGGGTGTCCGGAAATAGCCGTTACCCGAGGTATCGGGGAACTGGCCTGGCATGACGGGCAACCGGTTGATGACGGCCCGTCAACTCCTTAGATTCCTCGGCCGTGTGCAGCGAGCACCGCTCGGGTACGTCCGCCGGCCGCGTGATTCTCCGGAACCACGCGCAGCACCACACCGACGGACGGGGCGAGCGCGACCCACGCGCCCCATGGTGCGGGGAGTGGCGTTCCGCCTTGGGGGACCCCGGGTGTTTCGAGAGGGAACTACATGTCCGAATGTGCCGATACCACGCGCGACAACGCTCGGAAGAACCAGGTTCGTACGACGGCGGTCCTCGCCGGCGCGGCACTGCTCGCGCCCCTCGGACTGCTCGCCGCGACCGGAAACGCCGCGGCGGCTGACAGCGGAGTGTGGGACCGCATCGCCCAGTGCGAGAGCGGCGGCAACTGGCACATCAACACCGGCAACGGCTACTACGGCGGACTCCAGTTCGCCCCCTCCACCTGGCGCGCCTACGGCGGCACGGCCTACGCGTCCACCGCCGACCGGGCGAGCAAGTCCCAGCAGATCGCCGTCGCCACCAAGGTCCAGCGCGCCCAGGGATGGGGCGCCTGGCCGACCTGCTCGGCACGCGCCGGGGCGAGCGGCAGCGCACCCGCGGCTTCCGCTGCGGCCGACCCGGTCACCTCCGTCAAGCCCGCTCCGGCGAAGCCCTCGAAGACGCCGGCGCGCTCCACGGCCGCACACCCGGACCGCGGCTCCTCCCGCGGCGACTACACCGTCCGCGCGGGCGACACCCTGAGCGGCGTCGCCGCCCGGCACGGGACCACCTGGCAGCACCTCTACGCCGCCAACAAGGCCGCCATCGGCGGTGATCCCGACATCATCGTGCCCGGCCTGCGCCTCGAACTCTGAGCCGCTCCCCCCCGCCGGGACACGGGCCCCGTCCGGTCGGCCGACCGGACGGGGCCTTCGCGCGCCGGGTCGGTGGGGGAGCTCGCGGGTCAGTGGGGGAGCTCGCCCGCCTCGCCGGCGAACACGACCGTCCCGCGCCGCAGTTCGTAGACGATCGCGGGCCGCTTCCGCAGGGCGGGCGGCAGGCGCTGCTCGGCGACCACCACACACGCGTCGAGCGCGCCCAGCAGCTCGTAGGTACGGGCCGCGACCGGGGGAGACATGCCCTGGGCGGGCTCGTCGACGAGGAGCACGCGCGCGCGTGCCAGCAGCGCCCGGGACAGGGCGAGCATGCGCTGCTCCCCGCCGGAGAGGGTGCCGGCCCGCCGCTCCAGCAGGAACCGCAGCTGCGGGTAGGCCTCGAGGGCCGGGCCGTGGTCCGGGGCGGCGAGTTCGAGGTTCTCGCGCACGGTGAGCGAGCCGAACACGGCCTGCCGCTCCGGGACCAGGCACAGCCCGCGCCGGGCCCTCTCATACGCGGGTACGCGGGTCACGTCGGCGCCGTCCCACACCACGGCGCCGCCCGACAGAGGCACCGCTCCGGCCAGGGCGCGCAGGGCGGTGCTGCGGCCGGAGCCGTTGCGGCCCAGCAGCACGGTCAGGCCCGGGCCGGGGGCGGCGAGGGTGACGCCGTGCAGGGCCTCCAGCGGGCCGTAACGCACGCGCGCGCGGCGCAGGGAGACGGTGGTCATCGCCCGGCCGCCGTTCCCAAGGCGTTCAGGACCTGCCCGGGCGGCCCGGAGGCGACGATCCGGCCCGCCGTCATCACGTGCACGACGTCGGCGAGGCCGGCGACCAGGTCCAGGTCGTGCTCGACGACGAGCAGGGCCGTGCCGTCGGCGGCCAGGGCCTTCAGGACCCGGGCGAGGGCGGCCACTTCCGTGGTGTCGAGGCCGGCGGCGGGCTCGTCGAGCAGCAGGACGCGTGGGGCGCCCGCGAGGGCCCGGGCCAGTTCGACGCGGCGCAACGTCCCCGTGGGCAGCCCGGCGGCGGGCAGCGCCCGCACCGGCCCGTCGAGACCGAGCAGCCTCAGCGTCCGCTCCACGGCGCCCGGGTCGGTCACCCGGCCCTGCTCTCCGCCCACCCGGACGTTCTCGGCCACGGTCAGCGAGGGGAAGACGGCCAGCTGCTGGAAGGTCCGCGCGACACCGAGCCGGGTGCGGGCGTGTGAGGGCAGGGCGGTGATGTCCCGCCCGCCCAGCCGTACCTCACCACGCGCGGGCCGCAGCGTCCCGGCCAGACAGTGGAACAGGGTGCTCTTTCCGGCCCCGTTGGGGCCCACGACCGCGGTGATCCGCCCGGGGAAGACGTCCAGGTCGACCCCGTCGAGCGCGGTGAAGCCGCCGTAGTGGGCGTGTAGGCGGCGGGCCGTGAGGAGGGGGGAGGCGGGAGCCGACGGTGCCGAGGTGGCCCGGGAGGCCGGTGGCCGGCTGCTCCGGTGCTGTGCCGCACGTGCTGCCGCCCCTGTCGCTGTCGCGCCGGCCGGCACCGGCGCCGTCCGGGCCGCCCGCCGCTCCACCGGGCGCAGCCGCCCGCGGGCCCGGGCCCCCGCCGGTGTGAGGGCCGCTGCGCGGTGCGGGCGCAGGCGTTCCGCCGCTGTGCGCAGGGCCTCGTACGGGCCACCGGGGAAGCGGCCCACGAGGACCGCCAGGACGCCGATCAGGGCCGCCGCCACGCCGCCGCGCGTGCCCGCGTCCAGGCCGACCAGGAGGGCCGCGGCGCCGAGGGCACCAAGGGTGCTGTCGGCGCCCAGCACCACGACCGCCGCGAACCACAGCAGACCGCGCACGGGGTCGTAGGCGGCGGGGTCGAAGGCGCGCAGGCCCATGCCGAGCATGCCGCCGCCCAGCGCGGCGAGCGCGGCGCCCGCGACGAAGGCGAGCAGCTTGAGGGACGGCACCCGCACGCCCGCCGCCTGCGCCCCGGCCTCGTGGTCCCGCATGGCCGCGAGGGCCCGGCCCGTCCGCCCCCGGCGCAGCGCGTGCGCCACCAGCAGCGCGAGCGCCAGCAGGAGCAGCTCCAGGAGGTAGTACGCACGGTCCCCCTCGAAACCCGCCGGGCGGCCCAGCGACAGGCCCGCCGTGGCGTACGGCTGGTCGAAGACGAAGCGGCTCACGCCCACGCCGACGGCGAACGTCGCCAGCGCCAGCGCCAGGCCCCGGCGGCCGATCGCCGGCCAGCCCGTGAGCAGGCCGAGCGGTGCCACCAGGACGACCGCCACCGCGAGGGCCGCCAGCTCCGGCACGGCCGGCAGGCCCGGGAAGCGGCCCGCCGCCAGCAGCGCGGTGAACAGGGCGCCCAGACCCGCGTACGCCGCCTGCCCCAGGGAGATCTGGCCGCTGCGGCCGGTGACCACCACCAGGGACAGCAGGACGACGGCCAGTGCCGGCACCTGGATCGACGTGTGCAGATCCCGGCCGGCCAGGCCCAGCGGCAGCAGGAACAGCACGGCCGCCACGATCCACGCGCCGGGCGGTGTCGGAACCCGGGCGGTGGCCGTGCGCGGCAGCGCGTCACGCGTGCCCACGCCCGGCAGGACCAGGGCCGCGACCAGCAGGGCGACGACGAACAGGTTCGTGCCGGCCGTCTGCAGCAGCGGCGCTCCCCACCCGGACGGGTGCAACCGCGTGAGCTGGCTCTGCGCCACCCCGACGCCCAGCGCCACCACCACCGCGACCGGCAGGCTCCGCATCCGCGCGGCGACCGCGACCGCCACGACCTCCATCACGAGCAGCGACAGCCCGTACGGGTCGAGCCGCACGTACGGCGCCAGCAGGACGCCGGTCAGGCCCGCCGTGAAGGAGCCGAACGCCCAGCCCGCCGCCGCGACCCGGTCCGCGTCGATGCCGCCCAGCACGGCGAGCCGCCGGTCGTCGACCACGGCCCGCAGCTCCCGCCCGAACCGCGTCCACCGGACGATCGCCGCCACCCCGGCGGCCAGCACCAGCACCACCGCCAGCTGCCCCCACGGCTCGTCCGGCACCAGCTCCGGCGCGTCGTCCCGCGCCCCCTGCCCCCACAGCAGCGCCGCCCCGCCCACCAACAGCACGAACACCCCGATGGACGCCACCAGCGTCTGCGCCGGGTCACCGCCGAGAAGCGCCAGGGGCCGGAAGACGAACCGTTCCAGTACGACCCCCACCCCCGGCGCCAGCACCAGCAGTGTCACCGCGGCCGCGAGCCACAGCGGCCAGCCCCACTCGACCACGCACTGCCGCAGCACGTAGGCGCACACCATCGCGATCGCGCCGTGCGCGAAGTTCAGCACCCCGGTCGCGCGGTACGTCACGATCAGGCCGATCCCGGTCAGCGCCGCCGCGCTGCCCACCGCCAGGCCGGCCAGGGTGAGGTCGTACGTCAGCGAGGACATCGCCCGGTCTCAGTCCGTCTCTTCGGCGGGCTCGCAGATCGGGCACGGGCCCAGCTCGCCGCTCGCCACCAGCTTGGAGTCCACCGGAACCGCCTCCGCCTTCCCCGCCACCAGCGGGCAGTCCGCGCGGTGCCACAGCGTGCCGCCCGGCACCATCAGCAGCTCGCCGCTGACCGCGAGCGCGGCCTGCCCGGTCTCGTCCGCATCCGCCGGCTCGGCCGCCACCAGCAGGCCGTACAGCTCCTCCACGCGCGCGGCGGCGATCGAGCCCCGGCCGTGGGCCAGCAGCACCGCCCCGGAGACGATCAGCGCCGCGCCGGGGACCGTGCAGGAGGCGAGGTAGGGCAGCTGCCGTTCGGCGAAGCGCTCCCCGGAGACGCCGTACCAGCCGACGACGCACAGCACCGCCCCGGCGGCCAGCGCCGCCCAGCCGGCCCAGAGGACGGGATGCACGGTTCGCAGTCGGCTTGTCCGCATCGCTGGCTCCCACACGTCGGTCGTCCGGGCACGCGCCTGGCTGCCTGCTCAAGTCCGCCGCTCGCTTGCACTATGCCCCTTGGAAGCTGACCCTGAAAGCACCGGGCGCACATGGCCCGGACCGACACCCGGTGGTGAGCCAGATGGTTCTCGGCAGCGACCTCAGGCGGGGGAACCCGACACGGGGCCCACGGGCCGCGGGACGGGGTACGGCGATCACGGCCGCCCTGATCCTGGCCCTCGCCCCGGCCCTCGCGGCATGCAGCGACGACAACGGCGGCGGCAGCGGGAACACGCCGCCCACACCGACCGCGGAGCGGACCACGAGCGCTCCGGCCAGCGCGCCGGCGGACCGGGCCGCGGCCGAGGCGGAGATCAGGCAGAACTGGCAGAAGTTCTTCGACCCGAAGACCTCGACCGAGGACAAGCAGGCCCTCTTGGAGAACGGCGACCGGCTGGGCCCCGTCCTCAAGGCCTTCAGCGGTGACGAGCGCGGCGGACAGGTCCAGGCGAAGGTCACCAAGATCGAGTTCACCTCGGCGACCGAGGCGGACGTGACGTACACACTCACCCTGAAGGGCGCCACCGCCCTGCCGGACGCCTCCGGGACGGCCGTCGAGCAGAACGGCACCTGGAAGCTGTCCGCCAAGACGCTGTGCGCACTGGTGCAACTGAGCGGCAATGCGTCGCCGGTCCCGGGCTGCTGAGGCCCTCGCCGCCGCGCTGCTGCTCGCCCTGAGCGCGGCCTGCGGCAGCCGGCTCCCCGAGAGCGACTTCGAACACGACGACCGCACCCCGGCACCCCGCGACGCCGCGCCCCTGCGGGTCGGCATCATCGCCAGCGCCACCAGCCCCGTCGGCGGCGCCGCCTTCACCGGCCCGCGCGACGGGGCCAAGGCCTGGTTCGACCGGCTCAACGCGCGCGGGGGCATCGACGGCCGCCGCGTGGAGGTACGCCTGTGCGACGACGGCGGCAGCGGCGTCGGCAACAACGAGTGCGTGCACCGGCTGGTCGAGGAGGACGAGGTCGTCGCCCTGGTCGCCACCACCGCCCTGGACTACGCGGGCGCCTCCCGCGTCTCCCGTGCGCGCGTGCCCGACATCGGCGGCCAGCCCCTCGGCAGCGCCTACGACACCTACCCGCACCTCTACGGCATCTACGGCAGCCTCGCGCCGCGCGACGGCACCACCGGCTGGGACGGCGAGCTGTACGGCGGCACCGAGGTCTACCGCTACTTCAAGCGCGAACACGGCGCCCGGACCGCCGCCGTCGTCTCCTACAACCAGTCCGCGTCCGCCGCCTACGCCCGGCTCGTCGAACGGGGCCTGCGCGCCGAGGGTTACAAGGTCGTCACCGAGCAGGTCGACTTCGCCCTGCCCAACTTCCGTGCTGTCGCGGCCGACCTGAAGGAACAGGGCGCCGACCTCGTCTTCGACGCCATCGACAGCCACGGCAACGCCCGGCTGTGCCAGGCCATGGACGAGGTCGGCGCCCGCGTCACCGCCAAGGTGACCAACGTTCAGAACTGGACGTCCACCGTCGCCGAGGCCTACAAGGACGCACCGCGCTGCCGCAACGCCCTCTGGGCGACCGGCTCCAGCCGCAACTTCGACGACACCGGCCACCCGGCCGTACGGGAGTTCCGCGCGGCGACGAAGGACCTGAAGACGCACTCGCAGTGGCAGCTGGAGGGCTGGGCCGCCGCACGCTGGTTCACCGACGCCGCGCGGTCCTGCGCGAGGACGGGCATCACGCGCGCGTGCGTCGACGCCTCCATGAACCGCAGCCAGGGGTACACCGCGGGCGGACTGCTCCTGCCCGTCCGGTTCGAGCGGCGCCCCGAGCCGCCCAGGACCAGCCGGACCTGCCTGTCGGTGGCCCGCTGGCAGGACGGCGAGGGCTGGGTCTCCCAGGGGGACATGAACCGCACCTGCTTCGACGTCCCCCAACTGGCGTACAAGCCTTGAGGACAGCGGCTGTCCGCAAGGGCTGGCAGACTCGCCCCCATGTTGGAGACTTCGGCACGCCTGCTGCGTCTGCTGTCCCTGCTCCAGGCCCACCGCGAGTGGTCCGGCCCCGACCTGGCCGAGCGGCTCGGCGTCAGCGCCCGCACCCTGCGCCGGGACGTGGACCGGCTGCGCGAACTCGGCTACCCGGTCAACGCCAGCCCCGGCACGGGCGGCGGTTACCAACTGGGCGCGGGCGCCGAACTGCCGCCGCTGCTGCTGGACGACGACGAGGCCGTCGCCGTGGCGATCGGGCTGCGCACGGCGGCCGGGCAGGGCATCGAGGGCATCGGCGAGACCTCCGTACGGGCCCTCGCCAAACTCGAACAGGTGCTGCCGAACCGGCTGCGCCGCCGCGTGGGCGCCCTCAACGCCTTCACCGTGCCGATGCTGCGCGGCCCCCTGCCCGACGCCGTCGACCCGGCCGTACTGACCGAGCTCGCCCACCTGTGCCGGGATGCCGAGCGCCTGCGCTTCGAGTACCGCGGCCTCCCCCACTCTCGAACAGCCTCGAGCGGGGGGACCCCCATCGGCACCACCAGCCGCCGCAGTGTCGAACCGCACCGCCTGGTGTGCAGCGAGCGCCGCTGGTACCTCGTCGCCTGGGACCTCGACCGGGAGGACTGGCGCACGTTCCGCGTCGACCGCATCACGCCCAGGCCGCCGCACGGTCCGCGCTTCGAGCCGCGCGAGGCGCCCGCCGAGGACCTCGCCGCCTACGTCTCCCAGGGCGTCTCCACGGACGTGTACGCCACTCACGCCGTGGTGCGGCTCCTGGCGCCCCTGGAGAAGGCCGCCGCGCACATCTCGCCCAGCGCCGGGGTGCTGGAGGCGGAGGGCCCGGACAGCTGCCTGCTGCGCTGCGGCGCCGGGAGCCTCGACGTGATGGTGATCCACGTGATGATGCTGGGCTTCGAGTTCGAGGTGCTCGAACCCGACGGGCTGATCGAGGCGATCAGGAGGGGTCGCGACCGGCTTGATGGCGCTCTGGCTCGGGCTGCGCAGTCACCGCCGCGTACCGCGGATGGTGCAGGTCGAACGCCGGCGACTCCGACCGGATCCGGGGCAGCACCGTGAAGTTGTGCCGGGGCGGCGGGCAGGAGGTCGCCCACTCCAGGGAACGGCCGTAGCCCCAGGGGTCGTCGACCTCGACCTTCTCGCCGTACTTGGCGGTCTTCCACACGTTGTAGAGGAACGGCAGCGTCGACATGCCGAGCAGGAACGCGCCGATCGTCGACACGGTGTTGAGCGCCGTGAACCCGTCCGCGGCGAGGTAGTCGGCGTACCGGCGGGGCATGCCCTCGGCGCCCAGCCAGTGCTGCACCAGGAACGTGGTGTGGAAGCCGGTGAAGAGCGTCCAGAACTGGATCTTGCCGAGCCGCTCGTCGAGCATCTTGCCGGTGAACTTCGGCCACCAGAAGTAGAAGCCGGCGAAGATCGCGAAGACGACCGTGCCGAAGACGACGTAGTGGAAGTGCGCCACCACGAAGTACGTGTCCGTCACATGGAAGTCCAGCGGCGGCGACGCCAGGATCACCCCGGTCAGCCCGCCGAACAGGAATGTCACCAGGAAGCCCGTCGCCCACAGCATCGGCGTCTCGAAGGACAGCGAGCCCTTGATCATCGTGCCGGTCCAGTTGAAGAACTTCACGCCCGTCGGCACGGCGATCAGGAAGCTCATGAAGGAGAAGAACGGCAGCAGTACCGCGCCCGTCGCGAACATGTGGTGCGCCCAGACCACCACCGACAGGCCGGTGATCGCCATCGTCGCGCCGACCAGCGTCAGATAGCCGAACATCGGCTTGCGGCTGAAGACCGGGATGATCTCCGTGATGATGCCGAAGAACGGCAGCGCGATGATGTACACCTCGGGATGGCCGAAGAACCAGAACAGGTGCTGCCACAGGATGGCCCCGCCGTTGGTCGCGTCGAAGACCTGCGAGCCGAACCGCCGGTCCGCCTCCAGCACCAGCAGCGCCGCCGCGAGCACCGGGAACGCCATCAGGATCAGGATCGACGTGAACAGCGTGTTCCAGACGAAGATCGGCATCCGGAACATCGTCATGCCGGGCGCGCGCATCCCGATGATGGTGGTGATGAAGTTGACCGCGCCGAGGATGGTGCCGAAGCCGGACAGCGCCAGCCCCATGATCCACAGGTCGGCCCCGATGCCGGGCGTGCGCTCGGCGCTGTTGAGCGGGGCGTAGGCGAACCAGCCGAAGTCGGCCGGTCCTGAGGGCACCAGCAGCGAGCCCAGCACGATCAGGCCGCCGAACAGGAACAGCCAGTACGAGAACATGTTCAGCCGCGGGAAGGCCACGTCGGGCGCGCCGATCTGCAACGGCATCAGCTCGTTCGCGAAGCCGGCGAAGGTGGGCGTCGCGAACAGCAGCAGCATGATCGTGCCGTGCAGCGTGAAGGCCTGGTTGAACTGCTCGTTGTTGATGATCTGGAGGCCGGGGCGGGCCAGCTCGGCGCGCATCAGCAGCGCCATCACTCCGGCGATCAGGAAGAACACGAACGACGTGATCAGGTAGAGGTGACCGATCTTCTTGTGGTCCGTCGTGGTCAGCCAGTCCACCACCACCCGCCCGTGCTTCCTCCTCGGCACGGGCCGAACCGTCGCCTGTACGGTCTGCGTCCCCATCGCTCGCTCGCCCCTTCGCTCATCGCGTGCCGGGCCCGCCGAAGCCCGCGCCACACGTACCCGCGAGCTCACGCCATGATGCTCGCGTCACCGAGCGCTCCGACAGGGGGCGTACCGGCCTTTGCGTGCCGAAGCCATGCATTTCCTGTGCGGCGGCGGCTGAGCCGGCCGGGTGCGGCGCCGGAATGGAATGGGGCCCCGAGGTCACTTCTCCCGGAACTTTCCGCCGGGCTTTTCCATGGGCTCATGGGACACGCGGAAATTGCGATCGAATACCTGCGGAAGGCCTAGGAAACCGCTCGTCCGTGTGACGGACAGCTCCCGAAACAGCTGTCGTGATCTTGTGACAGAAGTGTGACAGGGGAGGCACGGGGGCCGGGGTCACCGGCCCGGACTTCCGCGGTCGCCGGGCACGGCATAGCGTGGCGGCATGGCACCGATTCCGACACCTTCCGCGGAACCCGACGACAGCCCGGACACCTATGTCGGCCTGGACGCCGACCGGGCCGAGCACCTCGCGCGTGAGCGCGGCTGGCCGACGGTGCGCACGCTGCCGCCGGGGGCGATCATCACGATGGAGTACCGCGTGGGCCGGCTGAACTTCGAGGTGAGGGGCGGCCGGGTGGCGCGGGCCTGGAAGGGCTGAGACACCGCGAAGGCCCCGGTTCCGGAGCGGAACCGGGGCCTTCGCCGTGCCCGGACGGGGTGTGCGCACCGGCCCGCCGTCCGCTGTGGCCGCCCGACTCTCAGGGGCGGGCCGAGGAGGAGGCCGAGCCGCGTGGGTGCCGCTCCGTGTGCGGCGGGCGGCGGCTGCCCGCGGGGGTGGTCGGGGTGCGCTCCGAGCGGGTCGTGTGCGGGCCCGGCGCCAGATAGACCGGGGCCCGGGCCGAGCGGGCCGCGACGTCGTCCCGGTCGGCGGGCAGCGGCGTGACCACCACGGGCGGCGCGCTGACCGGGGCGGCGGCCGTCGCCGCACGGCTCCGGCGGGCCCGCCAGCGGTCGCGCAGGTCGAAGATCCGGTCCTCGGAACGGGCGATCAGCGGCTCGAACCACGGCAGGCCGAGCAGGATCAGCAGGCCCGCGACCCAGCCCAGCAGCACATCGCTCAGCCAGTGCGTACCGAGGTAGACGGTGGCCATCCCGACGCCGAGCGAGGTCACCGCGGACACGGCGGACAGCCAGCGCTGCGCTCTCGCGGTGGAGGCCAGGTAGGCCAGGATTCCCCAGGTCACCACGGCGTTGGCGGTGTGACCGCTCGGAAATATATCGCCGCCGCGCCACATCTCGTTCGAGCCGATCACGGTCGCGTAGTGCGGTCCCAGGCGGCCCATGCCGTACTTGGCGGCGCCGACCGTGATGTTCAGCAGGAGCAACGAGACGCCGAGGGCGAGGAGCGGGCGCAGGGTGTGCTGCCGCCAGGAGCGCCAGCCCAGCCAGGCCGCGACCATCACGGCGGTCGGGCCGCGCTGGCCGAGCACCACGTAGTAGTCGACGAACCAGTGGATCTCCGACCACTGCTGGTACGGCCGGAAGAACATGACCTGCCAGTCGAGCCGCACCAGCCAGGACGTGATGATCACGGCCCACACGATCGCGCCGTAGAAGGCCAGGGTCGCCGCAAAGAGCACGATGCGGTGCCTGCTCATCTTCGGCACATCGATGTGGGCCGGTCGTTCCGGCTCACGGTCCAGCCGGGCGAACACCCGGTCCAGACGGGTGAGCTTCGGTTCGGTACGCACCCAATCGACGTTACAGCGAGTGAGCTCGGATCCCTGTCGAATCAACGGCTTTGTGATGACGATGTGATGTGGGATTCCTCTCAGGAGGAGGTTTATTTCCAGCGAATCCCTAATCGCCGGGCCCTGCGGCCTTCAATTCCTTTGATCATTCCGGAAGCGGGTTTTATCGAGCTTCTGAATTCGTTCACCGGGGCATGGCGTGCAATTCTCCGGGCGCTCACAGCGGGTCAGGGGGGACCGGAGCCGTTCAGCCAGAACGCCCCGTACACCGCCGAGGCGACCGCCACCGACCCGAGCACCAGAGCTGACCTGCGGATACGCAGCCGGGCCAGGGCGAGCGCGAGGGGCAGCAGCAGCGGGAAGGCGGGCATCAGCAGGCGCGGTTTCGAGCCGAAGTAGCTCGACGCGCACAGGGCCAGCGCGGTGACCACTCCGGTGTAGACCAGCAGCGGAAGCGGCTGGCGCCCACGTACTCCGGCCCCATACAGCCAGACGACTGACACGACCCCGGCGATCAGCCCGGCACCGGCCAGGGCCGAGGGAAACGACGTGAACTTTTCGGCGACGAACCGGCCGAAGGCGTAACCCCCGTCGAAGCCGTTGCGCCATCCCGCCTGTACGTCGAGATAGCCGAGCGGACCCTTGCCGCTGCGGTGGCCGACCCACAGCACGTATCCGGCGGTGCCGAGGGGGGCGAGCAGCATGCCGAGGACGCGGCGGGCACGAGGGCCGGGTTCGGGGGCGCCGCCGGACCGCCGCTCCCGGGCGAAGCAGGCGAGGCCCGCCGCCCACACCACGGCCACCACGGCCATCCCGACCGGGCGGGTCAGCCCCGCCAGCAGGGCCAGCGTGCCCGCGGTCACCCAGCGGCCCGTCAAAGCCGCGTACAGCGACCACGCGGCGAGCGCCGTGAACAGCGACTCGCTGTACGCCATCGACTGCACGATCCCGACCGGGAGCACGGCCCACAGCAGCACCGCGCACACTCCGGCCCGGCGGCCGTACACATGGTCCGCGACCGCGAAGATCCCCCAGGCCGCGGCGACCGACGCGAACAGGCTGACCAGAAAACCACCGTCCGCGTACGACAGCGGGGACACCGCCGCCACCAGCCGCTCCAGCCAGGGCAGCAGCGGGAAGAACGCGAGGTTCGAGTGCACGTCCCCGTTCGCCAGACGCACCTCGTAGCCGTAGCCCAGTTCGGCGACCCTGGTGTACCAGAGCGCGTCCCAGCGAGCGGTCAGCAGCGTGTAGGCGCTCTTGTCGCGCGCCGCGCTCCACAGGGCCAGGGCGACGAGGCCCAGGGCACGGACGGCCGCGTACCCGAGGAGCGCCGGGGCCGCACGGCGCAGCGCCCCGGCGCGGGACGGGGCCGCGCGCGTCTCAAGATCGGTCACGGGCCCGATTATCGACCCGCGCCGGAACCGGCCGGCCGCCCGGGGCGTGGTCGACGCAGAGGGGAGTGGCGTACGCCACATCTTTCCGCCGGACGTGTGAGAGGTCCGCCACTCGGCTCCGGCGCGGACTCGCGTACTCTGACGTGTCACTCGCTTTTCGTTTGCGCGGGCCGGAGACCACCGCTCCTCTCCGGCCGAGTCGCGGGGGACGTCCCCCACCCCGTGAGCCCGCCGATCGCGAGGGAACATCTGGGAGGTACGTACATGTCCGGGACGACCACGGCCGCTGCCCTGCGCCGTCGGGCGGCCGGGGCCGGTGCCAACCGCTGGGTGGTTCTCGTCGTCCTCTGCGTCAGCCTGCTGCTGGTCGCCGTCGACGCCACCGTGCTGCACGTGGCGGTCCCCGCCGTCACCGAGGACCTGAAGCCCGGCGGGATCGAGCTGCTCTGGATCGTCGACGTCTATCCGCTCGTCTGCGCCTCGCTGCTGATCCTCTTCGGCACGCTGGGCGACCGCGTCGGCCGCCGAAGGGTCCTGCTCCTCGGGTACGCGCTGTTCGGCGTCGCCTCGGGCCTGGCGGCCCTGGCGGACAACGCCCAGGTGCTGATCGTGGCGCGGGCGCTGCTCGGCGTGGGCGGCGCGATGATCATGCCCGCGACCCTGTCGATCCTTCGGCAGGTCTTCCCGGATCGGCGCGAGCGGGCGCTCGCGATCGGAATCTGGAGCGCCGTGGCCGCGGTGGGCGCGGCGGTCGGGCCGCTGCTCGGCGGCTTCCTGCTGGAGCACTTCTGGTGGGGCTCGGTGTTCCTCGTCAACATTCCGTTGATGCTGGTCAGCCTCCCGGTGGGGCGACTGTTGCTGCCCGAGTCCAAGGGCGACGGCGAAGGGCCCTGGGACGTGGTCGGCGCGCTGATGGCGGCGATCGGGCTGTTCGGGGTGGTGCTGGGCGTCAAGCGGCTCGGCGGCGGGGAGTCGGTGGGGAGCCTGCTCACCGTGCTGCCGCTGGTGGTGGGTGCGGCGCTGCTGGTCGCGTTCGTGCGGCGGCAACGGCGGCGGGCGCATCCGCTGGTCGACCTCGGGATGTTCGCGCGGCCGGCGTTCAGCACGGCCGTCGGGTGCATCGTGCTGGCGATGCTCGCGCTGGTCGGACTCGAACTGATCGCGGCGCAGTACCTGCAGCTGGTGCTCGGGCTGTCGCCGCTGGAGACGGGCCTGCGGCTGCTGCCGCTGACGTTCGCCGCGATGGCGGCCGGGCTGGCCGGGGCGCGGATGCTGCGGCGGTTCGGGCCGCGGCGGATGGTGTGCTCCGGGTTCTGTCTGACGGCGTTCGCGGTGGTGCTGCTGACGGCGCTGGGCCGGACGGACGACTGCGCGCTGATGCTGACCGGTTTCGTGCTGCTCGGCTTCGGGCTGGAGACGACGCTGTTCGGGGCGTACGAGTCGATGTTGAGCGAGGCACCGCAGGACCAGGCCGGTGGGGCGGCGGCGATCGGGGAGACGTCGTACCAGCTGGGGGCGGGGATCGGGATCGCCCTGCTCGGCACGGTGATGAACGCGGCGTACGCGCCCGGGTTGTCGGGTGTGCCGGGAGTGCCGGAGTCGGCGTCCTCCTCGGCCGGGCATTCGCTGGGGGAGGCGTACGAGGTTGCCGCGCAGCTGGGCGGGGTTGCCGGGGTTGCCCTGCGCCATGCCGCCCGGGACGCGTTCGTGCACGGGCTGCATGTGACGTTGCTGGTGAGTGCGGGGTTGCTGCTGCTCGGGGCGGCGATGGCGTTGCGGTTGCCGCGGGTCATGCAGTGCGAGGGTGCGGTTCAGGTACCTGCCCCGAGGGACGCGGCGGAGTCACGCGTCTCGGTGTGACGTCTCTTCGCCCACCCGTTTTCGCCCACCCACGCGCCACCTGTATCTGCTGGCTGATCGTGCTGTGTCCCCACTGGCGACTTCAGCCCCGCAGTCGGCGGCTACGGGTGGTGCGTGGGTGGGTGGAGGCCGTAGCGTCTTGGCTAGCAGTGCTAGTTAAAGAGTTTCGGAGGGTGTTCGCATGTCCGAGTCGTCCAAGCTTCCTCCCTTCGACCCCGCCGACCCCCTCGGGCTGGACGAACTCCTGGCGCCGGAGGATCTCGGGATCAGGGACACCGTGCGGGCCTGGGCCGCGGACCGGGTGCTGCCGTATGTCGCCGAGTGGTACGAGAAGGGGGAACTGCCGGGGATCCGGGAGCTCGCCCGGGAGCTGGGAGAGCTCGGTGCCCTGGGGATGTCCCTGGACGGCTACGGGTGCGCCGGGGCGTCCGCCGTGCAGTACGGACTGGCGTGCCTGGAGCTGGAGGCCGCCGACTCCGGGATCCGGTCCCTCGTCTCCGTGCAGGGCTCCCTCGCCATGTACGCCGTCCACCGCTTCGGCAGCGAAGCGCAGAAACAGCAGTGGCTGCCCCGCATGGCCTCCGGCGAGGTCATCGGGTGCTTCGGACTGACCGAGCCCGACCACGGATCCGACCCGGCCTCCATGCGGACGTACGCCAAGCGCGAGGGCACCGACTGGATCCTCAACGGCCGCAAGATGTGGATCACCAACGGTTCGGTCGCCGGGGTCGCCGTCGTGTGGGCACGGACCGACGACGGGATCCGCGGGTTCGTCGTGCCGACGGACAGTGCCGGGTTCTCCGCCCCCGAGATCAAGCACAAGTGGTCCCTCAGGGCCTCCGTCACCAGCGAACTCGTCCTCGACGACGTACGGCTGCCCGCCGACGCCGTACTGCCGGAGGGCACCGGCCTGCGCGGACCGCTCAGTTGTCTGTCGCACGCGCGGTACGGGATCGTCTGGGGCGCCATGGGCGCGGCCCGCAGTTGCTTCGAGGCCGCGGTCGACTACGCGAAGTCGCGGGAGCAGTTCGGACGCCCCATCGGCGGCTTCCAGCTCACCCAGGCCAAACTCGCCGACATGGCGGTCGAACTGCACAAGGGAATTCTGCTCGCCCATCACCTGGGACGGCGTATGGACGCCGGCCGCCTGCGGCCCGAGCAGGTCAGCTTCGGCAAGCTCAACAACGTACGAGAGGCGATCGAGATCTGCCGCACGGCCCGCACCGTTCTCGGCGCCAACGGGATCTCGCTCGAATACCCCGTGATGCGGCACGCGACCAACCTCGAGTCGGTGCTCACCTACGAGGGCACCGTCGAGATGCACCAGCTCGTGCTGGGCAAGGCGCTCACCGGACTCGACGCCTTCCGGTGAACCCCGCGCGGGGGCAGGGCCGGTGAACGGCCCTGCCTCAGCTCTGGTTGAAGAAGCCGTCCGCGCGGTGCGCGGCCGGGTCGCCGTTCACGATCTCCGTGTTGGAGGGGGTCAGCAGGAACACGCGGGTCGACACCCGCTCGATCGATCCGCGCAGGCCGAAGATCAGCCCGGCCGCGAAGTCGACCACGCGCTTGGCGTCGCCGGCGTCCATGGCCGTGAGGTTCATGATGACCGGCACGCCCTCGCGGAACAGCTCGCCGATGGCGCGCGCGTCCCGGAAGCTGTCCGGGGTCACGGTGCCGATGCGGCGCCCCTTCTCCTCGGCGACGTCCGAGGCCACCTTGACGCGCGGATCGGTGACCCAGGCCTCCCCGGGCTCGGTCCCGTCGGAGTAGTCGTCGTCGTAGTAACGCTCGTCTTCGTTGTCGTCGACGAGGCCAAGCCAGGCACTTGCCTTGCGTACCGATCCCATGGACGCCTCCTCTCACAGCGGTCTTTCTGCTTTCCGCATCCCTATGGTCGTCCATGATGCGGATGGCGCGCCAAGTGGATAGACGCCGCACGGGGGGTTTGTGACGGTACTGGTGCACAGCGAATCCGTCGAGAGTCCGTGTTTCCCAAGGGCCTTGTCGTAAACGACTGCTGACTGTGAGTGAAATATGATTCTTCGCGGCGTACGGGTGATGAGTGGTGCGTACGGGTGAACACGATGGCCGATACCATGCGGCGCCAAACGTCGTACGGAGCACGGGGGAACATCGATGTTCGGAATGGTCAGGCCCTGTCGGCACCGGCTCGGGGAGAGCCTCACGGCCCAGTGGATGGCGCATTTGTGCGGGCTGTGTCTCGCGCTGCGCCGGGACCACGGGCAGCTCGCGCGCATCGTGACGAACTATGACGGGCTTCTCGTCTCCGTGTTGACGGAGGCTCAGGCGGGCCCGGCGAGCGGCCCGTCGAGCGGCGTGGGCCGGCGTACGGCGGGGCCGTGTCCGCTGCGCGGGATGCGTACCGCGTCCGTCGCGCACGGTGAGGGGGCACGGCTCGCGGCGGCCGTGTCGCTGGTGCTCGCCTCCGCCAAGGTGCGCGACCACGTCGCCGACGGCGACGGGCTGCTGGCCCGCGCGCCGGTCGCGCGGGCAGCGCGCCGGATCGCCGCGGGCTGGGACCGCGCCGGGGCGCGCACCGGCTCCGCCGTCGGATTCGACACGGCCGTCCTGGTCGACGCGGTGGACCGGCAGAGCGGCATCGAGACGCTCGCCGGGCCAGGTACGCCGATCCTGGCGGTCACCGAACCGACCGAGACCGCGACCGCCGCCGCCTTCGCGCACACGGCCGTCCTCGCCGGCCGGCCGCACAACGCCGGGCCGCTCGCCGAGGCCGGGCGGCTCTTCGGGCGGCTGGCCCACCTCCTGGACGCCGTGGAGGACCTGCACGCTGACGCCGCGTCAGGTGCCTGGAACCCGATCGCCGCGACCGGCACCTCCCTCGCGGAGGCCCGGCGGCTCGCCGACGACGCGGCGCACGGGGTGCGGCTCGCGCTGCGCGACGCCGAGTTCGCCGACGCGAAGCTCGTGCATCTGCTGTTCGTGCACGAACTGCGGCGCTCGGTGGACCGGGCGTTCGGCACGGTGCCGGTGTGCGCGTCACACCAGGGCGGGCCGTACGGGCAGCAGCCGCCTCAGGGGCCGTACGGCCAGGGGGCGCACGGGCCGCACGGCTCTGCGCAGAACCCGTACGCGGGCGGTGGCGGAAACCCGTTCGCAGGTGGGGGAGGGCACGGCGGCGGTGGGCTCGGCGGTGGTGCGCCGGTGCCCCAGCCGCCCCAGGGCCGACGCGGGTTCTGGGCCGGCTGCGGGATGTTCTGGCTGCTGTGCTGCACCTGCAAGCTGTGCTGCGCCAAGGAGTACGAGGGGCCGTGGTCCCGCAAGAAGCGCGAGGGCTGCTGCCGTGATTGCGACTGCGACGGATGCGACTGCTGCTGCCCCTGCGACGGCTGACCCCGCCGTGACCGGAGGTGCAGAAGGCCACGGCTGAAAGGCCCTCTTGCGCCTACCGGCCGTTCGGCCGAATACTCCCCCACAGCGCTTGTCAGGGGCACGGCGGATTTGGAATCCGGCCTGCCTCGCCCCGGACTGCGCCTCACGGGCCCGAAACCCCACGAGGGCCCCCGACTTCCTTTGTGGAGGAACGAAAAGTGAGGATCAAGCGCACCACCCCCCGCAGCGGCATTTCGAGACGGACCCGGCTGATCGCCGTTTCCACCGGCCTCGTCGCCGCCGCAGCGATCGCGATCCCCAGCGCGAACGCGTCCGACACCCCCGCCACCTTCAGCGCCACCGAGCTCAAGAGCGCCAGCGGCTCGATCCTGAAGGCCGACATCCCGGGCACCGCCTGGGCCGTCGACAGCAAGACCAACCGCGTGCTCCTGACCGTCGACAGCACGGTCAGCCAGGCCGAGATAGCGAAGATCAAGCAGCAGGCCGGTGCCAACGCCGACGCGCTCACGATCAAGCGCACCCCCGGCAAGTTCAACAAGCTGATCCAGGGCGGCGACGCCATCTATGCGAGTAGCTGGCGCTGCTCCCTCGGCTTCAACGTCCGTGCCAGCAACGGCACCGAATACTTCCTGACCGCCGGTCACTGCACCGACGGCGCGGGCACCTGGTACTCCAACTCCGCCCGCACCACGGTCATCGGCTCGACCGCCGGCTCCAGCTTCCCGGGCAACGACTACGGCCTCGTCCGCTACAGCGGCTCCGTCAGCCGTCCCGGCACCGCGAACGGCGTGGACATCACCCGCGCGGCCACTCCGAGTGTGGGCACCACCGTCATCCGCGACGGCTCCACGACCGGTACGCACAGCGGCCGTGTCACCGCCCTCAACGCCACCGTGAACTACGGGGGCGGGGACATCGTCTCCGGCCTGATCCAGACCACCGTCTGCGCCGAGCCCGGTGACTCCGGCGGTTCGCTCTACGGCAGCAACGGCGTCGCGTACGGTCTGACCTCCGGCGGCAGCGGCAACTGCTCCTCCGGTGGTACGACGTTCTTCCAGCCCGTCACGGAGGCCCTGAGCGCCTACGGGGTCAGCGTGTACTAGGCCCCCGCCATGCCCCGGGCAGGTCCCGGCAGGTCCCCGGCGGCAGTTCGCGGCCCTTCGTAGCCCCCGCACGCATCGCGTGCGGGGGCTTTCGTGTGGTGCGCGGACGCTTCTCCGAACCGGCCGGCGTAGGGGCGAATTTCAGCCACGCGTGAACCCCGCAGAGTGCCCGCACATTACTCCCGCGTAATGTTTGCACAGTGAACACAGGGGAGTTGGGTCCGATTTGATCGTGGACGGTCAAAATGAGGGGCGTGCGAAGCGCTGTCTACGCGCGTCTCGAACTCACCCTTGTGTGCTCCCCGTTGTCCTCGGAATAGTGGGCGCCCGTCAACAAAGCCTTCCGGTTCGCGAGGTCCCCACAACCTCTCGGGCCGACCCCCCACAGGAGGACGTGAGTTGAAGCACCGACGCATACCCAAGCGGCGTGCAGCCGTGGCAGGTGCGGGCATCGCCGCACTGGTCGCCGCGGGAGTCACCTTCCAGACTGCGAACGCGAGCGAGACCCCGGAGGCCTCCGCGCCCCGGACCCTGTCGGTCACGGCGGCCGGAAAGCTCGCCTCGACGCTGGCCGAGGACCTCGGCGCCGACGCGGCGGGTACGTACTACGACACGAAGAGCAAGAAGCTCGTGGTGAACGTGCTCGACGAGGCCGCGGCCAAGGCCGTCGAGAAGGCGGGAGCCAAGGCGAGAGTCGTGGCGAACTCTCTCGCCGAACTGAAGAGCGCCCGCGGCACGCTGAAGCAGGACGCGACGATTCCGGGCACTTCCTGGGTGACCGACCCGACCAGCAACAAGATCGTCGTCACCGCCGACCGTACGGTGTCCAAGGCCGAGTGGACGAAGCTGACGAAGGTCGTCGACGGGCTCGGCGCGAAGGCCGAACTCAAGCGGACGAAGGGCGAGTACAAGCCCTTCATCGCCGGTGGCGACGCGATCACCGGCGGCAGTGGCCGCTGCTCGCTCGGCTTCAACGTCGTCAAGGGCGGCGAGCCGTTCTTCCTGACCGCCGGGCACTGCACCGAGGGCATCTCGACGTGGTCGGACTCCAGCGGCAAGGAGATCGGCACCAACGCGGACTCCAGCTTCCCGGGCAACGACTACGGGCTGGTCAAGTACACCGCGGAGGTGGCTCACCCCAGTGAGGTGAACCTCTACAACGGCTCGACGCAGAAGATCACGGGTGCCGCCGAGGCGACGGTCGGCATGGAGGTCACGCGGAGCGGTTCGACGACCCAGGTGCACGACGGGAAGGTCACGGGGCTGGACGCCACCGTGAACTACGGCAACGGCGACATCGTGAACGGTCTGATCCAGACCGACGTGTGCGCGGAGCCCGGTGACAGTGGTGGCTCGCTCTTCTCGGGCGGCAACGCGATCGGGCTGACGTCCGGTGGCAGTGGTGACTGCACCTCCGGTGGGGAGACCTTCTTCCAGCCGGTGACGGAGGCGCTGTCGGCGACCGGGACCGAGATCGGCTGAGTTCCGGTTCAGGTGTGTGAAGTCCCGCCCCTTGTGTGAGGGGCGGGGCTTTTCCGTGTGCCGCTGCCCATGCGTACCGAGGCTTGCGCCAGGTCGGCTTTTTGGTGTTTCCGCAGGTGGGGCGGGGCCGGGCGGATGTCGCACATGTATTCGAGAATTGGTCTATGGTGGGGGTGAGGTAGCTGGGAACAGATGTTCGAACCGGTGTGGTTCACGAGTGCGGGAGGTGCGTGTGCCGGGGTTCACGCATCTGCACACCGCCTCCGGATTCTCGTTGCGGTATGGAGCCTCGCATCCGGAGCGGCTGGCCGAGCGTGCCTCCGAGCGGGGCATGGACGCCCTGGCCCTCACTGATCGCGACACGCTCGCCGGGGCCGTCCGATTCGCCAAGGCCTGTGGGAAGACGGGCGTCCGCCCGGTCTTCGGGGCGGATCTGGCGGTGGCGGGAGGGGAGCCGCCCGAGCCCGGGCGGGGGCGGCGCCGGACTCCTGTGCGCGGCGGCGCCTTCGTCGACGAGTCCGCCCCCCGGGTGACCTTTCTCGCCCGGGACGGTGCCCGTGGGTGGGCCGGGCTGTGCCGGCTCGTCTCGGCGGCGCACGAGGGGGAGGGGACGCCGCTGCTGCCCTGGGAGCGCCATCACGCCGAGGGCGTGACCGTGCTGCTCGGGCCTGATTCGGAAGTGGGGCGTGCCCTGGCCGCCGGGCGTCCTGACCGTGCGGCGCGGCTGCTCGTGCCCTGGCGGGAGGCCTACGGCGACGCCCTGCGGCTGGAGGCCGTCTGGCACGGACGGAAAGGTACGGGGCCCGGCTCCCTGCGGCTGGCCGCCCGGACCGTCGGGTTCGCCGCCGAGCAGCGGATCCGGCCCGTGCTCAGCAACGCCGTACGGTACGCCGACCCGGGGCTGGGACCGGTCGCCGACGTGCTGGACGCCGCCCGGCGCCTGGTGCCCGTCGACCCGGCCAAGGAGCTGGACTCCGGTGAGGCCTGGCTCAAGGGGACTGGGGCGATGGCCGGGGTGGCGGAGCGGGTCGTGGAGGCCGCGGGGTTCCGGCGCGACACCGCTCATCGGCTGGTGGAGCAGACCGAGGCCACCGCCGCCGAGTGCCTGGTCGACCCCGAGGACGATCTCGGGATGGGTAGCGTCCACTTCCCCGAGCCGCATCTGGTCGGGGCAGACCGCCGTACCGCCCAGCGGACGCTGGCCTCGCGAGCGGCGGCGGGGATGGTGATGCGCGGGTACGACCGGCGGCGGGAGTACTGGGAGCGGATGCACCACGAGCTGGACATCATCGCCCATCATGGTTTCGCTTCCTATTTCTTGACCGTGGCCCAAGTGGTCGACGACGTGCGGGAGATGGGGATCCGGGTCGCCGCCCGGGGGTCCGGGGCGGGGTCGCTCGTCAACCATCTGCTCGGGATCGCGCACGCCGATCCGATCGAGCACCGGCTGCTGATGGAGCGGTTCCTGTCGAAGGAGCGGGTCGTGCTGCCCGACATCGACATCGACGTGGAGTCCGCGCGCCGGCTGGAGGTCTACCGCGCGATCATCGACCGGTTCGGCACCGAGCGGGTCGCGACGGTCGCGATGCCGGAGACGTATCGCGTGCGGCATGCGATCCGTGACGTGGGGGCCGCCCTGTCCATGGATCCGGCCGAGATCGACCGGGTGGCCAAGTCCTTTCCCCATATCCGGGCACGGGACGCCCGTGCCGCACTGGAGGAGCTGCCCGAGCTGCGTGCGCTGGCGGGCGAGAAGGAGAAGTACGGGAGGCTGTGGGAGCTGGTCGAGGCGCTGGACGCGCTGCCGCGCGGGGTGGCCATGCATCCGTGCGGGGTGCTGCTGTCCGACGCCTCCCTGCTGGCGCGTACGCCGGTCATGCCGACCAGCGGCGAGGGCTTTCCGATGTCGCAGTTCGACAAGGACGACGTGGAGGACCTCGGGCTGCTCAAGCTGGACGTGCTGGGGGTGCGGATGCAGTCCGCGATGGCGCACGCGGTGGCGGAAGTGGAGCGGGTGTCGGGGGTCAGGATCGATCTGGACGGGCTGTCGCCGGGGGATCCGGAGACGTACCGGTTGATCCGGTCCACCGAGACCCTCGGCTGTTTCCAGATCGAGTCGCCGGGACAGCGGGACCTGGTGGGGCGGCTCCAGCCGGCCACCTTCCACGATCTCGTCGTCGACATCTCGCTGTTCCGGCCCGGGCCGGTCGCCGCCGACATGGTGCGGCCGTTCATCGAGGCGCGCCACGGGCGGGCGCCGATCCGCTTTCCGCACCCGGACCTGGAGGAGCCGCTGAAGGAGACGTACGGGGTCGTCGTCTTCCATGAGCAGATCATCGACATCGTCGACATCATGACCGGCTGCGGGCGCGGTGAGGCGGACCGGGTGCGGCGCGGGCTGTCCGATCCGGAGTCGCAGGGGCGGATCAAGGTGTGGTTCGCACAGCACGCGGCGGCGAACGGGTATGACGCGGAAACGATTCAGCGGACCTGGGAGATCATCGAGGCCTTCGGGTCGTACGGCTTCTGCAAGGCCCACGCCGTCGCCTTCGCCGTGCCGACGTACCAGTCGGCGTGGCTGAAAGCGCATCATCCGGCCGCCTTCTACGCGGGGTTGCTGACGCACGACCCCGGGATGTACCCGAAGCGGCTGCTGCTGGCGGACGCGCGACGGCGCGGGGTGCCCGTGCTGCCGCTGGACGTGAACAAGTCGGGCGTCGCACACCGTATCGAACTGGTGTCCGGTAAGTGGGGGCTGCGGCTGGCGCTCTCCGATGTGCACGGCATCAGTGAGGCCGAGGCGGCGCGGATCGCCGAGGGGCAGCCGTACGCCTCGCTGGTCGACTTCTGGGAGCGGGGCCGGCCCAGCCGTCCGCTGGCCCAGCGGCTCGCGCAGGTGGGAGCGCTGGACGCGTTCGGCGCCAACCGCCGCGATCTGCAACTGCATCTGACCGAGCTGCACCGGGGCGCGCGGGGCGCGGGCGGTGGCCAGCTCCCCTTGGCCGGCGGACGGAAGACCGCACCGGCCGGGCTGCCCGACCTCACCTCCTCGGAGCGGCTCAGCGCCGAGCTGGGCGTGCTGTCCATGGACGCCTCCCGCAACCTGATGGACGATCACCGGGCCTTCCTCGACGAGCTGGGCGTGGTGTCCGCGCGTCGGCTGCGCGAGGCCCGGCACGGGGAGACGGTGCTGGTCGCGGGCGCCAAGGCGGCCACCCAGACGCCGCCGATCCGGTCCGGCAAGCGGGTCATCTTCTCCACCCTGGACGACGGCACGGGCCTGGTCGACCTCGCCTTCTTCGACGACTCCCACGACGCCTGCGCCCACACCGTCTTCCACTCCTGGCTGCTGCTGGTGCGCGGGGTGGTGCAGCGGCGCGGCCCGCGCAGCCTCAGCGTGGTGGGCGCCGCCGCCTGGAACCTCGCGGAGCTGCTGGAGGTGCGCCGGGAGGAAGGGCTGGAAGGGGTCGCGGCCCGGTTGGCCGGTGCCGGTGCGGGTGCCGATTCCGGTTCCGGTGATTCCGGTGGTGAAGGCGAGGAGCCGGCGGGCTCCGCGGACCAGGATCCGGCGGAGCAGCGCAAGATCCGTATGCCCACGGGGTACGAGATGCACCCCTGGGCCGATCTGCGTCCCGCGGGCGAAGGGCCCGCGGTGGGAAGAAAGTTGTGGCACCAGAGTCCGGGGAGTGCGGGATGACCATCCTCTGCGTACGTTTCCAGCTGCCTCCGACGCGCGAGGCCGACCTGCCCCGACTGCTCGGGATGCTCGAGGAGTTCACCCCTGTCGTCCAGGCCCTGCCACCGGACGGGGCGCTGGCCGATCTGCGGGGCGCCGAGCGGTACTTCGGGCGGAACGCCGTCGAACTGGCCTCGGTGATCCGGGTGCGCTCGCTCGCGCTGTACGGCGTCGACTGCGTGATCGGAGCCGGGCCCGGGCCGACGCTGGCCCGCGTGGCGCTGCGCGACGCCGAGCCCGGGGTGACGTGCGCGGTGCCCGAGGAGCGGGAGGCCATCGCGGAGTTCCTCGCGGACAAACCCGTCGCCGCGCTGCCCGGCGTGGGCGCCGCGACCGCCCGTACGCTGGACGACTACGGCCTCGACACCCTCGGCCGGGTCGCCGCCGCGCCGCTGTCCACGCTCCAGCGGCTGATCGGCGCGAAGGCCGGCCGCGAGCTGCACGAGAAGGCGAACGGCGTCGACCGCGGCCGGGTCGTACCGAACGCCGTCTCCCGCTCCCTCGCCACGGAACGCCCCTTCGACCGCGACGAACTGGACCCGGACCGCCACCGCCGTGCCCTGCTGTCGGCCGCCGAGGAGATCGGCGCCCGGCTGCGTGCCCTGGAGAAGGTCTGCCGCACGCTGACCCTCACCGTGCGCTACGCCGACCGCTCCGCCACCACCCGCAGCCGCAAGCTGGTCGAACCGACCGCGCACTCGCCGGACCTGACCAGGGCCGCGTACGGCATGTACGAGGCGCTCGGGCTGCAACGGGCCCGGGTCCGTGCGATCACCCTGCGCGCCGAGGGGCTCGACCGCGCCGACCAGGCCTCCCACCAGCTGACCTTCGACCCGGTGGACGAGAAGGTCCGCCGTATCGAGGAGGTCGCGGACCGAGCCCGGGCGAAGTTCGGGCCGCGGGCGGTGATGCCCGGGGGACTAGGGGGTGTGGTGGAAGTCCCGCACAGCACCCACGGCGCCCGGCACGCACCCTCGCCGCACCGCACTGGACTTCCACCACACCCCTTAGGAGGGCTGGCGGCGTAGATCCTTCTGCGTGACGTCAGTTGGCCCACGGCGGCACGACGCGCGTGCCGTCGGCGAGCCGTGCCTCCAGGCCGATCGAGGTGGTCACCCAGGAGTACGCGGTCCGGTCGGTGGGGTTCTCGACGGTCAGGGTGGCGCCGGGGTTGATGATCACCGTGTCGCCCGCGGCGATCCGCTCGGTGCGGCCGTCGAGGGTGATCAGCAGTTCGCCGTCGAGCAGATGGAAGATCTCCTCCCGGTTGACGGTGTGGGCCGGCGCCTTGAGACCGGCGGGGATCTCGCCGCGCCAGGCGCATAGCTCCTTGCTCCCGCTGCGCGGGGTGGCGTACGAGACGAAGCGGGCGCCGTGGATCTCGTGGGTGACGGCTTCGGACGAGTGGATGACGGGCATGCGGGCCTCCAATTGGTCAAGCAGCTTGACTATATGGTCAGGCTGCTTGACCGTCACGTCAAGGGTGTTTCAATGCATGCGTGCAGAACTCCGAGGCCATGGCCCTGTCCGCCGCCCTGCTCGCCGCCGCCGGTGGGCTCACGCAGCGTATCCACGAGGGTGTCGTCGCGCGCGGTTTCGAGGGGGTGCGGCCCGCGCACGGCTTCGCCTTCGCCCGGCTCGCCCCGGACGGCGCGACGGTCACCGAGCTGGCCGTCCACCTCGGGGTGACCAAGCAGGCCGCCAGTCAGCTCGTGGACGAAATGGTGCGCAAGGGGTACGCCGAGCGGCGGCCGCACCCGGAGGATGGGCGGGCTCGGCTGGTCGTGCTGACCGAGCGGGGATGGGAGTGCACGCGGGCTGCGGAGGAGGCGGCTGCGGAGGTGGTGCGGCAGTGGGGGGACGTGCTGGGGGAGGGGCACGTACGGGTGCTGCGGGAGCAGTTGCTGCGGATCGCGCCCCAGGGGCCCATCCGGCCTGCCTGGTGAGGCGGTGTCAGGCGAGTCCGCCGTGCTGGTTATCGCCGGCAGTTTTTACTGACGCGTAACTTCCCAGTTTGACTACTCGCTCGTAACTTGACGAGTGAACAGCATCCCGTGATCCGGATCACAGGGCGTCGTGCCGTCGCACCTCCCTTGAGCCGCAAGGAGATCACCCGATGCTGCCCTGGAAACGAGTGCTCAGACCCCTGGCCGCGCTGCTGCTGACCGCCGCGGCCGTCACCGTCCCCGCCACCTCCGCCCAGGCCGCCGGCGCCCCGGGCTCCGGCTGGAACGACTACTCCTGCAAGCCGTCCGCCGTCCATCCCCGCCCCGTCGTCCTCGTCCACGGCACCCTCGGGAACTCCGTCGACAACTGGCTGGGGCTCGCCCCCTATCTGAAGGTCCGGGGCTACTGCGTCTTCTCCCTCGACTACGGACAGCTCCAGGGTGTCCCCTTCTTCCACGGACTCGGCCCCGTCGAGAAGTCCGCCGCCCAGTTGAAGGACTTCGTCGACCGGGTGCTCGCCGCCACCGGCGCCGCCGAGACCGACATCGTCGGACACTCGCAGGGCGGCATGATGCCCCGCTGGTACCTGCGGTTCCTCGGTGGTGCCGCCAAGGTGAACGCCCTGGTCGGCATCGCGCCCAGCAACCACGGCACCGACCTGAACGGCTTCACCCGTCTGCTGCCGTACTTCCCGGGCGCCGGAGACCTGTTGGCGAAGACCACGCCCGCACTCGCCGACCAGGCCACCGGCTCCGACTTCCTCAAGCGGCTCAACGCGGGCGGCGACACCGTGCCCGGCGTGCGCTACACCGTCATCGCCACCCGATACGACGAGGTGGTCACGCCGTGGCGCAGCCAGTACCTGAGCGGGCCGGACGTGCGCAACGTCCTGCTTCAGGACCTGTGCCCGGTAGACCTGTCCGAGCACGTGGCCATCGGGCTGCTGGACAGGGTCGCCTTCCACGAGGTGGCCAACGCGCTCGACCCGGCGCGGGCCAGACCCACCACCTGTGCGTCGGCGTTCGACTGACACGTGTACACGTGCAGGGGAAACGTTTCGGGGCCTGTCCGGCCTGAGCCGCCGGACAGGCCCCGAGTCCTGGGTCAGCGGCCGTGGCGACTGCCGCTCACCGCGCGGCGCCGGGCCGACAGGAACAGGGCCGAGGAGCCGAGCGCCAGCGCGGCCGCGCCACCGATCGCGAGGTACGGGGTGCTGCTGTCGCCTCCGGTCTCGGCGAGTTTCTCCGTGGCGCCGGCCGCCTTCGGCCGGTTGGGAGCGGCGTCGGCCCGCGTAGGCCGGTTCGGGGCGGGGCTCTCCGGGGGCGCGGCCGGCTCGGCCGAGGTGCTGGGGTCGTTGTCGCCGTGGCCGCGGTGCTCGATGGTCGACTTGTCGTTGCCCGCCTCGATCTGCTCCTCGGTGGGAGCGGAGGCCGTCGGGGCCGGAGCGGTGCCGCCCGCGCTGTCGCCGCCGCCGAAGCTGACGTCCGAGCAGGAGTAGAACGCCTCCGGGCTGTCCGACCGCTGCCACACGGCATACAGCAGATGCCGGCCGGAGCGCTCGGGCAGGCTGCCGGAGAAGGTGTAGAACCCGCCCGTGGCCGCCGGGTCGGTGGCCGTCGCGACCGGGTGCTCCAGATCCAGGTCGTTCCAGGCGAGCGGCTCGGCCGGGTCGTAGCCGGGCTTGGTGAGGTACACCTTGAACGTGCCCTTGTGAGGGGCCGTCACGCGGTACTTGAAGGTGTGCGAGCCGCTGCGCACCCCGGTCGCCGGCCAGTCGGCGCGGGCCAGGTCGAGTCCCTTGAACTGCTCGTCGTTCGCGCTGCACAGCTTGCCGTCCGGGATGAGCTGCTGGTGCCGCCCGCCGGCGTCCCCGATGCGGATGCCGTTCCAGTCGTAGAGGGCCTGCGTGCCGCCCGCCGCGACCGCCGCCTTGCACGCGGCAGACCTGGGACTCTCCGGGCCCTCGGCGTAGCACTGCGAGACCCGGCTGACCGGGTCCCCCATCGAACCGTGCGCGGCGGCCGGCGTGGCGGTCAGCCCGGTCAGGGCGAGCGGGAGGGCGCCGAGGGCGGCGACGGTGACTGCCGTGCGGCGTGCGGGCATGCGGGAACTCCTCGAGACGGTACAGGGGAACAGGGGAACAGGGCCGGGCCCGAGTGGGCCCGGATCCCGTGGGGGCGATCCGAAGCTAGCCCCTGAGAACCGTGGAATCGCCTGCTGAGGGCGCGAGGGGGAGATCCTTATGGCCCGCTTAAGGAAGTGCTCAGACTGGCATCAGGTAGGTACCGTCGCGGCATGGCAGTCGAGGAGATCCGGCCGGCCGGAGCCGCCGACGTACCGGTCGTCGAGGGCGTGATCGACGCGGCCTTCCGCCCCTACATCGAGCGCATCGGACGGGTGCCGCAGCCCATGGAGGAGGACCACGCGGCGAACGTGGCCGCGGGCAAGGTGTTCGTGACGGGCGAGCCCGTGACCGGCCTCGTCGTGGTCGAGGTGTTCGAGGACCATCTCTTCCTCGACACCATCGCCGTCCACCCCACCGCGCACGGCGGGGGAGTGGGGCGACGGCTGCTGCGGTTCGTGGACGCACACGCGCGTGCGCTGGGACTGCCCGAGGTCAGGCTCTACACGAACGCGCTGATGTGGGAGAACCAGCAGATCTATCCGAAGTACGGCTATGAGCTGGTGGAGCGACGACTGGACGGGCCCTATGACCGCGTCCACTACCGCAAGCGGCTGTTCTGAACGGGTCTCATGATCGGTACCGGCCGCTCAGGCGTCCGGCCACCACGTGCGTGCGATGTCCTTGCGGACTTCCGGGCGTCCCGCGGGGCGCTCGTCGGCCTCCTCGCGGGCCCGGCGGACGTCCGTCTTCTTCAGGGGCTTCTGCACGGTCACACGGCGCATGGCTGCCTCCTTAAGGGTCTACCGGGTTCCGCGTTCTCACGGAGGTAGACCTTTCGGGGGAGAGTTCCTCATCGCTCCTGGTCTGTCAGTGGCGGCTGTCACGATTCGAGTGTCAGTGGCGGGTGTCACTCTTGGGCCCATGGCGAACGACAGTGACGGCATGACCTCGGCCAACACCGGCGCAGACGTGGACTGGGACGCGCGAGCGGCCTCCTTCGACGAGGAGCCGGACCACGGGCTGCGCGATTCGGAGGTGCGCCGGGCCTGGGCCGCGCGGCTGCGCTCCTGGCTGCCCGGGCGCGCCGGCGACCTCCTCGATCTCGGCTGCGGCACCGGCAGTCTGTCGCTCCTCGCGTCCGAGCAGGGACACCGGGTGACGGGCGTGGATCTCTCCCCGGCGATGGTGGCGCTCGCCCGGCGGAAGCTGGCCGGGCGGGACGCGGTGTTCCTCGTCGGTGACGCGGCGGCGCCGCCGGTCGGGGAGCAGCGCTTCGACGCCGTGCTCGTCCGGCACGTCCTGTGGGCCCTGCCCGAGCCCGGCCGCGCCCTGCGGCACTGGGCCGGGCTGCTGCGGCCGGGCGGGCGGCTCGTGCTGGTCGAGGGCGTGTGGGGGACGACCGCGCCGGTCGGGATGCCGGCGCAGCGGCTCGCCGGTCTGCTCGCGCCGATCGCCGGGCAGGTGAGCGTGGAGCAGCTGTCCGGCGATTCCCTGCTGTGGGGCGGGGTGGTGACCGACGAGCGGTATGCGGTGGTGGCCGTGAGCGGCGGCTCAGGCCAGGAGCGCGGTGATGCCGTCGCCGCGGGAGAGTGACTCCAGTTCGTCGAGGGCGGCCAGGGCGGCTTGTGCGGCGCCGGGGTCCGACTCGGCGAGGCCGCTGGCGGCGAACTCGTCCTCGTCCAGGCGTCGTACGTCCGTGCCGTCCGCGGAGACCCACAGGTCCAGGTCGAGGTCCTCCACGACCAGCTCCGGACCGGAGCGTACGGAGGGGCGGGTGATGTCGCAGTACCAGCCCTTCAGCGCGCCCGAGGCGGAGCGGACCTCCTTCACCGCGTACCAGCGGTCACGCCAGTAGTACTCCGTGAAGACGTCCCCGGGCTCGAAGCGGACGAAGCCGAAGTCGCGGACGCCACTGCCCGCCCAGGGGGCGCGGACCGCGACGCGGGTGCCGTCGTCCGTCAGGAGCTCGCCGGTGTAGCGGATCTTCGTACGGCCCGCCTTGACGAGCACGACGTCGATCCGGCCGGAGCAGTCAGCCGAGTTCACGGACATAGCGCACTTCCTTCGCACAGATCTCGTAATCGAACCACTTGTTGATGGCGATCATCGGTTCGTTGCCGGTGTCGTTTCCGGTGAACGCCTCCGTATACCCCGCCGCCAGGGCCCGGTGCAGGGAGTCGTTCTTGGCGAGCTTCGCCAGGCCCCGGCCGCGGAAGGCCCGGGCGGTGCCGGTCATGGCGGTCCCGTAGCGGCTGCCGTCCGTGTGAGCCACGCTGAAGGCGGCCGGGCGGCCGTCGACGACCGCGACCGTGGTCAGCTCGCGGCTGAGGAGAGGGTGCTTCCAGTTCTCCTCGAGCCACGCCTCGTAGTCCGTGAACTCGGCCTCGATGTCGCTCGGTTCGTCCGCCGCCGTCTCCGCGTCCAGTACGAACATCGGGCGCGGGTCGTCCGCGAAGTCGGCGGCCGTGCGCAGCTCGACGCCCGCCGGCGGGTCCTGGCGGGGCGGCAGCGTGCCGGCCGTCAGGTCCAGGCGCATGAAGTAGGCGGAACGGCTGGCCCGGAAGCCGTGCCGTTCGGCGAAGGCCACGTTGTCCGGCTCGTCCAGCACCCAGGTGAACAGCTTCCGGACGCCCAGCGAGGCCAGCCGCTCCTCGGCCGTGCGCAGCAGCAGCGAACCGGCGCCGCGCTGCCTGCGGTCGGGGCGCACGTAGATGTTGGCGGAGCCCTGGCCGGGTTCCGGGCTCTCGTGGGCGACGCTGACCTGGGCCGTGCCGATGATCTCGCCGTCCTCCTCGGCGACGAGCTGCCCGAAGTGGGCGTCCGGGTGGGCATGGGTCAGGGTGTGCACCACGGACTCGGGCGTGGACAGCATGTACGGCAGGGCGAGGCGGCGCGTGTGGGAGAACCCCTCGGCGTCGGCTCGGACATCGGGTCGCAGGTCGCGCACGATCACGGTCATGGAGGCGCACGCTACGCGGGAGCGCGCCCGGGGTGCCTCCCATTTTCCGTCGGGTACGGGACAATCGGCCTGTGACCTTGAAGATCGACATCGACGACAGCGCTCCGCCGTACGAGCAGGTGCGGGCGCGGATCTCCGAGCAGGCGCGGTCCGGTGAGCTGCCGGTGGGATACCGGCTGCCGACCGTGCGGGGGCTGGCCGAGTCGCTGGGGCTCGCCGCGAACACGGTCGCCAAGGCGTACCGCGCGCTGGAGGCGGACGGCGTGATCGAGACGCGGGGCCGCCACGGCACGTTCGTGGCCGCCGCCGGCTCGGCGGCGGAGCGGGAGCTGGCGGTCGCCGCCCAGGCCTATGCGGAGCGGGCCCGAAGGCTCGGGCAGGGGGAGGACGCGGCGCTCAGCGCGGTACGGGATGCCCTGCGGGCGGCTCAGGGGGAGTAGGGCGGCATGGTTCAGCCGGTCCGCGCCGGCCGGTCGGGTGTCCGGGTGAGCTCCAGGCCCGCCGACCGCCCCAGCCGCGCGAACGTCATGGCGTCCTCCACCGCCGCGCCTCCCGGGTCGTTGTTGAAGTACGCGTAGACGTCCTCGCCGCCGGGCCAGGTCGTGGCGATGCGGTCGAGCCAGGTGGCCAGCGAGCGGCGGCCGTAGTGGGGCCAGGGCCGGGCGCGGCCCTGGTGGAAGCGGACGTAGCCCCAGTCGGTGGTGCGCCACAGCGGGGTCGCGGGGCGGGCCAGGACGTCGGCCCAGCACAGGGCCGCGCGCCGGGACTCCAGGACCCTGCGGACCTGAGGCGTCCACCACGAGTCGTGCCGGGGCTCGACCGCGACCCGGGTCGAGGCGGGGAAGCAGGACAGGCAGGCGTCCAGCAGGCCCGGGTCGGCGCGCAGGTTGGGCGGGAGCTGGAGCAGCACCGGGCCGAGCCGGTCGCCGAGGCCCGCCGCATGGCTCATCAGGCGGCCGACCGGCTCCTCGGGGTCCTTGAGCCGTTTGATGTGGGTCAGATAGCGGCTCGCCTTCACCGCGACCACGAAGTCCGCGGGCACCCGGCCCCGCCAGTCCTCGAAAGTCTCGCGGGCCGGCAGCCGGTAGAAGGCGTTGTTGATCTCGACGGTGGCGAAGTGCCCCGCGTACTCCTCCAGCCAGAGCCGCATCGGCAGCCCGGACGGGTACAGGACGTCCCGCCAGTCCTTGTACTGCCACCCGGACGTGCCGACGAACAGGGTCATAGACCCATCAAAACACCGGCGCGCGGGGACCTCCTACCGATCGCGCGCGGACCTCCTACAGATACAGCCCGGCGTCGGCGTCCCCGCGCGGCTCCGGCAGGGCCGTCGGGGACGTGCCCCGGCGCAGCGCGTACAGCTCGGCCAGCGTGGCGCCCTCGCGGCCGATGCCCTCCTCGCGGCCCAGCCAGCTCACCGCCTCCGCGCGGGTCAGCGGGCCCACCTCGATCCGGGCCAGGCAGCGGCCGGGCCGGACGACGGCGGGGTGCAGGCGCTCCAGGTCCTCGTTGGTCGTGACCCCGACCAGGACGTTGCGGCCCTGGCCGAGCAGTCCGTCCGTCAGGTTCAGCAGCCGCGACAGCGCCTGGCCCGCCGTGTGCTTGGCCTCGCCGCGGATCAGCTCGTCGCAGTCCTCCAGAAGCAGCAGCCGCCAGCGGCCCTTGCCCGCCGCGTCCTCCTCGCCGATCGCGATGTCCATCAGATAGCCGACGTCACTGAACAGCCGCTCGGGGTCCAGGACGCAGTCCACCTGGCACCAGTCCCGCCAGGAACGCGCGAGCGTACGCAGCGCGGAGGTCTTGCCGGTGCCCGGCGGGCCGTGCAGGAGGAGAAGGCGGCCCGAGATGTCCTCGGGGGTCGTCTTCATCAGGCGGTCCATGGCGTCCGCCACCGGCGCCGTGTAGTTGGGCCGGACCTCGTCCCAGGTGCCCGCCGCGATCTGGCGTGTGGTGCGGTGTGGGCCGCGACGCGGGGAGACGTACCAGAAGCCCATCGTGACGTTCTCCGGCTGCGGTTCGGGTTCGTCCGCCGCGCCGTCCGTGGCCTGGTCGAGGATCTTCTTCGCCAGCTCGGCGCTGGTCGCGGTCACCGTGACGTCGGCGCCCCGGTTCCAGCGGGAGATCAGCAGCGTCCAGCCGTCGCCCTCGGCGAGGGTCGCGCTGCGGTCGTCGTCCCGGGCGGCGCGCAGCACACGGGCGCCGGGCGGCATCAGCGTCGCCCCGGACCGAACGCGGTCGATGTTCACCGCGTGGGAGTACGGCTGCTCGCCCGTCGCGAAGCGGCCGAGGAACAGCGCGTCGACGACATCGGACGGGGAGTCGGAGTCGTCGACGTTGAGCCGGATCGGCAGCGCCTCGTGCGGGTTTCCAGACATGCCGCCATGATCCGGCACGAGGGCGCCGCGTGCACCCGGTTTCCCGGTGCACGCGGCGTGTTCCAGGTGCGGGTCAGGCCCCGGTGCGGGAGACGAGCCGGCGTGCCTGGCGGGTCCTGCGGACCACGGCGTACCCCTTGGTCAGGGCCCGGTCCCTGGCGAACGTACGGGCGATCGCGTGGCCTTCGGCCAGCCGCTCGAACTCCTCGGTGCCCGTGCTGCGGCGTACCGTCACGCGCCGCAGGGCGTACGGTCCCTGCGCGCGGCGCGCGAGTCCGTTGCCGACGGCGAGGGCCTGGGCGTACCCCGTCTCGCGCACCGCCTGCCGGACCCGGCGGCTGGAGTAGCCGTAGGGATAGGCGAACGAGGCCGGTACGGCGCCCAGTTGGTCGGCGACGATCTCCTTGCAGTGGATCAGCTCGAACCTCAGCGTGGCGTCGGAGACCTGGTCGAGCTGCGGATGGCTGTGGCTGTGCCCGCCGATCTCGACGCCCGCCGACGCGAGCTCGCGCACCTGGTCCCAGTCCAGCATGGTGTCCAGGCCGCCGCCGGTGTCGTACGGTCCCCGGATCCACCCCGTCGAGACGAACAGGGTGGCCGGGAAGCCGTGCTTGGCCAGCACGGGCAGGGCGTGCCGGTGCACTCCCTCGTAGCCGTCGTCGAAGGTGATGAGGACCGGTCGCTCGGGCAGCGCGCGGCCCGAGCGCCAGCACGCCGCCAGCCCGGCGGTGGTGACGGGGGTGAGACCCCGGTCCGCGAGCACCGCCATCTGCTCGGCGAACGCCTCGGGGGTCACGGACAGGGCGCGGGTCGCGTCGTTCGGGTCGGTCGCGACCGCGTGGTACATGAGGATCGGTACGCGGACGTCACTCACGGACCGCCACCTCCACTTCGGGCACCGAGAACGTGGTCCCGCCCCGGCGGGCCCGCACGCAGCCCACCACGTACCCGGCCGCCGCCGTCAGCACCCCCGCGACGATCGCCCCCGCCCGCCCGGCACCACCCGGCCGGGCCAGCAGGGCGTCCCGCAGCCCCCGGGCCACCCCGGCCGGCAGAACCCGGGTGGCGTACCGGCGTTCGGACTCCAGTCCCTTGTCGGCGCCGACGCTCCGGGCCACCAGCGCCTTGGACAGGCCCTCGGCGTACGTGCGCGTCCGGAAGTAGCCAAAGTGCTCACGGGTTTCGGGCACCCGGTGGTGAATCACCGCCCGGTCGTCGATCAGCAGGACCGCGTCGGGCCGGGCCCGGCTGAGGCGGATGCACAGTTCCGTCTCCTCGCAGCCCAGCGGGCGTCTGTCGCCGTCCCGGCCGATGCCGGTGGCGAAGCCGCCCGCCGCGTCGAAGGCGCTGCGGCGGAACGAGGCGTTGCCGCCGAGCACGTTGCGCACCCGGACCCGGCCGCGCGGCAGGCCCCGGTAGGTGCAGCCCACCACCCAGTCGAATTCCTCGGGGAACCAGGCGGGCCGCCGCCCCGACGCCCAGACCGGCTCCGTGCGCCCGCCGACCGCCAGCACGCGCGGGTCGGTGTACGCCTCGGCGAAGCGCAGCAGCCAGTCGTGCTCGGCCACGGCGTCGTCGTCGAGGAAGGCGACGACCTCGCCGCGCGCGGCGGCGATCCCGGTGTTGCGGCCGGCGGACAGGCCGCGGGGGCCCGCGTTGGCGAGCACCCGCACGTCCCCGACTTCCTTGTACTCCTTGCCGAGACGGTCCAGAAGGGCCTGGTTGTGGTCGACGACCAGCAGCGTCTCCAGGGCCGGCCGTGACTGCGCCCGTACCGAGGAGACCGCCGCGAGGATGTCCTCCCAGCGGTCCTCGGTGTACGCGCAGATCACGACGGAGATGCCGGGACCGCTCAAGACACCTCTCCCCGGACCGGGTCGACCAGCGGCGACTGGGGCGAACGGCGGCGCAGTGCCCGGCGGTTGGAGCGCTCCTGCAGGATCACCCTGAGCACGCGCAGCCCGTCGCGCACGGCCCGCAGATTGCTGGTGCCGTGGATGCGCAGGTACTCGTGGCTCGGGATCTCCTGCACCTTGAGCCCGGCCTTGACGACCCGGATGTTCATCAGGGTCTCGACCTCGAAACCGGTGCAGTCGAGGTCGATCTTGTCGAGGCAGTGCCGCCAGAACGCGTTGTAGCCGTAGCACAGGTCGGTGTAGCGGGCGCCGAACTTGCGGTTGACGACCGTGCACAGTGCCCAGTTGCCGAGTTTGCGGATGAAGGTCATGTCGTCCGTGCCGCCGCCGTTGGCGAAGCGGGAGCCCTTGGCGAAGTCCGCGCCGGAGACCAGGGCGGAGACGTACGACACGATCTCGTTGCCGTCCGCCGAGCCGTCCGCGTCGACCATCACGATGATGTCGCCGGTGCACGCCTGGAACCCGCTGATCAGGGCGTCGCCCTTGCCCTTGCCGCGCTGTTCGACGACCTTGACCTCGGGCCACAGCTCGCGGGCCACCTGGACGGTGTCGTCGGTGGAGTTGCCGTCGACCAGGACCACTTCGTGGATCCAGTCGGGCAGGGTCTTGAAGACGTACGGAAGGTTCTCCGCCTCGTTCATGGCCGGGATGACCACGCTCACCGGCGGCGCTATGGCCAGGTGAGAGGAGACGGGCCGGTACTTCCCGGCGGTCGGCGGATGCTGCTCCGCCGCGGCCGGCTGCAGAACTGAGCTCATGAGTCTGGTCCCTCTCGTCCGGTGGACCGCCCCCCCAGGGCAGTCCGGATCCAATCCGGTTCGAAAGGGGGGTTCTCACCCGTGGCACGCCGAGATGGAGCTTCGGGCACGCCGGGTGAGCTGGCAAAGCTGGCCGGCAGCGGAAAACGGCAGCCGACCGCGCGGCACGGCCCGGAGACAGTTGCGGTCACCGAGCACGGCACCCCCCTACCGCGCCCCGCGCCGGTTCGTCGCGGTCCTTGAGCCCTCCCCTAGAGCCGCGTGCTGACGGACCGATGCGGGTGAGATGTATGACGGTATTGACGATTGAACCCGTATGGCAAGACCTGGAACGGCCTCTCACGTTTTTGCTGGGTTTGTCGTTGCGGGATGCGTTTCGTGGGGCGCGAGTTGAAAGGTTCCGGTGACGGAAACAGCCGTTCCCCGGAGGCTCAACCCGCCTCCGGGGAACGGCTGTTCAGGTTCCGGTTACGGTACGAGCTTCAGCAGCCGGTTCGGCGAGCCCGAACCCGCGCTGGTGACCTTGCCGGTGGTGGCGCCGCCGACCAGGGCGGAGGCGACCTGGGCCGGGGTGGAGGAGGTGTGGCCCGCCAGGTAGACCGCCGCCGCGCCCGCGACGTGCGGGGTGGCCATCGAGGTGCCGGAGATGGTGTTGGTCGCGGTGTCGCTGGTGTGCCAGCCGGCCGTGATGGAGGAGCCGGGCGCGAAGATGTCCAGGGCCGAGCCGTAGTTGGAGTAGCTCGCCTTGGCGTCGGTGCTGGTGGTGGCGCCGACGGTGATCGCCTCGGCGACCCGGGCCGGGGAGGACGAGGAGGCGGTGGTGCTGCTGTTGCCCGCGGCGACGGCGTACGTGACGCCGCTGGCTATGGAGTTGCGGACCGCCGTGTCCAGCGCGGTGGAGACGCCGCCGCCGAGCGACATGTTGGCGACCGAGGGGCCGGAGTGGTTCTTCGTCACCCAGTCGATGCCCGCGATCACACCGGCCGTGGTGCCGGAGCCGCTGTTGTTCAGCACGCGCACGGCCACGACCTTCGCCTTCTTGGCAACGCCGTACGTCGAGCCCGCGATCGTGGTGGCCACGTGGGTGCCGTGGCCGTTGCCGTCGGAGGCGGTGGTGTCGCCGTCGACGGCGTCGTAGCCGTAGGAGGCCCGCCCGCTGATCTGCTGATGGGTGATGCGCACGCCGGTGTCGATGACGTAGGCCGTCACGCCGCTGCCCGCGCTGTCCGGGTAGGTGTAGGTGCCGGAGAGCGGGAGGGAGGTCTGGTCGATCCGGTCCAGGCCCCAGGGGGCGTTGGACTGGGTGGTGTCGGCGAGCTGGACGCGCTGGTTCTGCTCGACGGAGGCCACCGCGGGGTCGGCGGCGAGGCGCCTCGCCTCGGTGGCGGACAGGGTGGCGGAGTAGCCGTTCAGCGCCTTGCCGAACGTCTTGCGCACGGACCCGCCGTACTCCTCGACGAGGTCCTTGCCCGCGGCAGAGGACGCCTTCAGGCCCGCGCTCTTCTTGAGCGTGACGATGTAGCTGTCCTTGATCGCGTCCGGGGAGTCCGCGGCGAGCACCCGGCCCTCGGCGGGAGCGGCGGCCTGGGCGGGGAGGGCGGTGAGCCCGCCCACGAGGGCGGCGGTCGCCGACAGGGTGATCGCGGCGAGCCCGAGTCTCTTGCTGCGCAGTTGTGCCATTACGAGGGATTCCTCCTCTAGGCGGCGCGCGCCTGGGTGGGGCGCGCGTCATGTGGGGGTTGTGCGCGTGCTCGCGCACACGGCCGGGAGCGTCGCGTTCCGCTCTCGGACGGAGTAAAGCGTCGACCAACTACCGGCGTAGAACAAGAGAGTTGAGCACTAGTCAACAAATCTGTCATGAGCGCGTAACAAGAGGTGCCCAGGGCGTAACAAGCCGTGAGGTGAACGCGCCGCGAGCGTCCCGGAAAGGGCCGAAAAGACTTGGCATGGACACTTCCTGTCAACACGCGTAGCTGCTACGACGGTTGTGGCAGAGATCCTGCTAAGGGAGGTTCCATGAGACGTTCCCGACTTGTCGTCTTCGTGAGCTCGCTCCTCCTCGCCGCCGGCACCGCCCTCACCGGGGCAGCCACGGCGCAGGCGTCCGCACTCGCCGCAACTGGCGGATATGCAGCGCTCGGTGACTCCTACTCCTCCGGAGTGGGCGCCGGCAGCTACATCAGCTCCAGCGGCGACTGCAAGCGCAGCACGAAGGCCTACCCCTACCTCTGGGCCACCGCCCATTCACCCTCGACGTTCGACTTCACGGCCTGCTCCGGCGCCCGAACGGGTGATGTTCTGTCCGGACAGCTCGGCCCGCTGAGCAGCGCCACCGCCCTCGTCTCCCTCAGCGTCGGCGGCAACGACGCCGGATTCGCCGACGTCATGACGACCTGTGTGACCCAGTCCGACAGCGCCTGCGTCTCCCGCATCAACACCGCACGCGCGTACGTCGACTCCACGCTGCCCGGCAAGCTCGACAGCGTGTACTCGGCGATCCGCTCCAAGGCCCCCAACGCCCACGTCGTCGTGCTCGGCTACCCCCGCTTCTACAAGCTCGGCACCACCTGCCTCGGCCTCTCCGAGACCAAGCGCAAGGCCATCAACGACGCCTCCGACCACCTCAACACGGCCATCGCCAAGCGCGCCGCGAACCACGGCTTCACCTTCGGCGACGTGCGCGGCACCTTCACCGGCCACGAGATCTGCTCCGGCGACTCCTGGCTGCACAGCGTCAACTGGCTCAACATCGGCGAGTCGTACCACCCGAAGGCACCCGGCCAGTCGGGCGGCTATCTGCCCGTGCTCAACGCCAACGACTGACCGCTCAGCCGGAGTCGGTGTCCGACTCCGTGTCCGAACCCGTGCCGGAATCCGTGTCCGAGTCCGAAGGAGAAGGGGAGGCCCCGCCCGTCGGGGTCTCCGTCTCGCACGTGATCGAGAACGGCACCGACTCGGACGTCGTGCGCACCGGCTCCCGCACCTCGACACTGATCTCGTTCTCGAACGTCCCGCTCTCCGCCTCGGTCGTCACGGTCACCGCGTCCTGCCGCGTACGGCCGTCGCCCTCCCGGAACGACAGCGTCTTCCAGCCACCGTCGAGCTCCGAGCCGTCCCGCGTCACCCAGCGGTAGCGCACCTCGGCCGGCAGCCGCCCCACCGTGAACGTCGCCGTGAACCTCGGCGCCCGGGCACCCGGCGGCGGACACGGGCCCGAGTAGTCCGTGCGCGTGCCGTCCAGGCCGACCCGCACCGACTGCGGCGGCGGACTGCTCCGCTCGCTCTCGCTCTCGCTCGGTGTCGGAGAAGGACTGGACTTCTCGCTCGCGGTGTTCTGCGGTTTGGTCTCGGCGGGCGTACTCGCCCCGGCACCCCTGTCGTTGTTCCCGGGGCCGTCCCCGCGGTTCAGCAGCGCGTACGTCAGTCCGCCCACCGCGAGCGCCAGCGCGACCACGCCCGCGACCAGCACCCGGCCCGCCCGGCGGTCGCGGTCCCGGCCGGTGGCCGTCGTCGTCCCGCCCGAGCCGGACGGCACCGGCTGCCCCGGGAAGGGCATCGGGGGCGTGGGCGAGGGCTCGGGACGGCCCGCGAGCGTCGGCGGGACGGCCCGCACGGTCTGCCCGCTCGGCGAGCCGCCCGCGCCGATGGCCCGCAGGTCCCGCTCGGCCTGCTCGGCCGGCAGCCGCTGCGCGGGATCCTTGCGCAGCAGCCCCTCGATGACCGGGGCGAGCGGACCGGCCCGGTACGGCGGCGGCAGCTCCTCGTCGACGATCGCGCGCAGCGTGCTCAGCGGGGTGTCGTGACGGAACGGGGAGTGGCCCTCGACCGCCGCGTACAGCAGCACGCCGAGCGACCACAGGTCGGACTCCGGGCCCGGCGTACGGCCGAGCGCCCGCTCCGGGGCGAGGAACTCGGGCGAGCCGATGACCTCCCCGGTCATGGTCAGCGCGGAGCTGCCCTCGACCATGGCGATCCCGAAGTCGGTGAGCACGATCCGGCCGTCGTTCGCGATCAGCACGTTGGCCGGTTTCACATCCCGGTGCAGCACCCCGGCCTCGTGCGCGGCCCGCAGCGCGGCCAGCACCTCGGCGCCGATGTGCGCGGCACGCTGCGGCGGCATGGGGCCCTCGGCCTCCAGGACCTCGGCCAGGGAGAGCCCGCGGACCAGCTCCATGACGATCCACGGCCGGCCCTCGTCCGTCGCCACGTCGTACACCGTGACCACGTTCCGGTTGGCGACCCTGGCCGCCGCCCACGCCTCCCGCTCCAGCCGGGCGTACATCCGCCGCACGTCGTCGCCCGCGAGCCCCGCCGGGGCGCGCACCTCCTTGACGGCGACCTCGCGGTGCAGCACCTCGTCGCGGGCGCGCCACACCGTCCCCATACCGCCCTCGCCGAGCGGTGCCAGGAGCCGGTAGCGGCCCGCGATCACACGCTCATGGCCCGGTTCTTCGGACACGGCGCCCCCATTCGCAGCCGGGCGAAATCTCCATGAGGTCTGTTTTCCCCATGACGTCGGATTTCCTCACGAACGTAACTCAGCCCAGTGCGGATGCCGCCCCCTTGAACACCAGTCCGGCCCCGAGGATCACGACGGCGAAGGCCGAGCCGAGGGGCGCGGTCCGGCGCACCAGGGCCGCCATCGGGCCCCCCGTCCAGCGGGGGCGCCGGTCCAGGAGCCGGGTCATCCCGCTGCCCGCCTTGACGACGGCGTACCCGGCGGCCGTCAGGGTGAGCGCGAGCCCGACGCCGTAGGCGACGACCAGCAGCAGACCGAACCAGGCCTGCCCGAGGGCCGCGGCACCGACGAGCACCACCACGGCGGACGGGCTGGGCACGAGCCCGCCCGCGAAGCCCATGAGGATCGTGCCGCGCAGGGTGGGGGCGACGGGGTGGGAGTGGGTGAACCCGCCGTGGGTGTGCTCGACCGTGTGGGGGTGCTCGACCGTGTGGGGGTGGGAGTGGGGGCGGTTGTGGTCGTGCGGGTGGTCGTGATCGTGACCGTGGTGGTCGTGGTCGTGGTCGTGCGCGTGGCTGTGGCTGTGGTTCTCGTCGTCGTGTGTGTGGGTGTGGCCGCCCGGGCCGTGGGGGTGGGTGTGCGCGCGGTTGCGCAGGGCGCGGCGGAGCAGGCTCGCGCCCGCCAGGGTCACCAGGAGGCCGCTGGCGACGCCCAGCCAGGCGATCACCGAGGGGGCCGCCGCCGAACCGGCCGTGACCAGCAGGCCCAGGGCGACCACGCCCAGAGTGTGGGTGACCGTCACCGAGGCGGCCATCGGCAGGACGTCCTTCATCCTGGCCCGGCCGCCCCGGGCCGCCGCCGTCGCGGCCATGATGGTCTTGCCGTGGCCCGGGGCGAGCGCGTGCATCGCGCCGAGGACGACGGCGATGAGCAGGGCCAGCGCGGCGAAGCCCAGGGTGAGGTCGTGCCGGGCGACCAGGTCGTCCAGGGCCCGCGTCCAGCGGTCGGCGCCGCGCGGCAGTACGGAGGCGGCGGGGGCCTCCGGCTCCTCCTCGGCCAGGGCCGCACCGCCGGGGCGCACGCGCAGGGCGGCGGCCGCGGTGTCGGCCGGGGAGGAGAGCAACTCCGCCGGATAGCGGGTCAGTTCGGCCGAGATCGACTTCTCCGGGACGTCCGACTCGGTGAGCGTCATACGGTCGCCCCGCGCCGTGATCTCCCGCCAGCCCGGGCCGGAGGAGTCGCCCGCGCCACGGAAGCCGAGCGACACGGTCCTGTCCGACTCGCCGGACGGGAGGGGCGCGGTCAGCTCGCATTCCACGCGGAGGGTGTCCAGCCCCGCCTGCCCGGGCCGCACGCGCGCGTGGCTGCGCTCGGCGGTGAGCGGGGTGCCGCGGCCGTCGACGGTGACCCTGCTGTCCGCGGCGGCCGCGGCGCACCGCTCGCGGGCCCACAGGGTCATGCCCAGTCGCTCGATGTCCGGTCCCGCCTGGGTGGCCGGGATCTCGGCGAGGTCCTCGACGTGGTGGACGCGGAGTTCACCGGGGGCGGCGACCAGGCCGTCGTAGCGGTTGACGGTGAAGTTGCCCAGCGGGTGGGCGCTCGCCGCGCCGGCGGGCAGCAGGGTGAGCGCGCAGGCGGCCGTGAGGACGGCGGCACCGGACGCGAACAGGCGGCGCAGGGTCACCTGGTCCCCTCCAGATCCTTGAGCGCGGTACGGGCCTCGCGGGCGCCGAGCGGGGAGAAGCCGGGATTCAGGTCGAGCGCGGCCTTCAGGTGGTCGCGGGCCTCGCGGTCGTTGCCGGTGGCGTGCTCGATGACGCCCCGGTGGTACAGGAAGCCGGCGTTGCGGTAGCCGGTACCGGTGGCGCGCCGGGCGTACGGCAGGGCTTCCCCGTCGCGGCCGTTGACGTGCAGGGCCCAGGCGAGGGCGTCGGCGGTGTGGACGCTGTGCCGGCGGTTCCACTCGGCGCGGGCGGCGCGCAGGGCCTCCTTCTTGTCGCCGTGGTCGGCGGCGGCCATGGCCGAGTCGAGGTCGGCGTTGACACCGCCCGCGCGGGCGAGGGACGTCCAGGCGTCGACGAGGGCGTACTGGTCACCCGCCTTCGCCCGGTCCCCGTCGGCGCCCCGGTCCTCGTACAGCTCGCCGAGGGCGACGAGCGGGCCGGGCAGCGGGAAGCGGGCGACGACCTGCTCCAGTCCCTCGACGGCGGCGGCCCGGTCGCCGTTCGCGGCCTGGGCGCGTGCGCGGCCCTCCAGGGCGGGGAGGTAGTCCTCGTCGGCGGCGAGGGCGCGGGCGTAGTGGCCGAGCGCCGTCTTGTACTCGCCCTGGTTCCAGGCGAGCTGCCCGAGGGCGGTGGCGACGTACGCGATGTCGCCGGGGGAGCCGGCGGCCTCCAGGGCGCGCTCCAGGACGTCACGCGCCGTACGTACGTCACCGCGCAGCTCGTTGACGTACGCGTACCGCGTGAAGACGGGCACCCCGGGGCGCCTGTCGTCGGCGGTGCGGGCGGCCTCGGCGGCGTCCTCGTACCGTCCGAGCTCGACGAGGGCGTCGATACGCGTGCACAGGGCGCGTTCGTTGTAGGGGTTCTGCTTCAGGGCCCGGTCGGCGTCCTTCAGCGCGCCGGTGAAGTCGTGCCGGGCGGCGGCGAGGGCGGCACGGCCGGCGAGGGCCTGGTCGTTGCCGGGGTCAAGCTCCAGGGAGCGCTTCAGCGCGCGCTCGGCCTGCGGGTAGCGAGAGGGGTCGCCTTTCGTCCGGGCCTGCTCGACGTAGGCGGTCCCGAGGGTGGCCCAGCTGCCGAAGTCCCTGGGCTGGGCGCGCAGATGCTTCTGCAGGGACCTGATCCCCGCGTCGAGATCCCCCCGGGCCAGCACACCGGCCGCCGGCGCCCCGGCCGCGGACACGGCCTCGGCACCGGCCCCCGCCCGGCCGTTCCCCGTACCCCCGAAGGCGATGGCTCCACCGGTCAGCGCGACCGCCAACAGCGCGGCACATCCGGCCAGATGAACGGCCCGCCAACGCCGCCCCCCGTCAGCGGCCCGCCGTATCGCGGCCACGCGCGGCTCGACGCCGGCGTCGCCCTCGTTCCCGGCGGGAGGGCTGCCGTGCCCGTCAGGCTCGCCTTCGGCGGCGTCGCCCGCTTCGGCCACCGCGCCCTCTCCCGGCACGGAGGCTCGCCGCGGGCCCCGCCCCACCGGCCGCTGTCCGTCGGTCTGCTGGTCCGGGCGGGGGTGGTCGTCGTCGCGCCTCTCCGGTGCGCTGTCCGTCGTACGCGGAGGCATGGCCTCTCCTCGGTCGGCTGTGCGGGTGCGGTGGGGTGGGACAGAGGCGCGGCCCGTGCCGTGGGGGACGGGAGACGGGCCGCGCCGGTCGGTGGGAGCGGAACGGGTCAGTACGCCCGGTTCCGCATGCGGCGCCACCACATGAGGGCCGCGCCGATCAGGACGATGCCGCCCGCGCCGGCCCCGGCGGACGCGGCGATCAGGCGCATGTCGTCCGAGCTCTGCGCCTCGGCCGGCTGGAGCGCGTCGCCGAGCTGGCTGCGGACGTCGTTGCCGCCGTCCACGCCCTTGGCGAGCGGACCGCGCGACCCCTCCGTCGGCAGGGCGACGTACGGGAAGGCCTTCTCGAAGTCCTTGTCGTTCTTGTCGACCGCGTCACCCAGGTCGTTCTTCGCACCCAGCAGCTCACCCTCGACGACCTGGAGCGAGGCGTCGATCACGTCGTCGGTGAGGCGACGGCCGTTCGGGAAGCCGGCGTTGTCACCGTCGAGGACACCGAGCCGCTTGGGCTTGGCGGCCGGCTTGATCGAGGTGTTGAGGCGCAGCTGCTCCGACGGCGTCACGTGCGGCGGCTGGTTGAGGTCCTTGACACCCTTGAGGAACACGTCGACCAGGTCGTTGCGCGGCTCGTCCGGCGCCGGGATCTCGTAGATCCCCTCGATGAGCTTGGGCAGCTCCGGGTTGGTGACGTTCTTCAGGAACTGGGCGTCGTCCCGGGGCGCGGACGCGTTGAACGTGTCCTTGTCCTTCAGCGGGTTGACGACCTCGTTCACCAGCGGGTTGCCGAGGCGGGAGACCTGCGCGAAGTAGCCCTGGGCGTTCTTGCGCTGCGTCGTCGACCAGATGCCGACGACCGGCTGGTCGTGCGACTGGGTGATGAAGCTGTTGGGGACCTGGAGGGCGATGGTGTTGACGTTGTAGCCCTTGAGCGTGTCGTTGCCGACCTCGGAGAGGTTCCCGCCGTACAGCAGGTCGAAGACGCGCAGGTCCAGGAAGAACGGGTCGTCGGCCTGCCCGGCGAACGTCTGGGCGCCCCCGGCGAGCTTGTGAATCGCCTGCTTGCGCAGGGTGTTGTAGTCCGGCATCGACGCCTTGCCGACGTTCGACGGCGCCACGGGCACGTCGTCGGCGACCTTGGTCTTCGACACCGCCTTCAGGTGCTTCAGCTTGATCAGCTCGAGGTCGTACGTCTGCGTGATGTTGAGGTCGGGGTCGTCGAGGCTCTCGACCGGGCCCGTGTTGTACAGGAACGTCTTGTCGTTCTTCGTGTGCGTCTTGAACGTGTACCGGAACAGCAGGTCTTCCTGCGCGTCACCGTCGCTGTCGATGCGCAGGTCGTACTGGGCGTCCTCGGCGAACGTGAAGAAGTTGGGCCCGCCGGCGGGTTCCTCGAACGGGATCCAGTTCGCGACGATGGTCGTCGTGTCCGGCTTGTCCGGGCTGACGAACGCGTACACGTCGGTGTTGTCGTACTGCGGGGTCCCCGAGATCAGCGGGGCCTCGCGGTGACTGGAGGCGGAGGCCGCCTCGGGTTCCAGCGCGGTCACACCGGCGGCTGCGAGCCCGCCGGCGGCCAGCGCACCACAGATCGCGGTCGCGATGCTCCTGCGTCCCACACCGGTCGCACCGGTCTCACCGGTCCTGGAGAAAGGTGTCATGCCGTCCGTCCTCAGTGCCAACTTGCCTGACACACGCCATTCGGAGCGGTCAGCGAAGCGGATTGGTCGAATCTCAAACGTTCTTACGGCGCGTCGGCAAAGTTGTTTCATCGCCGGGCGACCCGCGTTTTCGGCGTGCTCATCCGTAACCCCATCCGGAGGTGTGTGCGTTGCGAATGCCTCGTATGAGGGGACAGGCCCCGTGCGGCCTGGGAGAGGGGGACCGAGTGGAGGCGGACGAACTGCTGCTGCGCGTGGCGGGCGGCGACCAGCAGGCCTTCGAGGACTTGTACGGGCTGGTGTCCGGCCCGGTATTCGGGCTCGTACGGCGCGTGGTGCGCGACCTCGCCCAGTCGGAGGAGGTGGCTCAGGAGGTGCTGCTCGAACTGTGGCGCTCGGCGGCGAAGTTCGACCCGGGGCGGGGCAGCGCGATGTCGTGGATCCTCACCCTCGCCCACCGCCGTGCCGTCGACCGGGTGCGCAGCGCCCGCGCCGCCGGCGAGCGTGAGCAGCGGGAGGCCTGGCGCGCCCACCACCCGGCCTTCGACCAGGTCACCGAGGAGGTCGAGGCGGGACTCGAACGCGAGTGGGTACGCGTCTGCCTGGACCGTCTCACCGAACTCCAGCGCCAGTCCGTCACCCTCGCCTACTACGAGGGCTACACCTACCGTGAGGTGGCCGAGCGGCTCTCCCTGCCGCTGGGGACCGTCAAGACGCGGATGCGCGACGGGCTGACCCGGATGCGCGAGTGCCTGGGAGGCGTGGCATGAGTCTCTTCCGCCGCGAGGACCCGCACTCGCTCGCCGCGCCCTACGCGCTCGACGCCCTGGAACCCCCGGAGCGGGTCCGCTTCGAGAAGCACCTGAGGGACTGCGGCCGCTGCGCCGCCGAGGTGCGCGCCCTGTCCGAGGACGCCGTCCGGCTCGCCTGGTCCGCCGCCGCCCCGCCCCCCGCCGCCCTGCGCGACCGGGTCATGGCCGCCGTACGGACCACTCCGCAGGATCCGGCGCCGCAGAACGCGGCACGTGAGCCGGCACGGGCGCGTGCGCCGCAGCTGCCGCCGCACGTGTGGGGTACCCAGCCGCCACCGCGGCAGCGTCGCCGGATCCCGCTGTTCGTGCCCTTCGCCACGGCCACCGCCGCCGCGGCCCTCGTCGTCGCCTCGCTGTTCGCGGTGCAGGCGGACCGGACCCAGGATCAGCTGACCGCCGAGCGGGACCGCTCACGTGAGATCGCCCACGTTCTCGCGGCTCCGGACGCCCGCGCGAGCAGCGGCCGGGACGGGCGGGGCCGAACCATCGGAGTGATCGCTTCCGCCTCGGAGGGGAGCGCGGTGGTCACCCTCGGCGGATACGGTGCCCCGCCCGGCGGCCGAGTGCACCAGTTGTGGCTCATGCGCCCGGGCGCGCAACCACGCTCCCTGGGCCTCTTCGAGGGCGACACGCCCCTGGTCGCCACGGGTCTCGGCGCCTCCGCCACGTCACTGGCCGTAACCGTCGAGCCCGACGGCGGATCGCCGCAGCCCACCAGCCAGCCGATCGTCCAACTCGCCCTGAAATCTGTCGGATTCGGAAAGTAATCGGGAATACATCGTCAACCCCCTTATGGGGAAGGTGAATCCTGTGACCGCGATACACGAGTGCCCGGACGGGGCGATAGGGTTAACCTGCCCGGGCCGGGTGGACTCGTACGGGTGGGGAGTGACATGGAACAGATAACAGTGCGCAGCAGGGCGAGGGTCCCTGCGATCACCTGCGGGAGCAGCGCGACCAGTTCGCGCCTCGACCGCCACCTCTCGGTGCTGGGCGGCCCTGCCGTCCCGCAGCGGGAGACGGTCGAGGCGACCTCTCTGATGCGTGAACTGACCGCGCGTCAGCCGCACGACCGCAGTGGCAGGGGAGCGCGCGTGCGTCGCGTCTCGCTCTTCGCACCGCTGCGCAGGCTGCGCCGCTCGCTGTTCGGCGGCAAGTAGGGGCCCGCGCTCGGGCGGTCACACCGCCCCTGGTGCCACGCTGCGCACTCGTCGTCCGTCATCCCCACGGCACGCAGCGGCGCCAGGTGCGTACCCGAGCGCGGCCCGCCCCAGACGGTGCCCCATCCCCGCCCGGCAATGACCGGCGGCATCGTCCGGATCCGGTGTTCCGGCCGCCCCTTCACCGCTCTCCGTGCGCGTACTGACGCACGGCCGACGGCACGAACACCCCGAGCAGCACGGCGCACCACAGCAGCCAGCCCCGGCAGCCCGCTCGTCGGGATGCACGCGCTGGACAGCGGCGGCAGCAGGAACGGCACCGTCCCGGCGGCTGTGGCCACCAGGTCCGCGACTGGCCGCCGCCTTCATGGAGCGGAGCGGGCCGGCCGACCTGGAGGCGGTGTTCAGGCGGGCCCTCGAACACGTCCTGGACGCCTACGACCCCGACCTGCGCTGACGCGCTACAGCAGGGCGAGCTGCCCCTCCGGGCCCTCCTCGGGGCCGTCCAGTACCGAGGCCGGGCGGCGGGCCGAGGCCGGTACCGGGAGGACGCCGGCCTCGCGCAGCTCGGTCGCCGTGACCGGGTCGGGGACCTCCGGCTCCTCCAGGGGGCGCAGTTCGGCCAGCAGGGCCAGGACCGTGATCAGTTCCAGCAGCTCCGACGTCCAGGCCTGGGGCCAGGTCGCGGGGCGGATCGCGGCGAGTGTGCCCGGCTCGGCCTCGGCGACGCGCGCCGCGAACCACTGCTCCAGGACACGCGCCCCGCCCACCTCGAAGTCCCAGGCCTCCGGCGGCACCGGGGAGACGCGGCCCTCGTCCAGCAGCAGAGCCTCCTCGTCCCGGTCGTAGCGCAGGTCCAGGGGGCGGGAGGGCAGCGGGGCGCGGACGTAGGGGCGGCGGCCCCCGGGCAGCTTGGGGCGTTGGCCGTCGCGGCGCATCAGCCACAGCAGCCGGTGGCCCAGCTCCAGGCCTCGCGCCCAGGCGTCGGCGTCCCCGGTGAGCGGGACCGAGAGGTCCGGGCGTGCCGTCGCCGTGATCCATGCCAGCACGTCAAGAGGCGTCGGGACGCCGCCCAGACGGGTGCCCAGGTGCTCCAGCAGGCCGGGCGCCAGGTTGGGCTCCTGCCCGCCCGGCCGCCGGAACAGCGGGCGGATCCGGCCCGGGCGCAGCAGCGGGAGCAGTGAGGTGACGAGCAGGCGTGGGACTTGCCGGGCACTGCCCGGGGCCTCGGGTGCCTCCAGTACGAAGACCTGACGTTCGTCCGCCACGCGCCACAGCTCCGGGCGGGCCGCGTCGATCAGCCGCTGGTCGGGGATCAGCCACTGCTCGTCGAAGGGGGCGTACAGCACGCGCACCGGCTCCGGGCACGGCCCCGAGGCGCGGGCCAGCTTCTCCGTCCCGCTGCCGGCCTGGCCGGGCAACTGGCCGACCGCCGTGTGCGGCGTGCGTGAGCGGGTCGGCTCGAACAGGGTCTCGCGGTCGGGTCCCTCGGCCTTCAGCAGGGCGTCCCAGCGGGCCTTCAGGGACGGCGCGTCTGGTCCCGCCGGCCACCCCCGGCCGAGCCGCGGCGGTGCGACGGACCACGGCATGAGGTCCGCCAGCAGCGGAGCGTCGTCGTGCGTCACGCAGGGCATCGTACGGTGTGGCTCCGGCACCCGGGTCAGGTCGCCTCCAGGGTCACCGTGAAGGAGAAGCGGTCCCCCCGGTACTGGATGACGGCCACGTCCAGAGGCCGCCCGTCGGCGTCGTACGTGATGCCCGTGTAGTGCAGGATCGGGCTGAGCAGCGGGACGTGGAGCAGTTTCGCCGTCTCCGGGTCGGCCAGCCGGGCCTGAACCGTGTCCGTGATGCGGCTGATGTCCGCCCCGACGACATCCCGCAGCACCTTGGTCATGGGCCACCGGACCAGGTCGTCCAGGTCGATGCGCGCGGCCAGTTCGGGACGCACGTAGTTGCGGGCGTGGTTGGTCGGCTCACCGGTCTTCTCGTCGCTGCGCAGCCGGTGGTACGTCGCCACCGCGGCCAGATCCGGGAAGAACTCGGCGAGTTCGGCGGGCACCGGGGCGGTGCCGTGGTCCAGCAGCTCGGTCGTCATGCCGGACTGCTGGGCCACGATCGCGTCCACCGAGCCCAGCAGCCGGACCGGGGAGCCCCGGCGCACGTCCGGCTCGATGAACGTGCCGCGCCGGCGGTGGCGCGTGATGAGCCCCTCGTCCTCCAGTTCCTTCAGCGCCTGCCGCATGGTCAGCACGCTCACGCCGTAGTGCCCGGCCAGCTGCTCCTCGGTGGGCAGGCGCAGCGGGTCCTGGGGCGAGCGGCCGAGGATCGAGGCGCGCAGCGACTGCGACACCTGGTACCAGAGCGGCAGCTTGCGGTTCAGGACGATCGAGTCCGGAGCGAAGGAGGTCACGGGCCATCCGTACCGGTCTCGGATGTTCAGTGCAAGGGACGGAAGTGCCGCTCCAGGCCCTGCCAGACGTCGTCGTAGCGCTGCTGGAGGTGTTCGGCGCGGGCGGCCTGCGGGGTCAGGGTGATCGGCCAGCGCGTCTCGAACATGAACGCCAGGCCGTCGTCGATCTTCTGCGGCCTCAGCTCGGCGGCGCTCGCCCGGTCGAAGGTCTCCCGGTCCGGGCCGTGCGCCGACATCATGTTGTGCAGCGAGCCGCCGCCCGGCACGAAGCCTTCCGCCTTCGCGTCGTACGCGCCCTCGATCAGCCCCATGTACTCGGTCATCACGTTCCGGTGGAAGTACGGCGGCCGGAACGTGTCCTCGCCCACCAGCCAGCGCGGGGCGAACACCACGAAGTCGACCCCCGCCAGGCCCGGCGTGTCCGAGGGGGACGTCAGCACCGTGAAGATCGACGGGTCGGGGTGGTCGTACGTGATGGTGCCGAGCACATTGAAACGGCGCAGGTCGTAGACGTACGGCACATGGTTGCCGTGCCAGGCGACGACATCGAGCGGGGAGTGGTCGTAGGTGGCCGTCCAGAGGTTGCCGCAGAACTTGTTCACCACCTCCACCGGGCCCTCGACGTCCTCGCACGCGGCGACCGGGGCGCGGAAGTCCCGGGGGTTGGCGAGGCCGTTCGCGCCGATCGGGCCCAGGTCGGGGAGACGGAAGGGCGCCCCGTAGTTCTCGCACACATAGCCGCGGGCGGACTCGTCGAGCAGCTCCACACGGAAGCGGACCCCACGCGGGATCAGCGCCACATGGCCCGGCTCCACATGGAGCAGACCGAATTCCGTGCGCAGCAGCAGCCCGCCGCGCTCCGGGACGATCAGCAGCTCGCCGTCGGCGTCGCTGAACACCCGGTCCATCGAGGCGTTGGCGGTGTAGAGGTGGACGGCGATGCCGGTGCGCTGGGTGGCGTCGCCGTTGCCGCCCAGGGTCCACAGACCGGCCAGGAAGTCGGTTTCCGGCGCCGGGTCGGGCAGGGGGTTCCAGCGCAGGCGGTTGGGGTCGGGCACGGTCTGTGTGAAGGGGGCGGTGCGGATCGCGCCGTTGTGCGTGCGGGTGAACGCCGGGTGCGCGGCCGACGGGCGGATCCGGTACAGCCACGAGCGGCGGTTGTGGGCCCGGGGCTCGGTGAAGGCCGTACCGCTCAGCTGTTCCGCGTACAGCCCGAGTGGTGCCCGCTGGGGGGAGTTGCGGCCCTCCGGCAGTGCGCCCGGGACGGCCTCGGAGCTGTGCTCGTTGCCGAAGCCGGAGAGGTAGGTCAGCCCTTCGGCGGTCTTCCGCGCTTCCCCGCGCTCGACCCCGCTCGCGCGGGAGGTACCCCCATCGCCCATGATCGTTGCTCCCTTGTGGTCCGATTCCTGCGCCACCCGATTCCTATGCAACACCGTAGGATTGCGATTTCCCCGACGCAAGAGGGACGCGCGGCCGTGCCGGACTCCTCATTGCGGAGGAGAGGGACCCGACTCCAGGACGATCCGCCGGACCGGACGCCTGTTCTACGCTCCCCGGCATGTCGTGGACACGGGGATCTGGCGCCGTGCTCGCGGTCTGTGTCCTCCTGCTGACCGGATCCGCGGGCTGCGGCTCCGGTGAGGCGCGGGAGGACGGGGCGCGGCACGTACCGGTGGGCAGCCTTCTGGAGGACCGGGACCAGGAGGGGAGTGCCTACCGCGAGGTGGCGCCGCGGGGCGCCCCCGACGTCGGCATCGAGGTGCAGCCCGGAGCGGCCGGCGGCTGGGACGTCCGTCTGACCGTGCGGAACTTCCGCTTCTCCCCGGCCGGTACGGCAGCCCGGGCCGTGGCCGGGCGCGGCCTCGCGCGGCTCTACGTGGACGGCCGCCCGGTCGCCCGGCTCCGGGCGCCCGAGTACCGTCTCGCCGAGCGCCTCGTGCCGCGGGGTACGCACCGCGTCACGGCCCGACTCCATGCCGACGACGGCACGGTGTGGGCGGTGGACGGCATACCCGTGGAGAGCACGGCCGACCTCACGGCGTCGGCACCCGGCCCCGGCGCCACGCCGGGTGCGGACGACCGGCGGCAGGCGCGTACGCACGCGTCGGACGCCCGGTCCCGGATCGGGGGGCGAGGTTCACCGGGGCGCGCCGGAAAGGCATCATGAGCCCGTGCCCCACGCGACATCGCTCCGTCGTGCGCCCGTCCAGCGGCGCAGTGCCGAACGCCTGGCCAGAATCCTCGACGCCTGCGCCGACCTCCTCGACGAGGTCGGCTACGACGACCTGAGCACCCGGGCCGTCGCCCAGCGGGCCGCGGTCCCCATCGGCTCGGTCTACCGCTTCTTCGGCAACAAGCGCGAGATGGTCGACGCGCTGGCCCAGCGCAACCTCGAACGCTACTCGGAGCGGGTCACCCAGCGTCTGCGCACGGCGGGCGACGCCGGCTGGCGCGAGGCCATGGACGCCGTGCTCGACGAGTATCTGGAGATGAAGCGCACCGCGCCCGGCTTCTCCCTCGTCGACTTCGGCAACCAGATCCCGGTCGGCGCCCGCACCGAGCCCAACCACCGCGTCGCCGACCGCCTCACCGAACTCCTCTCCGGCTATCTCGGCCGCGAGCCCGACGAGGAGCTGCGCCGGGTCTTCCTCATCGCCGTCGAGACCGCCGACACCCTCGTGCACCTGGCCTTCCGGGTCGCGCCGGAAGGGGACCCGAAGATCATCCAGGAGATGCGGGAGATGCTGCGGGCCTACCTGGCCCGGGTGCTCGACTGATCTGACACCGGTCAGGGCCTCCCCTCCGTGCATACCGGTCGGTATGCTCGGGCGCGTCCGTGCGCCACCGTAGCCGCCGCCCCTGGAGGACCCGTGTCCCGCACCGCCCTGCGTATCTGTCCCCTGTGCGAGGCCACCTGCGGCCTGACCCTCACCATCGAGGGGACACGCGTCACCCACGCCCGCGGTGACCGCGACGACGTCTTCAGCAAGGGGTTCATCTGCCCCAAGGGCGCCGCCTTCGGTGCCGTCGACGCCGACCCCGACCGACTGCGCGCCCCGCTCGTGCGCAGGGACGGCGAGCTGCGCGAGGCCACCTGGGAGGAGGCCTTCGACGCGGTCGCCGCCGGCATCCGGCCAGTCGTCGAGCGGTACGGCCCGAACTCCGTCGGCGTCGTCCTCGGCAACCCCAACGTGCACACCATGGCCGGCGCCCTCTACCCGGCGGTGCTGCTCGCCGGGCTCGGCACCCGCAGCGTCTTCACCGCCTCCACGGTCGACCAGATGCCCAAGCACGTCTCCAGCGGACTGCTCTTCGGCGACGCGAACGCCATCCCCGTGCCCGACCTGGACCACACCGACCATCTGCTCCTGATCGGCGCCAACCCGCTGGAGTCCAACGGCAGTCTGTGCACGGCCCCCGACTTCCCCGGCAAACTCAAGGCGCTCAAGGCCCGGGGCGGCACGCTCGTCGTGATCGACCCGCGGCGCACCCGCACCGCCAAGCTCGCCGACCGGCACATCGCCGTGCGGCCCGGCACCGACGCGCTGCTGCTGGCGGCGATGGCCCAGGTGCTCTTCGACGAGGGCCTCACCGAACCGATCCCGCACGTGCAGGGCGTCGAGGACGTGGCCGACGCCCTGCGGGAGTTCACCCCCGAAGCCGTCGCCGCCGCCTGCGACGTCGAGGCCGGCGTCATCCGCACCCTGGCCCGAGAGCTCGCCGCCGCCCCCACCGCCGCCGTCTACGGCCGCATCGGCAGCTGCACCGTCCCGCACGGCACTCTGGCCAGCTGGCTCGTCGACGTCCTGAACATCCTCACCGGCAACCTCGACCGGCCCGGCGGGGCGCTCTTCCCGCAGGCCGCCACCGACAAGACCCCGCGCCCCGCCGGGCCCGGCCGCGGCTTCGCCCTCGGGCGCTGGCACTCCCGCGTGAGCCGGCACCCCGAAGCCAAGGGCGAGCTGCCCCTCTCCGCCCTCGCGGAGGAGATCGACACCGCCACCGAGGAGGGCGAGCCGGTGCGCGCGCTCCTCGTCGTCGCCGCCAACCCCGTGCTCTCCGCACCCGACGGCGACCGGCTCGACAGGGCGCTCGACTCGCTCGACTTCATGGTCAGCGTCGACCCGTACCTCAACGAGACCTCGCGCCACGCCGACGTCGTCCTGCCCCCGCCCCCGCCCTCCCAGAGCCCGCACCACGACTTCGCCTTCAACACCCTCGCCGTCCGCAACCAGGTCCGCTACACCCGCCCCGCGATCCCGCTGGAGCCGGGCCGGATGGCGGAGACGGAGATCCTGGCCCGGCTGATCCTGGCCGTCACGGGCATGCACGGGGCCGATCCCGCCGCCGTCGACCAGATGGTCATCGACCAGACCCTCGGCAAGGCCGTCGAGGAACCGCACTCGCCCGTCCACGGCCGTGACCCCCGCGCACTCGCCACTCAGCTCGCCGGCGACACCGGCCCCGAGCGACGCCTGGACATGATGCTGCGCCTCGGCCCCTACGGCGACGGCTTCGGCGTACGACCGGAGGGACTGACCCTGGAGAAGCTGCTCGCGCACCCGCACGGCATCGACCTCGGCCCGCTGCGCCCCCGCCTGCCGCAGCCGCTGAAGACCAGGAGCGGCAAGGTGGAACTGCTGCCGCGGCCGATCGCGGACGACCTGCCCCGCCTCAAGCGCGCCCTGGCCGAACGACCCGACGGACTCGTCCTGGTCGGCCGCCGCCACCTCCGCTCGAACAACAGCTGGATGCACAACGTGCCGGCCCTCACCGGCGGCTCCAACCGCTGCACCCTGCACATCCACCCCGAGGACGCCGAACGGCTGGGCGTGCGCGACGGGGCACCGGTGCGTGTGAAGGGCGCCGGGGGAGAGGTGACCGCACCGGCCGAGGTCACCGACGACGTGCGCCGGGGCGTGGTGAGCCTGCCGCACGGCTGGGGTCACAACCGCCCCGGCATCCGGCTCAGCCACGCCGCGACCGACCCCGGCGTCAACGTCAACCAGCTCCTGGACGGCCGTCTGCTCGACCCGCTGTCCGGCAACGCGGTCCTCAACGCAGTGCCCGTCGACGTCGCCCCCGCGACGGCCCCCGGATGCGCATCCGTGACCGAAAAGCTCACCGCTCTGACCTGAGCAAAGCTGTGACCAGCAGTTTTGCGCTTATTGCTCGCACGTCAACGTCTTGTTAACGCTGCTTGAACGCACCTAACGTCTCGGACACCGCCGGCCCTGGTGGGATGTTCAAGGGCGAACGTTAGGTATCCACTCATGCTGACCATCCTCGGCTTCGCCATGATCGCGACCTTCCTGGTCCTGATCATGATGAAGAAGATGTCGCCGATCGCGGCGCTCGTGCTGATTCCCGCGCTGTTCTGCGTGTTCGTCGGCAAGGGCGCCAAGCTCGGCGACTACGTCCTCGACGGCGTGACCGACCTCGCCCCCACTGCGGCGATGCTCATGTTCGCGATCGTCTACTTCGGTGTGATGATCGATGTCGGTCTCTTCGACCCGGTCGTCCGCGGCATCCTCAAGTTCTGCAAAGCCGACCCGATGCGGATCGTCGTCGGCACCGCAGTGCTCGCCGCGATCGTGTCGCTGGACGGCGACGGCTCCACCACCTTCATGATCACCGTCTCGGCGATGTACCCGCTGTACAAGCGCCTGAAGATGAGCCTGGTCGTGATGACCGGTGTCGCCGCCATGGCCAACGGCGTGATGAACACCCTCCCCTGGGGCGGCCCGACCGCCCGCGCCGCGACCGCGCTCAAGCTCGACGCCAGCGACATCTTCGTCCCGATGATCCCGGCGCTCCTGGTGGGCCTGCTCTTCGTCTTCGTCCTCTCCTACGTCCTGGGTGTGCGCGAGCGCCGGCGGCTGGGCGTGCTGACGCTGGACGAGGTGCTGGTGGAGGAGAAGGTCGAGGAGAAGGAGAGCGAGACGGTCCTCGTGGGCGCCGGCGGCTCCGGCGACGGCAAGGTCGACATGCGCAAGAGCGTCGCGGGCGGTGCCGGCTCCGGCACGGACGCCGACGAGCAGAGCGACGACTTCCAGGGCCTCGACCCCCACCGCGCCACGCTGCGCCCCAAGCTGTACTGGTTCAACGCGCTGCTCACGGTCGGCCTGCTCACCGCCATGATCATGGAGCTGCTGCCGATCCCGGTGCTGTTCCTGCTCGGCGCCGCGCTCGTGCTCACCGTCAACTTCCCGCACATCCCGGACCAGAAGGCCCGCATCGCCGCCCACGCCGAGAACGTCCTGAACGTCTCCGGCATGGTCTTCGCCGCCGCCGTCTTCACCGGCGTCCTGCAGGGCACCGGCATGGTCGACCACATGGCCAAGTGGATGGTGGACGTCATCCCCGGCAGCATGGGCCCGCACATGGCGCTGGTCACCGGCATCCTCAGCCTTCCGCTGACGTACTTCATGTCGAACGACGGCTTCTACTTCGGTGTCCTGCCCGTCCTCGCCGAGGCCGGCGCCGCGCACGGTGTCTCCCCGCTGGAGATGGCCCGCGCCTCCCTCGTCGGCCAGCCGCTGCACATGTCCAGCCCGCTCGTCCCGGCCGTGTACGTCCTGGTCGGCATGGCCAAGGTGGAGTTCGGCGACCACACGAAGTTCGTCGTGAAGTGGGCCGCCCTCACCTGTCTGGTCATCCTCGGGGCGGGCATGCTCTTCGGGATCATCTGACCACCGCATGGAGGACGTCATCGTGAGGCCCGGTGGGAACCGCGGCTGGCTGCTCCGCCTCGTCATCGCCTTCAGCTTCGCGCAGGGGGCGGTGTCGATGGCCCGGCCCGCCGTCTCCTACCGGGCCCTCGCGCTGGGCGCGGACGAGCGTGCGGTCGGTGTGATCGCGGGTGTGTACGCGCTGCTGCCGCTGTTCGCCGCAGTGCCCCTGGGCCGCCGCACCGACCACGGCCGCTGCGCGCCCCTGCTGCCCATCGGCGTGGTCCTCATATCCGGCGGCTGCGCGCTCAGCGGCCTCGCGAACTCCCTGTGGGCGATGGCCCTGTGGAGCGGCGTGATGGGCCTCGGTCACCTCTGCTTCGTCATCGGCTCCCAGTCCCTCGTCGCCCGCCAGTCCGCGCCGCACGAACAGGACCGTAACTTCGGCCACTTCACCATCGGCGCCGCGCTCGGCCAGCTGGTCGGGCCCATCGCCGCGGGCGCGGTGATCGGCGGTGACGACATGACGGGCACGAGCGCGCTCGCCCTGATCGTGGCGGGCGCGATCGGGGCGGTCGCGTTCACCTCGCTGTGGCGCATCGAGCACCGCCGTACGGCTGCCACGTCCCGCGCGGAGAAGGACGACCGTGTCCCGGTCCGGCGCATCCTGCGCACCCGGGGCGTGCCGGCCGGCATCCTCATCAGCCTCGCGGTGCTGTCCGCGACCGACATCCTCACCGCGTACCTTCCGGTGGTCGGCGAGCACCGGGGGATCGCGCCGTCCGTGATCGGCGTCCTGCTCAGCCTGCGCGCGGCGGCCACCATCGCGTGCCGCCTGGTGCTGACGCCCCTGCTGCGGCTGCTCGGCCGCACCCTGCTGCTCATGGTGACCTGTCTGCTGGCGGCCCTGCTGTGCGCGGGCATCGCCCTGCCGATGCCGGTGTGGGCGCTCGGCCTGCTGCTGGTGCTGCTCGGCTTCTGCCTCGGGGTGGGGCAGCCGCTGTCCATGACGACGGTGGTCCAGGCCGCCCCCGACGAGGCCCGTTCCACGGCCCTGGCGCTGCGCCTCACCGGCAACCGGCTCGGCCAGGTCGCCGCGCCCGCCGCGGCCGGGCTGATCGCCGGGGTCGCGGGGGTGGCGGCGCCGTTCGTGATGCTCGGGGTGCTGTTGCTGCTGTCCTCGGGGGTCGCGATGCGGTCGCGGGGGGAGTCGCGGGAGTCGGAAGAACCGGGGGAGCCGGGGGAGCCGGGGGAGCCGGGGGAGTCGGGGGATCTGGGGGATCCGGGCGAGGCGGGAGGAGTTCCGGGTGAGGCCCGCCGGTCGAGGGTGCGGCTCCGCCGGAAGAGCGATACCTGACGCGTCGTAGGGCGCGGTCGCGACAGCGGCAGCAGCGCCCTCGCGGAGGAGATCGACACCGCCACCGAGGAGGGCGAGCCGGTGCGCGCGCTCCTCGCCGTCGCCGCCAACCCCGTGCTCTCCGCACCCGACGGCGACCGGCTCGACAGGGCGCTCGAATCGCTCGACTTCATGGTCAGCGTCGACCCGTATCGGTACCGGGCCCCCGGAGGACGATCCCAAGCTGGTCGGCCGAGAAGGCGCACTTCCCGAGCCAGGAGGTGTACGGCGCCCGGGGCCGCCCCGAGCTGCGTCTGATCACCCGCGGCGGCAGCTGGGCAGGAAGGGCTGCTCCGGGAACGTCATGGTCTTGGCCCACCTCACCGGCGTCCACCGACCCCCGTCCGCCTTCTCACCAGCTGGACGGAACGCCCGGATTCCGGCAGGTGTCTTCCCCCGGCCGCGTACATTCCGTTAACTTCCGTGACCCACAGCCCCGTACGAGCCGCACGGGGCTTCCGACCGCGGAGCACCAGCGCCCTGATGACCCCTCGGGGGCACCCATGACACGCGCCATCTCCCTGCACGACGTGAGCAAGGCCTACACGCGAGGCGCCCGCGTGGTGGACCGGCTGTCGCTGGACATCACGCCGGGCGAGTTCCTCGTGCTGCTCGGCCCGTCCGGCTGCGGCAAGTCGACCGTGCTCCGGATGATCGCCGGCCTGGAGGAGATCGACGAGGGCGAGCTGCTGCTCGACGGCCAGTACGCCAACGACCTGCCGCCGTCCGGGCGGGACATGGCGATGGTCTTCCAGAACTTCGCCCTCTACCCGAACATGACCAGCCGCGCCAACATCGGCTTCCCGCTGCGGATCGAGGCCCCGGGCACGGACCCCGGGCCGCGCGTGGACGCCACCGCCCGGATGCTGGGCATCGAGGACCTCCTCGACCGACTGCCCGGCCAGCTCTCCGGCGGTGAACGCCAGCGGGTCGCCATGGGCCGGGCCATCGCCCGCCACCCCTCCGCCTTCCTGATGGACGAGCCGCTGTCCAACCTCGACGCCAAGCTCCGCACCCATCTGCGCGCCGAGATCTCCCAGCTGACCAAGGAGCTGGGCGTCACCACGATCTACGTCACCCACGACCAGGCCGAGGCCATGTCGCTCGGCGACCGGGTCGCGGTCCTGCGCGGCGGCGTGCTCCAGCAGGTCGACAGCCCGCGGGCCGTCTACGCGCTGCCCAGCAACGTCTTCGTCGCCGCCTTCATCGGCACCCCGCGCATCAACCTGCTGCGCGGCCTGGTGCGCGCCCCGCTGGACGGCGCGATGACCATCAGCCTGGGCAAGCAGTTCCTGCGCCTGCCCGAGCCGCTCTCCCTGGACCATCAGCTGCTGCGCGTCGAGCAGGGCCGCGAGGTCATCGTGGGCCTGCGCTCGGAGGCCGTCCGGATCGCCAAGCACTCCGCGGCCCGCCCCGGCGAGGTGCCGATCACCGGCCTGGTCGAGCACGTGGAGTTCCAGGGGCACGAGATCCTCGTCCACTTCAACACCGGCTCCAGCCCCGCCGTCGTGCCCGAACTGGAGGCCCCGCGCCCCCGCCCCGGCCGCCCCGCCCGGCGCCGCCGCCGCGAGGCCTCGGTCCTCACCCGCCTGCGGGAGCGGACCGGAGCCGGACGGGCCGGACCCGTCGTGACCCTGGACGACCCCGGGGACGCCGGAGTACGGCCGCCGTCCGCCGAGCCCCGCCTGCCCGGCGACCTCATCGTCCGCACCACCCCCGACCTCGCCCTCCGCCACGGCATGCAGGTGCCGCTCCTGGTCGACCTCGCCCACCTCTTCGTCTTCGACCGGCACGGCGACCGCATCTGCCCGCACCCGGCGCGCCTGCCCGACCTGGGGGAGTGAGGAGCCGCACACCCGGGCGGGGCCCCGGCCGTGCTGTGATGACCCGTACCCCGGACCTCGGACCCGGACCTGGGACCCCGGACCTTGACCTGGGACCAGGCACCCGGCACCCCGTCACGTCTGGCGCCAGAAAACTATCGTCGCTAGTTTATGTACCGGACGACGACGCCCCGCCCCGGAGGAAGCACGATGAAGGCATACGACGGCATGTACATCCAGGGCGCCTGGCGCCCCGCCGCCGGCCAGGACGTGATCGAGGTCGTGAACCCGGCCGACGAGCAGGTCATCGGCACGGTCCCGGCCGGCACCGCCGAGGACGTCGACGCCGCTGTGCGGGCCGCGCGCGCCGCCCTCCCGGACTGGGCCGCGACCCCGCCCGCCGAGCGCGCGGCGCGCCTGGCCGCCCTGCGGGACGTGCTCACGGCCCGCGCGGACGAGATCGCCGAGACCGTCACCGCCGAACTCGGCTCGCCCCTGAAGTTCTCCCAGGCCGTCCACGCGGCCGTGCCGATCGCGGTCGCGGGCTCCTACGCCGAGCTCGCGGCGACGTATGCCTTCGAGGAGAAGACCGGCAACTCGGTCGTGCACCACGAGCCGGTCGGTGTCGTGGCCGCGATCACGCCCTGGAACTACCCGCTGCACCAGATCGTCGCCAAAGTCGCGCCGGCCCTCGCGGCGGGCTGCACGATCGTCGTGAAGCCCGCCGAGGACACCCCGCTGGTCGCCCGCCTGTTCGCGGACGCGGTGCACGAGGCCGGCCTCCCGGCGGGCGTCTTCAACCTGGTCACCGGCCTCGGCCCGGTCGCAGGCCAGGCCCTCGCCGAGCACCCCGGCGTCGACCTGGTCTCCTTCACCGGCTCCACCGCCGTCGGCCGGCGCATCGCCGCGATCGCCGCCGGGCAGGTCAAGAAGGTCGCCCTCGAACTCGGCGGCAAGTCGGCCAACGTCATCCTCCCGACCGCCGACCTCGCCAAGGCGGTCCATGTCGGTGTCGCCAACGTCATGTCCAACTCCGGGCAGACGTGCAGCGCGTGGACGCGGATGCTGGTCCACCGCGACCAGTACGACGAGGCGGTCGGGCTCGCCGCGACGGCCGCCGCCAAGTACGGCGAGCGCATCGGCCCCGTCGTCAACGCCAAGCAGCAGGCCCGCGTGCGCGGCTACATCGAGAAGGGCGTCGCGGAGGGCGCCCGTCTGGTCGCCGGCGGCCCCGAAGTCCCGCGCGAGAAGGGGTACTTCGTCAGCCCGACCGTCTTCGCCGACGTCACCCCGGACATGACCATCGCGCAGGAGGAGATCTTCGGCCCGGTCCTGTCGATCCTCCGTTACGAGGACGAGGAGGACGCCCTGCGGATCGCCAACGGCACGGTCTACGGCCTGGCCGGCGCCGTCTGGGCCGGTGACGAGGCCGAGGCGGTGGCCTTCGCGCGCCGGATGGAGACCGGCCAGGTCGACATCAACGGCGGCCGCTTCAACCCCCTCGCCCCCTTCGGCGGCTACAAGCAGTCCGGCGTGGGCCGCGAGCTCGGCGTGCACGGCCTGGCCGAGTACCTCCAGACCAAGTCCCTCCAGTTCTAGAACCAGGGGAGTCCCTTCCGTCATGGCTGTCCGCGCCGCCGTCCTGCCCGCCGTCGGCTCCCCGCTGGAGATCACCGGCATCGACCTGCCCGACCCCGGGCCCGGCCAGGTCCGCGTCCGGCTCGCCGCCGCCGGGGTCTGCCACTCCGACCTGTCCCTGTCCAACGGCACCATGCGCGTGCCCGTCCCCGCCGTCCTCGGCCACGAGGGCGCCGGCACGGTCGTCGCCGTCGGCGACGGCGTCGGTCACGTCGCGCCCGGTGACGGGGTCGTCCTCAACTGGGCCCCGTCCTGCGGCAGCTGCCACGCCTGCTCGCTCGGCGAGGTCTGGCTGTGCGCCGACGCCCTGAGCGGCGCCGCCGACGTCTACGCCCGCACCACCGAGGGCACCGACCTCCACCCCGGCCTGAACGTCGCCGCGTTCGCCGAGGAGACGGTCGTCTCCGCGTCCTGCGTACTGCCCGCCCCGGACGGCGTCCCGCTCACCGACGCGGCCCTCCTCGGCTGCGCCGTCCTCACCGGCTACGGCGCCGTCCACCACTCGGCCCGCGTCCGGCAGGGCGAGACGGTCGCGGTGTTCGGCGTCGGGGGAGTGGGGCTCGCGGCCCTGCAGTCGGCCCGGATCGCGGGGGCCTCCAAGATCATCGCCGTGGACGTGTCCCCGGCGAAGGAGGAACTGGCGAGGACCGCCGGAGCCACCGACTACCTCGTCGCCTCCGACACCACGGCCAGGGAGATCCGCGGCCTCACCGGCAAGCAGGGCGTCGACGTGGCCGTCGAGTGCGCCGGCCGCGCGGTCACCATCCGCACGGCCTGGGACTCCACCCGGCGCGGCGGCCGCACCACGGTCGTCGGCATCGGCGGCAAGGACCAGAAGGTCACCTTCAACGCCCTGGAGATCTTCCACTGGGGCCGCACCCTCTCCGGCTGCGTCTACGGCAACTCCGACCCCGCGCAGGACCTCCCGGTCCTTGCCGATCACGTCCGGGCGGGCCGTCTGGACCTGACCGCCCTGGTGACCGAACGCATCTCCCTGGACGGCATCCCGGCGGCCTTCGAGAACATGCTGGCCGGCAAGGGCGGCCGCGCGCTGGTCGTCTTCTAGTCCGGTCCCACCCGCACCCCGGCCTCCGCGCGAGGCCGGGGTCCGAGGCATGCCCGGCCGCACACTGAGTGCCACGTACAGGCAAAAGTCCTGGTGTCCGACCCGTTGACGTCCATACCGTCCGGTCAGTACGTTCCCCGGACCATCGAGTCACCCCCCGTTCCGTCCCCGCACCCACCGGAGCGTGCACCGCATGGACACGGCCCCTTCCGCTCAGCCGCCTTCCGCCGAGCCGCACACCTCCACCGCGCCCGCCGCGGGCAACCGCCGCCGCGTCGCCACCGCAGCGGCCCTCGCCTCGGCCGTCGAGTGGTACGACTACTTCGTCTTCGGCATCGCCGCCGCCCTCGTCCTCGGCGACCTCTACTTCCCCGCCGGCAGCCCCAGCGCCGGCGTGCTGGCCTCCTTCGCCACGTTCGCCGTCGGCTTCCTCGCCCGCCCCCTCGGCGGCATCGTCGCCGGCCACCTCGGCGACAAGCGCGGCCGCAAGCCGATGCTGGTCCTCGCGCTCACGCTGATGGGCGTGGCCACCACCGGCATCGGCCTGCTGCCGACGTACGACACGATCGGCGTCGCCGCCCCGATCCTGCTCGTCCTGCTCCGCGTCGCGCAGGGCGTCGCCGTCGGCGCCCAGTGGGGCGGCGCGATGCTCCTGGCCACCGAGTACGCCCCGGAGGGCAAGCGCGGCGTCTACGGCAGTGTCGTCCAGCTCGGCGTCCCCATCGGCGTGGTGACCGCCAACACGGTCTTCCTGCTCGCCGGCGCGCTCACCACCGACTCGGCGTTCGCGGCCTGGGGCTGGCGCGTGCCGTTCCTGGTCGGCCTGCTCGTCCTCGCCCTCGCCTGGTACATCCACACCCGCGTCGAGGAGACCCCGGCGTTCCGGGAGGCCGAACGCGCCCTCGCGGAGCGGGAGAAGACCGAGCAGAGCTCGCCGCTGCGCACGATCCTGCGGGGCCACCTCGGCACGGTGCTCCTCGCCGGCGGCTCCTTCGCCGTGAACACCGCGACCTTCTACATCCTCATCACCGGCGTCCTCGACTACACGACCCGCGAGCTGGACATGAAGAAGGGCCCGGTGCTCATGGTCTCGCTCTGCGTCAGCCTCACCCAGCTCGTGCTGATCCCGGCCGCCGCCGCGCTCTCCGACCGCGTCGGCCGCATCCGGATCTACGCCTTCGGGGCGGCCGGCATCGCGCTGTGGGCCGTGCCGCTCTTCCTGCTGATCGACACCGGCTCGCTGCTGTGGCTCGCGGTCGGCACGTTCGTCGCCAGCTGCTTCCTGAGCATCATGTACGGCCCCCAGGCCGCGCTGTTCGCGGAGCTGTTCACGCCCGAGATGCGCTACACCGGCGCCTCCCTCGGCTACCAGATCGCGGCCGTCGCGGGCGGCGGCCTCGCCCCCTTCGTCATGGTGCTGCTGCTGGAGGCGACGGGCACCTCGATGGCGGTGTCCGGCTACATCATCGGCCTCTCGGTGATAGCGCTGCTCTCGATCAAGGTCCTCGCGGGCCGGGCGCGTGCGGCGGAACCCGAGACCGCGCCCGAGGCCAAGGCGGAAGCCGAGTCAGCGGGCTGAGCCCCCGGTCCGCTCGGGCCGGGGCTCCGGAACCGCTCCCGGATCCCCGGCCCGAGCCGCCGCCCGTGACCGCGACCGGGACACCGCGACACCCGCCAGGCACAGCACACCACCGGCGAGCGTGAGCAGTCCCGGCACCTCGCCGAGGAACAGCCAGGACATCAGGACGACCAGCGCGGGCGCCGCGTACGTCGTGGCGCCCATCCGGCTCGCGGTCGTCCGGGACAGCGCGTACGCCCACGTCGTGAAGGCCAGGGCGGTCGGGAAGACGCCCAGGTACACCATGTTGAGCGTCGCGGAGGCCGGCGCCTCGGCGGCCTCCTGGACGAGCTGCCCGGCGAACGGCAGACAGACCACCGCGCCGATCAGGCAGCCGAACGTCGTCACCTGCAACGGACTCGCCGTGCCCAGCGCCGGCTTCTGCGCGACGACACCGGCGGCGTACGTGACCGCCGCCAGCAGGCACAGCACCACCCCGAGCACCGAGGAACCGCCCTCACCGGACATCGACAGTCCCACGGTCACCGCACCGGTGAACGACACCGCCATCCCCGCCAGCAGCCGCGGCGGCATCGGATCGCCGAGCAGCCGGGCGCCCAGCAGCGCGATGAGGATCGGCCCGGTGTTCACGACCAGCGCGGCCGTACCCGCGTCGACCTGCTGCTCACCCCAGTTGAGGACGACCATGTAGACGCCGAACCACAGCAGGCCCGATATGGCGATCCCGCGCCAGGCCGAGCGCGGCGGCCACCCCTCCCGCCGCAGCAGACAGATCACCCCCAGCGTCAGCGACCCGGCCAGCAACCGCCCGAGCGCCAGCGCGCCCGGCGAGTACGCCTCCCCGGCGCTGCGGATCGAGACGAAGGCGGAAGCCCACAGCACGACGGTCACCGCGGCCGCGCCGGCGGCCAGCAGCTCGGCCCGGCGAGCGGGGCGGGGAGGGGTGTGGTTCATCATGATCCCGAGGCTAGGAGGGGAAAGGGGAGGGACGCTCGCGAATTTCGGACAGGGCTTCAGCGGCCCGTCGGATGGTGGGCTTGTCCGGTGAGGACCGGGGTCAGTGCAGCGCCGCGGCCTCCACGCCCAGCAGCTCGGACAGGGCCCGTTCACCGGCCGCCGTCACCTTCACGGCCCGCTCGGAGCCGATACGCACGCACCACCCCGTCTCCAGGGCGTGCCGGCACAGGGCAGCGCCCGCGACGCCCGCGAGATGGGGCCTGCGTTCGGTCCAGTCGAGACAGGCACGGGCCAAGGGGCGCCGGCCACGCCGGTCGAGGCCGATGCCGGCCGACTCGAACCACGCCAGCCCGGCGTCGGTGAGCGCGAACCCGGTCTCCTGTTGCAGCAGCCCGCGTGCCGTCAGCGCGTCCGTGACCGCGATGCCGAGCCGCCCGGCGAGATGGTCGTAGCAGGTGCGGCCCCGGGCCATCGCCGAACCGGCGCTGGACTCGCGCAGATTGCGCGGCCGTACCGGCCTGTCCGGTACGACCTGTGCCGCCAGGTCCTCCACCAGCTGCGCGACCCGCGCGTCGGCCAGCCGGACGTACCGGTGCCGGCCCTGCCGCTCCTCGGCGAGCAGCCCGCCCGCGACGAGCCTGCCGAGGTGCTCGCTCAGCGTCGACGCGGCGACACGCGCGTGCCGCGCCAGTTCGCCCGCGGTCCAGGCCCGCCCGTCGAGCAGCGCCAGCAGGCACGCGGCCCGGGTCTCGTCCGCGAACAGCGCGGCGAGCCGGGCCAGAGCCGTGGCCTGCGGGTCCCTCGTCGTCATGTCCCCAGCATGGAACACGGACACTTCGGCCGCCGCCGAAGGGTCCCGCCGCCTCGTGCTACGGGGCCCGCCGCACCTGCTCGTACTGCCGGGCCAGCCCGTCCAGCAGGGCCGTCAGCCCGGTCTCGAAGGCCCGCTCGTCGATCTTCTCCTGCTGCTCGGCGAGGAGATGGGCCTGCTGGAGATGCGGGTAGTCCGCGGGGTCGTAGGCGCTCGCGTCGTCCACGAAGCCCCCGGCGAAGGAACCGAGCGCGGAGCCCATGACGAAGTAACGCATCAGGGCGCCGATGGACGTGGCCTGCGCCGGCGGCCAGCCCGCCTCGACCATCGCGCCGTAGACGGCGTCCGCCAGGCGCAGCCCGGCCGGGCGGCGGCCGGGGCCGCGGGCCAGCACCGGGACGATGTTCGGGTGGTCGCGCAGTGCGGCCCTGTAGGAGACGGCCCAGTCCTGCAACGCGGTCCGCCAGTCCCGGCCGTCCTGGAACATCGTCAGGTCCACCTGGCCGCTCACCGAGTCGGCCACCGCCTCCAGGATCTCGTCCTTGGTGCGGAAGTGGTTGTAGAGCGAGGGCCCGCTGACCCCGAGTTCCGCGGCGAGCCGGCGGGTGGAGACGGCCGCGAGGCCCTCCGCGTCCACGAGCGCGCGGGCCGTCTCGACGATCCGGTCGGTGCTGAGCAGGGGCTTGCGCGGTCGGGCCATGGCGCACATAGTAGGGCTGCCGAGGGAAACTAGCAGTGCTAATTTAAATGTACGGTTTTCAAGTGGAGTGGCTTGTGGTGAACCTGGAGCTCAGCGAGGAGCAGACCGCCGTACGGCAGCTCGCCCGGGACTTCGTCGAGCGCGAGATCGCCCCGAACGCCGTCGCCTGGGACCGCGCCGAGGAAGTCGACCGCGCGATCGTCGAGAAGCTCGGCGAGGTCGGCTTCCTGGGCCTGACGATCGACGAGGAGTACGGCGGCTCCGGCGGCGACCACCTCGCGTACTGCCTGGTCACGGAGGAACTCGGCCGGGGCGACTCGTCCGTGCGCGGGATCGTCTCCGTCTCGCTGGGGCTCGTCGCGAAGACCGTCGCCGCCTGGGGGAGCGAGGAGCAGAAGCGGCACTGGCTGCCGCGGCTCACGTCCGGTGAGTCGGTCGGCTGCTTCGGCCTGACCGAGCCGGGCACGGGCTCGGACGCGGGCAACCTCGCGACGCGGGCGGTGCGGGACGGCGACGACTACGTCATCAACGGCACCAAGATGTTCATCACCAACGGCACCTGGGCCGACGTCGTCCTGCTCTTCGCCCGCTCCACCGACGCCCCCGGCCACAAGGGTGTCTCCGCCTTCCTGGTCCCCACCGGCACGCCCGGCCTGACGCGCCGCACGATCCACGGGAAGCTGGGGCTGCGCGGCCAGGCAACGGCCGAGCTCGTGCTGGAGGACGTGCGGGTGCCCGCCGCGGCGCTGCTGGGGGAGGAGGGCAAGGGCTTCTCGGTCGCCATGTCCGCCCTCGCCAAGGGCCGGATGTCGGTCGCCGCGGGCTGTGTCGGCATAGCCCAGGCCGCGCTGGACGCGGCCGTGCGGTACGCGGGCGAGCGCGAGCAGTTCGGCAAGACCATCGCCCGTCACCAGCTGGTCCAGGAACTGATCAGCGACATCGCCGTGGACGTCGACGCCGCGCGGCTGCTGACCTGGCGGGTCGCCGACCTGATCGACCGCGGCCGGCCGTTCGCCGTCGAGTCGTCCAAGGCCAAGCTGTTCGCCTCGGAGGCGGCCGTCCGCGCCGCCAACAACGCGCTCCAGGTGTTCGGCGGCTACGGCTACATCGACGAGTACCCCGCGGGCAAGCTGCTGCGGGACGCCCGCGTGATGACCCTCTACGAGGGCACGAGCCAGATCCAGAAGCTGGTCATCGGGCGTGCGCTGACGGGGGTCTCGGCGTTCTGAGTACCCCCCTGAGTACTTCAGCGGATGTGGCGCGGGCCACGTCCGCCGGAAGCTTCCTCCATGAGTGACATACCGGGCAGCAAGCAGAACACGGCCGCCTTCTACGGTCAGGCCGTCGCCTCCTTCGCCGTCGCCATGGCGGCCACCGCGATCGGCATCTACCAGCTGAGCGCCGACGCCTGGGTGCGGGGCTTCCTCGCCATCGCCGTCCTGTACCTGGTCACCTCCTCCTTCACCCTCGCCAAGGTGATCCGGGACCGGCAGGAGGGACCGGCCGGGACGGCGGGGGCGGCGCCCACGTACAGCCCCTACGAGAAGCACTGAGCGGGCGCACCGGGCGGTCTCACTAAGCGCTCGCTCACCTTCGGCGGTATGGTGTTGTCCCTGTCGGTGGAGAGGGGCGAGTGATGAGTACGGCGGAGGAGACGGCCGGCGGCGAGGCGCAGCCGTGGGGCGAGGTCACGCCCGACGCGGCGCGACGGCTGCTGATCGCCGCGGTGGAGGCCTTCGCCGAGCGCGGGTACCACGCCACGACGACCCGGGACATCGCGGGTCGCGCCGGGATGAGCCCGGCCGCGCTCTACATCCACTACAAGACCAAGGAAGAGCTGCTGCACCGCATCAGCAGGATCGGGCACGAGAAGGCCCTGGAGATCCTGCGGACGGCGTCACGGCGGGAGGGCACCGCCCGTGAGCGCCTGGCGGGTGCGGTCAGCTCCTTCGTCCGCTGGCACGCCGGCGGACGCACCACCGCCCGGGTCGTCCAGTACGAGCTGGACTCGCTCGGCCCGGACGCCCGTGACGAGATCCTCGCGCTGCGGCGGCAGTGTGACGCCCAGGTGCGGGGGATCATCGAGGACGGCGTCGCGGCCGGTGAGTTCGACGTGCTGGACGTGCAGGGCACGACCCTGGCTGTTCTCTCGCTCTGCATCGACGTGGCCCGTTGGTTCAATGTCAACGGGCCCTGGACGCCGGACGAGGTCGGCGCGTTGTACGCCGACCTCGTCCTGCGGATGGTGGGGGATGGCGGAGCGGCGGCCCGCCGAGGTCAGAAGTAGTAGCGGGCGACGGACTCGGCGACGCAGACGGGCTTGTCGCCGCCCTCGCGTTCCACGGTGAAGGCGACGGTCACCTGGACGCCGCCGGGGACGTCGTCGACGGCGCTGATGGCCGCGGTGGCGCGGAGCCGGGAGCCGACGGGGACGGGAGAGGGGAAACGGACCTTGTTCGTCCCGTAGTTGACGCCCATCTTCACGCCCTCGACGGAGATCAGCTGCGGTCCGAAGAGGGGGAGCAGCGACAGGGTGAGATAGCCGTGGGCGATGGTGGTGCCGAAGGGGCCCGCGGCGGCCTTCTCCGGGTCGACGTGGATCCACTGGTGATCGCCGGTGGCCTCCGCGAAGAGATCGATCCGCTTCTGGTCGATGTCGAGCCAGTCGGTGTACCCCAGTTGCTCGCCCACCGCCGCCTTCAGGTCGTCGACGGACGTGAAGATCCTCGGCTGTGCCATGTCCCGGCCTCTCGCGTCAGGAAGTCTGCGTGCGCTTGAATCTCTAAGCGACTGCTTAGCATGGTCGGCTCCGGGGGGCCGTGTCAACGGACTGGGTAGGGTTCGAGGGGTGCCCCAGATTTCAGAGAAGATCCACGAGCTCACGGTCGGCCAGCTGGCGGCGCGCAGCGGGGCCGCCGTTTCCGCCCTGCACTTCTACGAGTCCAAAGGCCTGATCAGCAGTCGCCGGACCGCCGGCAACCAGCGCCGCTACGCGCGGGACGCGCTGCGCAGGGTGGCCTTCATCCGGGCCGCGCAACGGGTCGGCATTCCGCTGGCGACGATCCGCGAGGCGCTGGCGCAGCTTCCCGAGGAGCGGACGCCGACCCGGGAGGACTGGGCGCGTCTGTCCGAGACCTGGCGCTCGGAACTGGACGAACGCATCAAGCAGCTGAACCGCCTCCGCGACCACCTCACCGACTGCATCGGCTGCGGCTGCCTCTCCCTCGACACATGCGTCCTGTCCAACCCGGGCGACGCCTTCGGTGAACGCCGTGCGGGCTCACGCCTGCTGGTGGACAGGGGGCGGGCGTAGCGCCTGCGGCCGGCTGCGGGCCGGGGTCGCGCCGGGGGCCTGCTTGGCCGCGGGCAGTCGTGCCTCCCCCAGTGCCTCAAGGGCCTGGGAGGTGCCCCCAGCGCAGCGGCAACCGTTCCGCCGGGCTGCGGAACCACCGGGCCTCAGTGACCACGCCGAGCACCCCGCCGACCCGCCTCGTACTCCACCCACCCCGCCGTAACCAGCTCCGCGTTGGACCCGGCCCGCCTCCCATCCGGCAGGACCAGCACATCCTCCACCCCGACCCGCGTCGCCAAGCCCAGCTCGCCCGCAAGCCGCAGCACGGGCCACGCACCCCCGTCCTCCCCGTGCAGCAGCACAGGACGCCCATGGGCGGTACCAAGGTCGGACAACAATCCCCGCGCAGAGGCCACCGCACTGGAAGGGGCCGTGTCCGTCACCTCGGCCAGGACCCGCAGCACCTTCGGCCCCAGCGGCGACCGCACGAACCGCTCCGCACCGTCCGTCCCGGACCAGATGCCGGCCTCCACACCCACCCCGCGATCCAAGAGCAGGCCGGCAACCTCCTCCGCGCCGGGCTCATGCCAGTTGACCGACGCGTGGTCGGGCAGAACGGTCCAGCTCCGTATCCGCTCCAGCCGGGCGGCAGGATCCGGCTCGGCCCACGCCCCCGTGGTCACACCCACCGGCACCCGCACCCGCGAGCGAATCGCCGACAGCGTCCGCGCGAGCACCCTCGGCGACAACGTGTCCCGCCCGCACGGCGTCTTGGGATGGACATGGATGTCCGTGGCCCCGGCCGCGACGGCGCCGACGGCGGAATCGGCCATGGACTCGGGCGTCAGCGGCACCGCCGTACCGTCGGCGGCGGTCCGCGGACCGTTCAGACATACCTGCACCATGTCGACGATGGTGTCAGGACCCACTGACAGTGGGGGTGCGGCATCCCCGGCGCACCCCCCGCGCACCCGCATTCGTCAAGCCGACACCAACAGCCTCGCCCGCCTGGCGTCCGCCAGGGCTTCGGGCGTGAGCACCGGACGCGGTACGAGAATTCCGCAGTCCGTGCAGACCGGACCCGCCGAGGGCTCGTGGTCCAGGTCGTACTTCCAGGCGAGTTGCTCCCCGCCGCACACCGGGCACGTCGAGCCCGGTTCGCGCTCCAGCGCGGCGATCAGCCGGCGCAGCACCTCGGCCAGCGGTTCACGGGGATGGACCGCCGGATCGTCGCACCACGCCACGCCGAAACCACCCCAGGTCAGCCGGTGCCAGTCGTCCACACTGCCCGGCCGGCGCAGTCCGTCGTGCTTCTCCTTCTTGCGGCGCTCGGCGAACTCGACCTCGTAGGCCAGCCAGACCGCCCGCGCCTCCTCCAGTTCGTCCAGTGCGGCCACGAGCCGCACCGGATCGGGGGACCGGTCCTCGGGACCGAACCCGGCCCGGGAACACAGATGGTCCCAGGTCGCCCTGTGCCCGTAAGGGGCGAACCTCTCAAGGCACTTGCGCAGCGAATAGCGCCGCAGTGCCAGATCGCACCGCGGATCGCGGACCTGTCTCGCCAGACTCCGGAAACCGGCCATCGTCCTGCACCTCCGTCACACCTGCACCTAATCCGGTCACTTCGGCGTCGTCGTAAGGACGTCGCCGAATAGACGTATCGACAAGCGAATCGGCTCCATCCGATTTCAAATGGCCTCCATAAGCGGTCCGACGAGGCCCCGAGTCGACTGCCGTGGTCCGTGTGCCTGTTGTGCTGGCTCCAAAAAGTGACGCCTGTTCATCTTCAATCCCGGGGATACCGGCGGTAACATCCCGCCCACCCCCGTCGGGAGGAGCCCCCCACATGCCACGGCGTAACCCACGCACCGTTCTCGACAGGATGAGAACTCCCCGCGGAATCCCCGGGTTCCTGAAGACCGCATCGGTATGCGCGCTGATAGCGGGTCTTTTGTCGCCACTGTCACAGGCGGCCGCCTCGGAGACGGGGACGGCGCAGGGCACGGCGGTGGCGAACGACCACTGCGGCAACCAGTGTTCGGACATCCTCCCGCCCGGCCAGAACGGCAACGCCACCCTGGCCCAGGTCCTCCTGAACCAGGCCTTCGGGACCCAGCCCGAGCACGCCGAGGACCAGCTCGGGCCCTATGCCAACCTCGCCAAGGGCTACACCGGGCTCACCAACGACAAGATCAACAACTTCTTCAACGACGCGTCGTTCGGGGTCCCGGCGGATCAGGTCGCCTCCACCGTCAAACCCGCCGGACGCGGTGACGTGACGATCGTCCGGGACAAGAAGACCGGCGTGCCGCACATCACCGGCACCACCCGGTACGGCACGGAGTTCGGGGCCGGCTACGCCGCCGCCCAGGACCGGCTGTGGCTGATGGACGTCTTCCGGCACGTCGGACGTGGTCAGGTGACCTCCTTCGCGGGCGGCGCGCCCTCCAACCAGGGCCTGGAACAGCAGTTCTGGCGGCACGCGCCCTACAGCGAGGCCGATCTCCAAGCACAGATCGACAACGCCGTCGCCACCAACGGCGAGCGCGGCAGGCAGGCCCTGGCCGACGCCCGCGCCTACCTCGACGGCATCAACGCCTACATCGACGCCTCCGACAGCGGCCGGTACTTCCCCGGTGAGTACGTCCTCACCGGGCACAAGGACTCAGTCACCAACGCCGGGAAGATCGAGCGCTTCAAGATCACCGACATGGTGGCGCTGGGATCCGTCATCGGCGCGCTGTTCGGCTCGGGCGGAGGCGGCGAGGTCAACAACGCGCTCTCCCTGCTCGCCGCCCAGGAGAAGTACGGCGTGGCGGAGGGGACAAAGGTCTGGGAGTCCTTCCGCGAGCGCAACGACCCGGAGGCCGTCCTCACCGTCCACGACGGCAGCTTCCCGTACGCGACCAAGCCGGACGACCCGCAGGGCACGGCCGTGCCGGACGCCGGGTCGGTGAAGCCGGAGCCGCTCGTCTACGACCGCACCGGCAGCGCGGCCACGGCCAGTGCCACCGGCGTGTCCGGCGAGGCGGCCAAGTCGGCCCTGTCGTCCGCCAAGCGCGGCATGTCCAACGCCCTCGTGGTCAGCGGCGAGCACACCGCCAGCGGCCACCCGGTCGCCGTGTTCGGCCCGCAGACCGGCTACTTCGCGCCCCAGTTGCTGCTCCTCCAGGAGCTCCAGGGCCCGGGCATCAGCGCCCGCGGCGCCTCCTTCGCGGGCCTGAGCATGTACGTCGAACTCGGCCGCGGCCAGGACTACTCGTGGAGCGCCACCACCTCCGGCCAGGACATCATCGACACGTTCGCCGTCGAACTGTGCCAGGACGACCACCACTACCTGTACCGCGGCACCTGCACGCCGATGGAGAAGATCGAGCAGAAGAACGCCTGGAAGCCGACGGTCGCCGACGGCACCGCGGCCGGCTCGTACACGATGCGCGTGTGGCGCACGAAGTACGGACCCGTCGAGTACCGCGCCACGGTCGGCGGCAAGAAGGTCGCCTACACCACCCTGCGCTCGTCCTTCATGCACGAGGCCGACTCCATCATCGGCTTCCAGATGCTGAACGACCCGGACTACGTGAAGGGCCCCGAGTCGTTCCAGAAGGCGGTGCAGCACATCAACTACACCTTCAACTGGTTCTACGCCGACTCCGAGCACACGGCGTACTACAACAGCGGTGACAACCCGGTGCGCGCGAACGGCGTGGACGCCGAGTTCCCGGTGTGGGCCCGGCCGGCGTACGAGTGGCGCGGCTGGGACCCGGCGACCAACACGGCCGACTACACCCCGCCCTCCGCCCACCCCCACTCCATCGACCAGGACTACTACATCTCCTGGAACAACAAGCAGGCCAAGGACTACACGACCGCGCCCTGGGGCAACGGCTCCGTGCACCGCGGCAACCTGCTGGAGGACCGGGTGAAGAAGCTGGTCGAGCAGGGCGGGGTGACCAGGGCCTCGCTGGTGAAGGCCATGGCCGACGCGGCCACGGCCGACCTGCGGGCGGAGGACGTCCTGCCCAAGCTGCTGAAGGCCGTGAACAGTTCGCCGGTCACCGACCCCACCGCCGCGGCCGCCGTGAGCAAGCTCCAGGCGTGGGTCGCCGCGGGCGGCAAGCGCACGGAGACCTCGGCCGGATCCCAGAAGTACGCCGACGCCGACGCGATCCGCATCCTGGATGCCTGGTGGCCGCTGCTGGTGAAGGCCGAGTTCGAACCGGGCCTCGGCAGCGAGCTGTTCGGGGCGATGACCGCCAACCTGCCCGTCGACGAGTCCCCGTCGGCCTCGCACGGCCCGACCGGGTCGCACGCCGGAAGCTCCTTCCAGTACGGCTGGTGGAGCTACGTCGACAAGGACATCCGGGCCGTGCTCGGCGAGCAGGTGCGCGGGCCGCTGGCCCGCGAGTACTGCGGCGGCGGAGACCTCGGCGCCTGCCGTGACACCCTCGTCGGCACCCTGAAGGAGGCGGCCGGCAAGACCGCGGCCCAGGTCTACCCCGGCGACGACCAGTGCTCGGCGGGCGACCAGTGGTGCGCCGACTCCGTCATCCACCGCACCCTCGGCGGCATCAAGCACGGCAAGATCAGCTGGCAGAACCGGCCGACCTACCAGCAGGTCGTGGAGTTCACCTCACACCGGTGACCCAGGCGCGGGCGGCGGGTCAGCGGATACGGCCCGCCGCCAGCACCAGCCGGGCCAGTTCCTCGTGCAGGATGTCGCTGTGCGCGCCGGCGGGCGGGCCACCGCGTCTGACCACCGCCGCCGCGTCCACGTTCACGCACCCCGAGCCGGGCAGCTTCGCCCGCAGGGCCTCGGCGAGGGTGTACGCGCGCGTGCCCGGCACCGCCTGCACCCCGTCGTAGCCCATCGCACCCCACTTGGCGCCCAGGGCCCGCCCCATGTCGAGGCCGGCGACCGACCGGCTGTCGCCCGCCATGCGGGAAGCCAGCGGATACATCGTGCCCAGGGCCGAGTCGTGCCGGGAGTGGCAGCACACCACCGGACCGTCGACGCGGTTCTGCTGCCCCTGGAGCACCCCTCCGGCGCGCGCGTCGTGCGGCAGCCGGGCCGCGAACGCGTAGTGCGAGAACGCCCCTTGGAGCAGCGTCACCGACTTCACCGTACGCACGCCCTCGGGGAGGCCGCGCAGCGCGAACGACACCAGCCGCGCGCCGAAACTGTGCCCCACGAGATGCACGCGCACGTCCGGCGCCGCCTTCGCGAGCTGCCCGACGACCCGGCCGAGACCGCGCTCGCCGACGGTTCCCGCACGCCGTTTCATCGCGTAGTACGTCGCCTGCCGCAGCAACTCCTGCGCTCCCTCCCATGGGTTGGGCAGGCCGAACCCCGCCCGCCCTCCGGACGCGTCGAGCTCCGCCAGCGCCCGCGCGAACTCCTCGCAGGCCGCCGCCGAGGAGCCGGCCAGCATCTCCGGCTCGCTCTGCGGCACGCCCTCCGCCACCGTGTCCGCCGCGAACAGCGCCTGCGGCCCGGGCGCCACCACCTCCACGAGCAGCCGCACCAGCCGCCCGAACTCCTCCAGTTCGGCCTCCTCCGGCGGCTGCTGCTCCAGCAGCCGGGCGATCTGCTCGACCAGGATCGCCCGGCCCGGGAAGGACTCCAGCAACGCGTGCCGCGTGCCCTTGTCGAGCACCGGCCGCCGGGGGAGCTCGGCCGCCACGGCCCGCGGGAAGTCCGGGATCGGTTCGTCGGAGAACCGCATCGCCGGCCACAGCACCCCGACGTATCCGATCCGGGCGGCCGGGGCCAGCCGCGGAATCGGCGCGAGGAAGCTGTCGTAGAGCCGGGTCGCACCCGAGCGGTCGTTGTTCCAGCCGTGCGCGAAGACGATCAGGTCGCGCACCTTCCGTTCGGACACCCCGGCGAGCAGCCGGTCGCGCGGGCGGCCCGCCGGGTCCCCGTCCGCGTCGAAGGTCAGCTCCCAGTAGGGACTCACACTCAACGCCGGATCCGCCATGACAGGCCCCCTGTTCCCCCGGGTTGCGCCGCGATGTGGTGCATCGTCCTGCCAACGGGGGAGCTTGGCCATACGTCACGGGCGCATTGGGCGCGCGCTGCCGCGCTCAGCGGTAGAGGAGGTACTTCCGCCGCATCCTCCGGAACGCCGCCAGCTCCTCCTGCCACCCCGCCACGACCTCGTCGGTGTCCGCGCCCGCGTCGATCATCGTGCGCACGCGCGCGGAGCCGGTGAGCTTGTCGATCCAGTTGTCGGGGCGCCAGGCGAACCCGTCCCACACCTTCCGGGCGGTCACGAGCAGGGCGATCCCCGTCCGTACGGGATCGAAGACGTCCCGGTCGTGCACATGGACCTGCACACCGCCGATCGTCCTGCCCTGGAACTTCGAGAAGGTGGGCGCGAAGTACGCCTCCCTGAAACGCACGCCGGGCAGGGCGAGTCCGTTCGCGGCGGCGGCCCAGCGCCGGTCGATGCCCTCGGCGCCGAGCAGTTCGAACGGCCGGGTCGTGCCGCGCCCCTCCGACAGGTTCGTGCCCTCGAACAAGCAGGTCCCCGAGAAGACCAGGGCCGTCTCCGGCGTCGGCATGTTCGGGCTGGGCGGCACCCAGGGCAGCCCCGAGGCGTCGTAGAAGTCCGAGCGCTTCCAGCCCGACATCGGCACGGTCTCCAGCGGTACGGGCCGCGTCAGGAACTCCCCGTTGAACAGCCGCGCCAGTTCGGCGACGGTCATGCCGTGCGCCTGGGAGATGGGCTGCCGCCCGACGAACGTGGCGAACTCCTTGTGCAGGACGGGCCCGAGGGCCGCACGGCCGGTCACCGGGTTGGGCCGGTCCAGGACCACGAACCGCTTGCCGGCGAGCTGCGCGGCCTCCATGCAGTCGTACAGGGTCCAGATGTACGTGTAGAAGCGGGCGCCGGCGTCCTGGATGTCGAACACGACCGTGTCCACGCCGGACGCGGTGAAGATGTCGGCGAGCGGCCGTCCGCTCTTGAGGTACGTGTCGTAGACGGGCAGGCCGGTCGCCGGGTCGTCGTAGCGGCCTTCGGAGCCGCCGGCCTGGGCGGTGCCGCGGAAGCCGTGTTCAGGGCCGAAGACGGCCCTTAAATCCACTCGGGTGTCTGCGTGCATGACGTCGACGATGTGGCCGACGTCGCGGGTGATGCCGGTGGGGTTGGTGACGATGCCGGTCTTCTGGCCGTCGAGCAGGGCATAGCCGTCGTGGGCGAGGCGTTCGAAGCCGGTGCGGAGTCGTCTGGGGCGTTGGGTTGTTGCCGCGGTTGTCGCGGGCAGTGACACAGCTGCCGTGGTTGTGGCCAACAGGCCTCGTCTGGACAGGTGCATGGGTGGCCTCCGTGATCCGTTGTGTGCCGCTTTCGTGGTGGCTGGTCGCGCCCACGCGGCGGAGCCGCAAATCGGTACAGCCCCGCGCCCCCAGGGTGCTGCCCCACCCCCTTCCCTGGTACATACCGACCGGTTAGTCTGGCGGTATTGCTGAGCCGCGTCTGAGGAGACCGATGGTGGGAGCCTTTCAAGGGGCTGGAGTCGTTGTCACGGGGGCCGGGGGCGGTATCGGAGCCGCACTCGCCCGGCGGTTCGCCGCCGAGGGGGCCCGGGTCGCCGTCAATGACCTGGACGCCGAGCGGGCCAAGCGCGTCGCGGACGAGGTCGGGGGTGTCGCCGTGCCCGGTGACGCCTCGGCGATCGTCGGCGAGGCCCGGGACGCGCTCGACGGGACCGTCGACGTGTACTGCGCCAACGCCGGTGTCGCCTTCGACGGCGTCGATTCCGGTCAGGCGCTGGACGAAAAGGCCTGGGCGACCTCCTGGGACGTGAACGTCATGGCGCACGTCCGGGCCGCTCATGAGCTGCTGCCCGCCTGGCTGGAGCGGGGCAGCGGCCGGTTCGTGTCCACCGTCTCCGCCGCCGGGCTGCTCACCATGATCGGCGCCGCGCCCTACGCCGTCACCAAGCACGGCGCGCTCGCCTTCGCCGAGTGGCTGTCGCTGACGTACCGGCACCGGGGCGTGAAGGTCCACGCCATCTGCCCGCAGGGCGTACGCACCGACATGCTGGCCGCCACCGGCAGCGCGGGCGACCTGGTGCTTCAGCCGACCGCGATCGAGCCGGAGGCCGTGGCGGACGCCCTGCTGAAGGCCATCGAGGAGGACCGCTTCCTCGTCCTGCCGCACCCCGAGGTCGCCGCGTACTCCCAGGCCCGGGCCGGCGACCCCGACCGCTGGCTGACCGGCATGAACCGCATCCAGCAGCAGTGGGAGGAGAACCGGTGACCGAGTCCCGTTACGCGACCAAACCCTGGCTGGACCTGCTGAACGACGCCCAGAAGGGCCCGATAAGCCCCGCCGGCTCCCTCGTGCACGCCCTGCGCCGGGCCGTGGCCGAGACGCCGGACGGCTACTTCCTGGCCTACTTCGACGGCCGCCTGACCTACCGGGAGGTCGACGAGCTCAGCGACTCCGTCGCCGGGCATCTCGCGGCGCGCGGCCTGGAGCGCGGCGACCGGGTCGCGGTCCTGCTCCAGAACTCCCCGCACTTCGTGCTCGCCGTGCTGGGCGCCTGGAAGGCGGGCGCGGTCGTCGTGCCCGTCAACCCGATGTACAAGTCGGGCGAGGTGACCCACGTCCTGCGCGACGGCGAGGTCACCGCGCTGATCTGCTCGGACCGGGCGTGGGAGTCGTATCTGCGCGAGACGGCGGCCCACTCGCCCGTGCGGATCGTGCTCACCGGCTGTGAGCTGGACTTCCAGACGCGGGGCGACGCGCGCGTGCTGACCTTCGAGCGGCTGCCGCAGGCCCCGGACGCCGACGACCTGGTGACCGTGGCGCGGGCCGGGCACAAGGCGCCGAGGGACCGGGACCCCGACCCTTCCGGCATCGCGCTGATCAGCTACACCTCGGGCACCAGCGGCACGCCCAAGGGCGCCACCAACACGCACGGCAACATCATGTACAACGCCGAGCGGCAGCGGACCGGCCTGGGGCTGCCCGAGCGGCCCGTCTACTTCGCGCTGGCGCCGCTGTTCCACATCACCGGCATGGTCTGCCAGTTCGGTGCCTGCCTGAGCAGCGCGGGCACGCTCGTGCTGGCCTACCGCTTCGAGGCGGGAGTGGTCCTCGACGCGTTCGCCGAGCACCGCCCGCACTACACCGTCGGCCCGTCGACGGCGTTCATGGCGCTGGCCGCGCACCCGTCCGTCACCCGCGATCACTTCTCCTCCTTCCGGGTGATCTCCTCCGGCGGCGCCCCGCTGCCGCCCGCGCTGGTGGAGAAGTTCCGAGCGGACTTCGGGCCGTACATTCGCAACGGCTACGGACTGACCGAGTGCACCGCGCCCTGCGCCTCCGTGCCGCCCGGTCTGGAGGCGCCCGTCGACCCGGTCTCCGGGACCCTCGCGGTCGGCCTGCCCGGCCCCGACACGGTCGTACGGATCGTCGACGACAACGGCGACGAGGTGCCGTTCGGCGAGCAGGGCGAGATCGTCGTCCGGGGGCCGCAGGTCGTGCCCGGCTACTGGCGGCGCCCCGACGCCACCGCCGAGACGTTCCCCGGCGGCGAACTGCGCACCGGCGACATCGGCTTCATGGACGAGCAGGGCTGGCTGTACGTCGTCGACCGCAAGAAGGACATGATCAACGCGTCCGGCTTCAAGGTGTGGCCGCGCGAGGTCGAGGACGTGCTCTACACGCACCCGGCGGTGCGCGAGGCCGCCGTCGTGGGCGTGCCGGACGGGTATCGCGGGGAGACCGTCAAGGCGTACATCAGCCTGCGTCCGGATGCCGACACGGACCCGGATGCACTCGCCGTCTACTGCAAGGAGAGACTGGCCGCCTACAAATACCCGCGCCAGGTGGAGATCCTGCCGGACTTGCCGAAGACGGCCAGTGGGAAGATCCTCCGTCGGGAGCTTCGTTCCCGGACGCAAGGCAACTGACAGCAGTACGGAAAGGCAGGTGGCGGCAGTGCCCAGGACGACGGACTCGGACGGCACCCCCGTACCTCAGCGGCTCCTGGCCGCCGCCACCCGGCTCTTCGCCGAGCAGGGCTACGACCGCACCTCGGTGCAGGAGATCGTCGAGGCGGCCGGGGTCACCAAGGGGGCGCTGTACCACTACTTCGGCTCCAAGGACGACCTTCTGCACGAGGTGTACGCGCGCGTGCTGCGCATCCAGCAGGAGAGACTGGACGCCGTCGCGGGCGCCGACGAGCCGGTGGAGAAGCGGTTGCGGGCCGCGGCCGCGGACGTCGTGGTGACGACGATCGACAACCTCGACGACGCGATGATCTTCTGGCGGTCCATGCACCATCTGAGCCCCGAGAAGAACAAGCAGGTCCGCGCCGAGCGCCGCCGCTACCACGAGCGCTTCCGCGCGTTGGTCGAGGAGGGCCAGCAGTCGGGCGTCTTCTCCAAGGCGACCCCGGCGGACTTGGTCGTCGACTACCACTTCGGCTCGGTCCACCACCTGTCGACGTGGTACCGCCCCGAGGGCCCGATGAGCCCCCAGCAGGTAGCCGACCACCTGGCGGACTTGCTCCTACGAGCCCTGCGCCCGTAACCGCACCCAGGGGGCTCAGCCCCCCCGGCCTATGCCCACCCACCACCCGAATCGGCCGACCAGGCGGCCCGGCTCGAACCCCGGCCGAGCCACGCCCAGCTCGTCCGAGGGATCGGCCGGCCGGGCTTGAAACGCCGGGCTGACTCACTTCCTCCAGCCCGTCCGGCGTTTGAGGACGAGGCCGTTCAGGCCGAAGGGGGGTCCGGGGCGGTAGCCCCGGTGGGGGTGCAGGGGGCGCAGCCCCCAGCGGGGTCGAAGGAGCGGAGCCCCTGGGGATGGGACGGGTAGGGGCGGCGGGGGCGAGAACCCCCGGCCGCCCGCCGCGTCACACGTACCGCTTCAACTCCCGCCGCGCCAGCGACCGCTGATGCACCTCGTCCGGCCCATCCGCGATCATCAGCGTCCGCGCCCCCGCGTACAGCTCCGCCAACGGGAAGTCCTGGCTCACACCCCCCGCCCCGTGCAACTGAATCGCCCGGTCGAGAATGTCCACCACCGCCCGAGGCGTAGCGATCTTGATCGACTGGATCTCGGTGTGCGCCCCCTTGTTCCCCACCGTGTCCATCAGCCACGCGGTCTTCAGCACCAGCAGCCGCAACTGCTCCACGGTCACCCGCGCATCCGCGATCCAGTTGTGCACTACACCCTGCTGGGCCAGCGCCTTCCCGAAGGCAGTCCGGGACACCGCCCGCCGGCACATCAGCTCGATCGCCCGCTCCGCCATCCCGATCAGCCGCATGCAGTGGTGGATCCGGCCGGGCCCGAGCCGCGCCTGCGCGATGGCGAAGCCGCCGCCCTCCTCGCCGATGAGGTTCGACGCCGGCACGCGCGCGTGGTCGAAGATCACCTCGGCATGGCCGCCGTGGTAGTGGTCCTCGTAGCCGAAGACCTGCATCGCGCGCTCGATCGTCACACCCGGCGTGTCACGGGGGACCAGGATCATCGACTGCTGACGGCGGATGTCCGAACCCTCCGGGTCCGTCTTGCCCATCACGATGAAGATCTTGCAGTCCGGGTGCATCGCCCCGGAGATGTACCACTTGCGGCCCGTGACCACGTACTCGTCGCCGTCCCGCTCGATGTGCGTGGTGATGTTGGTGGCGTCCGAGGAGGCCACCTCCGGCTCGGTCATCGCGAACGCCGACCGGATCTCGCCCGCCAGCAGCGGCTCCAGCCACTGCTTGCGCTGCTGCTCGTCACCGAACTGGGTGAGCACCTCCATGTTGCCCGTGTCCGGTGCCGCGCAGTTCGTCACCGTCGGGGCGAGCTGCGGAGAGCGCCCCATGATCTCGGCGAGCGGCGCGTACTGGAGGTTGGTGAGCCCGGCGCCGTACTCGGAGTCCGGCAGGAAGAGGTTCCACAGGCCCTGCCTGCGCGCCTCGGCCTTCAGCTCCTCGACCACGGCCGGGGTCTCCCACGGCGAGGCGAGCCGGGCCCGCTGCTCGTGCGCGACGGCCTCGGCCGGATAGACGTACTCGTCCATGAAGGCCAGCAGCCTGCCGCGCAGCTCCTCGGTGCGCGCGTCGAACGCGAAGTCCATGTCCGTCAGCCTTCCTGAAGGGTGGTGAGACCGTGCTCGATGAAGACGGGGACCAGATCGCCGATGCGGTCGAAGCCGCGCCCGACCGTCTGGCCCAGGGTGTAGCGGTAGTGGATGCCCTCCAGGATCACGGCGAGCTTGAACCAGGCGAACGCCGTGTACCAGGAGACCGCGGAGACGTCGCGCCCCGAGCGCGTGGCGTACCGCTCGATCAGCTCGGCCGGGTCCGGGTGCCCGGGCGCCTCCGCCGTCGTGGAGACGGGGGAGTCAGGGGCCTCGAGCGGCAGGCTGTACATCGCCAGCAGGCCCAGGTCGGTGAGCGGGTCGCCCAGGGTGGACATCTCCCAGTCGAGGATCGCCTTGATGCGGTCGTCCTCGCCGATCAGGACGTTGTCCAGCCGGTAGTCGCCGTGCACCACGGCCGGGGCGGGAGAGGAGGGCAGCCGCCGGCCGAGCGTCGCGTGCAGCTCGTCGATCCCCGCCAGCTCGCGGTTGCGGGAGGCGTCCAGCTGCTTGCCCCAGCGCCGCAGCTGCCGGTCCAGGAAGCCCTCGGGACGGCCGAAGTCGGCGAGGCCCACCTCGCCCGGGTCCACCGCGTGCAACTCCACCAGCGCGTCCACCAGGTTCAGCACCGCGCCCCGGGTGCGCTCCGGACCGAGCGGGGCGAGCTGCTCGGCCGTGCGGTACGGGGTGCCCTCGACGAACTCCATGACGTAGAACGGCGCGCCGAGCACCTCCTCGTCCTCGCACAGCAGCACCGGCCGCGGAACCGGCACGGCGGTCGGGTACAGCGCGCTGATCACCCGGTGCTCGCGCTTCATGTCGTGCGCGGTGGCCAGGACATGGCCGAGCGGGGGCCGTCGTACGACCCACCGGGAGGTGCCGTCGGAGACGGCGTAGGTGAGGTTCGACCGTCCGCCCTCGATCAGCCGGCCGGACAGTGCGCCGCTCACCAGGCCGGGCCGCTCGCGGTCGAGCAGGCCGCGCAGCCGGTCCAGGTCGAGTCCGGGCGGGTGGTCGGGGCTCATGCGTCGCTCCTACGGGCAGGTGAACAGTTCCCGACTCATGATGCCGACCGGTCGGTATGTCGTCCAGAGCGGGGCCGAAACGTGATCGGAGCCACGATAGGCCGACGACTCCCTCCATGGGGCGCCGGGAAGGTTTAGGTCGCTTCCTTCAGGCCATCCGGCTTGCGTGCCGCGCGGCGAGCTTGGAGGGTCGGATCCATGAAGGCGATCAGCTACTCACGGTACGGCGGACCCGAGGTGCTGGCGTTCGGGGAGATCCGTGATCCCAAGGTCGGCCCGGACTCGGTGCTGGTGAAGGTGCGGGCGGCGTCCGTGAACCCCGTCGACTGGAAGGCCCGCGAGGGCTACCTCGACGGACTCTTCCAAGCCGCGTTCCCGGTGGTGCCCGGCTGGGACGTCTCGGGGGTCGTCGTACGGCCCGGGGTGGCGGTCTCGGAGTTCGACGTCGGGGACGAGGTCATCGGGTACGTGCGCGAGGACTTCCTCTCGCGCGGCACCTTCGCCGAGTACGTGGCCGCGCCCCTGCGCACCCTCGCGCGCAAGCCGCGCAACCTCTCCTTCGAGGAGGCGGCCGGACTGCCGCTGGTCGGGCTCACCGCCTACCAGGTGCTGCTCAAGGTGCTCCAGGTGAAGCGAGGCGAGACGGTGCTGGTGCACGCCGCGGCCGGCGGGGTCGGCTCGATCGCCGTGCAACTCGCCGTCCACCTCGGCGCCCGGGTGATCGGTACGGCGAGCGAGCCCAACCACGACTTCGTGCGCGGCCTCGGCGGGGAGCCGGTCACGTACGGCGAGGGCCTGGGCGAGCGCGTGCGCGGGCTGGCGCCCGAGGGGGTGGACGCGGTGTTCGACACGGTCGGCGCGGACGCGCTGAAGGTCTCGGCGAACCTGCTGGCCCCCGAGGGCCGTCTGGTGTCGATCGCCGACACCGACGTCGTGAACTACGGCGGCCGCTACTACTTCGTCCGCCCCGACGCCGAGGACCTCCGGCGGCTGTCGGAACTGGCGGAACAGGGCGTGGTGAGCGTGCACGTCTCCGAGACGTTCCCGCTGGAACGAGCGGCGGACGCGCACCGGCTCAACGAGGAGGGCCGGACGCGCGGCAAGATCGTTGTGACGATCGACTGGGAGCCGGAGGAGCCGTAGCCACCGGCCGGCGCCTTGCTCCCCGAGCCTTCGCACTCGGCCGGGCCCTGTCTCGGTGCCGCACGGACGTACGCGCGCGGCCCCGCCCGACGCGCGGCGGCCAGTCGCCTGCGGTGCCCGGCCCTGCCCGGCGCGTGGCCCCGCCCGGCGTGGCGCCGGCGGCCAGTGCGCGGCACTCGCGTGCGGCGCCCGGCGGTCAGCCGACCGTGGTGCGTGGCCTGGCCCGGTGCGCGGCTCCGGCCGGCGCTGGCAGTGTGCGGTGCGTGGCACTCGCGTGCGGCCCCCGACAGTCAGCCGCCTGCCGTGTGTGGCCCCGTCCGGCGTGGCGCCGGGGTGTCCCGGGGTGTGGCGTGGTGGCCGGTGCCCGGCACCCGCCCGCGGCCCCCGGCGGTCAGTCGCCTGCGGTGCCCGGCCCTGCCCGGCGCGTGGCCCCGCCCGGCGTGGCGCCGGCGGCCAGTGCGCGGCACTCGCGTGCGGCGCCCGGCGGTCAGCCGACCGTGGTGCGTGGCCTGGCCCGGTGCGCGGCTCCGGCCGGCGCTGGCAGTGTGCGGTGCGTGGCACTCGCGTGCGGCACCCGACAGTCAGCCGCCTGCCGTGTGTGGCCCCGTCCGGCGTGGCGCCGGGGTGTCCCGGGGTGTGGCGTGGCGGCCGGTGCCCGGCACCCGCCCGCGGCCCCCGGCGGTCAGTCGCCTGCGGTGCCCGGCCCTGCCCGGCGCGTGGCCCCGCCCGGCGTGGCGCCGGCGGCCAGTGCGCGGCACTCGCGTGCGGCACCCGACAGTCAGCCGCCTGCCGTGTATGGCCCCGTCCGGCGCGGCGCCGGGGTGTCCCGGGGTGCGGCGCGGCGGCCAGTGGCCGGCACTCGCCCGGCCCCCGGCGGGCAGCCGCCCGCGGCCCCCGGCGGCCAGCCGCCCGCGCCCCGTCCTAGAGGACGAGTCCCGCCCCGCACACCGCCATCGCGAGCGTGCACAGCACCGCGGCCGTGGCGTGGCGCGGCGCGAAGGCCTCGGGGCTGGGCGTGGCCGCGAGCGTGCGGATGCGGCGGTGGGCGATGGTGAGGAAGCCCAGCCACAGGACGCAGCACAGTGCGCAGGCGACGATCCTGGGGGCAGACGTCCCGCCGTGCAGCGCGGTCTTCACGGCGAGCACGGCGGCGGCCGTGCCCGACAGCGTCGTACGCCGCCACGCGAGCCGGGTCCGCTCGGGTTGCAGCCCGGGGTCGCGGTCGGGGTCCTGCCGACGGGCCGCCGGTGCGTTCACCCCTCCCACCCCACCAGCACCACGACGACCATGGCGAGGGCCACGATCGCGACGACGAGGCTCAGCACCGCCGGGAACCGGGACACCGGAAGGTCCTCGCCCCGGCGCATGGCCCGCTCGCAGCGGACCCAGTGGTTGACCGCGCGCAGCGCGCACAGCACGCCCGCGGCCAGCAGCGCGAGCGCCAGCCCCACCCGCCAGCCCCAGCGCAGGTCCGGCAGGAACTGGTCCACGGCGAAGCCGCCGCCGATCAGCGCCATGGCGGTGCGCAGCCAGGCCAGGAAGGTGCGTTCGTTCGCCAGCGAGAACCGGTAGTCCGGCGTCTCACCGTCCCGCCGCACCTCCGCCGGCGCGAACCACAAACGGACGTTCCGTACGAACTCGATCACGTGCGCGACCCTACCGGGGGCGTCGTCACCGGGCGCTGCCGGTGCCGCCCCCGCCTCGCGGCGGCCTCCTCAGCCCTCAGCCCGTCGACCGAAACGCCACGAGCCGCTCGTACGCCGCCAGCCCGTCCGGCACCCACTCCCAGTCGCCCAGCCGCCGCCGCACCTCCTCCTCGGGCAGGAAGTCGTGCCAGGCCACCTCCTCGGCCTGCGGCTGGACCGGAAGGTCGCAGCGGACCTCGTACACCGCCGACCACCAGCTCTGCCCGGCGCCGTCGTCGTAGAGGAACTTGAAGAGGTACCGGGGGAGCGGCAGACCCGTCACGCCCAGTTCCTCCTCGGCCTCGCGCAGGGCCGCCGTGTCGTAGGCCTCGCCCGCGCCGACCACGCCGCCGACGAACATGTCATAGAGGGAGGGGAAGACCAGTTTGGTCGGCGTCCGCCGGTGCACGAAGATCCGGCCCTCGGCGTCCCGGGCCTGGATGAACACACAGCGGTGCCGCAGTCCCCGGGCGTAGGCCTCGCCCCGGGGCGACTGCCCGATGACCCGGTCGTTCTCGTCGACGATGTCGAGGATCTCGTCAGCCGGGCCCATGCCCTCGTCCACAGCATTCATGCCCTCATCCAAGCAGGGCGTGAGGCCTCACTGTGCCTGCGGCTGTGGCTGAAGCTGCCCCGCCGGGGCCCGCTCCGGCGCCCCCGTCGGCATGGCCGGATGCAGACCCAGCAGCACGATGCCGGCCACCACGCCCAGGAGGCCGCCCGCCTCCCAGCTCAAGGCCACGGTGTCGGTCCGCAGCCGGTCGCCCAGGAAGCCGACGCCGCAGATGATCCCGGCGATCGGCTGGGCCGCGGTGAGGGCCGGCAGCGACTTGCGCAGGGACGCGGTCTCGAAGGCGCTCTGCACGAGGACGAGCCCCGTGACGCCCAGCGCGAGGACGGCGTACGGCTGCCAGCCGGTCAGCAGCTCGGCGTAGCCGCCCTCGGAGAACTTCTCCCCGCTCACCCGCGTGAGCGCGTCCTGCACGCCGTAGAGGAGCCCGGCGCCCAGGGCCAGCAGCACCGGCCCGGAGTTCAGCCGGGAGCGCTTCGCGTGCGCGGTGAGCAGCAGGGCGAGCCCGATCATGGCCCCGATGATCAGCCACTGCCGGGTGGGATCGGCCGTCGCGGCGCCGCCCTGTGGCTCGCCCGCCACGATGAACGCGCTCACCCCGCCCGCCAGCAGCAGCAGGCCCGCCCAGCCCTGGCGGCCGAGCGGCTGCCGGGTCTGCCGACGGGACAGCGCGAGGGCGAACAGCAGGTTCGTCGCCAGCAGCGGCTCCACGAGCGACAGCTCGCCCTGCCCCAGCGCGGCCGCGCCCAGCGCCATGCCGACCACCATCAGCCCGATGCCGCCGAGCCAGCGCGGCACCTTCACCAGGTCGACCAGCAGCCGGAAGGACAGGAAGTCGTTGAGGGGGGCGCGCTGGGCCGCGTTCTGCTGAAGCACGAAACCGAAGCCCAGACAGCAAGCGGCGCTCACGGCGAGCACCAGTACCAGAACCGACACGCGGTGTACCTCGATCATCAGGTCGGGTCACGATGGCGTAGGGGCCGACTTTACCGGCCGGCTCCGTCCGGCGCGCCCGTACGTCATGCCATGGTGCGCGGTGGTGACCACCCAGCACTATGACGTACGCCACAAAGGGCGAAACGGAAAAATCGGATGCCCGTCCCGTCGCCCCCTGGGGGCTCGTCGATCACAAGATCCTCACAAGTGGCAGTAGTTGACGCGTGTAACGCCCTAGCGGCCCTTGACGTCAACCGTTGGCTGGGGGTTGGCTGTCCGTGATCAGCTCATGGCGAAGCGCACACACGCGCTCCCTCGACCGCCGTGAGCCGAAACACAAGAAGAGCGCGTGAGGAAGTTCCGCGGTGCCCCCACCCCCGCCTCCCCTCGGCCGTGGCCGCAGACGTGCGTCGCAGGCCTTCGACGAGGCCCTCGACGACGCCGACCTCGTGACCGCGCGCGCCGCGCTCGCGCAGGGCCGCTGGCAGAACGCCCGCTCCCTGCTGGTGCACACCGGAGACGACTGGGACCGGCGCGGCCACCGCGTCACCGTCCTCGCCCGGGAGTCCTACTGCGCCGCATGGGCCCGCGAGTGGCTGCTCGCCGAACCCGAGTCCGCCGACGCCTTGGTCCTGCTCGCCCTCGCCCAGGTCCGGCGCGCCCTGCACGGCAAGGGCAAGCCGGCCCGCGCCCGCGAGGCCTGCGCGACCGCCGCCGCCCGCGCCCCCGCCGACCCCACCCCCTGGCTCGGCCTGCTCCTGCTGGAGTGCGCGGCCGGCACCGACCAGGACGTGGTCCGGGCCTTCGAGCAGGTCCGCGCCCGGTACGCCGACCACCACCACGCCCACCATCTGATGGTCGCCCGGCTCGCCGGACGCCGCGCGGAGGCCGGCGAGGACCCGCTGCACGAGGTCTACGACTTCGCCAACTGGGCCGCAGAAGAGGCACCCGCAGACTCCCCGCTCGCGATTCTGCCGGTCATCGCGCACGCCGAGCGCTACCGCGTCCTGGCCGCCGCCGGGCACCAGCCCGCCGACCCGGCCGCCTCGGGCCACTGGACGGGCCGCCGCGCCCGGCAGGTGATGAAGGCCGCCTTCGACTGGTGGCTGGAGTGGGAGCTGGAGGGGCATCCGCGCCGGCTGATCGACCTGAACTTCCTCGCCCACGCCAAGTACTGCGAGGGCCGCGGCGCCGAGGCGGCCGCCCTCTTCCACCGGATCGGCCGCTACGCCACCCCGGCGCCCTGGTCGTACCCGGACCGCGACCCGCACACCGCCTTCGCCGCCGCCCGCGCCGGCGCGCTCGGCACGGCCTGACACCCCCGGAAATCCAGAAGTGAGGACCCTCTCCCGATGACCACGGACAGTTCGAGCACGAGCACATCCGCCGCCGGCGGCATCAGTACGTTCAAGGGGCAGGAGCGCGCCCTGCGCGCCGACCGGCTCGGCACCGGGGGCCTGCTGCTCTCCGTCCTCGCCGCGACCGCCCCGCTCATGGTGGTCGCGGGTGTCATGCCCACTACATTCGCGGTGATGGGCATCGTCGGCCAGCCACTGCTCTTCGTCGTCCTCGGCGTCGTCCTGATCCTGTTCAGCATCGGGTACGCCGAGATGAGCCGCCACGTCCACAACGCGGGCGCCTTCTACGCGTACATCTCGCGCGGCCTCGGCGGCACCGCCGGCGCGGGCGCCGCCCTGGTCGCCCTCGTCGCCTACAACGCGCTCCAGATCGGCATCTACGGCATCTTCGGCTTCGAGGTCTCCGGGCTCCTCGCCACCTACGCCGAGGTGGAGATCGCCTGGTGGATACCGGCGCTCGTGGCCGCGCTCGCCGTCGGTCTGCTGGGCTGGCTGAAGATCGACGTCAACGCGCGTGTGCTCGGGGTGCTGCTCGTCATCGAGGTGCTCCTGGTCGTGATCTTCGACGTCGCCGCCCTCGCCGATCCCGGTAAGGAAGGCCTCTCGCTGCACGCCTTCAACCCCGACACCCTCACCGGCGCGGGCGTCGGCACCGCGCTGTGCTTCTGCATCGCCGCGTTCCTCGGCTTCGAGCAGGCGCCGGTGTACGCCGAGGAGACCAGCCGCCCGCACGTCCTGGTGCCGCGCGTGATGTTCCTCGCCGTCGGCGGGGTCGCCGTCTTCTTCGCGCTGAGCAGCTGGGCCCTCACCGTCGCCACCGGCCCCGCCGCGATCGTCGGCACGGCCCAGAAGCAGAGCGCCGGACTGCTGTTCTTCCTCACCGAGTCCCGCCTCGGCGGCACCTTCACCGACGCCCTGCACGTCCTGTTCGTCACCGGCATGTTCGCCGCGCTGCTCAGCTTCCACAACGTCGTCGCCCGGTACGCCTTCGCCATGGGCCGCGAGGGCCTGCTGCCCGCCGCCTTCGGCCGCACCAGCGGCACCAGCGGCGCTCCCGGCACCGGCTCGCTGCTCCAGACCGTCGTGGCGGTCGTCGTCGTGGCCGCCTTCGCGATCGCCGACGACAGGCCGGTCGGCGACCCGACCGCGCCCGTCCTGCAGCTGTTCACCTGGTTCGGCAACATCGGCGCCCTCGGCGTGATCGTGCTGATGGCGGCGGCCTCCCTGTCCGTCGTCGTCTTCTTCGTCCGCCGGGGTGCCGCGGGCGCCCAGGCCTGGCGGCTGGTCACCTCCGCGCTGGCGGGCCTCGCCCTGCTGGTGATCGCCGGCTACACGGTGAAGGACTTCGAGGTCCTCGTCGGCGCCGGCCCCGACTCCTCGCTGAGCTGGGTGCTGCCCGGCATCATCGGCCTCGCCCTGGCCGCGGGCCTGGTCCTGGGCCTGGTGCTGCGCGCCCGCGCCCCCGAGATGCACGCCCGGATCGGGCTCGGCAACGAGGCGTTCCAGCTGGAGAAGGCGGCGTCGTCCTGACCCCGGCCGCGTAAGAAGTGGTTACGGAACTCTGACGAGCACCCGCGATCCCTGTCCTGACGGGGCCGCGGGTGTTCGAATGAGAACGTGAACGAGGACGTACATGAGGGCGTGAACGACGAACACCCCCCACAGCGGGGCACCCCGGTCGGCCGCCGCGTCTTCCTCGGCACCCTCGGCCTGGGCGCCCTCGGCGTGGTCGCCGCGCCCAAGCTGCAACGCGGCCTGGAGGGCTTCCTCGGCGGCGCCGCCGACAAGGACCCCACCGGCCTGACCGGTCTGCTCCCCAACGGCGGCGGCTTCCGCTACTACTCGGTCGCCTCGTCCGTTCCCCGCAAGAACGCCGACAGCTACCGCCTCACGATCGACGGCCTGGTCGACCGCCCCACCACCTACACCCTGGCCGACCTCAAGGCCCTGCCCCAGACCCGGATGGTCCGCGACGTCCAGTGCGTCACCGGCTGGCGCGTCCCCGACACCCCCTTCGAGGGCGTACGCCTGTCCCGCCTCCTGGACGCCGCCGAGGTCCGCCCCACCGCCAAGGCCATCCGCTTCACCTGCTTCGACGGCACCTACACCGAGAGCCTCACCCTCGACCAGGGCCGCCGCGCGGACGTCCTGGTCGCCCTGCGCATGCAGGACAAGGACCTCGGCCACTCCCACGGCGGCCCGGTCCGCCTCTACGTGGCGCCCATGTACTTCTACAAGTCCGCCAAGTGGCTCTCCGGCATCACCGTCACCGACGAGGTCCGGCCGGGCTACTGGGAGGAACGCGGCTACGACGTCGACGCCTGGGTGGGCCGCTCGAACGGACGCGACGATGAGCCTACGAGCTGAAGCCCCGGCCGGTGTCAGGCGCTTCAGCCGGACCGAGCGCTGGGTGCACCGCACGACGGCCGCGCTCATGGGCGTCTGCGTCCTGACGGCGGCCTGCCTCTACGTCCCCCAGCTCGCCGAACTCGTCGGCCGCCGCGAACTGGTCGTCCGCATCCACGAGTGGGCCGGCCTCGCCCTGCCCGTCCCGGTCCTGGCGGGCCTCACCTCTCGCGCCTTCCGCGCCGACCTGGGCCGCCTCAACCGCTTCGGCCCGCACGACCGGACCTGGCTGCGCGCCGCCCTGCACCGCGACAAGAGCCCCGCGTCCCGTCCGGCCGGCAAGTTCAACGCGGGCCAGAAGCTCTACGCGTCCTGGATCGCCGGCGCCACCCTCGTCATGCTCGGCACCGGCCTGATGATGTGGTTCACCCACCTCACCCCCCTGCTCTGGCGCACCAGCGCGACGTTCGTCCACGACTGGCTGGCCCTCACGATCGGCATAGTCCTGGCCGGCCACATCGGCATGGCCCTGGCGGACCCCGAATCCAGAAGAGGCATGCGCACGGGCTCGGTGAGCAGAGAGTGGGCGGACAGGGAGCACCCTCTATGGCGCCAGTAGGTCTCGCAGGGGCGCGGAACTGCGCGAACAACCACGACGCACCCGCAGCCGCCCGATCACCACACCTTCTACGGCGCTCAGGCCCAAGGGGCGCGGGGAACTGCGCGACAAGCCCCATCGCACCCGCACCCGCCCGACGACACCCATCCCTATGGCGCCACGGCGAAATCCAACAGCACCTTGCAAGACCGACTCCGATCCGCTGCCAGGGCAAAAGCGGACTCGGCATCAGCCACAGGCACCACCGCACTGACGAGCCCGTCGAACGCCCCTTCCCCCGCCAGCAGCTCCAACGCCTGATCGAACTCCCCGTCGAACCGAAACGCCCCCCGCAACTCGATCTCCCGACTCACCACAAGGTTCCCCGCAAACGCACTGTGCCCCGCCGGCAGCATCCCCAACTGCACGACGACCCCACCCCGCCGCACTCGCCGCAGACACGTGTCGAGCCCGGCAGCCACCCCCGACGCCTCGACCGCGACGTCCACGTCACAAGGCCACCCCGGGGCGTCAGGATCATCGGCCCGTACGAGAGCCCCGGCACCGGCGACCCGCGCGTACTCCAGCGCCTCGGGCAGCAGATCCGTGACAGTCACCCGGGAAGCCCCCGCCGCCTTCGCCGCCGCGACGACGAGACACCCGATGGGCCCCGCACCGGTCACCAGGACATGCCGCCCGGCCACCTCCTCGGCCCGCCGCACCGCGTGCAGCGCGACGGACAGCGGCTCGGCGAGCGCGGCCCGGCGCAGCTCCAGACCGTCCGGCAGGGCCCGCACCTGCTCGCAGGGCACGACGACCTGCGCCGCGAATCCGCCCTGCACATGCGGAAAACGCGCCGCGCTGCCCAGATACCGGGTGTCCCGGCAGATGTTCCGCCGCCCCTGCGTGCACTCCGGACACACCCCGCACGGGGTCGCCGGATGCACGGCGACGGCGGTACCCGGTGCCGGCCCCGACGCGCCGGCACCGTACCCGGCCACCGTCCCGACGACCTCGTGCCCGAGCACCATCGGTTCCCGGAGCCGGAAGTCGCCGACCCCGCCGTGCCGCCAGTAGTGCAGATCGGACCCGCACACCCCGCCGTACCGCACGGCGACCAGCGCCTGCCCCGGCCCGGGCTCGGGAACCGGCAACTCCGCCACGCGCAGGTCACCCTGACCGTGGATCACACAACCCAGCATCACAGCCTCCCGGCAGGTGGTCACAGCACGCTCGTCATACCGCCGTCGACGTACAGCACCTGCCCGCTGACGAAGTCGGCCGCGGGGGAGGCGAGGAACAGCACCCCGCCCACCAGATCCTGGGTGCGACCCCACCGGCCGGCCGGGGTGCGCCGCCGGACCCAGGCGCTGAACTCCTCGTCGTCGACCAGCGGCCGCGTCAGCTCCGTCTCGATGTAGCCCGGGCCGAGCCCGTTGACCTGCACACCGCTCGGCCCCCAGTCCGCGCACATGCCCTTGGTGAGCATCTTCAGCGCGCCCTTGGTGGCGGCGTACGGCGCGATCCCGGGCCGTACCACCTCGCTCTGCAGGGAGCAGATGTTGATGATCTTGCCGTGACCGCGTTCCGTCATCCGGCGCGCGGCCTCCCGGCCGACCAGGAAGGCACTGGTCAGATTGGTGTCGAGGATCCGGTGCCAGTCGGAGTCGGTGAACTCCAGCAGCGGGGCGCGCAGTTGCATGCCCGCGTTGTTGACGAGGATGTCGAGCGGGCCCACCCGCTCCTCGACGTCGGCGATGCCGACCGCCACCGACGGGCCGTCGGTCACGTCGAACGCCGCCGTGTGCACCCGGCCGCCGGGCAGTCCGGCGGCGGCCTCGGCGAGCCGGTCCTTGTCGCGTCCGTTCAGGACGACCGTGCAGCCGGCCTGAGCCAGACCATGGGCGAGCGCGAGTCCGATGCCCCGGCTGGAGCCGGTCACCAGCGCCGTACGTCCGCTGATGTCGAAGAGGGGGTGAGCCGTCATGGCCGTGGCACTCCTAGATCACGAGGGACAACAGCATGACGATGCCGCCGGCGACCACCGAGATGATCGTCTCCATGACCGACCAGGTCTTGATGTTCTGGCCGACACTCAGCCCGAAGTACTCCTTCACCATCCAGAACCCGGCGTCGTTGACATGGCTGAAGAACAGCGAGCCGGCGCCGATGGCGAGGACCAGCAGGGCGGCGTGCGTGGTCGACATGTCGGCCGCGAGCGGGGCGACCAGCCCGGCGGCCGAGACCGTCGCCACCGTCGCCGAACCGGTCGCCAGCCGGATCGCCACCGCGATCAGCCAGGCCAGCAGCAGCGCGGGGATCGACCAGTCCTTGGAGATGTCCAGGACCATCTGCCCCACCCCGGTGTCGATCAGGGTCTGTTTGAAGCCGCCGCCCGCGCCGACGATCAGCAGGATGCCCGCGATCGGCGCGAGGCTCTTCTCGACGAGCGGCGAGATCCGCTCCTTGGAGAACCCGGCGGGCCGCAGCAGCGTGAAGATGCCGACCAGCACCGAGGCGAGCAGCGCGATCATCGGGGCGCCGATGACGTCGAAGACGCGCTGGACCAGGTTCTCGGGGTCGTCGATGACGATGTCGACGAGCGCCTTGGCCAGCATGAGGATCACCGGCAGCAGGATGGTGAACAGCGTGGCGCCGAAACCGGGCCGCTTGTCCAGGTCCTCCGAAGCGCGCTGCGGGATCATCCGGTCGGGGGCGGGCACGTCCACCCAGCGGGCCGCGTACCGCGAGAACACCGGGCCGGCGATGATCACCGTGGGTATGGCGACGAGGACACCGAGCGCCAGCGTCACACCGAGGTCGGCCTTGACCGCCTCGATCGCGACCAGCGGACCCGGGTGCGGCGGCACCAGCCCGTGCATCACGGACAGGCCCGCGAGGGCCGGGATGCCGATCCGCATCAGCGAGTAGTTGCCGCGCTTGGCGACCATCAGCACCACCGGGATCAGCAGCACGATGCCCACCTCGAAGAACAGCGGCAGGCCGATCACGGAGGCGATGAGCACCATCGCCCACGGCATCGACCGCCCGCCGGCCTTCGCGAGGATGGTGTCGACGATCTGGTCGGCGCCCCCGGAGTCGGCGAGCATCTTGCCGAGGACGGCGCCGAGGGCGATCAGCACGCCGACGCCGGCGACCGTGGTGCCGAGGCCGGTGCTGAAGCTGGTGAGGACCTTGTCCAGCGGCGCCCCGGCGATCGCGCCGAGCGCCAGTGACCCGATGGTCAGTGCCAGGAAGGCGTGCAGCTTGGACTTGGTGATGAGCAGGACGATGACGGCGATGCCCGCCAGGACGGCGATGCCCAGCTGAGCGTGGCCGGCCGAGGTGATCGGCTCGGGTGCGTCCGCTGCCAGCATCTCGACGCTGAGTCTGGTCACGGGGTGGGTTCCCTTGCGTTGGAGGGGAGTCGGGGGACGGGACCGTCAGGGACTACTGGACGGGCTCGGGGAGGTCCTCCAGAGCGAGCGCCGCCCGCTCCGTGATCTCCTCCGGGCTGCCCGAGACGTCCACGTCGACCCCGGCCTCGTCCGCCTGGAGCGGCTGGAGCGTGGCGAACTGGGAGTCGAGCAGCGCCGTGGGCATGAAGTGCCCCTGCCGGTGCGACATCCGGTCCTCGATGAGCGCGCGGTCACCCGTGAGGTGCACGAAGACCACGCCGGGCGCGGCGGCCCGCAGCCGGTCGCGGTACGACCGCTTCAGCGCCGAGCAGCTGACCACCCCGCCGAGCCCGGCCCGCCCGTGCGCCCACGTGCCGATGGCGTCCAGCCAGGGCAGGCGGTCCTCGTCGGTGAGCGGGGTACCGGCCGACATTTTGGCGATGTTGGCCTGCGGGTGGAAGTCGTCGCCCTCGGCGTACGGAACGCCGAGCCGGGCCGCGAGCAGGGGACCGATGGTGGTCTTGCCGGTGCCGGCGACGCCCATGACCACGACGACGTGGGGGGTGTTCATCGCTGCCTCACTGTCTGCTGTCTCCGTCGACACGTGATGTCGACGCAACTGAAACCCATTAGGTACGACGAATTCAAGAGGTCGCCATGAATAAGTCTGACTTTTTGTCTCCGTGATCTACCCCGTACGCTGAGTGCATGAGCACACCGGGCCGGGGGCTGCACGGCCATGTTCTGGACACCCTCGGCCCCGAGATCACGGCGGGGGAGTACCCGCCGGGCAGTGTCCTGCGCACGGACGAGCTCGCCCAGCGTTTCGACGTGTCACGCTCGGTGATGCGCGAGGCGGTCCGCGTCCTGGAGTCCATGCACCTGGTCGAGTCCCGCCGCCGCGTGGGCGTGACCGTGCGTCCGAAGTCGGAGTGGAACGTCTACGACCCGCAGGTCATCCGCTGGCGCCTGGCCGGCAAGGACCGCGCTGCGCAGCTGCGCTCCCTCACGGTGCTGCGCTCGGCGATCGAACCGGTCGCCGCGGGCCTCGCCGCCCGGCACGCCACCGCCGACCAGTGCGCCGAACTCACCCAGTGCGCCCTCGGCATGGTCGCCAACTCGCGGGGTCACAAGCTGGAGGAGTACCTCGTCCACGACATGGCCTTCCACCGCGTCATCCTGGACGCCTCCGGCAACGAGATGTTCGCCCGCCTCGGCGATGTCGTCGCCGAGGTCCTGGCCGGCCGCACCCACCACGACGTGATGTTCGAGGATCCCGACCCCGCCGCCGTCACCCTGCATGTCCAGGTCGCCGAGGCGGTCCGCGCGGGCGACGCGGCCCGCGCGGAGGAGCTGACCCGCGAGATCACGGTCGGCGCCCTCCAGGAGCTCGACATCCTGGCGCCGTAGCACCCGCTATGGCAGAAACTCCCCGTCGACGTACACCCAGGCCCCGTCGACCCGCTCGAACCGGCTCCGCTCGTGCAGCGAGCCGCCCCGGTACGACGCCCGGAACTCCACGGTCCCGGCGGCGTGGAACGCCGACCCGTCACTCGTGCCCAGGATCTCCAGCCCGGTCCACCGCATCCGCGGATCCGGCTCCAGCGTCGCGGGCCGCGTCCGCGGATGCCAGGTCCGCAGCAGATACCCGGCGTCCCCCTTCACGAAGGCGCAGTACCGGGACCGCATCAGCGCCTCGGCGGTCGGGGCGGCGGCCTGGGAGGAGTGGTAGCGGCCGCAGCACGCCTCGTAGGCCTGGGGCAGCCCGCACGGGCAGGAACGGCTGGTCATGGTCACCCTTCCGCGACAACGCCTGAGGGCCGTGACCTCGCGGTCACGGCCCTCAGCTTCGTGTGTCCGAGGGGGGACTTGAACCCCCACGCCCGATAAAGGGCACTAGCACCTCAAGCTAGCGCGTCTGCCATTCCGCCACCCGGACAAGGTGTCTGTCGCGCGGGTTCTCCCCGCGGCGACGACGTAAACATTACCAGGCTCTCAGGGGTGGCCGATCACCACCACCCGCACCCGGCCGGGCGTGAACGGCGTGTGACGGGACGGGACCGCTCTTGGGGTGCGGGCCGGGGAGAGGGAGGATGAGGAGGACCCACCAGCAGTGACAGCGGGAGGAAGCACGTGAGCGAGACGGACACGGCCAGGAACGTCACCGGCGAGGACGAGGTCGTGGACCTCTGCCGCGAGCTGATCCAGATCGACACCAGCAACTACGGCGACCACTCGGGTCCGGGCGAGCGCAAGGCGGCGGAGTATGTCGCCGAGAAGCTCGCCGAGGTGGGGCTCGAACCGCAGATCTTCGAGTCGCACCCGGGCCGCGCCTCCACGGTGGCCCGGATCGAGGGCGAGGACCCGTCCCGGCCCGCGCTCCTCATCCACGGGCACACCGACGTCGTACCGGCCAACGCCGACGACTGGACCCACCACCCCTTCTCCGGCGAGATCGCCGACGGCTGCGTGTGGGGCCGCGGTGCCGTCGACATGAAGGACATGGACGCGATGACCCTCGCGGTCGTCCGGGACCGGCTGCGCAGCGGGCGCAAGCCCCCGCGCGACATCGTCCTCGCGTTCCTCGCGGACGAGGAGGCGGGCGGCACGTACGGGGCCCGCTACCTCGTCGACAACCACCCGGACCTGTTCGAGGGCGTCACCGAGGCGATCAGTGAGGTGGGCGGCTTCTCCTTCACGGTGAGCGAGGAGCGGCGGCTGTACCTGATCCAGACGGCCGAGAAGGGCATGCACTGGATGAAGCTCACCGTGGCCGGCACGGCCGGGCACGGGTCGATGATCCACCGGGACAACGCGATCACCGAGCTGTCCGAGGCCGTCGCCCGGCTGGGGCGGCACAAGTTCCCGGTGCGGGTCACCAAGACCACCCGCGCCTTCCTCGACGAGCTCGGTGACGCGCTCGGCACCGAACTCGACCCGGAGGACATGGAGTCGACCCTCGTGAGGCTCGGCGGCATCGCCAAGTTCATCGGCGCGACGCTGAGCAACACGGCCAACCCCACGCAGCTGGGCGCCGGCTACAAGGTCAACGTCATCCCGGGCGAGGCGACCGCCCACGTCGACGGACGGTTCCTGCCCGGGCACGAGGAGGAGTTCCTCGCCGACCTCGACCGGATCCTCGGCCCGAAGGTGCGGCGCGAGGACGTCCACGCCGACAAGGCCGTCGAGACCACCTTCGACGGGGCGCTCGTGGAGGCGATGCAGTCCTCGCTGCTGGCCGAGGACCCGACCGCCAAGGCGATCCCCTACATGCTCTCCGGCGGGACGGACGCCAAGTCCTTCGACGACCTGGGCATCCGGGGCTTCGGCTTCGCGCCGCTGAAGCTGCCGCCGGAGCTGGACTTCGCCGGCATGTTCCACGGCGTGGACGAGCGAGTGCCGGTGGAGGGCCTGAAGTTCGGCGCGCGGGTGCTCGACCGGTTCATCGACGCGTCCTGAAACCGCCCCTGCGACACACCGCTATTCGGCTGGATGTGCGAGATCGACTGGGAAGGGTGAATGCGACCATAAGCTCGTAGCCTCATTACTCCCTCCTCGTTACAGGTAATGCGATCGCAAGATGGGTCGCTTTGCCAACTAGGAGGAATAATGATCAAGAAGGTCGTCGCTGCTGCGGCTGCCACCGGTGGTCTGGTTCTCGCGGGCGCGGGCATGGCCGTCGCCGACTCGGGTGCCCAGGGTGTCGCCGCGCACTCCCCCGGCGTCCTGTCCGGCAACGTCATTCAGGCGCCCGTTCACGTCCCGGTGAACGTCTGCGGCAACACGGTCTCCGTGATCGGCTTGCTGAACCCCGCCTTCGGCAACACCTGCGTCAACAAGTGACGCTTCCCCCTTCTTGAGGGGAGTTCCAAAGCCACCGGTCCCGGAGCGCGTGCCATGCGTTCCGGGACCGAACGCTTCTTTCGAGGAATTCGAGAAGAATTCGAGACAGGTCGAAGGCAGGTATTCAGGAATGCGACAGGTCACCCGCAAGGGTCTGATGACCGTGGCGGCCGCGACCGGCGTGATCGCCGCCGCGGGCGGCTCCGCCCACGCCGACTCGGGCGCCCAGGGTTCCAGTTCGGGCTCGCCCGGAGTGCTGTCCGGGAACACGGTGCAGGCACCGGTGCACGCGCCGGTCAACGTGTGCGGGAACACGGTCAACGTGATCGGTGTCCTCAACCCGTCGGTGGGCAACTCGTGCGCCAACCAGGGCGGTGGATCGTCGTCGGGGGGGCACGGCGATTCGGGCGGCAACGGCGGCTCGCACGCCGGCGGCCATGCCAGTGACTCGCCCGGCGTCGGCTCGGGCAACCACGTCGAGGCGCCGGTATACGCGCCCGTGAACGTCTGCGGCAACAGCGTCGACGTCATCGGCGCCGGCAACTCCAGCACGGGCAACGACTGCGCGAACGGCGGCTCCGGCGGGCACCACACCGACCCGCCCGGCGGCGGCCACGAGAACCCGGGCAACCCCGGAAACCCGGGCAACCCCGGAAACCCGGGCAACCCGGGGAACCCGGGCAACCCCGGTGGTCCGGACGGTCCCGGACACCCGGGCGACCCCGGCAAGCCCGGAAACCCGGGCGACCCCGGTCGTCCGGACGGTCCCGGAAACCCGGGCGACCCCGGCACCCCGCCCGGTGCGGACGGCGGGAAGCCGGGCGGTTCGTCGGACGGCAACGAGCCGGGCGGCCAGTTCGTCACCCAGCCCAAGGGCGACGCCCAGCTCGCCAGCACCGGCAGCGACCTGCCGCTCGGCCTCGCCCTGCCGGCCGGCGCGGGCGCGCTGCTCGCGGGCTCGATCCTCTACCGCAAGGCGCGCGCCTCGGCCTGACGGGCCGCCCCGGAAAGGCCTGACACTGCGGAAACGGAGCGGGCCCCGCCGATGCGGGGCCCGCTCCCGTGTATGCCTTCTCCCAGTGCCCCGTCTCAGCTCACCACGTGGCCCGCACCTGACGGATGATCCGCCGGCGCAACCGCACCTTGCGGCTGCCGTCGCGCAGCAGGCTCAGACGGTGCAACTCCCAGTGTCCGTACTCGGCATGGTCGGTCAGCAGACGTGCCGTCTCCTTGCGGGAGACCCCGCGCGGCACGTACACGTCGACAAATTCGTATTCCGGCATCGCATCTATTGTGCGGGCTGGGGCCTGGTACGGATAGCGTCTGCACTATGTCTGATGCTGCGCAGCCCACCGCTGCCGAGGTACGCGCCGCCGCCGAGGCGGTCAAGACCGCGCTCGACCGCCACCTGGCCGCGGTCGAACGCAGGTCGGGGGAGGACGACCCGGCCGTCTACGAGGCGTTCAACCAGCTGGCCGCGGCCGCAGAGGTGTACGACGAACTGCTCTACGACCGATACGACGAGGTCACACCCTTCGAGATCCCCGGTACGGAGGACGCACTGCCCCCGTACACGGGGCCCGAGGAACCGAGCGCGCTGAGCGTACTGATCCGCCGCGACTACGCGGTGGGGGAGCCACAGCGGCTGCTCGCCCATGCCCAGCGGATCGAGGCCGCGGAGGGCGAGGACGGCCCGGCCGCCTCCGGGACGATCCACGGTGCGCTCGGCCTCCTCTTCGGCGAGTTCGAACCCGACGAGATCGCCTCCCGGCACAAGGAGTTCGGGCTGGAGGAGGGCGACTCCACGCTCTGGGTGACGGCGGCGGAGGAACCGGCCGATCCCGGCGAGTGGCTGGAGGCGCCGTTCGAGCAGGTCGATCCGCAGAGTGTGGTCTGCCGCTTCGACGTCAGCGCCGTGTTCGACGACGTCGATGACGATGACGATGACGACGAGGTGGTGGACGAGGTGGAGGACGACCTCGACACCGGCCTGGACGAGGACGAGGACCTGGAGCCGCTCGACGCGGACCGCCGCTGAGCGCACACCTCAGCCACCCGACGGCGGTGGTCACGGGCCGCCCCGTGACCACCGCCGTCGTCGTCAGCCGCTGATCTGCGGGGCGAGCAGCACCGGAAGCCGGGTCGTCCGGGGCTTCGCCGGAACCTGGGCCACGGCCCTGGCCAGCGCCTGTTCCACGCCGTGCACGACGGACAGATGGCGGTCGGCCCGCCCGAACGCCGTGTACACCCACGGCCGGCTGAGGGCCTGCGCGGCATCGCCGGGCAGCACCACGACCACCGCGGGCCACCGGCTCCCCACCGCCTGGTGCGCGGTGAGTGCCCAGCCGTGCCGCACGAACTGCTCCACCCGCTCCTTCGGTACGACGACGTCCTCGCCCTCGCACGCCAGATGCAGTCCCTCGCCGTCCGCCTTCACCACGCGGCCCGGCAGCGCACGGCCCGGCACGGGGGAGTAGACGATCCGGTCGCCGGGGTCGAAGCCGCCGAAGCGGCCCGGGCCCGGATTGAGCCGCTCCTTCAACGCCGCGTTGAGCGCACGCGTGCCCACGGCGCCGCCGTGCCCCGGCGTGATCACCTGCGTCTGCTCGGCCGGTACGCCGATCGCCCGCGGCACCGAGTCCGCGACGAGCTGCACCGTCCGGTGCACGGCCTCGCCCGGGTCCCGCACCGGCACGATCACGACCTCCTTGCCGGGCGCCTCGACCTGGTTCAGCTCGCCGACGCCGATACCGGAGAGCAGCTCGCCCAGCGGCCCGGGATCCGGCTGCCGCGAGGCGATCTGCGGGCAGATCCGCGCGGCGAGGAGATCCGCGAACACCCGTCCCGGCCCCACGGACCACAGCACCGCCGGATCCCCGGCCAGCACCAGCCGCGCCCCGTCCGGCAGCGACTCCGTCAGCAGCGCGGCCGTCTCGACATCGAGCTGCGGCGCGTCGAGCACGACGAGCAGATCGAGATCCAGCGCCCCGTCCGCGTCCCGGCCAGGTCCCTCGGCTCCGGAGAGCAGCCCGGCGACGGTGGCGACGGGGGAGGGGGCACCGGGCGCGGCGGCGGTGGTCTCGGCCTGTTCGAGGATGGCCTGCCCGGGGAGGCCCGCCGCCTGATCCGCGGCCGGGCCCGCCGGGTGGCCGGACCGGCGCAGCAGAGCCGCGAAGCGGGCACGGCCGATCGGGCCGTGGGTGGCGGCCCAGGCGCGCAGGCCGAGGGTGTGCGCGGCGGTCAGAAGTGCCGCGGGCTCGGACAGGGAGGCCTCGCCGCCGGTGTGCAGGACCAGGCCGTGTGCGGCGACCGCGCGGAGCAGCTCAGCCGTCGAACCCCGGGCCGCGGCGACGACCCGCTCCCAGTCCTCGGCCGAACCGTCCTGCTTGGGCACCGAGTTCACCAGCCGGGCCAGACCGTCGGCCAGGCTCTCCTCCGCGAGCGCGTACCGCTCCAGGCCGACCAGGACGCGGACCGGACGCTCCTCGTCCTCCTCCGCGCCCTCCTCCGTCCGGGCCGACGCGCCACCGGTCTCCTCCAGCGCGTCCTGGAAGACCAGCGCCTCGCCCTCCGCGATCGCGTCCTGCACGGCGCCGTCGGGGTCCGGCACCCCCCGCTGGGTCAGGGCCACGAGGAGCGCCGGCATCTCCAGGGCGGTGTGCCCGGCCAGCGCGGCCTGCTCCAGGAGCCAGACGGTGACGGCCCGGCCCCGCCGCTCGTCGTCCGGGCCGCACTCGGCGCCGAGCAGGGCCCGGGCGAACCCGTCGGCCTGCTCGGGACGCACGCCGGCGACCCGCAGCAGCTGCCAGGGATCGGCCCGCAGCCGTTCGTCCGCGCCCTCGCCGAGGGCGGCGGCCACCTGCGGTGCGAGCACCTCGGGGGCACCGCCCTCGCCGAGCACCTGCCGTACGGCCTGCACCGCGGCCGGCGCGGGGGCCGTCGACGCGGCGGCGGCCCCGGCCGCGACCGGCTGTGGCCGACGTACCGGCTCCGGGGCGGAACGGCGGGGGGCGGGCTCGGGCTCCGCGAACACCGCGGCGACCGGTTTCTCGCCGCTCTCCACGGCTCGTACGGCCGCGAGCAGATCGGCGGCCTTGCCGCTCAGCTTGGTGCCGGCCTCGATGGGCGCCTTCTTCCCGGCCTTGCGCTGCTCGATGCGCTCCCGCTCCAGGCGCTGGGCCCGCAGCTCGGCCTCGGCCTCGGACACGTCACCGGCATCGGCTGCGTCCCCTTCGGTCGCCTCGGCCCCGGACACGTCACCGGAACCGGCCGCATCCGCCCCGGTCCCCTCGGCTCCCTCGGTCTGCGCACTACCGGTCGGTGTCCCCGGCTCGGCGTCCTCCGTGGTCTCCGGCTCCGTGCTCACAGCGTGCTCCAGTCGTGATCGGGATAGCGGTGCACAGGCGCCGACACGTCGTCGAGCGCCCGGCAGATCTCGTCAGGAAGACTAAGGGTCTCCACTGACAACGCCGCCGTGAGCTGCTGCGCGTTGCGCGCGCCGACGATGGGCGCGGCCACCCCCGGCCGGTCGCGGACCCAGGCCAACGCCACCTGGAGCGGTGTCACCGCGAGACCGTCGGCCGCGGTGGTCACGGCGTCCACGATGCGCCTGGCCGTGTCGTCCAGGTACGGCGCGACGAACGGCGCGAGATGCTCCGAGGCACCGCGCGAGTCCGGCGGCGTCGTGTCGCCCCGGTACTTGCCCGTCAGCACCCCGCGCCCCAGCGGCGAGGACGGCAGCAGCCCGATGCCCAGGTCCAGCGCGGCCGGCAGCACTTCGCGCTCGACGCCCCGCTGGAGCAGCGAGTACTCCAGCTGTGTGGCCGCCAGCCGGGTCCGCGTGCCGGGCGCCGCCAGCTGCCAGGTCGCGGCCTTGGCGAGCTGCCAGCCGCAGAAGTTGGAGACGGCGGCGTAGCGTGCCCGGCCGCTGGCGACCGCGAGGTCGAGGGCCTGGAGGGTCTCCTCCAGCGGGGTGTCCGGGTCGAAGGCGTGCACGTGCCACAGGTCGACGTAGTCGGTGCCGAGCCGGGAGAGCGAGGCGTCCAGCGCGGAGAGCAGATGGCCGCGGGAGGTGTCGAAGCGGCGGTCGGGGTCGGGCACGCTGCCGGCTTTGGTCGAGATGACCAGGTCCCGGCGGGCCACCAGGCCGTCCATGAGCCTGCCGAGCAGGTACTCGGCCTCTCCGTCGCCGTACACGTCCGCGGTGTCGACGAGGGTCCCGCCCGCTTCCCAGAACGTCTTCATCAGGTCCGCGGCGTCGTGCTCGTCGGTGTCCCGTCCCCAGGTCAGGGTGCCGAGCCCGATCCGGGACACACGCAGGCCGGTGCGGCCGAGATGCCTCTGCTCCATGAACGCCGAGATTACTGGCCAGAGCCTTCCCTGTGGTGGGCTGTGGACAGCCGATTTCCCGGACCCGTCCGCGAGTTGCCCGGCCCGGCTGTCCGCGGCCGGGTCCTGGCCCTAGGTCCCCCGCCGAGCCGCACGCTAAGGTCTGCGCACGTGCACGTTACTGATCGGTAAGGGGATTCGGCATGCAGCTCGGTATCAACCTCGGCTACTGGGGTGCCGGAATGGACGCGGACAACCTGGCCGTCGCCCAGGAGGCCGACCGGCTCGGATACGCCGTCTGCTGGGCCGCCGAGGCCTACGGCTCCGACGCCGCCACCGTACTGACCTGGGTCGCCGCCCAGACCGAACGCATCGACGTCGGCTCCGCCATCTTCCAGATCCCGGCCCGCCAGCCCGCGATGACCGCCATGACGGCGGCCACCCTCGACTCCCTCTCCGGCGGCCGCTTCCGCCTCGGCCTCGGCGTCTCCGGCCCGCAGGTCTCCGAAGGCTGGTACGGCGTCAAGTTCGACAAGCCCCTGGCACGCACGCGTGAGTACGTCGAGATCGTCCGCAAGGCCATGACGCGCGAGCGCCTGTCCTACGAGGGGCAGCACTGGACGCTGCCCCTGCCCGGCGGCCCCGGCAAGCCCATCAAGCTGACCGTGCATCCGCAGCGCGAGCACATCCCGCTGTACATCGCCGCGATCGGCCCGAAGAACCTGGAGCAGACCGGCGAGATCGCCGACGGCGCCCTGCTGATCTTCCCCTCCGCCGACCACCTGGAGGAGACGACGATCAAGTACCTGCGCGCCGGGCGCGAGAAGGCCGGCAAGACCCTCGACGGCTTCGACGTCTGCCCGACCGTCCCGCTCGCCGTCGGCGACGACAAGGACGTCACCGCGCTCGCCGACACCTTCCGCCCCTACACCGCGCTGTACGTCGGCGGCATGGGCAGCCCCAAGCAGAACTTCTACAACCAGCTCGCCCAGCGCATGGGCTACGAGAAGGAGGCCGCCGAGATCCAGGGCAAGTACCTGTCCGGCGACAAACAGGGCGCCGCGGCCGCCGTCCCGCACGAGCTGATCGACAAGACCACGCTGCTGGGGTCCGTCGACCGGATCGCGGACCGGATGAAGGCCTACGCGGAGGCCGGCGTCACCACCCTGAGCCTCGCCCCGGCCGGCTTCACCCTCGACGAGCGGCTCGCGTCCCTCCGCGCCGGCACCGAGGCCCTGGAGCGCGCCGGGCTCGCCTGACACGACGGCACCCGGCGGAGGTGTCTGCGGCCGTGGTGGGGGCTCGGAGGTCTTCCCCGCCACGGCCGTCACGCAGAACAACGCCCCGCGCCTCCCGCGGTTACGCGGGATCTCCCCGCCCGGCGGCAGAGACCCCCGCGACAGTGCCGGCCCCGCCTGTCCTCCGTTCGGCCCAGTCGCCCGTCGCACCTGTTGCAGCGTCTGCCGTCCCGCACTTGACTCGTTCTTTGCGGAAACCTGCGGAACCACGCAGCACGCGCACGTGCGCGGGAGAGGTGCTCACGATGCTTTCGGCCAAGAGTGTGTTCCAGGAGATCCTCGCCGACGACAAGGCCTTCGCCCTGTTCTGCTCCATCGCCGCGAGCGGCGAGTCCCAGGGCGGCTGGGAGAACGCCCGTATCGCCGCGCTCGTCCCCGACAGCGAGCGGGAACTCGCCCCCAAGATCACCCGGCACGGCGCCGACGAGGACAAGCACGGCCGGATCTTCAACGCTCTGATGAAGAAGCGCGGCCTCGACCCCGTCCCGGTCCCGCCGGAGACCGACTACACGATGCTCCTGGAGAAGAACGGCATCGGCCTCGCGCACGAGCAGCTGGGCCGCGACGAGCGGCTCACGGTCCAGGACATCGTCACGTACCTCTCGCACAGCAGGGTCACCGAACAGCGCGCCTCCGAGCAGATGCGACTGCTCCGCAGGCACTTCGCCGACGACCCCGACATCGGCCGCGCCGTCAAGCAGATCTCCAGCGACGAGGACAACCACCTCGCCTACTGCCACGAGGAACTGCTGCGCTTCGCCTACGCGGGCCACGGCCGGGCCATCCAGCGGACCCTGCGCGCGTGCGCGCTCGCCGAGATCCGGATCTACCGGGACGTCAGCCTCGCCGTCATGGCGCACATGGGCCGCATCCTCGGCTGGTCCAGGGCCAAGTCGGCGGTGCTCGCGGCGGGCATCCACGCCAGGTACGCCTACGAACGGCTGGGCGGCTGGCGCCGGATGGTGTCCCTGAAGATGCCCGAGCGCCGCGACGCCCTCGGCGGACCCGCGTCCACGGCCCCCGAGTTCGCCTGAGCCGGCCCGCCCGCAGCCGGCCCCGGCCCGCCCTACAGCCAGCCCCGGCGCTTGAAGAGCCGGAACACCAGCACCTCGAGCACGGCCATCACCGCGATCAGCGCCGGATAGGACCACTCCCAGCGCAGCTCGGGCATGTGCTCGAAGTTCATGCCGTAGATCCCCGCGATCATCGTGGGGATCGCGGCCATGGCCGCCCACGCCGAGATCTTCCGCATGTCGTCGTTCTGCCGGACGCTCATCTGCGCCAGATGCGCGTTCAGGATGTCCGACACCAGCCGGTCCAGGTTCTCCACGGACTCGTTCACACGCGTGAGGTGATCGCTGACGTCGCGGAAGAACGGCCGCGCCCGGTCGTCCACGAACGGCACGGCCGCGCCGGCGGGTGCCGTGCCCGCCAGCCGGCTCATCGGCAGGGCCAGCGGCCCGGTCGCCCGGCGGAACTCCAGGACCTGCCGCTTGAAGTTGTAGATCCGCGACGCGGTGTGCCGCGAGCCCCCGTCGTCCGGTGAGAAGACCTCCGCCTCCAGTCCCTCCAGGTCGGCCTGCAGCTCGGTCGCGACCTCCAGGTAGTGGTCGACGGCGGCGTCGGCGACGGCGTAGAGGACGGCGGTGGGGCCGGTGCCCAGGAGGTCCGGCTCCTGCTCCAGCCGGCGCCGTACGGCCTTGAGCGGGGCGCCCTCGCCGTGCCGGACGGTGACGACGAACGCGTCGCCCAGGAAGATCATGATCTCGCCGGTGGAGACGGTGTCGCTCTGCGGCTCGTACGCCACGGGCTTGAGCACCACGAAGAGCGAGTCGTCATAGACCTCCAGCTTGGGCCGCTGGTGGGCCTTGAGGGCGTCCTCGACGGCCAGGGGATGCAGTCCGAACTCCTGCGTCACTTGGTCGAATTCGCGCTCCGTCGGCTCGTGCAGCCCGATCCACACGAAACCGCCCGCCCTGCGGGCCTCACCCAGGGCGTCGGAGAAGTCCTCCGGCCCTTCCGACCGGTGTCCCTCGCGGTAGATGGCACAGTCGACGATCACTAAGAGAGTCTCCCGTCACTCGAACGACACCGTACGCGCGCGTGCGCCTACGCTGGACCGCATGCCCACGTTGATCCTGGTCCGGCACGGACGTTCCACCGCCAACACCGAGGGACTGCTCGCCGGCTGGACGCCCGGTGTCGCCCTCGACGAACGAGGCACCGCGCAGGCCGCCGCGCTGCCCGGGCGGCTCGCCGAACTGCCCCTCGCCGAGATCGTCACCAGCCCGCTCCAGCGCTGCCAGGAGACGATCCGGCCCCTGCTCCAGGCCCGGCCGGACCTCAGCCCGCACACCGACGAGCGCATCGGCGAGTGCCACTACGGCGACTGGTCGGGGCGCAAGCTCGACGAGCTCAAGGACGAGCCCCTGATGGAGGTCGTGCAGGCCCACCCGTCCGCCGCGGCGTTCCCCGGTGGGGAGTCGATGCGGGCCATGCAGACACGCGCCGCCGAGGCCGTGCGCGAGTGGAACGCGCGCGTGGAGCGCGACCACGGCGCCGACGCCGTCTACCTCATGTGCTCGCACGGCGACATCATCAAGTCGCTCGTCGCGGACGCACTCGGACTTCATCTGGACCTCTTCCAGCGGATTTCCGTTGAACCGTGTTCCATCACCGCGATCCGCTACACCCGGCTGCGGCCATTTCTCGTCCGCCTCGGCGACACCGGCGACTTCACGTCCCTGGTGCCGCGCGAGGAACCGCCGGGCGACGAGGCCCCCGTCGGGGGTGGTGCGGGCGCACCGTGATCGTCGGCCGCAGTAGGGTGAAGCGGTCGCAGCAGTGCCGTGGTCACACGGTTCCCACGATTCCAATGGAGACAGGACGTGTCCCGTCAGGTGTTCCTCTACGACCATCCGGAGCGTTTCGTGGCCGGCACGGTCGGACTGCCCGGGCGCCGTTCGTTCTTCCTCCAGGCCTCCGCCGGCTCCCGGGTGACCAGCGTGGCCCTGGAGAAGACCCAGGTCGCCGCGCTCGCCGAACGCATGGACGAACTGCTCGACGAGGTCGTACGCCGTAGCGGAGGCAGCGCCGCCGTCCCCGCCGTCGCACCGTCGGAGATCACCGACACCGCCCCGCTGGACACCCCCATCGAGGAGGAGTTCCGGGTCGGCACGATGGCGCTCGCCTGGGACGGCGAGGAGCAGCTGATGATCGTCGAGGCGCAGGCGCTCGTCGAACTCGACGCCGACACCGAGGAGGACCTCGCCGAGGCCGAGGAGCGGCTGCTCCAGGACGAGGAGAACGGGCCCCCGATGCTGCGGGTCAGGCTCACCGGCGCGCAGGCGAGGGCCTTCGCCAAGCGCGCCCTCGACATCGTCAACGCCGGGCGGCCGCCGTGCCCGCTGTGCAGCCTCCCGCTCGACCCGGAAGGACACGTATGTCCGCGCCAGAACGGATACCGCCGCGGAGCGTGACACCTCCTCAGGCCGCCGAACTGCTCGCCCGGGGCGAACTCGCCGTGCGCGGACGCATCCGTGAGGCGTCCAACGCGGCCCTGTACTGCACGGTCTCCCTCGACGGCCGGGACGCGGCCTGCATCTACAAGCCGGTCGCCGGCGAGCGGCCCCTGTGGGACTTCCCCGACGGGACGCTCGCCCAGCGCGAGGTCGCCGCGTACGAGGTCTCCGAGGCGACCGGCTGGGGCCTGGTCCCGCCCACCGTGCTGCGGGACGGCCCCTACGGCGAGGGCATGTGCCAGCTGTGGGTCGAGGCGGCGCCGGAGGCGGAGCTGCTCGCGCTGGTCGACGGGGAGGAACCGGAGCCGGGCTGGAAGGCCGTCGGCTTCGCCGAGGTCGGCGAGGGCCGCACCGCGCTCCTCGTGCACGCGGACGACGAGCGGCTGCGGCGGCTCGCCGTGCTGGACGCCGTGCTCAACAACGCCGACCGCAAGGGCGGGCACCTGCTGCCGACCGGCGAGGGGCGGCTGTACGGGATCGACCACGGGGTCACCTTCAACGTCGAGAACAAGCTGCGGACCCTGTTGTGGGGGTGGGCGGGGGAGCCCCTCACACAGGAGGCCGTCGACGTCCTCGAAGGCCTCAGGAAGGACCTGGCGGACGGCGGTCCCCTCACGGCCCGGCTCCAGCCGCTGATCACCGGCTCGGAGATCGACGCCACCCGCGCGCGGGTCGCCGCGCTGCTCGCCTCGGGGAGGCATCCCGAGCCGAGCGGGGAGTGGCCGGCGATCCCCTGGCCACCCGTGTAGCAGCACAGACGCCGAGCTCCCGCAAGAGCGCCTTCTCGGCCGTCCGCTCCCCTCCCGTTCGTATATGGAACTTCAGTCCGGTTAGGCTCAAGGCATGCATGCCTGGCCCGCTTCCGAGGTCCCCGCCCTGCCTGGTCAGGGCCGCGACCTGAGGATCCACGACACCGCGACCGGCGGTCTGGTCACCCTCGACCCCGGTCCCGTCGCCCGTATCTACGTCTGTGGCATCACCCCGTACGACGCCACCCACATCGGACACGCGGCGACCTACAACGCGTTCGACCTCGTGCAGCGCGTGTGGCTCGACACCAAGCGGCAGGTTCACTACGTCCAGAACGTCACCGACGTCGACGACCCGCTCCTTGAGCGGGCGCAGCGCGACGGCATCGACTGGGCCGCGCTCGCCGAGCAGGAGACGGCCCTCTTCCGCGAGGACATGACGGCCCTGCGGATGCTCCCGCCGCGCGAGTACATAGGCGCCGTCGAGGCCATACCCGGGATCGTCCCGCTCGTCGAAAGGCTGCGTGACATGGGCGCGGCGTACGAGCTCGAAGGCGACGTGTACTTTTCCGTCGAGTCCGACCCGCACTTCGGCAAGGTCTCCGGGCTCGACGCCACGGCGATGCGGCTGCTGTCCGCCGAGCGCGGCGGCGACCCGGACCGGCCGGGCAAGAAGAACCCGCTCGACCCGATGCTGTGGATGGCGGCCCGGGAGGGCGAACCCAGCTGGGACGGCGGATCCCTCGGGCGCGGACGCCCCGGCTGGCACATCGAGTGCGTGGCCATCGCCCTCGACCACCTCGGCATGGGCTTCGACATCCAGGGCGGCGGCTCCGACCTGGCCTTCCCGCACCACGAGATGGGCGCCTCGCACGCCCAGGCCCTCACCGGCGAGTTCCCCATGGCCAAGGCGTACGTGCACGCCGGCATGGTCGCCCTCGACGGCGAGAAGATGTCCAAGTCCAAGGGCAACCTGGTCTTCGTCTCCAAGCTCCGGCGCGACGGCGTCGACCCGGCCGCCATCCGGCTCGCGCTGCTCGCCCACCACTACCGCGCCGACTGGGAATGGACCGACCAGGTCCTCGAGGACGCCGTGGCCCGGCTCGGCCGCTGGCGGGCCGCCGTGTCCCGGCCCGACGGGCCGTCGGCGGAGGCGCTCGTGGCGGAGATCCGCGAGGCCCTCGCCGACGACCTGGACGCCCCGGCCGCGCTCACCGCGGTCGACCGCTGGGCCGCCCTCCAGGAGCGCAGCGGCGGCACGGACGAGGGCGCCCCCGGGGTGGTCTCCCGGGCGGTGGACGCGCTGCTGGGCGTCGCGCTGTAGCCGTACCGCACGCGAGCGAAGGGGCGCCTCCCGGCCGGGAGGCGCCCCTGGTGCTGTGCTCGGTCCCGCTCAGTCCTCCGACGACTCCTCGTCGTCCGTGCCCGGCTTGGGCGGCTTCGGAGGCCGCGTACGGCCGCTGGGGTTGTCCCGCAGGTACGACGTGCTGTCGCTGCCGTCCGCCGTGGCGTGCCCGCCGGAGGCGGTCGGTCCGCCGCCGTCCCGGCGCCGCAGATAGCGCTCGAACTCACGGGCGATCGCCTCGCCGGACGCCTCCGGCAGCTCGGCGGTGTCCCGGGCCTCCTCCAGCGACTGGACGTACTCGGCGACCTCGCTGTCCTCGGCGGCCAACTGGTCCACGCCGACCTGCCAGGCGCGTGCGTCCTCGGGCAGCTCACCCAGCGGGATGCGCACGTCGATCAGATCCTCCAGCCGGTTCAGCAGGGCCAGCGTGGCCTTCGGGTTCGGCGGCTGCGACACGTAGTGCGGCACCGCCGCCCACAGCGAGACGGCCGGCACGCCCGCGTGCGTGCACGCCTCCTGGAGGACGCCGACGATGCCCGTGGGCCCCTCGTACTTGGTCTCCTCCAGGTCCATGCGACGGGCCAGGTCCGGGTCGGACGTCGTCCCGCTGATCGGAACCGGACGGGTGTGCGGGGTGTCACCGAGCAGGGCGCCCAGGACGACCACCAGTTCCACGCCGAGCTCGTGTGCGAAGCCGAGCAGTTCGTTGCAGAACGACCGCCAGCGCATGGACGGTTCGATGCCCCGGACCAGGACGAGATCGCGTGGCTTGTCCCCGCCGACCCGGACCACCGACAGCCTTGTCGTCGGCCAGGTGATCTTGCGGACACCGGCTTCCATGAACACCGTGGGGCGGTTGACCTGGAAGTCGTAGTAGTCCTCGGCGTCCAGCGCCGCGAAGACCTCGCCCTTCCACTCCCTGTCCAGATGCGCGACCGCGGTGGAGGCGGCGTCGCCGGCATCGTTCCAGCCCTCGAACGCGGCCACCATGACCGGGTCGATCAGCTCGGGAACCCCCTCGAGCTCGATCACCCAGCGCCTCCTTCCGACGTGCCCTCGCGTACCCCCCAACCTTACGGCGTGCCAAGGGGGCGCCCGCAGCCCCCTTGCAGAGGGAGTGACCCCATCACTGCCCCGCGATCAACCCCTGAACACCCCGGATTCATCCGAGCTGTGCGTGAGGCCCTGGTCACAGCGTGGAGCGCAGCCACTGCTCCACGCTCGCGATGTGAACCGTCGCCCACGAGCGCGCCGCCTCGGCGTCCCGGTCCCGCAGGGCCGCGAGGATCGCCCGGTGCTCGCGCAGTGTGCGGCCGACCGCGTCCTCCTGGGTGAGGCCGCGCCAGATCCGGGCCCGGGTGGTGGGGCCCGACAGCCCGTCGAGCAGCGAGCACAGCACGGAGTTGCCCGAGCTCTGCACGATGCCCCGGTGGAACTCCAGGTCGCAGCCGACGAGGTCCTCGACGGACGGGTCGTCACCCAGCTTGTCCAGCTGGGCCGTGAGTGCGTCGAGCTGCTGTTCGCTGATCCGCAGGGCGGCCATCGCCGTCGCCGCCGGCTCCAGGATGCGGCGTACCGCCAGGAACTCCAGGACCGTGTCGTCGCGGTGGAAGTCCACGACGAAGCTCAGCGCCTCCAGCAGCAGCTGCGGATCGAGGCTGGTGACGTATGTGCCGTCGCCCTGCCGGACGTCCAGGATCCGGATCAGGGACAGCGCGCGGACGGCCTCCCGCAGGGAGTTGCGCGACAGGCCTAGGTCGGCGGCGAGTTCGCTCTCCTTGGGCAGCCGGTCGCCCGGGCGCAGCGCGCCGGAGACGATCATGCCCTTGATCTTTTCGATCGCCTCGTCGGTGACTGCCATGGCCGGCCTCCCTGTCGCTCAAGACCTCCGACGTATCAGGTCATTATGGGGGTCGGGAACGCGGAAGGGGCGGCTCCGTCGGCGTGGAACCGCCCCTTCCGGCAACGGGATCCCCCCCGGGTCCCCGCGAGGGGTCCCCCGGCCCCCGTGACGGGGACCCTCCCGAGCCGTGCCTACTTCTTGTCGAGCAGGTCCTGGACCTTGGCGCGGACGTCGTCCGTGGCCAGGCCGCGGATCGTCAGCGTCGTGCGACGGCGCAGCACGTCGTCCTGCGTCTCGGCCCATTCGTGGTCACGGGCCCAGACGACCTGCGCCCAGATCTCCGGGGCGTCCGGGTGGACGCGCTCGGCGAGCTCGGGGCTCTCGTTGGCCAGACGGGCGATGTCGAAGGCCAGCGAGCCGTAGTGCGTGGCCAGGTGCCTGGCGGTGTCGGCCGCCATGCGCGGGCCGGGTGCCGGGCGGTCGGTCAGCAGCCGGTGGGCGACCGCGCGGGGGTTGGCGATGCCGGGCAGCGGCAGCTTCTTCGGCAGCGAGCTGATGGGCTCGAAGTCGTCGCCCAGCGGGTGGCCCGGCAGCGACTCCAGCTTCTTCATGATCGTGCGGCCGATGTGCCGGAACGTGGTCCACTTGCCGCCCGCGACGGACAGCATCCCGCCCTTGCCCTCGGTCACCACCGTCTCGCGCTTGGCCTTCGCGGTGTCGCCGGGGCCGCCCGGCAGCACGCGCAGGCCGGCGAAGGCGTACGTGATGAGGTCGCGGCTCAGCTGCTGGTCGCGGACCGAGAAGGCGGCCTCGTCGAGGATCTGGGATATGTCCTTGTCGGTGACCGCGACATCCGCCGGGTCGCCCTCGAACTCCTCGTCGGTGGTGCCCAGCAGCAGCATGTCCTCCCAGGGGAGGGCGAAGGTGATGCGGTACTTGTCGATCGGGGTCGCGAGCGCGGCCTTCCAGGGGGAGGTGCGCTTCAGGACCAGGTGGGCGCCCTTGGACAGGCGGATGGACGGCGCGGCGTTCGCGTCCTCCATGCGGCGCAGGTGGTCGACCCACGGGCCGGTCGCGTTCAGCACCAGCCGGGCGTTGACGCCGAACTCGTCGCCGGAGAGACGGTCCCTGAGCTCGGCGCCGGTGACGCGGCCCTGGGTGAAGCGCAGGCCCGTCACCTCGGCGTGGTTGAGGACGACCGCGCCCGCCTCGACGGCCCCGCGGACCGTCATCAGCGCCATGCGCGCGTCGTTCATCTGGTCGTCGCCGTACACGGCCACGGCCTTGAGGTTCTCGGTGCGCAGCTCGGGCACGTCCTGCGCGGCCTTGGCCGGCGAGAGCAGATGCCCGACGCCGTCGCCGAAGGCCGACAGCGCGGAGTAGGCGAAGACGCCCGCCCCGAGCTTCGCCGCGCCGTGCGGCCCGCCCTTGTAGACGGGGAGGTAGAACGTGAGCGGGTTCGCCAGGTGGGGAGCCACCTGCCGGGAGACCGCACGGCGCTCGAAGTGGTTCTCCGCCACCAGCTTCACCGCGCCGGTCTGCAGGTAGCGCAGACCGCCGTGGAGCAGCTTGGAGGAGGCGGAGGAGGTGGCACCGGCGAAGTCGCCGGCGTCGACCAGAGCCACCCTGAGGCCGGACTGCGCGGCGTGCCAGGCGGTGGAGATGCCCAGAATGCCGCCGCCGATCACGAGAAGGTCGTACGACGCCTTGGCGAGCTGCTCCCTGGTCTCGGCTCGGCTCGGGTTCGAGCCGGAGGACGGGCGCGTCCCCAGGGCAGGCACGGACTTCAGGGTGGACTGACTGGTCATACGGTTTCTTACTCCTCGTCCTCGAGCCAGCCCATGGTCCGCTCGACGGCCTTGAGCCAGTTCTTGTACTCACGGGCGCGGGTGTCCGCGTCCATGCGGGGGGTCCACTCGGCGGCCCGGCGCCAGTTGGCGCGCAGGTCGTCGGTGCTGTTCCAGAAGCCGACGGCGAGGCCGGCGGCGTAGGCGGCGCCGAGGCAGGTGGTCTCGGCGACCATCGGGCGCACCACGGGGGCGTCCACGAAGTCGGCGAGGGTCTGCATCAGCAGGTTGTTGGAGGTCATGCCGCCGTCGACCTTCAGGGCGGCCAGTTCGACGCCGGAGTCCTTCGTCATGGCGTCGGCGATCTCCCGCGTCTGCCAGGCGGTGGCCTCCAGGACGGCACGCGCCAGGTGCGCCTTGGTGACGTACCGGGTCAGGCCGGCGATCACACCGCGGGCGTCGGAGCGCCAGTACGGGGCGAACAGGCCGGAGAAGGCCGGCACGAAGTAGGCGCCGCCGTTGTCCTCCACCGACAGCGCGAGCGTCTCGATCTCGGCGGCCGTGGAGATCAGGCCCATCTGGTCGCGCATCCACTGCACCAGCGAACCGGTGACGGCGATCGAGCCCTCCAGGGCGTAGACCGTGTCCTGGTCGCCGATCTTGTAGCCGACGGTGGTCAGCAGACCGCTGTACGAGTTGATGATCTTGTCGCCGGTGTTCATCACCATGAAGGTGCCGGTGCCGTAGGTCGACTTGGTCTCGCCCTCGGCGAAACACGTCTGGCCGAACAGGGCGGCCTGCTGGTCGCCGAGCGCGGAGGCGACGGGGATGCCGCCGAGCAGGTCGCCCAGCTTGCCGCCGGTGATCTCGCCGTAGACCTCGGCGGAGGAGCGGATCTCGGGCAGGATCTGCTTCGGGACGCCGATGGACTCGCAGATCTTGTCGTCCCACTGCATCGTGTGCAGGTTCATCAGCATCGTGCGGGAGGCGTTGGTGACGTCCGTGACGTGCTTGCCGCCGTCGACACCGCCGGTCAGGTTCCAGATGACCCAGCTGTCCATGGTGCCGAAGAGGATGTCGCCCGCCTCGGCGCGCTCCTTCAGCCCGTCGACGTTGTCGAGCAGCCAGCGGGCCTTCGGACCGGCGAAGTAGGAGGCGAGGGGGAGACCCGTCTCGCGGCGGAAGCGGTCCTGGCCCACGTTGCGGCCGAGCTCGCGGCAGAGGGTGTCGGTGCGGGTGTCCTGCCAGACGATGGCGTTGTGGACGGGCTCACCGGTGTTCCTGTCCCACAGCACGGTCGTCTCGCGCTGGTTGGTGATGCCGATGGCCTTGATGTCGTCGCGGGTGATGCCGGCCTTCTCGATGGCCCCGGCGACGACCTCCTGGACGTTGGTCCAGATCTCGGTGGCGTTGTGCTCGACCCAGCCCGGCTTCGGGAAGATCTGCTCGTGTTCCTTCTGGTCGACGGACACGATCCGGCCGTCGCGGTCGAAGACGATGCAGCGGGACGAGGTGGTGCCCTGGTCGATGGCGGCGATGAAGGGGCCGGCGGTGTGCGCGTCGGTCACTGTGTGCTCCTGATAATTCCGGGTTTAAGGGGCTTTACGTACGGCGCGTGCTGGAAGTTTCGCGACGGGCGCGAGAACTGCTTCTCAGGCGAATGCGACGTTGTAGATGCCTGCCGCGATGGCGCCGCCGATCAGCGGACCGACCACCGGGACCCAGGCGTAGCCCCAGTCGGAGCCGCCCTTGTTGGGCAGGGGCAGCAGGGCGTGCACGATGCGCGGACCGAGGTCACGTGCCGGGTTGATCGCGTAGCCCGTCGGACCGCCGAGGGACAGGCCGATGGACACCACCACGAGCGCGGTGATCAGCGCGCCCAGCGTGCCCAGGCCGTTGCCCTTGTCGTTCAGGCCCTGGGTGAGCACGGCGAGCACGAGCACGACGGTGCCGATGATCTCCGTGGCGACGTTCTGCCAGGCGACCCGGACCTCGGGCCCCGTGGAGAAGACGCCCAGCACGGGGCCGGCGGCCTTCTCCTGGGCCTCGACGGCCTTGGCCGTGTCCTGCGCGCCCGGCCCGCCGACGATCTCCCGGTCGGTGAGATGCGCCTGGAACTGGCCGTAGTAGGCGATCCAGACCAGGGCGGCACCGATCATGGCGCCGAGGATCTGTCCGGCCCAGTAGACCGGGACGTTCTTCCAGTCGCCGTCCTTGATCGCGATCGCGAGGGTCACGGCGGGGTTCAGGTGGGCGCCGGACAGCGGCGCCGACGTGTAGACCGCCGTGAGCACCGCGAAGCCCCACCCGAAGGTGATGGCGAGCCAGCCGGCGTTACGGGCCTTGGAGGCCTTCAGCGTGACGGCGGCGCAGACTCCGCCGCCGAGGAGGATGAGTATGGCGGTACCGATGGTCTCGCCGATGAAGATGTCGGAGCTGGACACCCGCGACTCCTTTGTCCTTCGTCCAGGGGTGAAGTTCTATACCGGCCTGGCGTTGTCACACTCTAGCGCGTATTGCCGGTAGCTGTTCGACAATGTCGACCGATGGACGGGAGTCTTGCTTCGGCGTTACGAGCACGTCAAGGGCTGTGTTGTCGAAAACACGATCGTTACTGATCGCCGAGGCCCCGTGGATCTCCAGCGCGGCTCGCCGGCGGCCCCTGAGCGCGGGCATGCCGAGGACCGGAACGCCCTGTGGCGGCCCGGTCCTCGGTCCTCGCGTGTCCCCGTCAGAACCGCCCTGCACCCAGATCCCGGGAGACCGCGCGAGCGCAGTCCCGGACGGCCGCGATCAGCTCGGGGCGCAGCGCTCGCTCTTCGTCGGGCCGGCACAGCCGCTCCACGGCACCCGTGATGCCGACCGCGCCGACCGGCATGCGCCGCCGGTCGTGGATGGGTGCGGCCAGGGAGGCGACGCCCTCCCAGGTCTCCTCGACGTCCGCCGCGTAACCACGCGCGCGTGTGACGTCGAGGATGTGCTCGAAGTCCTCCGGCTCGCACACGGTCCGGTCCGTGAACGCCTTGCGGTCGGCCTCCAGGGCCTCGCTGTGCGCCACCGGGTCGTAGGCGGAGAGCACCTTGCCCAGAGCCGTGGAGTGCAGCGGCTGCATGGCCCCGATCTCCAGGACCTGCCTGCTGTCGTCGGGCCGGAACACGTGGTGCACGATCAGCACGCCCTGCTGGTGCAGCACGCCCAGGTAGACGCTCTCGCCGCTGGACCGCGCCAGGTCGTCGGTCCACACCAGGGCGCGCGCCCGCAGCTCGTGCACGTCGAGGTAGGTGGTGCCCAGGCGCAGCAGTTCCGCGCCGAGCTGGTAGCGCCCCGAGGTGTCGTCCTGCTCCACGAAGCCCTCTTGCTGGAGGGTGCGCAGGATGCCGTGAGCGGTGCCCTTGGCCAGGCCCAGCGACGAGGCGATGTCCGACAGGCCGAGCCGCCGCTCGCCGCCCGCGAGCAGCCGCAGCATCGCGGCCGCCCGTTCGAGCGACTGGATGTTCCGTGCCATCGCCGTACTGCCTCCGTCCCCTTCGACCGCCGACCAGCGGCGCCCGCAGCCTTTGTTCGGCAATGCCGAACACTACCGGTCGATGCCGACCTCTCGCTAATGGCGGTCACCATTTGTTGCGCCGGCGGGTCGCTTTGTGTCGCGGCGGCGTGTCGACCCGTGGGGCACCGGCGCCGCGCCGCGGCGCGTCACACGTGGCACATCAGGAGCACCTCAGGGGCTCATCAGTGCCACATGGGCGATCAGGCGCGCCATTCGCGTCCGTCCCGTGGACGCCCTGCCCATCGCGGCCCGTGCCCGGTTACGCTGGCGCCGTGCGCCGTTCCCCCGGATGCCCCCCGTGTGTCCGGGAAGCCGCATAGCCGACAGCCGTCGCACTCGAGGGAGCCCTTTACATGGCCTCGTTGCCACCGACCCCTTCCGACAGCCGGACCCGTGTGTCCGCCCTCCGAGAGGCCCTGGCCAGCCGTGTGGTCGTGGCCGACGGGGCCATGGGCACCATGCTCCAGGCGCAGGACCCGACGCTCGAGGACTTCGAGAATCTCGAAGGCTGTAACGAGATCCTCAACGTGACCCGGCCGGACATCGTCCGTTCCGTCCACGACGCGTACTTCGCGGTCGGCGTCGACTGCGTCGAGACCAACACCTTCGGCGCCAACCACACGGCCGCGGCGGAGTACGAGATCTCCGACCGGGTGCACGAACTGTCCGAGGCGGGTGCCCGGATCGCCCGCGAGGCGGCCGACGAGCACGCCGCCCGGGACGGCCGGCCGCGCTGGGTGCTCGGCTCGATCGGCCCGGGCACGAAGCTGCCCACGCTCGGCCACGTCACCTACGGCACCATCCGCGACGGCTACCAGGCCAACGCCGAGGGCCTGCTCGCCGGCGGCGCGGACGCGCTGCTCGTGGAGACCACGCAGGACCTGCTCCAGACGAAGGCCTCCGTCCTGGGCGCCCGCCGGGCCATGGAGGCCACCGGCGTCGAGGTGCCCCTGCTGTGCTCGATGGCCTTCGAGACCACCGGCACCATGCTGCTCGGTTCCGAGATCGGCGCGGCGCTGACCGCGCTGGAGCCGCTCGGCATCGACATGATCGGCCTGAACTGCTCCACCGGCCCGGCCGAGATGAGCGAGCACCTGCGCTATCTGACGCGCCACTCGCGCATCCCGCTGCTGTGCATGCCGAACGCCGGCCTGCCGATCCTCACCAAGGACGGCGCCCACTTCCCGCTCGACCCCGAGGGCCTGGCCGACGCCCAGCAGAACTTCGTCCGGGACTACGGCCTGTCCCTGGTCGGCGGCTGCTGCGGCACCACGCCGGAACACCTGCGCCAGCTGGTGGAGCGCGTCCGGGACGTCACCCCGAGCGAGCGCAGCCCGCAGCCCGAGCCGGGCGCGGCGTCGCTGTACCAGTCGGTGCCGTTCCGCCAGGACACCTCCTACCTGGCCATCGGCGAGCGGACGAACGCCAACGGCTCGAAGAAGTTCCGCGAGGCCATGCTGGACGGCCGCTGGGACGACTGCGTCGAGATGGCCCGCGAGCAGATCCGCGAAGGCGCGCACATGCTCGACCTGTGCGTGGACTACGTCGGCCGCGACGGCGTCGCCGACATGGAGGAACTGGCCGGCCGCTTCGCCACCGCCTCCACGCTGCCGATCGTGCTGGACTCCACCGAGGTCGACGTCATCCGGGCCGGTCTGGAGAAGCTCGGCGGCCGCGCGGTGATCAACTCGGTGAACTACGAGGACGGCGCCGGCCCCGAGTCCCGCTTCGCCAAGGTCACCCAGCTCGCCAGGGAGCACGGCGCCGCGCTGATCGCGCTGACCATCGACGAGGAGGGCCAGGCCCGCACCGCCGAGAAGAAGGTCGAGATCGCCGAACGGCTCATCGACGACCTGACCGGCAACTGGGGCATCCACGAGGAGGACATCCTCGTCGACTGCCTGACCTTCACCATCTGCACCGGCCAGGAGGAGTCCCGCAAGGACGGCATCGCCACCATCGAGGGCATCCGCGAGCTGAAGCGGCGCCACCCGAAGGTGCAGACCACCCTCGGCCTGTCCAACATCTCCTTCGGCCTCAACCCGGCCGCCCGCATCCTGCTCAACTCCGTCTTCCTCGACGAGTGCGTCAAGGCGGGCCTGGACTCGGCGATCGTGCACGCGAGCAAGATCCTGCCGATCGCCCGCTTCAGCGAGGAGGAGGTCCAGACGGCTCTGGACCTCATCTACGACCGCCGCGCCGAGGGCTACGACCCGCTGCAGAAGCTGATGCAGCTGTTCGAGGGCGCCACCGCCAAGTCCCTCAAGGCCGGCAAGGCCGAGGAACTGGCCGCCCTGCCGCTGGACGAGCGCCTGAAGCGGCGCATCATCGACGGTGAGAAGAACGGCCTGGAGGCCGACCTCGACGAGGCCCTGCAGTCCCGCCCGGCCCTGGACATCGTCAACGAGACGCTGCTGGAGGGCATGAAGGTCGTCGGTGAGCTGTTCGGCTCCGGCCAGATGCAGCTGCCGTTCGTCCTCCAGTCCGCCGAGGTGATGAAGACGGCCGTCGCCCACCTCGAACCGCACATGGAGAAGACCGACGAGGCCGGCAAGGGCACCATCGTGCTGGCCACCGTGCGCGGCGACGTGCACGACATCGGCAAGAACCTCGTCGACATCATCCTGACCAACAACGGCTACAACGTCGTCAACCTGGGCATCAAGCAGCCGGTCTCCGCGATCCTGGACGCCGCCGAGGAGCACAAGGCCGACGTCATCGGCATGTCCGGTCTCCTGGTCAAGTCCACCGTGATCATGAAGGAGAACCTGGAGGAGCTCAACACCCGGGGACTTGCCGCCCGCTTCCCGGTGATCCTCGGCGGCGCCGCCCTCACCCGCGCCTACGTCGAACAGGACCTGCACGAGATCTACGCGGGCGAGGTCCGCTACGCCCGCGACGCCTTCGAGGGCCTGCGCCTGATGGACGCCCTGATCGGCGTCAAGCGGGGCGTGCCCGGTGCGAAGCTGCCCGAGCTGAAGCAGCGCCGCGTGCGGGCCACCGCCCCGGCCGCCGTCGAGGAGCACCCCGAGGAGGGGCACGTCCGCTCCGACGTCGCCACCGACAACCCGGTCCCCGAGCCGCCCTTCCGCGGCACCCGTGTGATCAAGGGCATCCAGCTCAAGGAGTACGCGAGCTGGCTCGACGAGGGCGCCCTGTTCAAGGGCCAGTGGGGCCTGAAGCAGGCCCGCACCGGCGAGGGCCCGTCGTACGAGGAACTGGTCGAGGGCGAGGGCCGGCCCCGGCTGCGCGGGCTGCTGGACAAGCTCCAGACGGAGAACCTGCTGGAGGCGGCCGTGGTCTACGGCTACTTCCCGTGCGTCTCCAAGGACGACGATCTGATCATCCTGGACGAGCAGGGCAACGAGCGCACCCGCTTCACCTTCCCGCGCCAGCGCCGCGGCCGGCGCCTGTGCCTGGCCGACTTCTTCCGCCCGGAGGAGTCCGGCGAGACCGACGTCGTGGGCCTCCAGGTCGTCACCGTCGGCTCGCGCATCGGCGAGGAGACCGCGCGGCTCTTCGAGGCCAACGCCTACCGCGACTACCTCGAACTGCACGGCCTGTCCGTGCAGCTGGCCGAGGCGCTCGCCGAGTACTGGCACGCGCGCGTGCGATCCGAACTCGGCTTCGCCGGCGAGGACCCGGACGAGATGCAGGGCATGTTCGAGCTGAAGTACCGGGGGGCCCGCTTCTCCCTGGGCTACGGCGCCTGCCCCAACCTGGAGGACCGCGCGAAGATCGCCGACCTGCTCCAGCCGGAGCGCATCGGCGTCCACCTGTCCGAGGAGTTCCAGCTGCACCCCGAGCAGTCCACGGACGCCATCGTGATCCACCACCCGGAGGCGAAGTACTTCAACGCCCGCTGAGCCGCCCCGTCGGGCACACGCCACAGCGACCCCCGGTGTATGCACGTTGTGCCCGGGGGCACAGCGGTTAAACGAGGCACTTCGACCGCACACGACGTAGACTGGTCGGTCCACTGCAGGCCGGTTCCCACGTGGGAACCGGCCTGATCGTCCCTCAAGGAGGTAGGTGGATGACCAGTACGGTCCCCGCGCTCGGTACACGTACGGCCGAGGGCTCGGCCCTGCAGGCCGTGCTCCTCGACATGGACGGCACCCTGGTGGACACGGAGGGCTTCTGGTGGGACGTCGAGGTCGAGGTCTTCGCCTCCCTCGGCCACAGGCTGGACGAGTCCTGGCGGCATGTCGTGGTCGGCGGTCCCATGACCCGCAGCGCGGGGTTCCTGATCGAGGCCACCGGCGCGGACATCACCCTCGACGAGCTCACGGTCCTGCTGAACGACGGCTTCGAGGAGCGCATCGGCCACGCCCTGCCGCTGATGCCCGGCGCCGGCCGGCTGCTGGCCGAGCTGTACGAGTACGAGATCCCCACGGCCCTGGTCTCCGCCTCGCACCGGCGCATCATCGACCGGGTGCTGACCTCCCTGGGCGCCCACCACTTCAGCCTCACGGTGGCCGGTGACGAGGTGCCGCGCACCAAGCCCCACCCCGACCCTTATCTGGCGGCCGCCGCCGGCCTCGGAGCCGAGCCCGCCCGGTGCGCCGTCATCGAGGACACCGCGACCGGAGTCGCCGCCGCCGAGGCCGCGGGCTGCCAAGTCGTGGCGGTGCCCTCCGTGGCCCCCATCGCCCCGGCCCTGAGGCGTACGGTCGTCACCTCTCTCGAAGAGGTCGACCTGACATTTCTGCACGGCCTGATGACGGAAATGCGCTAGCTGTTCACCCAGCGTGCAGCGGTGTTAGGAGGGTAATTCCGAAGTGAATTCGAACTCCCCGGAGGATCGAATTCCCGCACGCTCGCACCCGTTTACGGGTGTGACGTTCCCCACGCAGTCCGGGGTCGACAGCAGGTCCGGAGCATGCTGCGCACCTCTTCAAGAGGGCTGTCGGCGTGCCCTTGTGTCCCGATTGATGGAACGCTGCACCAAAGCTTCCGCTGTCGGGTTTTCGGTGCGTCCACGCCCGGTTCCGCAGCGTGATGGGTGCTCAACTCCGGTGGCGGCGAACCCTCCTGCCGACCGCGACTAATCTCGACGCGAGAACATCGCCCCACCCCCGTGATCCGCTGCGCCACCCCTGCATGCCGGGTACACGGAGTCGACAGCTCTGGAGAAACTCGAGCATGAACCGCAAGACTTTGGTGCTGCCGGCCGTGATCGGCCTGCTCGCGCCGGTGCTCGCCGCCTGCGGCGGGACGGACAGCGGGAGCGACAACGGCGACGCGATCGTCGTCGGCACCACGGACCGGTTCACCGCCTCGAAGGACGCCCCCGCACCCCTCGACCCGGCGTACGCCTACGACGTCGGCACCTGGAACATCCTGCGCCAGACCGTGCAGACCCTGATGATCCAGCCGCGCGGCGAGGGCGAGCCGGTACCCGAGGCCGCCGAGCGCTGCGGCTTCACCGACACCGGCAACGAGCGCTACGCCTGCACCCTGCGCGACGGACTGAAGTTCGCGAACGGCGACTCCGTCACCGCGGCCGACGTCAAGTACTCGATCGACCGCGCCCGTTCCCTCAAGGCCGACAGCGGCGTGTTCGCGCTGCTGTCCACCATCGACACCGTCGAGACGCAGGGCGACCGCGAGGTCATCTTCCACCTCAAGACCGCCGACGCGACGTTCCCGTACAAGCTGTCGACCCCGGTCGCCGGCATCGTCGACCCCGACGACTACCCGAAGAACAAGCTGCGCGACGGCTTCGACCTCGAGGGCTCCGGCCCGTACACGCTCAAGGCCGAGGTCGAGAACAACGAGATGGTCAAGGCCCGGTTCACCCGGAACCCCTCCTACAAGGGGAGCCTGAAGGTGAACAACGACAAGGTCGACATGGTCTCCTTCAAGGACGCCGACGCCATGGGCACGGCGTTGAACAAGGGCGACATCGACCTGATGACCCGTGCGATGTCACCGGAGCAGATCCGCAAGCTCTCGGGCGACGCGGACACCGGCATCGACCTCGTCGAGATGCCCGGCCTGGAGATCCGCTACCTGGGCTTCAACACCGACGCCCCGACCGTGAAGTCCAAGGCCGTACGCCAGGCGATGGCCCAGGTCGTCAACCGCAGCGCGCTGGTCTCCAAGGTCTACGGATCGCAGGCCGAGCCGCTGTACTCGCTCGTCCCGGCCAGCGTCACCGGCCACTCCAACTCGTTCTTCAACAAGTACGGCGACCCGAACGTCACCAAGGCGCGCTCGCTGCTCAACCAGGCGAACGTCACCGCCCCGGTGAAGCTGACGCTGCACTACACGACCGACCACTACGGTCCGGCCACCAAGCAGGAGTTCCAGGTCCTCCGCGACCAGCTGAACTCCAGCGGCCTGTTCGACGTCAGCGTCAAGGGCACGCCGTGGGACACCTTCCGCCCGGCTGAGAAGAAGGGCGACTACGACGTCTACGGCATGGGCTGGTTCCCGGACTTCCCGGACGCCGACAACTTCCTCGCGCCCTTCCTGGACAAGGACAACACCCTCGGCTCGCCGTACGACAACAGCCGGATCCGCAACACCCTGATCCCGGAGTCGCGCCGTGAGGCGGACCGGCTGTCCGCCTCCAGCAGCCTGACGGACATTCAGGACATCGTCGCCTCCGACGTACCGGTGCTGCCGCTGTGGCAGGGCAAGCAGTACGTCGCCGCGCGCGACGACATCACGGGTACCGCGTACGCCCTCAACTCCTCGTCGACGCTCCAGTTGTGGGAGCTCGGCCGGGGCGTGAGTGGCTGACGGACCCATGGGAACCCCGGGGCCGGTGACCGCGGCCCCCGGGGAACCGTGCCCGGAGCCAGGGACATGCTCCGGGCGTTCTCGAGAACCGACGACAGGGCACACACGTGAACATACGCAACCAGTGGCCGGTCCTGCCCCTCGTGGCGGGGCTTGCCTCCGGCCTGCTGACCGGCTGTGGAACGGAGGCCGGAGACTCCGCGGGGGACGGCTCCAACGTGGTGGTGGGGATGTCCGACGACGTCCTGGCCACCGACCCTGCATCCGGCTACGACCCCGGCTCCTGGCTGTTGTTCAACAACGTCTTCCAGTCGCTGCTCAGCTTCCCCAAGGGCGCCACGGAACCCCAGCCGGAGGCAGCCGAGAGCTGCTCCTTCAGCGACACGCAGACCACGGTCTACAAGTGCACGCTGAAGGACGGCCTCAAGTTCAGCAACGGTGACCAGCTCACTTCCGAGGACGTCAAGTTCTCCTTTGACCGCATGCTGAAGATCAACGACCCCGACGGGCCCGCGATCATGTTCCCGACGCTGGACAAGGTCGAGACGCCCGACGAGAAGACGGTCGTCTTCCGGCTCAACACGGCCGACGCCACCTTCCCGAGCAAGATCGCCTCCGGCGCCGGCTCCATCGTCGACCACCGCCAGTACGACGCGGACGGGCTGCGCAAGGACGGCAAGGCCGTCGGCTCCGGCCCCTACCAGCTCGACTCGATCGACGAACAGCAGGCCGTCTTCTCCGTCAACGAGAACTACAAGGGCACCGCCGAGGTGAAGAACGCCGGCGTGACGCTCAAGTTCTTCGACGGCGATCAGACCGCCCTGAAGCAGGCGATCCAGGCCGGGGACGTCGACATCGCCTACCGCGGCCTCACCGCCGGCGACATCGCGGACATGGAGAAGGCCGACGACGGCACCGGCGTCGAGGTCGTCGAGGGCAGCAGCGCCGAGGTCCAGCACCTGGTGTTCAACATGGACGACCCGGTCGCCGGAAAGCCCGGCGTGCGCAAGGCCATCGCCCACCTGCTCGACCGCGAAGCCCTCATCAAGGACGTCTACCAGGGCACCGCGACCCCGCTGTACTCGATCATCCCGGCGGGCATCGCCGGCCACAACACGGCCTTCTTCGACACCTACGGCGCACGCCCCTCCAAGTCCAAGGCGGCCGACGCACTGCGCGCCGACGGCATCAACGGCAAGGTGAAGCTCACCCTTTGGTCGACGCCGTCCCGCTACGGCCCCGCCACCGACCAGGAGCTGAACGCCATCGCCGGCCAGCTCAACGCGAGCGGCCTGTTCGACGCCACCGTCAAGTCCGTCCCCTTCGGGCAGTACGAGAAGGACATCGCCGCCGGCAAGTACGGCGTCTACGTGAAGGGCTGGGTGCCCGACTACCCGGACGCCGACAACTTCACGGCCCCCTTCTTCGGCAAGGACAACGTGCTGGACAACAACTACGACAACGGCACCATCACCGGCACGCTCATCCCGCGCACCGCCGCCCTGACCAACCGCGCCTCCACCGAAAAGGAGTTCGGCGAGCTCCAGGACATCGTCGCCGACGAGCTGCCCGTCCTGCCGGTGTGGCAGGCCAAGCAGTACGCGGTCGTCCGCGACGGCGTGTACGGACTGGAGTACTGCCTCGACGCGTCCACCGTGTTCCGCTTCTGGGAGCTGAGCAAGGACGCCTGACGCACCCGCGTGCGTGAAGGAAGAGGGCGCCCCCTGCTCGGCAGGGGGCGCCCTCTTCGTGTTTCCGGGTGGTGGGAGGCTACTGCGCGCCGGGGCGCACCAGCCCGCTCTCGTAGGCGTACACCGCGGCCTGCACGCGGTCGCGCAGGCCCAGTTTGGTGAGCACATGCCCCACGTGCGTCTTGACGGTGGTCTCGCTGACGAACAGGTCGGCGGCGATCTCGGCGTTGGACAGCCCGCGCGCCACCAGCTTCAGCACCTCCACCTCGCGGTCGGTGAGCGTGTGCAGCGTGTCCGGCACCGGCTCCTCGCCCGAGGGCAGATGCGTGGCGTACTTGTCGAGCAGCCGCCTGGTGATGCTCGGCGCGAGCATCGCCTCACCCGCGGCCACGACCCGGATCGCCTGCACCAGCTCGTTGGCCGGGGCGTCCTTCAGCAGGAAGCCGCTGGCACCGGCCCGCAGGGCCTCCACCACGTACTCGTCGAGGTCGAAGGTGGTCAGCACCAGGACTTTGGCCGGACCGTCCCGCCCGGGGCCGGTGATCTGACGGGTCGCCTCCACACCGTCCATCCGCGGCATGCGGATGTCCATCAGGACCACATCGGGCTGCAGCGCCCGCACCTGGTCCAGCGCCTGGAGGCCGTCTCCGGCCTCGCCGACGACCGCGAGGTCCTGCTCGGCCTCCAGGATCATCCGGAAGCCCGTACGGAGCAGGGGCTGGTCGTCGACCAGTAGGACGCGGATGGCCACGTAAGTCTCCTTCGCTAGTCCGGCCCCATTCTGCCCTGCGCCAGGCCGCCGGACTCAGCCGCCCTGGCCGGTCGCCCGCAGCGGCAGCGGGTACGGCGGGGGAGTGCCGCCGAACTCCGGGCAGTGGGCCTGGTGGTCGCACCAGCCGCACAGCTTCGTGGGGCGCGGCCGCCAGTCGCCCGTCTCCGTCGCCAGCCGGATCGCCTCCCACAGCGCGAGCAGCTTGCGCTCGACCCGCTCCAGGTCGGCGAGGACGGGGTCGTACGTCAGCACCTGACCGCTGCCGAGGTAGACCAGCTGGAGCCGCCTCGGTACCACGTTCTTCAGCCGCCACACGACCAGGGCGTAGAACTTCATCTGGAACAGGGCGCCCTCGGAGTACTCGGGCCTGGGGGCCTTGCCCGTCTTGTAGTCGACGATCCGGACCTCGCCCGTGGGCGCCACGTCGACCCGGTCGATGATCCCGCGCAGCCGCAGCCCGGACTCCAGCTCGGCCTCGACGAACAGCTCCCGCTCGGCCGGCTCGAGACGGCTGGGATCCTCCAGGCTGAACCAGCGCTCGACGAGCTGCTCGGCCTCGCCCAGCCAGCGCGCCAGCCGCTCGCCCTGCGGATCGTCGGCGAACAGCTCGACGACCTCCGGCCGCGTCTCCCGCAGCCGGTCCCACTGGCCCGGGATCAGCGACTTCGCCCGCGGTGCCGTGCGCTCCGCCGCCGGGGCGTCGAAGAGGCGCTCCAGGACCGCGTGCACCAGCGTCCCTCTGGTCGCCGCCTCGCTCGGCTTCTCCGGCAGCCGGTCGATGACCCGGAAGCGGTAGAGCAGCGGGCACTGCATGAAGTCACTGGCACGCGAGGGGGACAGAGAGGCGGGCGGTATGGCCGGGGGCGCGGTCTCGGCAGCGGTCTCGGCCGCCTTCTCCACTGCTGTCTCCGCCGTCTCGACGGCCGCCTCCACAAGCCCGGACGGGGCCGGCGGATCCACCGCCGCGGCAGGGCTGCTGTCGGGCTGCGCCGCGCCTTCGGTGCTCGTCTCCATGCCCCAGACCATACGGGCCGCCACTGACAGTGACCCAGCCGCGGTCTCGCCGCGGACGGGAGTCGGGAGAGGGGACCGAGGGAAACTCAGGGGTGCCGGGGCGGAAGGCACCTCGCCGGACGCATACCATCGACTCGAGACCCTCCCGTCCGGCAGGCGCGGGAGACGATGCGAACGAGGGGACACCGGTGGACGAGAGCGGCGGGCGCGGGCAGCCGCGGTCCGGCAACGAGGAGTCGGCCGAGCGCCACGCAGGGCCTCCGGCCCGGGCCACCGACCCCACCTCCGCCGACGAACAGTCCACGGACGTACGGCGGTTCACCTCCACGAGCGACGACGACGCCCCTGCCACGACGCCGCCGACCCGGCCGGACGACCGCCCGTCTTTGCAGACACCCGGACCGGCGGCGGACGAGGCCCCTGACGCCGACCGCCCGGCCGCGCGGCCGGGAGCCCCGGCACCGGGCCCGGACCCGGCCACCACCACCGACGGCCCTCCGCAAGCGGCACCCGGCGAGCATCCCGACGGCGCCGAGGCGGCCGCCGCTCGCGGCGGGGACGCCGACAGCAGCCGCGCAGAGGGCGACGCGGACCGCCCGGTGACCGATGCCCTTCGTAAGCCACCCGCCCACGGCGAGGACGACGGCAGCCGCTCGCCGGATGCCGACGCGCACCGAGACCGACCCGAAGCCGACACCCACGGCGACCACGACAGCAGCCGGCCGGCGCAGGGCGCCGCGCACCCCGACCGTGCCTACGCCACCGGTCCGCACACGGACCCCGCCGCGGGCAGGCCCGATGCGACCAGCCGGCACGCCACCCCGGGCACCGGTGACCGCCACCTCGCGCACTCGGCCGACGGCAAGGGCCCCGCGCCCCAGCGCCCGGAGCCGCGAGGCGGACTGCTGATGGGACGGCCGTTCGGCGTGCCCGTCTACGTCGCGCCCAGCTGGTTCCTCGTCGCCGCGCTGATCACCTGGGTGTTCGGCGGACAGCTGGAGCGCGTGCTGCCCGAGCTCGGCGCCGCCCGGTACCTGGTCTCCCTGTTCTTCGCGGTCGCCTTCTACGCGTCCGTGCTGGTGCACGAGCTGGCCCACACGGTCGCCGCCCTCCGCTTCAAGCTCCCCGTCCGCCGCATCCAGCTCCAGTTCTTCGGCGGCGTCTCCGAGATCGAGAAGGAGGCGGAGACCCCCGGCCGGGAGTTCGTGCTCGCCTTCGTCGGACCGCTGCTCTCCCTCGCCCTGGCCGGCGTCTTCTACGCCGCCGTGCAGGCCGTGGAACCCGGCACGGTTCCGGGCGTCCTGCTGGCCGGCCTGATGATCTCCAACCTGATCGTGGCCGCCTTCAACCTCCTGCCCGGCCTGCCCCTGGACGGCGGCCGCATGCTCCGCGCGGTCGTGTGGAAGATCACCGGCAAGCCGATGACCGGCACCGTCGCCGCCGCCTGGGTCGGCCGCGCCCTCGCCGTCTCCGTCCTGATCGGCCTGCCCCTGCTGACCCAGTCCGGCGCCCTCGGCACCGACGCCGTGGACAACGTCGGCATGGACACCGTCCTGGACGCCCTGCTCGCCGCCATCCTCGCCGCGATCATCTGGACCGGCGCCGGCAACAGTCTGCGCATGGCCCGACTGCGTGAGCACCTCCCCGAACTGCGCGCCCGCGCGCTCACCCGCCGTGCCGTCCCGGTCGAGACCCACACCCCCCTCTCGGAGGCCCTGCGCCGCGCCAACGCCGCCGGCGCCCGCGCCCTGGTCGTCGTCGACGCCCATGGCAACCCCGTCTCCCTCGTCCGCGAGGCCGCCATCGTGGGCGTACCCGAACACCGCCGCCCCTGGGTCGCGGTCAGCGGCCTCGCCCAGGACCTGACCGACGGCATGCGCGTCTCCGCGGAACTGTCCGGCGAGGAGCTCCTGGACGCGCTCCGGGCCACCCCCGCGACCGAGTACCTGGTGGTCGAGGAGACCGGCGAGATCTACGGCGTCCTGTCCGCGGCCGACGTGGAACGAGCCTTCGTGAAGGCCATGGCCCGTCCCTCCTAGCCGGTAGCCGGCGGACCGTGGTCGGAGGCCCTCCCAGGTGCCGGTAGGCTGGTCACATGTCCGAACCGACCGGTGCCGCCCGCAGGCGCGGGCCCTTCAAGGTCGGGGACCAGGTACAGCTGACCGACCCCAAGGGCCGCCACTACACGTTCACGCTCGAGGCCGGGAAGAACTTCCACACCCACAAGGGTTCCTTCCCCCACGACGAACTGATCGGTGCTCCCGAGGGCAGCGTTGTCCGCACCACGGGAAACGTCGCCTATCTCGCGCTGCGCCCCCTGCTCCCCGACTACGTCCTGTCCATGCCCCGCGGGGCAGCCGTCGTCTACCCGAAGGACGCGGGGCAGATCCTCGCCTTCGCCGACATCTTCCCCGGCGCCCGCGTCGTGGAGGCCGGTGTCGGCTCCGGCTCGCTCAGCAGCTTCCTGCTGCGCGCCATCGGCGACCAGGGCATGCTGCACAGCTACGAGCGCCGCGCGGACTTCGCCGAGATCGCCCAGGCGAACGTGGAGCGCTACTTCGGCGGCCCGCACCCCGCCTGGCAGCTCACCGTCGGCGACCTCCAGGACAACCTGTCCGACGCCGACGTCGACCGCGTCATCCTCGACATGCTCGCCCCCTGGGAGTGCCTGGAGGCCGTCTCCAAGGCGCTGGTCCCCGGTGGCATCCTGTGCTGCTACGTGGCGACCACCACCCAGCTCGCCCGGACCGTCGAGTCCATCCGCGAGATCGGCTGCTTCAACGAGCCGACCTCCTGGGAGACGATGATCCGCAACTGGCACATCGAGGGCCTGGCCGTCCGCCCGGACCACCGGATGATCGGCCACACCGGCTTCCTGCTCACGGCCCGCCGCCTCGCGGACGGCGTCGAGCCGCCCATGCGCCGCCGCCGCCCCGCCAAGGGCGCCTACGGCGAGGACTACGCCGGCCCCAACGCCGACGGCGGCACCGGCCGCTGACACGGCCCGCCGACCCGCACAACGCACCGGGGGAGGGGGGGGGGGGGGGGGGGGGGGGGGGGGGGGGGGGGCGGGGGGGGGGAGGGGGGGGGGGGGGGGGGGGGGGGAGGGGAGGAGGGGGGGGAGGGGGGGGGGGTGGGGGGGG
>NZ_JBWKKY010000022.1:0-127457 GCF_056430805.1 Streptomyces sp. NPDC045955
GCCGGACAGAACAACGGGAAGACAGCCCAGCAGGACGTCAGTCAGAGGCCGAGCCACGACCACCGGAACCTGCCTACCAATATCAATGTCAGTGGTTGCCTCTAGTCTCGACAGAGATGGCACAGGCATGGAAGTGCTCGGGGCTGCGGTGGTCCGACGGCGGTCCCGTGCTGGTGTGGGACGGTGGGCGGCGCAGCGCGCTGACCTGGGGGAAACGCGTGGCCTTCGGGGTCGCGGAGGGGGGCGTGCGGACATGCGTGGGGGCTCGGGGGCATGCCTGTCCGGCGAGGGCGGTCGTGTCGGCGCGGAGTACGGGGGCGCGATGCGAGGAGTGTGCGCGGCTGGACCGGGCGCACTCCGTGGCCGCCGACACGATCGCGGACGACCCGCGGCCGTATCACGTATATCTGGCGTGGTTCGGTCCCGGCATGGTCAAGGTCGGGATCACGGCGGAGGAGCGGGGCTCCGCGCGGCTGCTGGAGCAGGGGGCTGTGTGCTTCAGCTGGCTCGGAGTCGGGCCGCTCATGGCCGCGCGGCGTACGGAGGAGTTGTTGCGGGCCGCGCTGCGGGTGCCCGACCGGATTCCCTACGTCGACAAGCGGGCCGTACGGGCCGTGCTGCCGGAGGCGGCGGCTGACCGGGCCGTCGAGGTCGCCGAGTTGCATGCGCGGGCCGTGGCGCTTCCCGCGTGGCCGGAGTCGCTCGTGCGCAAGCCCCTGCGGGTCGTCGATCACGTGGAGGTGTTCGGGCTCGCCGGGCTGCCCGTCGCCGTCGGGGAGGTGGGCGAGCTCGTCGCCGGCGGGGTGGTGGGCGGGGAGCTCGTGGCTGCCGCCGGGCCCGATCTGCATCTGGCGACCGGGGGCGGGGTCGTCGTGCTGGACACGCGGTTGATGAGCGGGTGGGGGCTGGTCCCTGCCGGGGGTGGGGAAGTGACCGTACCGGTGCGGGGGTTCAAGGAGGAGGTGGGGGTACAGGACGGGTTGTTCTGACTCGCCGCTGATGAACCCTGCCTGCTGCTGAACTCCGCCTCCTGCTGAACTCCGCCCCCTGATGAACCCCGCCCGCTGAGGACTTTTTCCCAGGCGTTCCCTGAGAAGCGCCTGTGTGTTTCTCAGGGAAATCACAGGTTGTCGAAAGGCCGCTCTCAGAGCGCGCCGACATCGTGTTCACCATGACCACGACCTCGCCCCAGGGGCGCACCGAACTGCTGAGGCCGGACGGGAGCCCCGTCCGAGTGCTCGTGGTGGACGACGAGATGTCGATCACCGAGCTGCTGTCCATGGCCCTGCGCTACGAGGGATGGCAGATCCGGAGCGCCGGTGACGGCACCGGCGCCCTCCAGACCGCGCGGGACTTCCGGCCCGACGCCGTCGTGCTCGACATGATGCTGCCCGACATGGACGGGCTGGCGGTGCTCGGACGGCTGCGCCGTGAGCTGCCCGACGTGCCGGTGCTCTTCCTCACCGCCAAGGACGCCGTCGAGGACCGGATCGCCGGGCTGACGGCCGGCGGGGACGACTACGTCACCAAGCCGTTCAGCCTGGAAGAGGTCGTCGCGCGGCTGCGCGGGCTGATACGGCGGTCCGGTGCAGCCGACCGGCGCTCCGACTCCACGCTGGTCGTGGGCGACCTCACCCTCGACGAGGACAGTCACGAGGTGACCAGGGGCGGTGAGAACATTCACCTGACCGCGACCGAGTTCGAGCTGCTGCGGTTCCTGATGCGCAATCCGCGGCGCGTGCTCAGCAAGGCGCAGATCCTCGACCGTGTGTGGTCGTACGACTTCGGCGGGCAGGCCAACGTGGTCGAGCTGTACATCTCGTATCTGCGGCGGAAGATCGACGCGGGGCGCGAGCCGATGATCCACACCCGGCGTGGTGCCGGTTACCTGATCAAGCCCGCGGTGTCATGAGCGGGCGACGACGGCCGCGTACCCAGCAGAGAGCGGGCAAGCCGGCGCGAGCGGGCAAGCCTCGCACTCTGCGGACGCGGCTCGTCGTCGCGTCCGTAGTGCTGATCGCCGTCGTGTGTGCGGTGATCGGGACGGTGACGACCCTCGCCCTGCGGTCGCATCTGTACGAGCAGTTGAACGGACAGGTCGAGGACGTCGGTAAACGGCTGTCGGGACCCATGAAGCCCGGTGGCGGAGTCGACCTCGACTCGACGGACAGGATCACAGGCTTCCTCGAGGGACCGGCGCAGCCTGACACCATCGCCGCCGTGGTCGGCGCCGACGGCAGGGTCACCCGGGCGTTCATCGCCGAGGACTCCGAGGAGAACGTCCCATTCCGGCAGAACGTGGCCGTCGACCTCACCGACGAGCAGAAGTCCGCCCTCGCCGAGGTGCCGACCACGGGTATGCACACCGTCGACATCCCCGGCCTCGGCGAGTACCGCGTGCAGTACGTCGAGGGGAAGGACGGAGGCCTCTACTACGTCGCCCTGCCCACCGAGTCGGTCACCACCACGATCAACACCCTCATCCTCGTCGAGGTGAGCGTCACCGGGGCCGGCCTGGTCGCCGCCGCCATCGCCGGTTCCGTCCTCATCGGCGTAGCCACCCGCCCCCTCCGCCGCGTGGCCGCGACCGCCACCCGCGTCTCCGAACTCCCCCTGCACACCGGCGAGGTGAACCTCAGCGAGCGCGTGCCCGAGTCCGAGACCGATCCGCACACCGAGGTCGGTCAGGTCGGTGCCGCGCTCAACCGGATGCTCGACCACGTCCACGGCGCCCTGCACGCCCGGCAGCAGAGCGAGACACGGGTCAGGCAGTTCGTCGCCGACGCCAGTCACGAGCTGCGGACCCCCCTCGCCTCCATCCGCGGGTACGCCGAGCTGACCCGCCGCGGCAGAGAGGACGTCGGGCCCGACACCCGGCACGCCCTCCGGCGGATCGAGTCCGAGGCCGGGCGCATGACGCTGCTCGTCGAGGACCTGCTGCTGCTCGCCCGGCTGGACGCCGGGCGGCCGCTGCAGTTCGAGCAGACCGACCTCGTACCGCTCGTCGTGGACACCGTCAGCGACGCCCGTGCGGCCGGCCAGGACCACAACTGGCGTCTCGACCTGCCCGACGAGCCCGCGCTCGTGTCGGCGGACGCGGCCCGGCTCCAGCAGGTCCTCGTCAACCTGCTCGGCAACGCCCGCACCCACACCCCGCCCGGTACGACCGTCACCGCCCGCGTCCAGCGGCGCGGCCCCTGGCTGTGCGTGGACGTCGAGGACAACGGGCAGGGCATTCCGACCGAGTTGCTCCCGCATGTCTTCGAACGGTTCGCGCGCGGCGACTCCGCGCGGACCCGCGCCACCGGCTCGACCGGTCTCGGCCTCGCCATCGTGCAGGCCGTGGCGAGCGCGCACGGCGGTGCCGTGACCGTCGACAGCGTGCCCGGGCGGACCGTGTTCACGGTGCACCTGCCCGCGCTGCCGCAACCGGACATGAGCCGGCCGCAACCGGACATGAGCCGGCCGCAACCGGACATGAGCCGGCCGCAGCCATACGTGAGCCGACTGCAGCCGGACACGAGCCGGCCGCAGCACTCACAGGCACGCCACAGCGTCGCCACATGGGCGCGACAGGGCGCCTGACGAAAGTCGGTTCCATGCGAACCGACTCTTCTCCCGGCACCCTGCCGGCGCGGGAGCACCTCCCGGCCGCACCAGCCGGTACGCCTGTCCTGGACGTAGTGATCCCCGTCTACAACGAGGAGAAGGACCTCCAGCCGTGCGTGCGCAGACTGCACGAGCACCTCGCCCGCACGTTCCCGTACGCGTTCCGCATCACGATCGCGGACAACGCCTCCACGGACACCACCCCGCAGGTCGCGGCCCGGCTGGCGGCGGAGATTCCCGAGGTCAGCACCTTCCGCCTGGAGCAGAAGGGCCGCGGCCGGGCCCTGCGGGCCGTCTGGTCGGCCTCGGACGCCCCCGTCCTCGCCTACATGGACGTGGACCTGTCCACCGACCTCAACGCCCTGCTCCCGCTGGTGGCTCCGCTGATCTCCGGCCACTCCGACCTCGCGATCGGCTCCCGGCTGGCGCCCAGCTCCCGCGTGGTGCGCGGCCCCAAGCGGGAGTTCATCAGCCGGGTCTACAACCTCATCCTGCGCGGCTCGCTCCAGGCCCGCTTCTCGGACGCCCAGTGCGGCTTCAAGGCGATCCGCCGTGACGTGGCGCAGGTGCTGCTGCCCCTGATCGAGGACACCGGCTGGTTCTTCGACACGGAGATGCTGGTGCTCGCCGAGCGCGCGGGCCTCAGGATCCACGAGGTGCCGGTCGACTGGGTCGACGATCCCGACTCGACCGTGCACATCGTCAAGACCGCGACCGACGACCTCAAGGGCGTGTGGCGGGTCGGCAGGGCCCTGGCCACCGGTTCGCTGCCGCTGGACCGGCTCGTCCGGCCGTTCGGCGACGACCCGCGCGACCGTGAGATCAAGGACGTACCACGGGGCCTGGCCCGTCAGTTGGTCGGTTTCTGCGTGGTCGGCGGTCTCTCCACCCTCTTCTACCTGCTCCTCTACAGCGGCTTCCGGGTCTTCACCGGCTCCCAGGTCGCCAACGCCCTCGCCCTGCTGGTCTCGGCGGTCGCCAACACCGCCGCGAACCGGCGGCTCACCTTCGGGGTGCGCGGGCGCGGCGGGGCCGTACGGCACCAGGCGCAGGGCCTGGTCGTCTTCGGTATCGGGCTGGCCCTGACCAGCGGCTCGCTCGCCGCCCTCAACGCGGCCACGTCCGAGCCCGCGCACTCCACCGAACTGGCGGTCCTCATCGCCGCCAACCTCGCGGCGACCGTGCTGCGCTTCCTGCTCTTCCGGGCGTGGGTGTTCCCGGACCGGCACGACAGCGAGACGACGGTGGCCGCCTCATACCCCACCGACAGGTTCCGCGCCGGTGAAGCCGCGGACCACACCTGGCAGGAGGGCACCTGGCGGGACGCCCCCTGGCAGGACACCACCCGGCAGGACGCCACCGTGCAGCTGCTGCCGGTGCGCCCCCACGACACCGATGCGAGGGACTTCCGATGACCGTCCACTACGACCAGCAGATCACCGACAGAGGCCAGAGTCCCGACGCCGGGCCCCATCACCCCCCTGCCCCCGCACCGGCCCCGGACGCCGGTGAGCCCAAGCGGCCGCTGCCCCAACGGCTGTGGCGCGGCCGGCCCGAGGATCCCCGCTGGGCCCGCCCGGCCTTCCTCACCCTGCTCCTGGCGACCGCGGTGCTCTACCTCTACAACCTGAGCGCCTCCGGTTACGCCAACTCCTTCTACTCGGCGGCCGTCCAGGCGGGCAGTCAGTCCTGGAAGGCCTTCTTCTTCGGCTCGCTGGACGCGGCGAACGCCATCACCGTCGACAAGCCCCCGGCCGCGCTGTGGCCGATGGCCCTGTCCGTGCGACTGTTCGGCCTCAGCTCCTGGGCGATCCTGTTCCCCGAGGTCCTCATGGCCGTCGGCACGGTGGCCGTCGTGTACGCCTCCGTACGCCGCCGGTTCGGTCCCGCGGCCGGACTGATCGCCGGCGCGGTGCTGGCGCTCACCCCCGTCGCGGCGCTGATGTTCCGCTTCAACAACCCGGACGCGATGCTGGCCCTGCTGATGGCAGTGGCCTGCTACTTCGTCATCCGGGCCCTGGAGGACGGCCGTACGAAGTGGCTGGTGTGGGCCGGGGTCGCCATCGGCTTCGCGTTCCTCGCCAAGACCCTCCAGGCCTTCCTCATCCTGCCGCCGCTGGCCCTGGTCCACGGGGTGTGCGCACCGGTCCCGGTGAAGAAGCGCCTCGGGCAACTTGCCATCGCCACGGTCGCGTTGGTCGTCTCCGGTGGCTGGTGGGTCGCGATCGTCGAGCTGTGGCCCGCGTCCTTGCGCCCGTACATCGGCGGCTCGCAGAACAACAGCTTCCTGGAGCTGACCTTCGGCTACAACGGCCTGGGCCGCCTCAACGGCGACGAGACCGGCAGCGTCGGAGGCGGAGGCGGAGGCGGCGGGGGCAACGGCGGCGGCAACTGGGGCGAGACCGGCTGGGACCGCCTGTTCGGCTCCAGCATCGGCGGCCAGATCTCCTGGCTGATCCCGGCCGCGCTGATCCTGCTCGTCGCGGCCCTCGTGGCCACCCGCAGGGCACGGCGTACGTCGGTGACGCGCGGTTCGTTCCTCGTCTGGGGCGGCGCGCTGCTGACGACCATGCTGGTCTTCAGCTACATGCAGGGCATCTTCCACGAGTACTACACGGTGGCGCTCGCCCCCTACATCGCGCCGCTGATCGGCATGGGCTCGGTGCTGCTCTGGGAGAAGCGTGACAAGGCGTGGGCGTCGCTGACCCTGGCGGTGGCGATGACGGCCACCGCGGCCTGGGGCTACGTCCTGCTCAACCGCTCCTCCGACTACCTGCCCTGGCTGAAGTGGCTCGTCCTGGTCGGCGGCCTGACGGCGGCGCTCGGCCTGATCTTCGCGGGCCGGCTGGGACGTGGACTGGCTCTGGGAGCGGCCGGGCTGGGCCTGGTCGCGGCGCTGGCCGGGCCGGCGGCGTACACGCTCACCACGGTGAACGAGGGGCACACGGGCTCGATCGTCACGGCGGGTCCGGCGGTCGCGGGTGGCCGGGGCGGTCCCGGTGGCGGTGGCGGTCCCGGTGACGGCGGTCCCGGCGGTGGCGGCTTCCCGGGCGGCGGCGGCCAGAACCAGCAGAACGGCAACGGCAACGGCAACGCCCAGGGCGGGCAGGGCAACGGCTTCCCCGGCGGAGGGCTCCCGGGCGGGGGCCAGAACCAGCAGGGGCAGAACCAGCAGGGGCAGAACACCACCCCTGGAGGCCGGACCGGCGACGGCGGCCGGATGGGCGGCATGGGTGGCGGCATCGGCGGTCTGCTCAATGGCGCCAGCGTCGGCTCCGAGGCCAAGAAGCTGCTGACGACCGACGCCGACCGGTACACCTGGGCCGCGGCGGCCATCGGCGCCCAGAACGCCGCGAGTTACCAGCTGTCCACCGGCGAGCCGGTGATGGCCATCGGTGGCTTCAACGGCACGGACCCGTCCCCGACCCTGGCCCAGTTCAAGGAGTACGTGGCGGAAGGAAAGATCCACTACTTCATCGCGTCCGGCGCGGGCGGCGGCATGCGCGGCGGCAGCGACGGCACGTCCTCCCGGATCACCTCCTGGGTCGAGGCCAACTTCAAGAAGGTCACGGCCGGTTCGGCCACCTTCTACGACCTCACGCAGAAGGCGAGCAGCTGACCGTTGCCTGACACAGGAGAAGGGCGGTGGCCGAAAGCCACCGCCCTTCTCCCGTGGCTCGATTGCTCGGCTGTACGCCGTATGGGAATTATTCTACGGTGTACAGTATGACGACGTCCCCCCAGGAAGAGGCCCAGCCGCAGACGGCATCCGGTGGCCACCCCCAGCGCTGGCTGATCCTCGGTGTCATCTGCCTCGCGCAGCTCACCGTGCTGCTCGACAACACGATCCTGAACGTGGCGATCCCCTCGCTCACCCGCGAGCTGGACGCTACGACCGCCGACGTCCAGTGGATGATGAACGCCTACTCACTGGTGCAGTCCGGCCTGCTGCTCACGGCGGGCAACGCCGCCGACCGCTACGGCCGCAAGCTGCTGCTGATGGCGGGCCTGGTGATCTTCGGCGTGGGCTCGCTGGTGGCCGGGCTGTCCCAGAGCCCGGTCCAGCTGATCGCGGCCCGCGCCGGCATGGGTGTCGGCGGCGCGCTGCTGATGACCACGATCCTCGCCGTCGTCGTGCAGATCTTCGACGACAAGGAGCGGGTGAAGGCCATCGCGCTGTGGTCCACGGTCAGTTCGCTCGGTTTCGCGGCCGGGCCGCTGATCGGCGGAGTGATGCTGAACCACTTCTGGTGGGGCGCGATCTTCCTGATCAACATCCCGGTCGCCGTGCTCGGCCTGATCGCGGTCGCGGCCCTCGTGCCGGAGTCCAAGCACAAGACGGGTGACCGGCCCGACCTGGTCGGCGCGGTGCTCTCGACGATCGGCATGACGTCCGTCGTGTACGCGATCATCACCGGCCCCGAACACGGCTGGACGTCCGGCCAGGTGCTGGTCTCCGCGCTGATCGGCGTGGCCGTACTCGGGATCTTCGTGCTGTGGGAGCTGCGGACCGAGAACCCGATGCTCGACATGCACTTCTTCCGCAACCAGAAGTTCGTCGGCGCGGTCGCGGGCGCGATCCTCGTGGCGTTCGGCATGACGGGCTCGCTGTTCCTGCTCACCCAGCACCTCCAGTTCGTGCTCGGCTACGAGCCGCTGGACGCCGGTCTGCGGACGGCGCCGCTGGCGTTGACCGTGGTGGCGCTCAACTTCACGGGGGTCGGCGCGAAGCTCGTGCTCAAGGCCGGTACGCCGGCGGCCATCGCGCTCGGCATGACCCTGGTGTCGGCCGGGCTGGCGGCGATCGCGCTGCTCGGCGGGCACGGATACGGCGGGATGCTGCTCGGCCTGGTCGTGATGGGTGCGGGTGTGGCGTTGTCCATGCCGGCCATGGCCAACGCGATCATGAGTGCGATACCGCCGGAGAAGGCGGGGGTGGGAGCGGGGATCAACGGGACGCTCGCGGAGTTCGGCAACGGGCTCGGGGTGGCGGTCCTCGGTGCGGTGCTCAATGCGCGGTTCGCGTCGCTGGTCGCCGTGTCGGCGGCGTCGTTGCCGGCGGCGCTGGCCGCGGCGGACAGCGCGGAGGAGAAGGCGCGTATCTCCGACGCGTTCGCGTCCGGGCTGGAGACCAGTCAGTTGGTGGGGGCGGTGGCTGTGCTGGCCGGGGGGTTGGTCGCGGCGGCGTTGTTGCGGCGGGCTGAGCGGGCAGAATCCGCCTGAGAGCTCGGGGCGTACGGCCGTCCCGCGGGTGCGGGGCCGTTGTGGCTGGTCGCGCCCCGCGGCGGAGCCGCAGGTCGACACAGCCCCGCGCCCCTGAAAGCATGATCGGCGTTGGCAAGTCGAGGAAGGTGCGCCATGGCGAAGGCGTCCGAGAAGGCCCCGCGGACCAGCGTCTGGCTGGAAAGCAAAGCGCGCCGGCGGAGCGGTGGCGGAGGGCAGCCCTCGGGTCTGGACCGGGCCCGCATCGTCGAGGTCACCGTGCGGCTGCTCGACGCCGAGGGGCTGGCCAAGTTCTCGATGCGGCGGCTGGCCGGTGAGCTGAACGTCACCGCGATGTCCGTCTACTGGTACGTCGACACCAAGGACGACCTCCTCGAACTCGCCCTGGACGAGGTCATGGGCGAGATGCGGCTGCCCGATCCGGCCGCCGGCGAGGACTGGCGGGACCAGGTGCGGGCGCTCGCCAGGGAGTACCGGACCCTGCTGGTGCGTCACCCCTGGGTGTCCGCGCTGGTCGGCGTCTTCCTCAACATCGGCCCCAACAACCTGGCCTTCTCGCGGACCGTACAGCGCGTCGTGCGCCGGACCGGACTGCCCGCGAGGCGTCTGACGAGCACGATCTCGGCCGTCTTCCAGTTCGTCTACGGCTACGGCACGCTGGAGGGCCATCTCTCCGCCCGGGCCGCGGCCGGCGGCATGACCGTGGACGAGTACTTCCAGCAGGCCCTGAGCACGGTCACCGCGGCCCCGCAGGCCGCCGACGTCATGCAGGAGTCCCAGGAGATCATGGCGGCGCGCGGCGGTGACACCGTCGCCGAGATGCTGGAGCGGGACTTCGAGTTCGCGCTGGAACTGCTGATCGCAGGCATCGAGGCGATGGTCGCCCGGGAGCGGGAGGACTGAGCGGGAGTTCCCGCTACTCCCCCTCGACCAGCCGTGCCGGGAACCCGCCGGTCGCCACCGGCCCCCACCGCTCCGGCGTGATGCGGATGATCGACTTGCCCTGCTTGACCATCGCCGCGCGGTACTCGTCCCAGTCGGGGTGCTCCCCGGCGATGTTCCGGTAGTACTCCACGAGCGGTTCGACGGAGTCGGGGGTGTCGAGGACCTCGGCCGTGCCGTCGATCTGGACCCAGGGGCCGTTCCAGTCGTCGCTGAGGACGAGCAGGCTCACGCGCGGGTCCCGCTTGGCGTTGCGGGTCTTGGCCCGCTCCGGGTACGTCGACACGACGATCCGGCCGGAGTCGTCGACCCCGCAGGTCAGCGGCGAGCCCTGGGGGCCGCCGTCGGAGCGCCGGGTCAGCAGGATCGCGTGGTGCCGGGGCCGTACGAAGTCGAGCAACTCGTCGAGGGAGACGCGGGTGTTCGTCGCGATGTTCGGTGCCATGCCAGGCAGCCTACGACGCCATGGCCTCGGCGAGGTTGTCGTACACGGGCACGTCCCGGCGCAGGCCGGTCAGCTCCAGTACGCGGCTCGCGACACCGTCCGGCCGGGCCACCAGCCGCATCCGGGCCCCGGGGCGCAGCCGGTGGCGTACGTCGTTGATGAGGCGGATGCCCTGGGAGTCCATGAAGCGGGTCGCGGTGAGGTCGAGGACGAGTACCTCCAGCCGGTCACCACGGGCCCGGGTCTCGGACACGATGAGCGGAAGCAGCTGCTCCGCGTTGCCGAAGTCGATCTCGGCGGGCAGGGTGAGACGAACGCGGCCGGGCAGGTCCGGCGGTTCGATGGGATTCGGGAAGAAAGTCACAGCACTCACCTGGCAGACGTTCGTCCGTGTTCCGGTAAGGCCGCTTCCTGACCCTCGGGCCCATTCCACCACGCCGGGGCGCGCCTGCGGAAGCGCACGTGGCGGCCGTCGGCCGGACGTCACCTGGACGCAACCGAGCAGCTAGAGTGCTGTCCGTCCTGTGCTCGCAGTCGGGAATGTGCTGCGGAGCTCTCCTGCGCACGGCCATGGTCGTGCATGCCGAAGAGGTTCGTGGTGGCTGCGTCCGAGTTTCCTGATTTGCCCCGTTTTCCGGTCGGCTTGGAGCTGGCCGAGGCCCTGACGGTGGCGGCTCAGCAACTGCACGAGAAGACCTCGCCGCACAACACCCTGCGCACGGCGGTCCGGCTGGCCGTGCACCTCATGCCCGGGGCCGAGCACGCCGGCATCTCCGAGATCGAGCGCGGCAACAAGTTCCGCACGCTCGCCTGGAGCGACGACGTCGTACGCTCCGCCGAGGCCCGGCACGGCGGCCGCGAACCGCAGGGGCACTGGGACCAGTTGTGGCACAGCCCGGTGGCGCGGGTGACGGACAGCGAGGCCGGCGAGGGCTGGGACGTGCTGTCCGCCCTGGGACTGCGCTCGGCGCTGTCGCTGCGGCTGCGCGCGGACCGCCGCCGGCTGACCGTGCTCACCGCCTACGCGCGCAAACCGGGCGCCTTCGACGAGGACGCGGCGCGCATCGGCCGGCTGTTCACCACGCACGTCAGCATCGCCCTGGAGTCCGCCACCGTGCGCGAGCAGCTCACCGAGGCCATGCACACCCGGGACCTGATCGGCCAGGCCACCGGCATCCTCATGGAGCGCCAGGGCATCGACGCGGCCGCCGCCTTCGAGAGCCTGGTGCGGGCCTCCCAGCGGGAGAACGTGAAACTGCGCGATCTGGCCCGTGGGATCGTCGGTTCTCACAACTCCGCATGAGGCACCGTGAGTTAGGGCCGGGGCGTTAAGGGACGCCGACGGGATACCCGTACGTTCATGAGTTCCGAGACGTCCGACACGCTGGACCAGGCGATGGTGCGCAGCAGCGGTCTCGACACCCTGCTGCGCGATCTGACCGACCGTGCGGTGCAGGAGGTGCCGGGCGCCGCCGCGTGCAGCATCACGGTGCGCCGGGGCGGCCGGCTGCTCACTCTGGCCGGCAGCGACGGCCTGCCCAGCGGCCTGGACCAGAGGCAGTACGAGAACGGCTCGGGCCCCTGCGTCGACGCCGCCGAGACCGGCGTCGAGCAGTACGCACCCGACCTGGCCGAGGAGTCCCGCTGGCCGGCGTACACGCCGTACGCGCTGGACAAGGGCGTCCGGTGCGCCCTGGCGGTGCCGCTCGCCGTCGAGGGCGAGACGTGGGCGGCGATCAACTACTACGGCCTGCGGCCCGGGGCGCTCGGCGCGGCCCGGGACACGGCCCGGACCTTCGCGGCCCGGGCGGGGGGCGCGATCGACGTCGCGCTGCGTATCGAGCACCAGCGCCAGTCGGCGGCCGACGTGCGCACCGCGCTGCTCTCCCGCAGCGTCATCGACCAGGCGATCGGCATCCTCATGGCCCGGGAGCGGATCGACGCCCGGGACGCGCTGGAGCGGCTGCGGCGCGCCTCGCAACACCGGAACGTCAAACTCCGGGACCTGTGCGACCAGTTGGTGGCGAAGGTCTCAGGGCCGGCCTCAGACGGCCGGAAGTGACTCGCCCTGCACGGCCTGGATGTCCAGCTCCACCTTGAGCGTCGTACCGATGGCGGCGATGCCGGCCTGGAGCACCTGGTTGTAGTTCATCGCGAAGTCCTCGCGGTGCAGCTCGGTCGTGGCGCGGAACGCCGCCCGGGTGCCGCCCCACGGGTCCGGGCCCGTGCCGAGGTAGGCCAGGTCCAGGTCCACGGCCCGTACGACCCCGTGCATGCCCAGCTCGCCGTGCACGGTCCACCGGTCGGACCCGGTCGCCGTGAGCCCGGCCGAGCGGTAGGTGATCTCGGGGAACCGCTCGACGTCCAGGAAGTCCGGCGACTTCAGGTGCCCGTCGCGCATGCCGTTGCCGGTGTCGATGGACGCGGCCCGGATCACCGCCTCCACCCGCGACTTGGTGACGTCGTCCGGGGCGATCTCGATCGAGCCGGAGAACTGCGTGAACCGGCCGTGCACGCTGGAGATGCCCAGGTGCTGTGCCACGGCGGCCACACTCGAGTGCACCGGGTCGACCGTCCACGGCCCCGGCGGCGGCAGCTCGGTGCCGCCCTGCCGTGCCAGCGTCACGGTGCCGACCTCGGCCCGGCGGCTCGCCGTGACGATCACACTGGAAGCGGCGGGCGCGTAGCCGACGGCGGTGACGATGACGGTGTACGCCCCCGGCTCCAGCGGCGTCGCGTCCCGGACGAGGCCCTCCGCGTCCGCCTCGGCACGCAGCGCCTGCGCACCGGTCATGTCGGCCACGGTGACGACCGCGTGCGACACGGCCCAACCGTCCCGGGTACGGATCCTCGCGGTCAGTCCCATCTCAGCTGACTCCCCTAACGGAAACTCGAAAATGAATCCGGCCCGTGGCAGGGGCGCGCCTCCGCTCGGAGCGCGACCACCACCACGGGCCGGGGCTTGTCCTACTCGCCGGGGTGGGCGAGTTCGATGTCGTGGGCGTCGGTGCCGCGGCCCGTGACCGTCAGGGCGGTGGCCACCGGCGGGTAGCCCGTGGCGATGACGGTGTACTCGCCGCCGTCCAGGTCGGTGAAGGCGTACGCCCCGTCCGAGCCGGTCGTGGCCGAGCCGACGACGTTGCCCGCCTGGTCGACCAGCGTCACCCGGGCGTCGGCCAGCGGCCCGTGCGGGGCGCGGACGACACCCTGGACGCGGGCGCCCGAGTCCAGGTCGATCTCGACCCGGGTGACCCCGGCGCCGCCCACCTCGACGGGCAGGGCGCGCGGCCGGTACCCGGCGGCGTTCACCGCGACGGTCACCGCCCCGGGCACCAACTCGGCGAAGGAGAACTCCCCCTGCTCACCGGTGCTCCCGGTGGCCAGCAGGTCCCCGCGCACGTCGGTCACGATCACCATCGCGTCCTTCACCGGCTGCCCGCCCTCGGCGGCCCGCACCAGGCCGGTCAGCCCGCTGGTGCCACTGAGCAGGATGTCGTAGGCGACCGGCTCGCCGTTCACCACGACCGTGGACGCCTGCGGCTGGTAGCCGTCGGCGGAGGCGATCAGCACGTACGACCCGGCGCCCGGCGCGTCGACGGCGTAGGAGCCGTCGGCCTGCGCCACGGACCGGCCCAGCTGACGCCCGGCCAGCGAGATCAGCGTGACGGCGGCCCGTGGCACGGGCGCGCTCTCGTTGCCGCGGACGAAACCGCGCACCGGCACACCGTTACCGCCGGACGCGGGCTCCTCGGCCCGGGTCGCCGTGGCGACGGCGGCGAGCCGCTGCGTGCCCTCGGGCCCGGTGCCGTCGGCGGCCTCGGTGTCCGCCACGGCCCAGCTCGGCACGGACTTCTCCGCGGCGGGGGCCTCGGCGGCCGCCTCGGCGGGAGCCTCCGCGCGGGCGTCGGTGTCCGCCGCCTGCGCCAGTCCGCCCTTCGTCTTCAGCGGGACCTCCTTGATGAACAGCGACACCAGCAGCGCGAGCAGCGCCAGCGGGGCGGAGTAGAGGAACACGTCCGCGACACCGTGGCCGTAGGCGCTCTCCACGACGGTGCGGATCGGCGCGAGCATCGCGTTGAGGTCGGGGATGCCGCCCCCGCCCGTACCGGCGTGGCCGAGGGCCTCGCCCTTGGCGCCGAGGCCGGCGAGGCCGTCCCTGACGTAGTCGGTGATCTTGTTGCCCAGGACCGCGCCCAGCGCCGAGACACCCACGGCGCCGCCCAGGGACCGGAAGAAGGTCACCGTGGAGCTCGCGGCACCGAGATCACCCGGCTCCACCTGGTTCTGCGTGCACAGCACCAGGTTCTGCATCATCATGCCGATGCCGAGGCCCATCAGCGCCATGAAGATCGCTATATGCCAGTACTCGGTGTCGTACCGGATCGTGCCCAGCAGCCCGAGCCCGGCCGTCACCAGCACACCGCCGCCGAGCAGCCACCCCTTCCAGCGCCCGGTCCGGGTGATGACCTGGCCGGAGACGGTGGAGGAGACGAACAGGCCCGCGATCATCGGGATGGTCATGACGCCGGACATCGTCGGCGACTTGTCCCGCGCCAGCTGGAAGTACTGGCTGAAGAACACGGTCCCCGAGAACATCGCGACACCGACGAACAGCGAGGCCACGGAGGCCAGCGTGATGGTGCGGTTGCGGAACAGCCGCAGCGGGATGATCGGCTCGCTCGCCTTGGCCTCGACCAGGACGAACAGCGCCAGCAGCACGACCGAGCCGCCGACCATCGCGTACGTCTGCCACGACAGCCAGTCGTACTTGTCACCGGCGAAGGTCACCCAGACCAGCAGCAGGCAGACGGCCGCGGTGATGAAGAAGGCACCGGCCCAGTCGACCTTGACCTTCCGCTTCACCACGGGCAGGTGCAGGGTCTTCTGCAGCACGATCAGGGCGATCACCGCGAAGGGCACGCCGACGTAGAAGCACCAGCGCCAGCCGAGCCAGTCGGTGTCGGTGATGACACCGCCGACCAGCGGACCGCCGACCATGGCCGTGGCGAAGACGGCACCCAGGTAGCCGTTGTAACGCCCGCGCTCACGCGGCGAGATCATCGCCGCCATGATGATCTGGGCCAGCGCGGACAGACCGCCCATGCCGATGCCCTGGACCGCGCGGAACGCGATGAGCATGCCGGGGTTCTGCGACATGCCGGCCGCCGCCGACCCCAGGACGAAGATCACCAGCGCGAGCTGGATCAGCAGCTTCTTGGAGAACAGGTCGGCGAGCTTGCCCCACAGCGGCGTCGACGCGGTCATCGTCAGCAGGGACGCGGTCACGACCCAGGTGTAGGCGCTCTGGCCGCCGCCGAGGTCGCCGATGATCCGGGGCAGGGCGTTGGAGACGATCGTCGACGACAGGATCGCGACGAACATGCCGAGCAGAAGGCCGGTGAGGGCCTCCATGATCTGCCGGTGCGTCATCGGAGCGCCGCCGCCGGGGGAGCCGTGGGAGCCTCCCCCGTGCTTGGCATGAGCCCGCACACCGGCTGGTGTGGTCGTTGCCATGGGCTTCCTTTTCTTACGTGCTTGCGGGTGTACGGGTGGTCTGTTCGACAGCGGGTGGTGCCGCCCGGTGCGCGGGGCGGCAGTCGAAGCTCTCCCTCAGCCGCGCCATCAGGTCCGTGAGCCGGCCGACGTCCTCGTCGGTCCAGTCGCTCAGGCGCTCGGCGAGGACCTCGGTGGTCCGCCGGGACAGCTCGTCGAGCTGTGCGTGGCCCGCCGGGGTGAGGCGCAGGATCCGGGAGCGCTTGTCCGCGGGGTCGGGGGAGCGTTCGATCCAGCCCCGGTCCACGACGTGCGCGACATGGCGGCTGGTGACCGACATGTCCACCGCGAGCAGCTCCGCGAGCTTGCTCATGCGCATGTCGCCGTGGCGACCGAGGATGGTCAGTACGGTCGCCGACCCGCCGGGGCAGTCGGCCGGCATGATCCGGCCGAGCTCCCGCTTCACGGCGCCGAAGGCACTGAACTGGCGGACCAGCTCTGCGTACTGCGCCCTCTCGGCCATGACACCTCCCCTTTCGTTGCTTAGGGCAACCATAGGAGCGGTTGGTTGCTACAGGCAAATAAAAGAGGTGGGTGCGGCATAAAAAGTTGGCAAAGGCAAGTATCGCGGCAGTAAATGTGCAGGTCGTGAGGCTGGGGGGAGGGGTCGGGTGGGACTGAACGGAATGCCAACCCCCACTTGGGGAGCCCCGGCGTTTTCGCTAGGGTCTCGGGCCATGGCTAACAACCAGGCCCCGCAGGGCAATCACGACCCCGCCGGCAGCACCCAGATGTTCCGCGCGTTCGTCGACGAGGCGCCGCAGGGGCGGCAGGCCGCGGCGACGAGCGGTGGCGGGCCGCGTATCGGTCTCATCCTCGGCGTCGTCGTCGCCGTCGCGGTGATCGCGGCGGTGGCGTGGCTGGCGCTGGGCTGACGCAGCCGCCTATGGCGAGAAGGGGACGTGTCGGGGGGTGTCCGCCCGCAGCCGTGGGCGCGTCAACGGACAGGTGGTTGGTGCCCGCCATCGCGCCGTTCCGAGGACGGACACCCCCCGGCGCGGCCCTGACCCACCACCTCCGGGTGGGCGTCGGGGCGCGCGCGGTCAGTCCGAGATGAGGCCTTCCCGCAGCTGCGCCAGGGTCCTCGTCAGCAGGCGGGACACGTGCATCTGCGAGATGCCGACCTCCTCGCCGATCTGCGACTGGGTCATGTTCGCGAAGAACCGCAGCATGATGATCCGCCGCTCTCGGGGCGGCAGCTTGGCCAGCAGCGGCTTCAGCGACTCCCGGTACTCGACGCCCTCCAAGGCGCTGTCCTCGTACCCCAGCCGATCCGCCAGCGAGCCCTCGCCGCCGTCGTCCTCCGGCGCCGGGGAGTCCAGCGAGGACGCCGTGTACGCGTTCCCCACCGCCAGCCCGTCGACGACGTCCTCCTCGGACACTCCGAGCACGGACGCGAGTTCCGGGACCGTCGGCGAGCGGTCCAGCTTCTGCGAGAGCTCGTCACTGGCCTTCGTCAGGGCCAGCCGCAGCTCCTGAAGCCGGCGGGGCACCCGCACCGACCACGAGGTGTCGCGGAAGAACCGCTTGATCTCACCCACGACGGTCGGCATCGCGAACGTCGGGAACTCGACGCCCCGTTCGCAGTCGAACCGGTCGATCGCCTTGATCAGCCCGATCGTGCCGACCTGGACGATGTCCTCCATCGGCTCGTTGCGGGAGCGGAACCGCGCCGCCGCGTACCGCACCAGCGGCAGGTTGAGCTCGATCAGCGTGTCACGGACGTACGCACGCTCGGGGCTGTCCTCGTCGAGCGCGGCCAGCCGCAGGAACAGGGAGCGGGACAGGGTGCGGGTGTCGATGGCCCCCGTGGCCACAAGCGCCGGGGCGGGCTCGGTCGCGAGCCCGGCCGGAACGTCGTCGATGGGGCCAAGTGAGTCGAGAGCATGGGGAGCTGTGTCGCTCTCCGCGAGCGTGAGCACCTTCGAGCTGCCCTGTTCTGCGGACATGCCACCCCCTTTGGGTCGCGGGACGGTCGCGGCGAACGCTCCCGTCTGAGGAACGCAGCCTTCACCTGAATACCGGAGCCGAAGCCCCGGCAAACGCGCTTCCCGCAGAATGTCACATGTCGGCAACACGCTGTAGTGACATGTCGACATCTGAGACGCCAATCCGCCCTGCAAGCAAGGGGTCTGACGTCTTTTCGGCCCGCAACCGTCGGCAACGGCCCTGATGAGCGATTCCCTCTCCACGGTTACCACTCGCAACTGTTTGCGATTACGAGTCGAGGGGGCTCACAGCCGCCCACCACGCCGGTTCGCGGCTACGTGTCGATCCGGTTCGCAGACCGCAACCGCTGGAAGCTACGCGCGAGTAGCCGCGAGACGTGCATCTGCGAGACGCCGAGTTCCGCACTGATCTGAGACTGCGTGAGGTTGCTGTAGTACCGCAGCAGCAGGATCCGCTGCTCCCTCTCGGGCAGTTGTACGAGCAGATGCCGTACGAGATCCCGGTGCTCGACCCCGTCCAGTGCGGGATCCTCGTAGCCGAGCCGGTCCAGCAGCCCCGGCAGCCCGTCGCCCTCCTGCGCGGCCTCCAGGGAGGTCGCGTGATAGGACCGTCCGGCCTCGATGCAGGACAGCACCTCGTCCTCGGTGATGCGCAGCCGCTCGGCGATCTCCGCGGTCGTCGGGGTACGCCCGAAGGCGGTCGTCAGGTCCTCGGTCGCGCTGTTGACCTGCACCCACAGCTCGTGCAGCCGGCGCGGCACATGGATCGTCCGGACGTTGTCGCGGAAGTAGCGCTTGATCTCGCCGATCACCGTCGGCATCGCGAACGTCGGGAACTGCACGCCCCGGTCCGGGTCGAAGCGGTCGATGGCGTTGATGAGTCCGATGGTGCCCACCTGGACGACGTCCTCCATCGGCTCGTTGCGGGAGCGGAACCGGGCGGCCGCGTAGCGCACGAGGGGGAGGTTGGCCTCGATGAGCGCCCCGCGCACCCGGTCGTGCTCCGGCGTGCCGGGCTGGAGCTCCTTGAGCTGCGCGAAGAGGACCTGTGTGAGGGCGCGGGTGTCCGCGCCGCGGCTCCGCTGCGGAGCCGGTTCCGAGGATGGCGCCTGAGGTGTGGTACTGGCCAGCACGGTCAACTCCACCTCGTCATCCGTCAACCCATCCGTCAACTCTCTCTTCCATCAAAAAGCGGTCATAGCATCACAAGACATGTGCACTGTGTGCAAGGACCCCATAACTACGTGTTGAGGGATGAAATACGGCATAAATGTGCGCCCACGGCAGAAGAGCCCCCCGTCGGAGCGACGGGGGGCTCGAAGCGGCGGGCTCAGAACTCGTAGTCGGCGATCACCCACGTGGCGAACTCGCGCCACAGCGCGACACCCGCCTGGTGGTCGGGATGCTCCAGGTACCGGCGCAGCGCGTCCGCGTCGTCGAAGGCCGAGTTGATGGCGAAGTCATGGGCGATGGGACGGTCGCTGACGTTCCAGCCGAGCTCCCAGAAGCGGATCTCGGGGATCGTGCCGTCGAGGGCGCGGAAGGCCTCGACGCCCTTCACGACCCGCGGGTCGTCGCGCTCGACGCCCTCGTGGAGCTTGAAGAGGACCAGGTGGCGGATCATCACTTTCCTCCGTTGGCGACCCACGTGGCGAAGTCGCCGAGGGCGCGGGCGGCGTCCGATATGCCCTGGAACCCTATCTGCATGTAGTCGGCGGCCTTCTTCGGGTCCGTAATGATCACGTACAACACGAAGACCACGACGACGTAGACGGCGACCTTCTTCGCGTTCACCGCCATCGCGGCCTCCCCAGTCACTGGTGTCCCATGCAGCGCACATGATCGCACGAAGGGCCCCGTCTGACGACGGGGCCCTTCTCCAGCGGTAGCGGAGGGATTTGAACCCTCGGTGACTTGCGCCACACTCGCTTTCGAGGCGAGCTCCTTCGGCCGCTCGGACACGCTACCGAGGGAGACCTTACAGCAAGGTGCGGCGTGCTTTGAAATCGGTAAGCGGCGACGGTCAGCGGCCGCGGAAAAACTCGGTGAGCAGCCCGGCGCACTCCTCGGCGAGCACGCCCTCGATCACCTCGGGCCGGTGGTTGAGCCGCCGGTCGCGGACGAGGTCCCAGAGGGAGCCGGCCGCGCCGGCCTTCTCGTCGCGGGCGCCGTAGACGAGCCGGTCGACGCGGGACTGCTGGATCGCGCCCGCGCACATCGTGCAGGGCTCCAGCGTCACCACGAGGGTGCACCCGGCGAGCCGCCACCGGCCGAGTGCGGCCGCGGCCCGCCGGAGGGCGAGGACCTCCGCGTGGGCCGTCGGGTCGCCGCCGGCCTCGCGTTCGTTGTGCCCGGCCGCGAGCACGGTCGTGCCGTCCGGGGCCAGGACGACGGCGCCGACGGGTACGTCCCCGCCCCGGACGGCCTCGGCGGCCTCATCCAGGGCGAGCCGCATCGCGGGCCGCCAGGGGTCCCGTACGGGATCCGGTGGTCCCGGGGTGGTGCGTGCGGTCAGCGGACCGTCTCCAGGGTCTCCGAGGCGCCCAGGGCCTCGGCGATCTCCGTGACGGCGTCCGTCGCCAGCGAGCGCAGCTCTTTCTCGCTCACACCGAGATCGTCCAGGATCTGGGCGTCGCCGACCGGGCCGTGCGGCACGGCCTCGCCGGTTCCGGCGACCGGGTCGCCGTCGCCGGCCTCGTCGTCGTCGGAATCACCGTCCTCCGTGCCGTCGAGGTCGAGGGCGTCCAGGTCGTCCCCGTCGTCCGGATCGCGTCCGAGCAGCTCGTCGGTGAGCAGGATCTCGCCGTAGCTGCTGCGGGCAGCGGCGGCGGCGTCCGAGACGTAGATGCGAGGGTCGTCCTCGCCGTCCACGCGGACGACGCCGAACCAGGCGTCCTCCTGCTCGATGAGCACGAGCACCGTGTCCTCGTCGGGGGAGGCTTCACGGGCCAGGTCGGCCAGATCCGACAGGGTTTCCACATCGTCGAGCTCCGTGTCGCTCGCTTCCCACCCGTCTTCGGTGCGCGCGAGCAGTGCGGCGAAGTACACCGTGACTCTCCCACTGGTCATAGGCGTGCCGGTTGGGGATCCCCCCGGCGGAGGTTGCGGGCGGGGAGGGCTCGTCCGAGCCCCGCCCACTCGGAATCGTGGCAGAAACAAGGCGTTCAGGGGACGTCTTCGGCTCCCTGTGTCCGGCAGTTCTGCTCGCACGCTCGTTGCCGCCACCTGCGGATCGTACGCGTCTTTCCCCCGCTCCACGCACGGGCCACCTCGACAACATCCGCGCGGTTCGTGATCTTCCCCGGAGGTGTCATCGTGGGTTTCGTCGGGCGTTTCCTACCAGCGGAACGTGCGCATGCGCATCGCGTGCCGCAGCCGGGCCACCTTGACGCGGCGCGGCTGGACACGGTCGCGCAGCTCCCGGGCCTCGGCCAGATCGCGCAGGAACCGGGCGCGCCGCCGCCGGCGCTCGGCGTCGGTCTCGTCCGCCCCGTCCACCGGCTCGGCCTGGACGGTCCGGGCAGGCGCACCGGACCTGCGGGTCTCACCGGCGGCACCGGCGGCCCCGGTCGCACCGGAGCTACGGGTCGCACCGGAGCTACGGGTCTCACCGGCGGCACCGGCCGCACCGGTCCTGCCGGCCGCACCGGTCCTGCCGACCGCACCGGTCCTGCCGGGCCCACGGGTCTTACCGGTCCTGCCGGTCTCGTAGGCCCCGGTCTCGTATGTCTCCGTGGCCGGCGCGGGCCGTGCGCGCGGCGACGGATCGTCTCGGGAATCCCGTTCGGGCATCAGGCTCACCACCCCCAGTCCGTCTCTACCGCTTTCCCCCGGACGGGCGGTTTGACGCCGGCGCACGGGTGACGGGTGGACGGCGGGCTTGCCGTGCCGCCGGGGTCAACGGGCCCGGTTACTGTTGTCGGCATGCGTCTCCACGTCGTCGACCACCCCCTGGTCGCCCACAAGCTCACCACGCTGCGCGACCAGCGCACCGACTCCGCGACCTTCCGCCGTCTCGCCGACGAGCTGGTCACCCTGCTCGCCTATGAGGCCACGCGCGACGTGCGCACCGAACAGGTCGACATCAAGACGCCGGTGGCCGCGACCACGGGCGTCAAGCTGTCCCACCCGCGTCCGCTGGTGGTGCCGATCCTGCGGGCCGGCCTCGGCATGCTGGACGGCATGGTCCGGCTGCTGCCCACCGCCGAGGTGGGTTTCCTCGGCATGATCCGCAACGAGGAGACGCTCCAGGCCTCCACGTACGCCACGCGGATGCCGGAGGACCTGTCGGGCCGTCAGGTGTATGTGCTGGACCCGATGCTCGCCACCGGCGGCACGCTGGTCGCGGCGATCCAGGAGCTGATCCGGCGCGGCGCCGACGACGTGACCGCCGTGGTGCTGCTGGCCGCGCCGGAAGGTGTCGAGGTCATGGAGCGCGAGCTGGCGGGCACTCCGGTGACGGTCGTGACCGCGTCGGTCGACGAGCGCCTGAACGAGCACGGCTACATCGTGCCGGGCCTCGGCGACGCGGGGGACCGGATGTACGGGGCGGCCGAGTAGGTCCGGTGTCCCGGGCTGCTCAGCAGCCCTTCTTCGCCGACGGCGCCGGCTCGGGCGTGGCCAGCTTGGTCAGGGCCCGGTCGGCGTCCGGCTTCTTGGCCAGCTCCTTGAAGCCGTCGCCGATGACGAGGTCGAGGGCGGTGCCCTTGCGGGTCGCCTCGGTACGCCGTTCGGCGCCCGGGAGCTGGGCGCCGAGCACCGGCAGCGAGGTGTCGAGTGCGGAGGCGGGGCCGAGCAGCACGCCGGTGCCCTTGACCTTCTTGTCGTACTGCTTGGTCGCGTTGCCGACGTCGCCGATCTTGAAGCCGCGCTTCTTCAGCTCGTCGGCGGTCTTCTTCGCCAGACCGCTGCGGGTGGTGGCGTTGAACACGTTGACCGTGATGGCACGCGGTTCGGGCAGGGGCTTGGCGCGGGGCGAGGGGCTCGCCTTGGTCTTCGGGGCGCAGTCCGTCGTCCCGCTGCCGGCCGCCGAGGCCTTTTCGCCGCCGCCGGTGAAGACGTCGATGAGCTGCCATGTGCCCCAGCCGCCCACGCCGAGCACGGCGGCGGCGGCGACGACCAGCCCGACGAGCCTGCCGCGCCGCCGGGGCCGGCGCATCCGCGGGTACTTGTTTCCCTTGATGCGGTATTTGCCGCCCATGCCGGGGGGAGTCAGCATGCTCATGAGCGCAGCGTAGTGCGCCCGGGCGACGATGCCTACTAGATGATCATTCGACGTCGCCCAGCGGACCCGAAAGGGTCAACCCGTGACGGCGGGGTCAGTCGAGCTCGAGCACGCGCGCGTGCAGCACCTGACGCTGCTGGAGTGCCGCCCGCACCGCGCGGTGCAGGCCGTCCTCCAGGTACAGGTCGCCCTGCCACTTCACGACGTGCGCGAAGAGGTCGCCGTAGAACGTGGAGTCCTCGGCGAGGAGCGTCTCGAGATCGAGCTGCTGCTTGGTCGTCACGAGCTGATCGAGGCGGACCGGGCGCGGCGCGACGTCCGCCCACTGCCGGGTGCTGTCCCGGCCGTGGTCGGGGTACGGCCGGCCGTTTCCGATGCGCTTGAAGATCACACGGAAAGCCTACCGGGCAGGACCTTCCGGGCGCAGCCGTGGCGACGGAGTGCGACGCTGAAAAAAACCCCACAAGGCGGTACGAACCGGGAACGGCGGCGTGAATATGCCGGACCGCGAGACCGTGCCGGCGGCCCCACCCGCCCGAGGCAGGCCGACCGGCTCCGGGCCCCGCGCCGCCGAGGCGTTCCTGGAGTGGATCGCGCAATCCGTGCGCCTGATTCGCCCGAAAGGGGTCGGCGGGGACCGGGTGGGAGATCGCGCCGTCGCTTAGGGACGGCCCGGCGACCGGGGGCGGCGGAGGCGCTGGCCTGGCCGTCACCGCCACCGCCTCCGCCGCTCGGTCAGCCGTGTTCCCTCTCCTTCGGGGTCTGCTGCCGTTCCCGCGTCCGCGTCCCGGACGGGGGCTGAGGCTGGGGCTGGGACGGCTTGGGGGTGTTGCGGACGGCCTCGGCGCGCAGGAGGGCGCGCAGGACCGCGTACGGGTCTTCGAGCATGGCTGTGTTCCTCGTTCCGTGTTGCTGCGCATGGCTGCGTACGGGCTGACGGGCAGGTGCCCGGTCCCGTCAGCAGCGCAGGACCTCGGAACGCAGGGGCCGAGGGTCGTGCCGCGGCCCCGGCGGCATGGGTGCGGGATGCGGCGCGGTGTACGCGGACCCGGAACTCGGGAGCGGAGTGGGGCGCAGGGGGACGGCGGTGCGCCGGGCGCCCCGGGCCGGTGGGCGCAGGGCCGTGTCGAGGACGTCGCACTCGACGGCCGTGCTCTCCGCGGAGACGGCGGCCGTCGGCGCCGCGTGCGCCTCGGCGTGCGCGCCGGGCACGAGCAGGGCGAGCAGCAGGACGAGTACCCGCGGCCACGTGCTTCGACGGGTGGCGCGGGGGGCCGGCTGCGGTGCGGGGTTCACGGGAGGTGGTTCCCCGTCGTGGGCACGCGGTTCATCTCACCGGGTGCGAGTTCCGCTCGCTCGGCGTACGACGACCCTGGTTACGCAGGGCGATGACGTCGGGCCCCAAGCTCCGGGGTCGGCCGGGCGCGTGCCGGTGGGAGGGGCCGCGCTCCGGTCCCCGGGGGGAGCCGCTCGATGGCTCGCTCATGATCCATGCTTGGCCCGCCCGGGAGACTCCCGCCACCTGGGACGGGCCGCGCGGCTGATGGCCAGGGGCCGGGGGGTGGGCCCCCGCAGTCCGCTACTTGCCCGTTGTCTTCGCCGCCTTGGCCGCTGCCTTCATTTCCTGTTTGTGGGCTCGGACCTTCGCCAGTGACTCGGGGCCGGTGATGTCGGCCACCGAGCGGAAGGACTTCGGTTCGCCGTAGGAGCCCGCGGCCTCCTGCCAGCCCGGCGGCCGCACTCCGAGCTGCTTGCCGAGCAGGGCCAGGAAGATCTGGGCCTTCTGCTTGCCGAAGCCGGGCAGCTCGGCCAGCCGCTTCAGGAGTTCCTTGCCGGTGGGGGCGTCCTTCCAGACGGCCTCGGCGTCACCGTCGTAGTGCTCGACGAGGTACTGGCACAGCTGCTGGATCCGCTTGGCCATGGAGCCCGGGTAGCGGTGCACCGCCGGCTTCTGGGAGAGCAGCCCGGCGAAGGCCTCGGGGTCGTGTGCGGCGATCTCGTGCGCGTCCAGGTCGTCCGTGCCGAGCCGCTGGGCGATGGTCGCCGGACCCTTGAACGCCCACTCCATCGGGATCTGCTGGTCGAGCAGCATCCCGACCAGCGCGGCGAGCGGACTGCGCCCGAGCAGCGCGTCGGCCTCGGGGTCCTGGGCGAGGTGAAGAGTGACGTCCATGCCCCGATCATCCCTCGGCGCGGGCCCGGCCGCGTCCGGAGCCGGGCCCGCCCGGCCTACGTCGCCCGCCAGTAGCCCAGCGCGTGCACCCGCTGCTTGGGCAGGGCCAGTTCCCTGCGGACGTAGGCCGACAGGGCGCGGGTCGTCGTCGTGTCGCAGGCGATCCAGACGTACGGGTCGGACGTGTCCTGGAGCAGGCCGGGCAGGTCCGCCTTCACCTGCTCGACCAGGTGCGCGCCGGAGTCCTGGCGCGGCACCTTGCGCAGCTCGTGCCGGGCCGGGTCGGTGCGGAACGGCAGATCGTCGTCGCCGCCCTCGAACCAGACGGTGGCCCTCGCGGAACCCAGCGTGTCCAGCAGGGAGTTGATGGCCGGAAGTGAGGCCGGGTCGCCGACGGCGAAGACGTGGGAGGGAGCGGGGTCGGGGTGCTCGAAGCCGGTGCCCTGGACGGTGGCCTCGATGGTGTCGCCGGGCTTCGCCGCCCTGGCCCAGTCGCTGGCGCAGCCCTCGTGCAGGGCGAACTCCAGGCTGAACGTCCCGGCCGCCGGGTCCGGGTCGACCAGGGTGTAGGCCCGCTGGTGGGGCTTGCCCGCGTTGTCGAACCACAGCCGTACCCACATGGTCGGGTGCACGCCGGTCGCCGCGAGGAGACCGCCGTCGGTGAAGCGCAGCCGCCGGTAGTCCGGGGTGACGTCCTCCGCGTCGGTCAGGGTGAACACGAAATCCTTGGCGCGCAGCAGCTTGAGGACCGCGCCCTCCCAACCCCGCCCCTGCCCCATCCCGTATTCACCCTTCGCGTACGATTCCCGCCACAGCATTACTTAGGCAAGGCTAACCTAAAGGAAAGCGGGGGGACAGCGTGGCCACCGAGATCTACCGCGACGCCTGGGGAATTCCGCATCTGCGCGCGGACAGCGCGGCCGGACTCGCCCACGCCCAGGGCCTCGTCACCGCCCGCGACCGGGCCTGGCAGCTGGAGATCGAGCGGCACCGGGCCCAGGGCACCTCGGCGTCCTTCCTCGGCGAGAGCGCCCTGCCCTGGGACCGGTTCGCCAGACGCGCCAGACTCGACGACACCGCCAGACGCTGCTTCACGGACCTGGAGAGACGGGACCCCGAGACGGCGGACTGGCTGCGGGCGTACGTGGAGGGGGTCAACGGCGGGCTGGCGGCGGGCGCCGACGCGGCCCCCGAGTTCGCCCGCGCCCACCTCACCCCCGGCACCTGGCACCCCTGGACCCCCCTCGGCGTCTGGCTCGCCACCCACATCCTCTTCGCCGGGTTCCCGGCCAAGCTCTGGCGTGAGCAGGTGGCGGCCCATCTGGGCGCCGACGCCATCGGCCTCTTCGCCACCGACGGCCCCGGCACCTCCGGCAGCAACGGCTGGCTGGTGAGCGGGGAGCGGACCGTCACCGGGCGGGCGGTCATCGCCGGTGATCCCCACCGCTGGATCGAGGACCCGGGCGTCTACCAGCAGATCCGCCTGTCCTGCCCGGAGTTCGACGTCGTCGGCCTGGCCGTCCCCGGTGTCCCCGGCATCGCCCACTTCGGGCACACCGGCACGGTCGCCTGGGCCATCACCAACGCCATGGCCGACTACCAGGACCTGTACCGGGAGCGGCTGCGGCGCACCGGCGCCGGGGTGGAGGCCCTCGGCCCGGACGGGGGCTGGCACCGCGCGGCCCGGCACACGGAGGTCGTCGAGGTGGCGGGCGAGGAGCCGGTCGAGGTGGAGGTGATCGAGACCGAGCGGGGCCCGGTGGTCATCGGCGGCCCCGAGGGACTCGACGGCGACCCGTGGGACCCGGGCGCACCGCCCGTCGCGATCAGCCTGCGCTACCCGCCCCGCGTCACCGGCGACCTCGGCTTCGGCGCCCTGCTGCCGCTGCTGCGGGCCCGCCGGGTCGCCGACGTGGACCGGGCGTTCGACCGGTGGGCCGAGCCGGTCAACGTCGTCCAGGCCGCCGACACCGAGGGCGGCGTCCTGCACCGCGTCGCCGGGCGGGTGCCACAGCGCGCCGAGGCCAACCGCCTGCGCCTGGTGCCCGCCTGGGAGCCCGGCCACGAGTGGCGGGGCTGGCAGGAGACGCCCCGCGCCGGGCTCACCGACGGCGTCGCCGTCATGGCCAACCAGCGCGGCCCGGCCGCACCCCTGGGCGTCGAGTTCGCCCCGCCCCACCGCCACGACCGCATCACCGCGCTGCTCGCCGGCAAGGACCGCTGGTCCGCCGCCGACATGCCCGCGATCCACACGGACACCCACCTCGCCTCCGCGTCCGCCCTCCTGGACCGCCTCCGGGCCCTGGGGGCCCTCACCCCCGAGGCAACCGCCCTCCGGGACCGCCTCCTCGCCTGGAACCGCCGCATGGACGCCGGCAGCGCCGACGCGGCCCTCTACTCGGCCGTGCGCGGTGCGGTCGTACGGCGACTGGCGGCGCACCCCGCCTTCGCCGCACTCGCCACACCGCCGCCGTATCCGGAGGTGTTCCAGCCCTGGCTCGCTCTCCTCCCGCGTGTCGGCTTCGCCCTCGAACACCTGCTGCGGACCGAGGAGCTGTACGGAATCGACCGCCCGTCGGCCGTGCGCGCGGCGGTCGAGGAGGTGGCCGCCCGGCCGCCCGCCGGCGTCTGGGGCGGCACCCACCGGCTCGCCCCCTGGCGGGCGCTGGAGCCAGAGATGCCGTACGACGAACCGGGGCTGTCCGGCGACCACGACTGCGTGCTGTGCACCTCGGGCGTGCCCGGCCTCACCGACCGCGCCGCGCGCGGCCCGGCGGCCCGGTACGTCTGGGACCTGGCCCGGCGCGAGGACAGCCGCTGGGTCGTCCCGCTCGGCGCCTCGGGCGTCCCCGGCTCACCCCACCACCGCGACCAGCTCCCCCTGTGGCTCGCCGGCGACCTCGTCCCGGTCGTCACCGACTGGACCCTGCTGAAGAAGGAGACCGATGTCTGACCCGTACGCCTCCCGCACGGCCGTCCACGAGCAGGTGACCGACGATTTCGGCACCGTCCGCGTCCTGCCGCTGGAGCCGGAGGCCGACGCCGGGACGGTCCACCGCTGGGTGAGCGAGGACCGGGCCGCCTTCTGGGGCATGATCGGCCTCACCGAGCGTCAGGTCGCCGAGATCTACGCCCACATGGACACCCTCGCCACCCACCACGCCTTCCTCGTCGTCCGCGACGGCGAGCCGGTCGCCCTCCTCCAGACCTACGAGCCCGAGGCGGACCGCGTCAGCGAGTGCTACGACGTCCGCCCCCGCGACATCGGCGTCCACCTGCTGGTCGCCCCCGCCGGCCCGGGCGGCGCGCGCTCCGGCTGGACCACGCGGCTGGTGACCGCCATCGCCCGGTACGTCCTGCTCGGCCTGGACCGCCGGCGGATCGTGGTCGACCCGGACGTCCGCAACGAGAAGGCGGTCGCCCGTTTCCTCAAGCTGGGCTTCGCGGCGGGCCCGGTGGTCGTCCTGCCGGAGATCGACCTGCCGGACGTGTACCTGCCCGAGAAGAAGGCCCAGCTCGCCTTCCTCGACCGGGAGATACTCTTCCCCGGGTGACGCCCGACGACCTCATCGCTCACTACGGCCTCGAGCCGATCCCCCGCGAGGGCGGCCTGTTCCGCCAGACCTGGGCAGGTCCCGAACGCCCCGACGGCAGGCCCGAGGGCACGGCGATCGTCGCCCTGCTGACAGCGGGCCCGGACGACTTCTCCGCCCTCCACCGCCTGCCGACCGACGAGATCTGGCACTTCTACCTCGGCGATCCCCTGGAGCTCCTCCTGCTCGCCCCGGACGGCGGCACGCGGACGGCGGTGATCGGACCGGACGTCCTCGGCGGCCAGCACGTCCAGTACACGATCCCGGCGGGCACGTGGATGGGCGGCAGGGTGCGCGAGGGCGGGCAGTGGACCCTGTTCGGCTGCACGATGGCCCCCGGCTTCACGTTCGAGGGCTATGAGCACGGGGACGCGGCGGAGCTGACGGCACGCTATCCGTCAGAGGCTGACCGCATCCCCGGGCTGTGCCGACCTGCCTTTTAGGGCCGAGGGGCTGTGTCGATGTGCGGCTCCGCCGCGCGGGCGCGAACAACCCCGACGCACCCGCAGCCGCCCACCCACGGCCACCGGCCTCCCCCGCTGAGCGCGAGACGACTCCCTTCCGTACATAACCGGGAGCCGTACAGCCCGACCCCGGAGAACCACGTGCACCAACGGCGGAACGAGGAGCGCAATGGCGGACACCCCCGGCGACTTCAAGCCCTGGTGCTGCTCGGCACCGTGCTGGTCCTGCTCCTCTTCAGCGGAGCCCCAGCTTCCGCCCACGCCGCCCTCCGCAGCACCGACCCCGACGACGGTTCCGTCGTCCAGCGTGCCCCCCGCCACCTCACCCTGACCTTCACCGAGTCCGTCGGCCTGCTCGACGACTCCTTCCGGGTCTTCGGCCCGGACCAGCGCCGCGTGCACACCGGCGAGCCGCAGCACGCGGACGGCCGTTCCGACACGGCCCGGATCGGACTGCCCGGCAAACTCGCCCAGGGCACCTACACGGTGGCCTGGCGGGTGGTGTCCGCCGACAGCCACCCGGTCTCCGGCGCCTTCACCTTCTCCGTCGGCAAACGGTCCGCGACATCCGCGCAGGTCGACACCGGCCCGGACGAGGACCCGCTGACCGGCGGCCTCCATGACGCCGCCCGCTATCTCGCCTACCTCGCCGCCGCTCTGTTCGTCGGCACGGTGGCGTTCGCGCTGCTGTGCCGGCCCGCGGACACGTCCCCGCTGCGCCGACCGCTGGTGGCCGCCTGGTGGACCCTGCTCGGCTCGACGGTCGCCCTGCTGTTGCTGCGGGCCCCGTACGAGACGGGCGCGGGCCCGGCCGCGGTCTTGGACCTCTCCGCCCTCGAACGCACGGTGACCAGCCGCCCGGGCCTGGCCCTGCTCGCCAGGCTGGCCGTCCTCCTGCTGACCGCCGCCTTCCTGCTGCGGCTGTCCCGGCACCGTGACCGCCGGGAACCCGTGCTGCGGGCGATGGGCGCGACCCTGGCCGTCGCCCTGGCCCTGACCTGGGCGGTGGCCGAGCACGCCTCCGCCGGGATCCAGGTGCCGCTGGCGATGACGTCGTCCGTGCTGCACCTGATCGCGACGGGTGTCTGGCTCGGCGGCCTCGTGGCGCTGCTGCTGACCCTGCGCCGGGCCTCCGTCGACGAGCTGGCGGAGGTCGTGCCCCGGTTCTCCCGGATCGCCTTCGCCTCGGTGACCGTCCTTGCCGTCACCGGGCTCTACCAGTCCTGGCGCGGCCTCGGCTCCCTCGCGGCACTGACCGGCACGTCGTACGGCCGGCTGCTGCTGGCCAAACTGGTCGCGGTGACCGCGCTGTTGCTGGCGGCCGGATACTCGCGCCGGTGGACGGCCCGTCTCGCGGCACCGTCGGCCGCCGCCACGCGGACGGCCGTACCGGAACGGGTCGCACAGCCGGTCGGAGCCGGGGCCCCGGCCCAGCCGGAGGGACCGGGCGAGCCCGGCGAATCCAGCCCGGCAGAGGAGTCGGAGAAGCCGGATGCAACGGAGAAACCGGAGAGGGCGCCGGCGTCGGCCCCCGAGTCCGGCGACCCGGACATCCGCCGTCGCGGTCTGCGCCGGTCCGTCCTCGTCGAGGTCGCCGTCGCCGCCGTGGTGCTGCTGATCACGACACTGCTCACGGCCACACTGCCGGGCCGCGCGCAGGCCGAGGCCGCGCAGCGGCCCCCGGTGGGTGCGCTGCCGCCCACGGCCTTCGCCTCGGTGCCCTTCGACACGGGCGGCAGCTCCGGCACCCTGTCCGGCCGCGGCACGGTACAGGTCACCCTGGACCCGGCCCGGGTCGGCGAGAACGGCGTCCAGGCCGTGGTCTACGGCGCCGACAAGGGTCTGATCGTCGTCCCCGAGGTCCGCATCACCTTCACCCTCCCGTCCAGGAAGGTCGGCCCGATCGACGCCGGACTCACCGACGTCGGCGGCTACTGGAGCACCAACTCCGTCAATCTGCCCCTCGCCGGGACGTGGACGATGAAGACGACCGTGCGGGTGTCGGACGTGGACCAGGTGACGGTGGAGAAGCAGGTGCGGATCGTGCCCTAGGGACCCTCGGTGCCGCCGTCGGCGTTTCGCCGGCCAAGAGCCGCGTCATGCACTCGGCGGCCCGGACGGCGGCGTCGCCGCAACAGTTGTTGAACAGGACGTGGATCTGTCCGGTCCGCTCGGCCAGTCGGCGCACGCGGGGCAGCCACTCGGCGAGTTCGTCCTCGCCGTACGCGTACCGGAACCGGTCCTCCTTGCTGCCGGTCCCCCAGGCGGTGCTGCGTCCGTGGAACCGTACGACGGACAGCCGGGGCGAGGTGACGGGGGTGACGGGCGGCATCGAGGAGGGCAGCGTCTGCGTCATGTCGACGGCGACCGCGGCCAAGCCGAGCCGGGTGAGCAGCGTGCACGTCGCCTCCGCCCGGGCCGGCTCCCACCACGAGGGATGCCGGAACTCCACGGCGACGGTCCACCCGCGGGTCCGCTCGGCGCACTCGTGCAGGAAGGACTCCGCCCGTTCCCCGGGCCGGAACCACGGCGGGAACTGGAACAGCACGCTCCCGAGCCGCGCGGCCCGCCGCAGCGGCTCGATCCCGGCCGTGAACCGGGCCCACACCTCGTCGAGCACGGCAGGATCGCGGTGGTCGGCCGGCAGCCCGGCCGGCATCGCCGTATCCCGGGTGGGGTGCCCGGTCAGCAGCGAGAACGCCTTCACGTCGAAGACGAACCCGTCCGGTGTCCGCTCGGCCCACAGCCGGCTGTTCCGCTCGCTCGGCAGCGCGTAGTACGAGGCGTCGACCTCGACGACCGGGAAGCGCTCGGCGTAGTGCCGTAACCGCCCCTCCGCGTCCCGCCGCCCCGCCGGATACCAGCCGCTGCCGACCAGGGCCCGGTCGGTCCAGGAACACGTGCCCACCAGGATCTCGCCCATGGGGCACCGGTTACCCGGGCGGGGCGGCGACAGACTCCTCGGGCGGGCCGCGGCAGCAGGGTGAGGGCCGTCACAATAGGGGTAATCAGGGGATAGGTCGCATATCGGATGACTGCCTTCCGCAGTGTCCGGATCACCGCAGATTGCCTGCCAGCGCAGATTCCCCGCCAGAGCGAGATGACCGATCATGGAGCAGCCCGTCACCGTCGGCCGGGCCGGCCACCGGGCCGACCGGGCGCGCGGAGCGGAACCCCGAGTCCCCCAAGCTCCCGAAGCCCCCGACGTCCCCGAGACGCCGGAGGCCCTCGCGGAGCTCGTCGGCGAGTCCCTCACCGCCCGCGTCACCCTCGACGAGCAGGGCAGGGTGACCGGCTGGAACACGGGCGCCGAGCGGCTCCTCGGGTACTCGGCCCGGCAGATGACCGGCCGCCCCGCCGCCGAGCTGCTGGCCGAGCCGATCCCGGCCCGCGGCCTGCCCGCGCTCGCCGGACTGCCCCGGTGGAACGGCGAGGTCAGGCTCCGGCACCACGACGGCAGGAAGCTGACCGTCCGGGTCCTCGCCCACCACAGGACGACGCCCGGCACCGGCGCCCCCGCCTGGCTCCTCCTGTCCGCCCTGACCCGCCGGCAGCCCCGCCCCAGCCTCGACGAATCCCTCGTGAGCTGGAGCTTCACCCAGTCCCCGTGCTGTGCCCTGGCGCTCTACGACACCCGGCTCCGGCTCAGGCGGGCCAACGAAGAAATGCAGGGGGCCATGGGGCTCACCGAGGAGGAGATGCTGGGCCTGCGCGTGTCCGAGATCGTCGACGACGAGGCCGGTGAGCGGGCGGAACGCAGCATGGTCCGGGTGCTGCGGACCGGCGAGCCGCAGTACGAGGAGAACTACCTGCGCGCCCCGGGCGAGACCTTCGAGCACGCCTGGTCGGTGTTCGAGTCCGCGCTGCGGGACGCCGAGGGCACCATCCAGGGCGTCTGCATCTCCGCGCACGACATGACGGAACAGTTCTGGGCGCGCAAGCGGCTCCAGCTGATCGCCGAGGCCGGCCGGCGCATCGGCGGCACGCTCGACGTGCGGCGCACGGCCGAGGAGCTGACGGACGTGATCGTCCCGGCCCTGGCCGACTTCGTCAGCGTCGATCTGCTCGCCGCGCTGGACGACGTGCCCGAACCGCCCGCCCGGGTCCTTCCGGCGGACGGGCCGCTGCTGCTGCGGCGGGTGGCGCTGCGGTCCGTGACCCCGGGGGCCCCGGAGGCGGTCGTGGCGGCCGGCCAGGTGGACGCCTACCCCGAGGGTTCGGCGCCCTACGAGAGCCTGCGCGCGGGACGCCCCACCCTGCACGAGGTGACCGACCCGGCGTTCGCGGCGTGGCTCGCGCACGACCCGGAGCGGGCCGCGAGGATCCGGGCGTTCGGCATCCACTCGGTGATGACCGTGCCGCTCACCGCCCGCGGCACCACGCTGGGAGTCGCGTGGCTCGTCCGGTACCGCAACCCCGAGACCTTCCGGCACGACGACCTGCTCCTGGCCGGGGAACTGGTGGCCAGGGCCGCGGTCAGCATCGACAACGCCCGCCGCTACACCCGGGAGCGCGCCACGGCCGTCACGCTCCAGCGCAGCCTGCTGCCGCAGCGGCTGCCCCGGCAGGCGGCGGTCGAGGTCGCCTCCCGCTACCTGCCGGCGGGCGGGCACGCCGGCGTCGGCGGGGACTGGTTCGACGTCATCCCCCTGTCCGGGGCGCGGGTTGCCCTGGTCGTCGGCGACGTCGTCGGCCACGGCCTGCACGCCTCCGCGACCATGGGCCGGCTGCGGACGGCCGTACGCACCCTGGCCGACATCGACCTGCCGTGCGACGAACTCCTCACGCACCTGGACGACCTGGTCGCCCGGCTGAGCGTGGAGGCGGAGGACGGGGAGGACGGCGAGACCTCCGGGGACGTGGGCGCGACCTGCCTGTACGCCGTGTACGACCCCGTGTCGCGACGCTGCTGCTTCGCCGGGGCCGGACATCCGATGCCGGCCGTGGTGAGCCCCGACGGGAGGGCCGAGCTGATCGAACTTCCGGCCGCACCCCCGCTCGGCATGGGCAGCCTGCCCCACGAGGCCACCGAGGTGGTCCTGCCCGAGGGCAGCCTGCTCGCCCTCTACACCAACGGCCTGATCGAGAACCGGGACCGGGACCCCGACGCCGGCGTCCACCGGCTGCGGGAGGCCCTCGCCCGCCCGGCGCCCTCGCTGGACGCCCTGTGCGACAGCGTGCTGGCCGACCTGCTGCCGCAGCGCCCGGCCGACGACGTGGCCCTGCTGGTCGCCCGCACCCGCGCGCTCGACGCGAGTCAGGTCGCCACCTGGGCGGTGCCGGACGACCCGTCCGCGGTCGCCCAGACCCGCAAGGACGTGGTGGCGCAGCTGGAGAGGTGGGGGCTGTCCGACGCGGTCTTCGTCACCGAGCTGGTCGTCAGCGAACTCGTCACCAACGCCATCCGGCACGCTCAGCCGCCGATCCAGCTCCGTCTGATCCACGACAACACCCTGATCTGCGAGGTCTCCGACGGCGGCAACACCGCTCCCCACCTGCGGCGTGCCCGGACCTACGACGAGGGCGGGCGCGGCCTGCTCCTCGTGGCCCAGCTGACCGAGCGCTGGGGCACGCGCCAGGGCGCCTGGGGCAAGACCATCTGGGCGGAACAGACCATCTCTCTGCAGTGAGGATCCACCGGCCATGACCACACACACTTCCCACCGGGCCGCCGCGGCACCCGTGCAGCGGGCCGCCCAGTTGGTAGGCGTCGTCTTCCTCCTGGTCGGCGTGCTGGGGTTCATCCCCGGCATCACCACCGACTACGACTCGATGGAGTTCGCCTCCCATGAGTCGGGCGCCGAGCTGCTGGGCCTGTTCCAGGTCTCGATCCTGCACAACCTCGTGCACCTGGCCTACGGTCTCGTCGGCCTGGCCCTCGCCCGCACGGCCGGTGGAGCGTACTCGTACCTGCTGGTCGGCGGCGCCGTATACCTGGTGCTCTGGGTCTACGGCCTGTCCGTCGGCCACGACAGCGACGCCAACTTCGTCCCCCTCAACACGGCGGACGACTGGCTGCACTTCGCCCTGGGCATCGTGATGATCGGCCTGGCTCTGGCGTTCGGGCGCCGCCGCCCGGCCCGCACCTCCCGCACCGGCGCGGACCGGTAGGCATCCCGCACGCGACGGCGTGCAGACCTTCCTCCCCTACTCCGGTTTCCGGGAGTCGGCCCTGGTCCTGGACCGCCGCCGGCTCGGCAAACAGCGGGTCGAGGCCTGGCAGGTGCTGCGCGGCCTGGTCGTACCGGGGTACGGCTGGCGCCACCACCCGGCGGTCCGGATGTGGGCCGGATACGAGGAGGCACTCGTCCGCTACGGCCTGGAGATCTGCCGCGTCTGGCGCGCACAGGGCCACCAGGACAGCTGCGCGGCCACCCTGGTCGCCGACCTCGGGGCGATCCGCCCGCCCGCCCCGGTCCGCGACCAGCACGTCCTGGCGGCCGAGGGCGAACTGCCCCCGTGGCTGGGCGAAACCCCCTTCCACCACAGCCACCGCTCGGCCCTCGTCCGCAAGGACCCCGCCACCTACGCCGACCTCTTCCCCGGCGTCCCGGACGACCTGCCTTGTGTGGCCGGCGTCGGACCGGGCCGGTTAGGCACCGGGGGGCGTCGCGGGGCAGGCGGGGTTCGCGGACACCCGCTCGGCAACTTCCTTCCGCGCCGCCCCCGTTGTCCGATCAGACCGTTCCGTGTTCCACTGGATCTTTTCTGGCACATCGGTCACCGGTCACCCGCTCCCGGGCGGGCAGGCACTCCATGGGGGGTCCGTGTGTGAAGAACTGGGGTTCGAGAAACTCCTCGGCGAGGAGGGCTTCTTCGCGCGGCTGCTGGGGCGGGCGCCGTCGGGAGCCGGCCGGGACCTGCTGTACGGCCCCGACCTGCCCGTCGTCCTGCTCACCGGCGGCCCGGGCATGGGCAAGGGCCGGCTGCTGCGCGCCGTCCGGGACCGTTTCGCCGCCAAGGTGCCGGTGATCCACCTGGACTGCGCCTCCCCGGTGTACGCGGACCGCGCGGACCCGGAGCCCGGCGCCCGCTCGGCCGCGACCGAGGCCCTGGTCGAGGTGGCCCGGCGGCTGTGCACCTGGCAGGGGACCGGCGGCTCGTTCGCCTTCCCGCGTCTCTTCACGGGCCTGGCCATGATCGCGACCGGCGTCGCGGAGGGCACGCCCGAGGCGGTCGCGACGGAGGCCGAACGCTACGAGGACCTGGCCCAGAAGCAGCGCCTGCGCGGGCTGGGCGTCGGCGACTTCTGGCGCGGTGTCCTGCGCGGCACCATCCGCAACCTCCTGACCACCCTCGGGCAGGCTCTCGACCCGTACTCGGCGGCCGTGAGCAACGCCCTCCTGGACGCCCTGTTCGAGGGCCTCGCGCCCCGGGGCAGGGCGGAGCTGGGGCGGATCTACGGCGCGTATCCCGGCGCCGCCGGGCAGCCCAGGATCGGGCTGCGCATCCTCGCCGCCGACTTCCGGGCCGGCGGCGAGGCACGTGAGGTCGCGGAGAGCTTTCTCTTCCGGGCCCTGCGCGAGGACCTGGAGGCGGCGTACGCCTCACCCGCGGGCTGGCTGCGCCGGGTCGGCCGCCCGTGCCTGCTGCTGGACCACGCCGAGTCGCCCCTGGGCGAGCAGTTGCTGCGCGCCGTGCTCACAGACCGGCGGGGCGGACAGCGCGACCGCGTGGTCATCGTCGGCACGGCACGCCGGCCGGACGGCGGCGCCTTCCTGCACGGCGGCCTGCCGCCCGAGGAGGCGACGCCCCCGGCGGAGTACCGCCCCGCCGACGGCGCCCCGCCCGCCTGGTCCCGCCGTACGGACGGGGGCGCGGACCGGGCGCCCCTGGCCGACGGCGTGCTCCTGCTGCGGATGCCGCTGCTCACCGGCGACCAGCTCCGCCGGGAGACCGTACGAAGACAGCAGCGCGCCGAGCCGGAGGGCGGCACGAACCGCCGCCGTATCGACGCCGCCGTGGCCCGGCTGAGCGGCGGCCGGCCACACACCGTGATCCGCCTGGCCGAAGCCGCCGCCGCCTTCCGCATGCCGGCGGACGCCAACGACCGGGACATCCTGGACGCCCCGTTACGGCTCCCCGGCGACGACACCCTCGAACGCCCCGTCGCGGACGTCCTCCTGCGGGAACTGATCCTCGACCAGTTACCCGTACGGCTCCCGACCGAGCACCACGACCACTGGCTCGACCTCCTCACCCACCTGTCGGTGGCGCACGACACGGAGTGCGCGGACGTCCTGCTCCGCCATCACCAGCAGGGCCACGTCCACCATCTGACCGCCCATCACGTCGCCCGGCTCCTCACCGACACGGGCTGGCCCGGCTGCGAACGCCACTTCATAGGCGACTTCGGCCTCCGCCAGCTGCTGGTGCACCGCCTGTACGGATTACGCCCCGGCGGGGCCGCCTGGTACGCCGACCATCACCTGCTGCGCGACCACTATGCGCGGCGTGCGGTGGGGGAGGCGGGGGGCCGGGGGAGCGCGGCCTCGGGTGGCGCGGCCTCGGGTGGCGCGGCTTCGGGTGGCGGGGTGCCGGGCGGTGGGTCGCCGGGTGGTGGAGTGCCGGGTGGCGGGTCGGCAGGTGGTGGGCAGCCGGGTGGTGGAGCGCTGGGTGACGGGTCGCCGAGGGGCGGGGTGCTCGGCGGTGCGGCCTTGCGCGGAGGGGTGCCGGACGGCGGGGCCTTGCGCGGCGCGGAGCCGGACGGCGGGGCGTTGCGCGGAGGGGTGCCGGACGGCGGGGCGTTGCGCGGAGGGGCGTCGGACGGCGAGGCCTCGCCCCAGGGGGCGCCGGGCGAGGGGGCGCCGGGCGCCGGAGGCCGGCGCGCCGGAGCCTCACCCGGCGCGGCGTGGGGCGGCAGCGGAGCGTGGGGCGGCGGTGCGGCCCGGGCCGGCAACGGGGCCTGGGGAAGCGGGGCCCCCGGCGGCGGTGCCTTCCGCTCGCTCACCGCCCACCGCATGAACCACCACTTGGTCTCCGGCGGCGTGGACGATGTCGTCAGCCACCTTGCCGCCACCCTCCCCGGCCGCCCCCGCGAGTGGTGCGCGGAACTCCTGGAGATCGCCCAGGCGCCGTACCCGGGCGGGGCGGACGCCCGGCGGGAACGCGCCCAGGGCCTGGTGCCCGTGGACGGCCCACCGCTGCGCCGCACCGTCGACCAGCTGCTGCACGCGGTCTGGCTGTGCGAGGAGCGGACCAGGCCGACCGGCAAGGAGACCGCCCGCACCCTCGCCAAGTTGCTGGACCTCCTGTCGATCATGGACTTCGAGGGCGCGGGCCTGCTCAGCAGGACGGCCACGGACTGGAGCGGACTCGCGGAGAACGAACAGCCCCTGTTGCGCTGCACCTGCACCGAACAGCTCCGGAGAAGGAGATAACGGGCATGCCCAGATGGCGGAAGATCCTGTTCTCACTCCTGGGCGCGGCGGCGCTCGCGGCAGGCCTCGTGCTCGTCTACCTGCTCGTCACCAGGCCGGACACCTGCGCGGACGGCGTGGAGCGGATCGACGGCGAGTGCATCGGCGTCAACGGCGAGGGCTACGACTTCGGCACCCCGGAGATCACCGACGTGGCCCGGGCCATCGCACGCGAGAACCAGAGGATCGAGAAGCAGCCGTACGTCACGGTCGCGATGATGCTGCCGCTCCAGTCGGACCGGGAGGCCCTGCGCCGGCAGATGCGCAGTGACCTCCAGGGCGCGTATCTGGGGCAGCGCCAGGCCAACGCGGGCGAGGGCGAACCCCCGAAGATCCGCCTGGTGCTGGCCAACCCCGGGCAGGACTACGGCCGTCAGGCGAAGGTCGTCGACACCCTGCTGCGGATGGCCGCCTCGCCCGAGGACCGGCTGCGTGCGGTCACCGGCTTCAACCTGAGTCTCGCCGCCACCGAGGCGGCCGTGGCCCGGCTGACGGAGAACAAGATCCCGGTGCTCGCCGCCCGGATCAGCGGAGACCGGATCGCCAACGAGGACCGGCCGGACGGGATGGCGAAGCTCCGCTTCCCGGGCCTGGCCCGCATCCTCCCCACCAACCACGACGCGGCCCAGGCCCTGGCCAACTTCAACGGCGAACGCGGCCGCCAGAACCTCAGGACGGTCCTGGTCTACGACAAACGCCCGGACGGCTACAACGAGTCGCTGGCGAAGGCCTTCAGCAGGATCGAGGAGAAGGGCCCGGCCGGCCCCGCCGCGATGTCGTTCGAGTCCCCGTCGATCGACGAGGCGGGCTCGACCGGCAACCAGTTCACCCAGACGGCCAACAACATCTGCGACTCCCGGGCCGACACGGTCTACTTCGCGGGCCGCACCCTCCACCTGCGTATCTTCGCGCTGAAGCTCGCCGAGGTGGGCTGCAAGGACCGCCACTACACCATCGTCAGCGGCTCGGACGCGGCCTCGCTGCGGCAGGACATGACGGAGCGGGACTGGGCCAGACTGCGCGGTGACGACGGCAGGCCGAAGGTGACGGTGCAGTACGCGGCCCCCGCCCACCCCGACGCCTGGACGACGGAACTGACGGCCTGGACGAAGAAGTACACGGCGACCCACGACCGCGAGCCGGCCGACCAGGACCTCCCCCAGTACCTGACCGAACCGAAGGCGGCCCTGGACGCCCTCAGGCAGCAGATCAGCGCGACCGAGAAGGAGGGGATAAAGCTGGGCTCCACTCCCCACTTGGAGGACTCCCGGACGATGCTCGTCCACGACGGCCTCATCACCATCGGCAAGGCCCTCCACCAGGCCCAGAAGAACGATCCGGAATCGGTCCCCACCCGCGAGGACGTCGGCCGCCAGTGGCCCCTCCTGCAGTCCCGCCACCGCGTCCAGGGCACCAGCGGTCTGATCTGCCTCACCACGGGTGGCAACGCCTACGACAAGCCGGCCTCGATCGTCGAACTGGACCCGGGCCGCAAGGGCCGCGGCACACTGAGGTTCGTCGGCCTGGGCTGGCCGACGGGCAAGCCGCAACCACAGAACTGCGTCATCCCCAGCAGCACTTCATGAGGACCTGAGGACTTGAGGACCTGAGGACCTGAGGACCTGACGGCTCAGCGGTCCGCCGGCCCGTCCGCCCGTTCCGGAATCAGAGCGTCCAAGGCCCGGTCCAGGACGGTGAGCAGATGCTCGCGCTCCTGCGGGGTGTAGAGCATGCGCAGGGCCAGCCCGTCGGACACCGCGATCACGGCATCGGCGAGGACGGCCGCCCCGCCCCCGTGCCCGGCGGTCTCCAGCCAGGCGGCCAGTGCCTGACGGATGTCCCGGTCGACCTGCTGCCGGATCTCGGCGAGGCGGGGGTGGTGCGCCGCGTGCACGGCGAAGGCGAGCTGCGTCGTGGCCTCGGCCCGCCGCTCCACGTCCACGGGAAGCGTGGTCAGAATCAGCTCCCGCAGCGCGCGCCGCAACGGCAGGGAGGTGTCCACCCCGGCCATCCGGCGCTCCACCCGCTCGCCGACGAGTTCGGCCGCGAAGGCGAGCATCTCGTCCTTGGTGCGGAAGTACTTCTGCACGGCTCCCGCGGAGCGGCCGGACGCGGCGGCCACGGTGCGCACGCTGACCTCGTCCAGGCCGCCGTCGGAGACCAACCGGAGCAGGGCGGCACCGATCTGGCGCCGCTGTTCCTCCCGGTCGACGGTCTTGGGCATCGTCACGCCCCCTTTTAAGATACAGTCGTATTCTAAAGCGCCGTCAGGTCGGGTGCCCCACGGTGCCCGAGAGGGGACAATGATGGACGACCGGCACGAGCCCGCCGCCCCGCCCGCGCTGCGGGTCTCGGACAGCGACAGGGACAAGGCGCTCGCCGTACTGGCCGCGGCGCTGGCCGAGGGCAGGCTCGATCCCCCCGAACACGAGGTCCGCGCCCAACGGGCCCTCCAGGCCCGCACGACCACCGAACTGGCCGCCCTGACAGCCGACTTGCCCACCCTCGCGCCCACCCGCGCCGACCGGAACCGCACAGACCTCCACGACTGGCTGACCGAATGGCGCTACTGGCTGGGGGGAGCGGTGATCCTCTCCGCCGTCTGGGCCGCCCGCTGCGCCCAGCGGGGCGAACTGACCCGCTACTGGCCGGTCACGCCGCTGGCGGTGTGGGCGGCGGTCCTGATCGCCCTCGCGATCTGGCCGCGCGGGTCGGACGGCACCGAGGACTGACCCGGCCGCGAGCCGACGCACCGGCTGTCACGGGACCCGGCCGGTCAATGATCCAAGGTTTCCTGAATTCAGGAATCGATGTACTCTCGCGCCGTGCTGACTGTTGCCCCCGACATCGAAGTGCTGGCCCGGTTCGGCCGCGCGCTCGCCGATCCGATCCGCTGCCGCATCCTGCTCGCGCTGCGCGAGGCCCCGGCCTATCCGGCCGATCTCGCCGACACCCTCGGCATCTCGCGCACCCGGCTCTCCAACCACCTCGCGTGCCTGCGCGACTGCGGACTGGTCGTCACCGTGCCCGACGGCCGCCGCACCCGCTACGAACTGGCCGACGAGCGTCTCGGTCACGCGCTGGACGACCTGCGCGCGGCCGTGGTGGCCGTCGAGACCGACCGCACCTGCGCCGAGGCCGACGACAAGGGCTGCTGCTGATGACCGCGCTGTCCCTCGGTCCCTCCCCGGCCCGCCGAGACGTGCTCGCCCGCCGGATACGGCTGCTGGTCGCCGCGACGATCACCTACAACCTCGTCGAGGCGGTCGTCGCGATCACCGCCGGCACCCTCGCCTCCTCCACCGCCCTGATCGGCTTCGGCCTGGACTCGGTCATCGAGGTCTCCTCCGCCGCCGCGGTGGCCTGGCAGTTCTCCGCCCGCGAGCACGCCGTGCGCGAGGCCCGGGAGAAGGCGACCCTGCGGATCATCGCCGTGTCGTTCTTCGCACTCGCCGCCTACGTCGGTCTCGACGCCGTCCGCGCGCTGACCGGGGCGGGGGCGGGGGAGGCGGAGCGTTCCGTTCCCGGCATCGTGCTCGCCGCTCTCTCCCTCGCGGTCATGCCGTTCCTGTCGGCGGCGCAACGCCGCGCGGGCCGTGAACTCGGCTCGGCCAGCGCGGTCGCCGACTCCCAGCAGACGCTGCTGTGTACGTACCTCTCGGCCGTGCTGCTGGCCGGCCTGGTCCTCAACGCCACCCTGGGCTGGTCGTGGGCCGACCCCATCGCCGCCCTCGTCATCGCGGCCATCGCCGTCAAGGAGGGCCGCGACGCCTGGCAGGGCAAGGGCTGCTGTGCGCCCTCGGCGACGACGACCCCGGTCGCCGGCGCTGACACGGACGCGGACGCGGACGCGGACGGAGCGTGCGACTGCCGCCCGGGCTGCGCTTGCTGCACCTGACCCCGCCCCGATCACGGCGCCGGCGGATCAGCAGCAGCCGCCCGCGGCGGCCGGTTCCCCGGCGCCGGTTCCGGCCGGGGCCGGATCGGTGCAGCGGGCACTGCCCCGCTGCTTGGCCAGGGAGTCGGCGTCGGCCTTGACGACGTACACCTCCCAGGGTTCCCGGCCGGGGCCGTGGACCCAGACCTTGTCCTGGACGGCGTAGCAACAGGTCGTGTCGTTCTCCACGTCGGTGGTCAGGCCCGCCTCGCCCAGACGTGCGGTGGCGGCGTGCACCGCCTCGGCCGTCCCGACCTCGACGCCGAGATGGTCCAGGCGGGTCGTCTCACCCGCGGCGCCTTCGAGGAGAACGAGCTTCAGCGGGGGCTCGGCGATGGCGAAGTTGGCGTAGCCGTCGCGGAGTTTGGCGGGCTCGGTGCCGAAGAGCTTCGTGTAGAAGGCCACGGACTCGGCGAGATCGGGGACACAGAGGGCGAGTTGGACACGGGACGTCATGACGAACCTCCTGAAGGGATGGGGGAGTTCAGCAGCCGCCGGAAGGGGTGGCCGGGGCGCCGGTGCCGATCTGCAACGTGGCCGGGGCGGCGCAGCAGCCTCCGTCCTCGGCGGCGGCCGTGCCGGGCTCGTCGAACAACCCGGCCCCGCCGCACACACCCGTCTCGGGCACGGTCAGCTCGACCCGCTCGGCGGCCTCACGGTCACCGGCGAGCGCGGCGGTGACGGAGCGGACCTGCTCGTAGCCGGTCATCGCGAGGAACGTGGGGGCGCGGCCGTAGGACTTCATGCCGACCAGGTAGACGCCATCCTCCGGGTGGGAGAGCTCGTTCACGCCGTGCGGGTAGACGGTGCCGCAGGAGTGGACGTTGGGGTCGATGAGCGGGGCCAGGGCGGTGGGCGCCTGGAGACGGTCGTCCAGGCCCAGGCGGAGCTCGGAGAGGAAGGACAGGTCCGGGCGGAGACCGGTCAGGACGATCACCTCGTCGACCGGATCCAGGCGGCGCCCGTCCTCGGCGACCAGGACCAGCCGGTCACCGTCCCGCTCGACGGCCTGCGTACGGAACCCGGTGACCGCGCTCGCGTGGCCTTCCTCCACCGCGGCCTTGGCACGCAGGCCGAGGGCGCCACGAGCGGGCAACTCGTCGGCCTCGCCGCCGCCGAACGTGGAGCCGGTGATACCGCGGCGCAGGACCCACACCGCGTGGGTGCCCGGCTCCTGCTGCGCCAGGTCGGCGAGGGCGGCGAGCGCGGTGAAGGCGGAGGCTCCGGAGCCGACGACGGCGGTGCGCCTGCCCGCGTACCGGGCGCGGACGACCGGGTCGCCCAGGTCGGGGACGCGGTAGGAGACGTGGCCGGCGGCTGCCCTCTCGCCGAGGGCGGGCAGCCCGTCGGCGCCCAGCGGGCCGGGGGTGGACCACGTGCCCGAGGCGTCGACGACCGCGCGGGCGCTGATCCGTTCCTCGCGGCCGCCGGCCGACAGGATGTGCACGGCGAAGGGCTGCTCGTCGCGGCCGGAGTCGACGATGAGGTCGCGTCCGGCGCGGGCGACGCCGGTGACGGTGGCGCCGTAGCGGACCTTGTCGCCGAGGACGTCGGCGAGGGGCTGGAGGTAGTGCTCGGCCCAGTCTCCGCCGGTGGGATACGTGGAGCTGTCAGGACGGGTCCAGCCGGTCGGGGCGAGGAGCTTCTCCGCGGCCGGGTCGATGACCTCCGGCCAGGTCGAGAACAGCCGCACGTGCGCCCACTCGCGCACGGCCGTGCCGGCCGACGGCCCGGCTTCCAGGACCAGCGGTTCGATGTCCCGCTCGATGAGACGGGCGGCGGCGGCAAGGCCGACCGGCCCGGCTCCGATGACCACGACGGGCAGCTGGCCAGTGGGCACGCTGTCGCTCGGCACGGACACGAGATTCCCCTTTGATTCGACGTCTGTCGATGGCTTGTGCTGCCAGCGTCCCACCTGATTCGACGGCCGTCAACATAGACATATATCGAATCAAGGCTCTGGCCTCTTTGGTTCGACGCATGTCAACATAGATGCATGTCGAACACGCGAGTGCTGCCGCTGCTGGCCCCCGAGGTCGCCGAGGTCGCCCAGGCCCCCGAGGCCGTGGCGCCGTGCTGCCCGCCCCTCACCGAGCGTCCGTTCACCGCGGAGGAGGCGGAAACGGCCGCGCGGATGTTCAAGGCCCTGGGGGACCCGGTGCGGCTGCGGCTGTTCTCGGCGGTGGCCTCGCACGCGGGCGGCGAGGCGTGCGTGTGCGACATCTCCGACGTCGGCGTCTCGCAGCCGACCGTCTCGCACCACCTGAAGAAGCTGAAGGAGGCCGGCCTGCTGACCTCCGAGCGGCGCGGAACCTGGGTCTACTACCGCGTCGAGCCGTCCGTGCTGTCCGCGATGGGCAAGCTGCTGACCATCCCTGCGGCCGCAGCCTGACCCACCACCGGAAACGGGATCAGACGGAACGCCTGGCGCCGAAGTTCCGCCTCCAGGCCAGCGACACGTACACGAGCGCCACCAGGACCGGCACCTCGATCAGCGGCCCGACCACGCCCGACAGCGCCTGACCGGAGGTCACGCCGAAGGTGGCGATGGCGACCGCGATGGCCAGCTCGAAGTTGTTGCCGGCCGCGGTGAAGGCGAGGGTCGCGGTGCGGTCGTAGGGGAGGCCGATGACCTTGCCGAGGGCGAAGGTGCCGCACCACATCACCGCGAAGTACATCAGTAGCGGCAGCGCGATACGGGCCACGTCGAGCGGCTGCGAGGTGATCGTCTTCCCCTGGAGGGCGAAGAGGATGACGATCGTGAAGAGCAGCCCGTACAGCGCCCACGGCCCGATCGCGGGGAGGAAGCTGTTCTCGTACTTCGCCCGGCCGAGCTTCCGCTCACCGACGCGACGGGTGAGGAAGCCGGCCAGCAGCGGGACGCCGAGGAAGATGACGACGTTCAGGGCGATCTTCCCCATGGAGATGTCCAGCCGGTCCCCGTCGCCCAGGCCCAGCCAGCCGGGCAGCAGATCGAGGTAGAGCCAGCCCAGCAGGCCGAACGCCACCACCTGGAAGACCGAGTTCAGCGCGACGAGCACGGCGGCGGCCTCGCGGTCACCGCAGGCGAGGTCGTTCCAGATGATGACCATCGCGATGCAGCGGGCGAGCCCGACGATGATCAGGCCGGTGCGGTACTCGGGCAGGTCCGGCAGGAAGATCCAGGCCAGCGCGAACATCACCGCCGGCCCGACGAGCCAGTTGATGACGAGCGAAGAGGCCATGAGCCTCTTGTCGCCGGTGACGGCGTCGAGCTTGTCGTAGCGGACCTTGGCCAGGACCGGGTACATCATGACCAGCAGGCCGATGGCGATCGGCAGGGAGACGCCGCCGATCTCGACCTTGGCCAGAGCGTCGTCGAGGCCGGGGATGGCGCGCCCCAGCCCCAGGCCGACGGCCATCGCGGCGAGGATCCACACGGCGAGAAAACGGTCGAGCGTCGAGAGCTTCGCGACGACCGAGGGCTCCTCGACGGTCGCCGCTGTGTCGGTGCGGGTCACGGGCAGGCCCTCTTCTTGCCGGCGGCGGAGCGGGCGGACTCGGCCAGGTCGGCGAACTGCCCGGCGAGGCGGGCGATGACGTCCGGGCGCAGCTTGTAGTACATGTACCGCCCGCACGGCTCCGTCTCGACGACCCCGGCCTCGCGCAGCACTCTCAGATGGTTGGACAGGTTGGTCTGCCGGGCACCGGTCTCCTCCACCAGGTGGGTGGTGCACAGCGTCTCTTCCGCGAGCAAGGTCACGATCCGCAGCCTGAGCGGATCGGCCAGGGCCCGGATCAGATCAGTTTCGGCTGATGTCAGCATAGGCTGATACTTTCACGCCAGTGATCCGCTGACGAAGGAAGAACCGATGTCCTCCAGCCCGCTCGCCTCCGTACTGTTCGTCTGCGTCCACAACGCCGGGCGTTCGCAGATGGCCGCCGGCTTCCTCGACCACCTCGCGGGCGACCGGATCGAGGTCCGCTCCGCAGGCTCCGTCCCGGGCGACCGGGTCAACCCCGCCGCGGTCGAGGCCATGCGGGAGGTCGGCATCGACATCGCCGCCGCCAAGCCGAAGATCCTCACCACCGAGGCCGTCCAGGCGTCCGACTACGTCATCACCATGGGCTGCGGCGACGCCTGCCCGATCTTCCCCGGCAAGAAATACCTCGACTGGGCCCTGGAGGACCCTGCGGGCAAGGGCGTCGAGGCCGTCCGCCCCATCCGCGACGAGATCAAAACCCGCATCGATGCCCTGATCGCGGAGATCGACGCCGGGCCCCGACCCTCTCACGGCAGCTGAGACCACATCCGCATATGCCGAAGGGCCCCACCGCGAAGGTGGCGAATGCCGGGTGAGTCGAAGCGGTCGGCGGTCCAGGGCCCGGCGGGCGGTGCCGGGGCTGAACCGCCGCCCCGATGCCGTGCCGCCGGTTTCGCGGTAGGCGGCCGAGTCCAGCAGCGTGGTGAGGCGAAACCCTGACCCCAAGCACAGACCGCTGGAGTCACTCATGAGCAGGAGAATCGCAGGTGGTGTCCACGGAGGTCATGAAGTCCAGCATCCGGCGGTTGGTCTCCTTCGCGTGGTCGATCTGCGGGCCGTGGCCGGTGCCGGAGATGATCTCGGCGCGGGCGCCGGGTACGAGGCGGGGCACGCGCTCCACCTGCCGTCGGGGGTGCAGCAGGAGGCTGCGCTTGCCGAGTATCAGGTAGAGCGGGGTGCGGATGGCGGACAGTTCGTCCTCGGACAGAGGGAGGGGGGCCGGGCGGCGGATGCGGTAGGCGCGGACGGCCGTCCTGATCATGGTGCGCAGTTCCGGCACGACGAGGACCGGTTGTTCCAGCCAGGCCGCGAGGCGCGGGCGCAGCGCCTTGGGCGCGAAGGTCGCAAAGAGGCTGGCGAAGATCCAGACGAAGAAGCGCAGCCCCACCTTCTCCAGGCCGCCGGGATCGAGCAGCGTGACCGAGGCGAGGCGGCCCGGACTGCGGTACGCGTGGTTCAGGGCAAGCCAGCCGCCGTAGGACGTGCCGACGAGGTGGACCCGGTCGAGGCCGAGGCCGGCGAGTGTTTCCTCGAGCCACTGGGCGGCGTGCTCAGGCTGATGGATCGGGGCTCGTTGGACGCTGCGTCCGGGGTCCCCGGGCGTGTCGAGGGCGTAGACAGGGCGCTCGGCGCTGAGGTCGGGGGTGTTCGGGTACCACATGGCCGAGCAGGAGCCCGCCCCATGGACCAGGACGATGGGGGTGCGGGACTGGGCCGACGGCTCGGCGGGACCGTAACGGTACACGTAGGTCGTCCCGAAGGAGCTCTCCACGTCCTGTTCCGCGAGGGCTGGTGCGCCCAGTGCGTAGACGGCGTCGCAGGCCGCGAAGTAACGGTCACGCCAGGTGCCGCTCACATAGCGGCCGACGTCGGCCTGGGCGCGGGCAGTGGTCTCGGGCATGGCCACCTCCAGGTTCGTTTTCGTGATACGAACGTACCACGTAGTCTGGTACGGCTGTATCATCAAAGCGCCAGTGGGGCCGGACGAGTGGAGGACCGGACGATGCCCAAGCGGGTGGATCACGCGAAACGGCGCACCGAGATCGCCGAGGCGCTCGTCCGGGTCGCCGGCCGGCGCGGTTTGCATACCGTGGGGATGCGCGACGTGGCGGCGGAGGCGGGCGTGTCACTGCGGCTCGTGCAGTACTACTTCGAGACGAAGGAGAAGCTGCTGCTCTTCGGTCTGGAGCATCTGGCGGAGAGATTCGGGGAGCGGGTCTCCGCCCGCGTTCGCGTCGCCGGAAGCGACCCGAGCCCGCGCGCGGTGGTCGAGGCACTGCTGATGGCTGCCCTGCCGACCGACGAACAGAGTCGTACCTTCCACTACCTCTACACCTCGTACGCCGTCCTGTCCGTGAACGACCAGGCCCTCGCCGCCCAGCCCTTCATCAAGAAGCCCGACGCCGCCGAAGATGCCGTCACCGAGCTCCTCCGGCAAGCGCAAGAAGCGGATGTGCTCGAACCCGGTCTCGACGCGCGGATGGAGGCAGTCAGCCTGCTCGCCATGTCCGCGGGACTGGGCACGAGCATCCTCGTCGGTCAGCGCAGCCCGGAGTACGCCGCCACCGTCCTGGGCCATCACCTCGACCGGATCTTCCGCACGCATGGGGACGGTGCCTCGATGCAGCCCGGGTGACGGATGTCGCCCGGAACTGCAACCAGGGCTCAGTTCCTGCTCATGCTCTGGGCCAAGCGCCGAGGAGCGCCTCGGGGCCGTACGCCGCCTGAAGGCCGGAACAGCCGACCCCGCTGCGGGAGACCGCCACGAGCGGTACCGGCTCGTCGGTGATCGCTGCCCGGTGCTTCTGCAGTGCGGCCAGGTCGTGGCTGTCGAACGCGGAGTTCTCCAGCCACTTGACCGAGCCGAGAAAGAGCAACTCCTTGGCCACCGGCTGCCGGTCGGCGCCCACCAAGTCGATTTCGATGTCGTTGTTGCGGGTCCAGTACCCGCCGATCGCCGGGGCGGCGGGCAGGGGCCCGTCCGGGAGGAGGCGGGCGAGGGATTCCCGGACCAGGGGCTCGATCGCGCGGCCCCGCCAGCTCGTCCACTGCTCCTTGATCCGGCTCAGGGTGAGGTCTCCCCGCATCCGCTCGATCTCCGCCATGTGCGGATCCAGAAACGCGAGCCAGAACCGCAGGTAGGGGTCGGCCACCCGGTAGCGGCGTTCCTTCGACGGCCTCAGCGAGAGCGGCAGTTCGGCGGCCACGACCCTTTTCTCGGTGAGGACGTCAGTGGCTCGGGTGAGCGTGGTGTGGGCGATGCCGCCCGCCGCGCGAGCGATGTTGGTGAAGGTTCGCTCCCCGGACCCGATGGCCCGCAGGACCTCCCTGCTCATCGCCTGCGGTGGAAACTCCGCTGCCAGTGAGCGCTCGGCGGAGACGAGCAGCGCCGAGATCGGGTTGTCCAGCGAGTCGCGGAGGAACTCCCAGACATCGGCTCCGGCCCGCCACTCGGCGCAGATCAGTGGAAGGCCGCCCGTGATCAGGGCGGCGTCGAACGCGGCCGCCGGAGGCAGGTCGAGCATCTCGGCGATGTCGGCCGGGTTCAGGGGCCCCACGGTCATCTCGCGGCCGCGCTGGTGGAAGGGGCGGTCGTAGCTGTTCAGCGCCTCCATCATCGACAGGTCGGACCCGACCAGGAGGAGCAGGACCGGCTTGCGACTGAGCAGGCGGTCCCATGCTCGCTGGAGCATGCCCTCGAAGGCGTCGATACGGTGCATGAGGTACGGAACCTCGTCGATGACGACCACGCTCGGGCTGTCGTCGGGCAGGATCTCCGCAAGCAGCCTGAACGCCGCGTTCCACTGCGCTGGGGTCTCCTCCGAGAACAGTCCCCGCTCCGGCAGGGTGGATCTGGCGACGGCGTCGAGCAGCTCCGGCAGCTCGTCCTCCGCTGTGCCACCCGCCGCGGTGAAGAAGAGGTACGGCGTCTCGGTGCGCCGGAGGAACTCCTCGACGAGGCTGGACTTGCCGACCCGCCGTCTTCCCCGCATGAGGATGCACTGCCCCGGTCGCGCTGACCCGACGGCATCGCGAACCCCCTGCAAGGCATTGCCGAGCACGTTCAGCTCGCGGTCCCGCCCGATGAAACGACGCATGGCAAGCTCCCGACGGCGATAGTATCGACGGCGATACTATCGCTATCGATACCATCTATCCGTATCCCTGTCATTCGGGCATGCGGCTCATGACGCTTCGAGGTAGGGCGGGTCATGAGGCGGCGAGCCTGCGGTGAGGAGGCCCAACTTGTGGATCCTGGCCACCGGCAACCGTCGCAACCGGTCCATTCCGAAGAGCCGAGCCACAGTTGTGGCTCGGCCCTTCGTTTCGCCTGTTCAGGCGGCCGCGGAGGATGCGAGATTCGAACTCGGTCACCGCCGGCAGGCCTGGTAGCCGTTGTTACGCCCGGATGAAGAAGAACAGTTCGTGGATCTTCTGGTCGGTGCCGACGTAGGCGGCGTGCTGCACGTTTTCTGGTGTGGTGTACCAGCTGGTGGGGCTGGTGCCGGGGGCTACTGCCACGTCGGAGACGTTGCCCGGCACGTTGTGGTGCCATTGGCCGTCGCCGCCGATGAAGAAGAAGAGTTCGTGGATCTTCTGGTCGGTGCCGACGTAGGCGATGTGCTGCACGTTTTCCGGCGTGGTGTACCAGCTGGTGGGGCTGGTGCCGGGAGCTACGGCCACGTCGGAGACGTTGCCCGGCACATTGTGATGCCATTGGCCAGTGACCCGCTTCCAGTCGTCCCACCATCGCTGCACCAGCCCGTGAATCTGGTAAAACTCTGTGAGGTGCGGTGAGTGGAAAGTAGCGAGTTCTGGCTCGTTGAACGCGTCAGCCGCTGCGTTGTGCATGAAGGCGTGCACACCGTTCTCGATGAAGATGCCCAGCTCATCGGCCGTAGCGAACGACAAAGGCTGGTTGGTGATGCGCTCGACGTCCTGCGAGGCTTCCTCCGCACCATCAAACCGCTTGAGCTCAGGTGGGATCTCCGTCCAGGGCCTCACCAATGCCTCGTCGGCGAACGGTTGACGGAAATACCAATTGCGGAAATCGCGGACGTAACCCTCGTGGAACGTCAGGAACTCTATCCCGGAGCCAGGAAGCCCTGGCTGGATGGTCCGCGTCGGCAGGCCTGGATGCGCACCTGCTACATGCCAGGCATGATGCCGGTTGAGCAGGTCTGACGGGAAGTTAGGGATTACTGGCACGGAATGACCTCATCTTCCGAAGCACTTGAACGGTGAGAGCTCTCCATCTGAACCCCTTGCAGGCATTCAGAGTTGCAGTATCGCCATTGGCCAGCCTGTTGAAGGTGCCGCTAACGGCGATATCTCAGCCGTATGGTCGCGGAAGCGCGCTCGCTCGCCGCATCTGCAGCGCTGGCGCGTCTGATATCAGGAAACCACGCCAGTTAGGACTGCGCATCTGGATCAGTGCACACGGCGAGCCACGTACTGAGCACCCTCGTTTGGTTCTCCGCTAAGAGGTCCTACTGGCCTTTCCGTTGAGTTGTTGCATTCCATCGAAAACTCAACGGAAAGGCCAGGTAGCCGCCTTGACGGCCCCGAGGGTGGAGGCGCCATGCCCCCGCCTTGGGCGTCCGCCGAGCTGCTGTCCGACACCGTCAGGGCCGCCACCGCCGCGCGCGTCAACGGCCTTGAGATCGAAGGCCGTTCGCACCGCTGGCAGACCTCCGCCTGCGGGCCTGGGCCCACATGCTCGGCTTCCGCGGCCACTTCTCCACCAAGTCCCGCCGCTACTCCACCACCCTCGGCGCCCTCCGCTACGCCCGCGCCGAATGGCGCCGTGCCCAGACCTCCCCACCCGTCCCGCAGGACGGCGAAACCACGCTCGTCCTCGCCCACCGGGTGTTCGCCGGAGCGGACCTCAGCGCCGCTGAGAAGCGGCTCGCAGCCTCACTGGAACCCCGTCCAGACCTGGCTTGAGCACTGGGTCGAGAACATCGCGAAGCCGTACGTCTCTGAGAACACGTACGACGGCTACGAGGTCGACGTACGCGTACACCTCGTGCCCGGCCTGGGCGCTCACAAGCTCGACAAGCTGGAGCCGGAGCACTTGGGCGCTTCTACCGGAAGATGCAGGAGCCGGAAGCTCCGCCGGCACCGCCCACCACGCGCACCGCATGATCCGGATCGCCCTCGGAGAGGCCAAGCGACGCGGGCTCCGCCAGCACCAGGAGGCGCAGGACCAGGAACGGGTGGCGGCCGGAGCCGACTGGGAGGACAAGGGCTACGTCTTCGCCTCCCCGACCGGCGGCCCCCTCAGCCCGAACACCGACTTCCACACCTGGAAACGGCTCCTGAGGGACGCGGGAGTGCGCGACGGCCGCCTCCATGACGCCCGTCACACTGCCGCGACCGTCCTCCTCATCCTCGGCGCCCCGGACGTCGTGGTCGACGCGACCACGGGTTGGGAGCCTGGAGGAGCGGCCCGTATGCGCGCTCGGGACAACGCCGAAGGGCCCCACCGCGAACGGTGGGGCCCTTCGACATCGTGCCCGGTGAGGCACTGGCGGAGGATACGAGATTCGAACTCGTGAGGGGTTGCCCCCAACACGCTTTCCAAGCGTGCGCCCTAGGCCTCTAGGCGAATCCTCCGCCGGAAACATTACATGACCGAGAGGAGTGCTCGCGAACTCGTTCCCTGCCCCGGTCATCAGGTAGCCTTGGCGCAGCCCCTCACGCGGCGCTATCTGACTGAACTCCCCCAGGGCCGGAAGGCAGCAAGGGTAGGTTGGCTCTGGCGGGTGCGTGGGGGGCGTCTGCGTTCCAGGGGGCCGGGGTTCCAGGGTCCGGGGTTCTGGGGTTCCTGTGGCGGGGTCGGTTGTCAGTGGGCGCCTATAACCTCGTATGCGTGTCGTCTCTCGCTCTGTACCGCCGCTATCGCCCGGAGACCTTCGCCGAGGTCATCGGGCAGCAGCACGTCACCGACCCTTTGCAGCAGGCGCTGCGCAACAACCGGGTCAACCACGCGTACCTGTTCAGCGGGCCGCGCGGCTGCGGCAAGACGACCAGTGCGCGCATCCTGGCGCGGTGTCTGAACTGCGAGCAGGGCCCTACGCCCACGCCCTGCGGCGAGTGCCAGTCGTGCCAGGACCTCGCGCGCAACGGCCCCGGTTCCATCGACGTCATCGAGATCGACGCGGCTTCCCACGGTGGCGTGGACGACGCCCGTGACCTGCGCGAAAAGGCCTTCTTCGGGCCTGCGCGCAGTCGGTACAAGATCTACATCATCGACGAGGCCCACATGGTCACGTCGGCCGGCTTCAACGCGCTGCTGAAGGTCGTCGAGGAGCCGCCGGAGCATCTCAAGTTCATCTTCGCGACCACGGAGCCCGAGAAGGTCATCGGGACCATCCGGTCGCGGACCCATCACTATCCGTTCCGGCTCGTCCCGCCCGGGACCTTGCGGGAGTACCTCGCCGAGGTGTGCCAGAAGGAGGCCATCCCGGTCGAGGACGGCGTCCTCCCGCTCGTCGTGCGCGCCGGTGGCGGGTCCGTGCGTGACTCCATGTCCGTCATGGACCAGCTGCTGGCCGGCGCCGCCGCGGACGGTGTGACGTACGCCATGGCGACCGCCCTGCTCGGATACACCGACGGCTCCCTCCTCGACTCCGTCGTCGAGGCCTTCGCCACGGGTGGCGGGGCCGCGGCCTTCGAGGTCGTCGACCGTGTCATCGAGGGCGGGAACGATCCCCGCCGGTTCGTCGCCGACCTGCTGGAGCGGCTGCGCGACCTGGTGATCCTCGCCGCCGTCCCGGACGCGGCCGAGAAGGGGCTCATCGACGCCCCCGCCGACGTCGTCGAACGCATGCAGGCCCAGGCCGGCACCTTCGGCGCCGCCGAGCTGAGCCGGGCCGCCGACCTCGTCAACCAGGGCCTGACCGAGATGCGCGGAGCCCATTCGCCCCGCCTCCAGCTGGAGCTGATCTGCGCCCGCGTCCTGCTCCCCGCCGCCTATGGCGACGAGCGGTCCGTCATGGCCCGGCTGGACCGGATCGAGCGCGGTGTGAACTTCTCCTCCCAGGGCCCGGCCGGCATGCCCGCCATGGGGTACGCGCCGGGGCCCGAGGGGCATGGGGCGGCGGCCGCTCCGGCCGCTCCCGTTCCGCCGGGTGGCGGTCCGGCCGCGGCCCGGGCGGCGGTCCGGGCCTCGGGAGCGCCGGGTGGTGTCGGCTCCGGGGGCCCCGGTGGTGGCAGCGGCAGTGGCGGTCATGCGGCGGCCGCGGGCGGGCCTGCGTATACCCCCGCTGCGGCGGGCCAGGAAGCGCAGCGGCCGGCGGCCACGGGCACGCCCTCTCCCAGCGGGCCTGCCGCTCCCGCCGAGCCCGCGTCCACCGGCAGCCCGGCCGACGGCGGGCACGCCCAGCCCGCCCACGCCCAGCCTGCCCAGCCGCCCCAGACGCCGCCCGCTCAGACGCCCGCCCCCGCGGCCGCCTCCGCCCCGGCTCCCGGCGCCTGGCCCACCGCGGCCTCCGCCGGCAGCGGCCGTCGCCCCGGCGGCTGGCCCACGGCGGCCTCGAGCGCACCCGCACCCGCACCCGCATCCCCGCCCCCACCCGCTTCGACTCCCCCGGCAGCGAGCCCCCCTGCCCCGAGCGCGCCCACACCCAGCAGCCCCCCACCGGCGCCCACAGCCCCGGCACCGGCCGCGCCCGCCCCGGCACCCGGCGGTCTCGACCCCCGCATGCTCTGGCCGAACATCCTGGAAGCGGTCAAGAACCGCCGTCGCTTCACCTGGATCCTGCTCAGCCAGAACGCCCAGGTGACCGGCTTCGACGGCACCACCCTCCAGCTCGGCTTCGTCAACGCCGGTGCGCGCGACAACTTCCTGAGCAGCGGCAGCGAGGACGTGCTGCGGCAGGCGCTGGGCGAGCAGTTCAACGTCCAGTGGAAGATCGAGGCGATCGTCGACCCGTCCGGCGGCTCCGCGCCGCAGGCACCGGGCGGCCCTTCCGGATTCGGAGGCGGCCAGGGCGGTCACAGCGGCGGCACCGGTGGTTACGGCGGTGGCGGCGGTGGCGGTTACAGCACCGGCGGTGGAGGCGGCGGCTACAACGCCGGCGGCGGTACGGCGACGGCCCAGCGCCCAGCCCCGTCCCAGTCGACGGCCCCCTCCACCCCCGCCCAGCAGCCGAGCACGGCCACCCGAGGTTCCACCCCGGCCCCCGCGTCCACCGCCCCCGCACCGCAGCCCTCCGCCCCGGCGCCCCGGTCCGTCTCCGTCGAGGACGACATTCCCGAGGACGACGATCCCGACCTCGACGAGTCGGCCCTCTCCGGCCAGGAGCTGATCGTCCGGGAGCTGGGGGCGACGGTGGTGGAGGAGTTCTCGAACGAGCCCTAGGCGCCCGAACGATCCCTTGGCACCCGACCGATCCCTCGGCACCTGACCGACCCCCAGGCGCCCGACCGAGCCCACCGACGAGCGGACCCCTTGCGACCAGCCAGGAACCCCGTCTTGTAGGAACCTCCAACCCGACATCCCCACCCCCCTCGGAAGCCCGCACAAAGGGAACCCGCCACCTCCCGTTAGGCTGACCCCCGTGAAGGTCCTCGTCATCGGCAGCGGCGCCCGCGAACACGCCCTGTGCCACTCCCTGTCCCACGACCCCGACGTCACCGCGCTGCACTGCGCCCCCGGCAACGCCGGCATCGCCGAGGTCGCCGAGCTGCACCAGGTCGACGCCCTGGACGGCACGGCCGTCACCGCTCTGGCCACACGGCTCGGCGCGGACCTGGTGGTCGTCGGCCCGGAGGCGCCGCTGGTCGCCGGTGTCGCCGATGCCGTCCGCGAGGCCGGCATCCCGGTCTTCGGCCCGTCCGGCCAGGCCGCTCAGCTCGAGGGTTCCAAGGCCTTCGCGAAGGACGTCATGGCGGCGGCCGAGGTGCCCACGGCACGGTCGTACGTCTGCACGACCCCCGAGGAGGTCGCCACCGCCCTCGACGCCTTCGGCGCTCCGTACGTCGTCAAGGACGACGGGCTCGCCGCCGGCAAGGGCGTCGTCGTCACCGACGACATCGAGGCCGCCAAGGCTCATGCCGCAGGCTGCGAGCGCGTGGTCATCGAGGAGTACCTCGACGGCCCCGAGGTCTCCCTGTTCGCCGTCACCGACGGCGAGACGGTCGTGCCGCTCCAGCCCGCCCAGGACTTCAAGCGCGCGCTGGACGGCGACGAGGGTCCGAACACCGGCGGCATGGGGGCGTACTCCCCGCTGCCCTGGGCCGACCCGAAGCTGGTCGACGAGGTGATGCAGACCGTCCTCCAGCCGACCGTGGACGAGATGAAGCGCCGCGGCACGCCGTTCTCCGGGCTGCTGTACGCCGGTCTCGCGATCACTTCCCGCGGCGTGCGCGTGATCGAGTTCAACGCCCGCTTCGGCGACCCCGAGACCCAGGTCGTCCTGGCCCGGCTGAAGACGCCGCTGGCCGGTCTCCTGATGGCCGCGGCCACCGGCAACCTCGCCCACCTGGAGCCGCTGCGCTGGAGCGACGAAGCGGCCGTGACCGTGGTCGTCGCCTCGCACAACTACCCCGGCACCCCGCGCACCGGCGACCCGATCGCCGGTCTCGACGAGGTCGCCGCCCAGGACGCCCCGCACGCGTACGTACTGCACGCCGGCACCAAGCGCGCCGGTGACGCGATCGTCAGCGCGGGCGGCCGCGTCCTGTCCGTCACGGCCACCGGCAAGGACCTCACCGAGGCCCGTGACCGCGCCTACACGGCCGTCGGCCGCATCCGCCTCGACGGTTCCCAGCACCGCACGGACATCGCCGCGAAGGCGGCAGGCGCGTAACCGGCCATCCCGGCATCCGGGAACCGGCACCCGGCGCCCGGGAATCGGCACCCGGCTCACCACCCGGCGTCACCACCACGCGTCAACCCGGGAACCCCGCGTCACACCAACGTGGGAAACCGTCCCGCTCGATGAACCCCGCAGGCCCCGGATCCGTCTCAGGATCCGGGGCCTGAAGTTTTCGGTATGCGGGGCCTGATCCTCGCCGTCCGTCATCCACCTTTCCCCAAAGCCATTCCATCGGGTGACCGATGTCCTATCCGGCTGACGGGGGGTGGAGCCCCAACTAGGGTGCGGCGCAAGCGTTCCGGCACTTGGCCCACCGGCATTGCGATGTCAGTGGCGGGTGCCACAGTGGGGGAGTGAGCAAGGAAAGCGTCAGGTCAACGGGGAGGGGGTGAGGTCGGTCGTGACCGGAATGGGTGTGGAGGCAGGCGCGCAGGTCGCGCGGGCACGAGCACTGGCCGTGCTGCGCATCCGCAGCCGCGCGCTGGCCGTCGCCGTGCTACCCGCCGCCGTCGCCGTGATCCTGCTCGCGGGCGCCGTCACCGGCCATCTCACCGGCCCCGGCTGGGATTCCGTCCGCTGGATCCTGACGCCGGTCGCGGTCCTCGTGCTGCTCGCCGCCGCCGGTGTCGCCCTGGTCGTCGCCCGGGCCCGGCCCGCCATGAGCCCGACCATCCCGATCGCCGAGGAGTCGGCCCCGGACCTGTACCGGATGGTGCGCGACCTCGCCGACCGCCTCGACGTCCCAGCGCCCTCCGCCATAGCGCTCACGCCGGACTGCGACAGCTGGCTCGAGGACCGCACCCACCGGGCCCACGGCCCGCCCCCCGCCGAGGAGCACGACGACATAGCGGGCGGCGGCAGACACCCGCACCGCCGGCACCCTGTCGCGCCGGTCCTCGTCATCGGCTCCCCCTTCCTGTGGTGGATGCGGGTCGGCGAGCTGCGTGCGGTCCTCGCCCCGGTCGTCGCCGGTACGGGCCCCTCGGCGCACCCCGACATAGCCGCCGCCCGGCGCTTCGTCCGAGGCCTGGACGCCGCGGTGGCCGTGGCCTCGGCGCCGGATCGCCGGCCGGTGTCGCGGGCCGTGCTGGCCGGCGTCGGCTGGGTGGCCCGGCTGCTGCTGCGCAGTTGCCGTGTGCACGCCGCCGAGATGGAGCGGGGCGTGGCGGCCGCGGCCGCGGAGCGTGCACAGGCTGTGGATTACGGCCTGCGGATCGTCGCCCAGGAACAGGTGGGCCTGGCGTACGCGGGCTGGGACCGGCTGCTGACCCGGGTCGCGCTGCCCGCCTGGCGGATGGGCCGCTGGCCGTCCCGGCTGGACGCCGGTGTGGTGGCGGCGCTCACGGAGCTGTCCCGGCGCGACCGCCTGGCCGAGGGCTTCGCGTCCCGGCTCGGTGAGCGGCCCGCCTGCGATCTGCTGGAGGAGCCGGGCGTGGTCGACGAGGCCGCCTCCCTCCTCGCCGCCCGCCTCTTCCACGGTGGCCCGGCGGGGCCCGGTCCCGACTGGTCGCCGGTGGGCTGGAGCGAGTATCCGGAGGAGGTCGTGGACCGCAAGTGGCGCGTCGACGCGGCCCGGCTCCACCGGGTCCTGGACGACATGGGCGTCCGCCCGGCCTCGGGAAGCACGGCCCCGAACACCGGCGGCCCGACGCTGTCCCGCGTCCTCGACCACCTGACGGCCCTGGCCGGAGAGCCCTCCTTCGCCACCCGGAGCCCCGAACCACCCCCGGACGACGAAGAGGACCTCGCGGGCGCGACCCCTCGCAGCGCCACCCTCGCCGCCCGGCTCAGCGCCGAACTGTCCCGCGAGGAAGCCCCCGCGACGCCGGGCCCGCCGACCGCCGTCACCTCGACCACAGCCACCTCGGCCACCACCGCCTCGGCTGCCGCCACGTCGACCACCACCAACCCGGCGACCACCGCGGCCACCGCCCCCGCGAGCGGGGCCGTACCGCCCACCGGGCCCCCGGCCGCCCCGGCCCCCGCAGCCCTCTGGGACGACCGGGCCTTCCCCCTCTTCCCCCTCCAGCCCCCGCGCACGGCCCGTGAACTGCTCGCCGACCACCTCACGGCGATGATCTGCTGCGCCGCCATGGACACCGCGGGCGCGACACCGGGCCTGGACTGGCTGGACGGCCCGACCCTCCTCCACAACGGCGAGCGCACCGCCGACCTGGCGCCCAAGGTCCTCACCCTGATCGAGGACGGCGACTCCACGCCCCTGCGGGCCTGGCTGGCCGAGCTGGGGATACGGCCCGAGAAGCCGGTCCGGCTCGGCTGACCGCCGGAGCACCGGCCTCCGCTTCTGGCCAATTCGAAACGAACAGTAACGAAGTGCGCGCATTATGTGATGTGCTTGGATCGTTCGCGCACATGGCAAGGGCTTGCGACATACGACAAACACATAAGCACGAAGGAACCGCAGGGGTCGCAGCCCACCACACAGCACGCACCGCCACGGGGGCCAAGGGGAGGGGAAGCAACCATGGGCTCGGAGCAGATCCGCCGCTGGGAGTCGGGAGCGCTGGCGCACGCCGTGACGGATCCCTTCGGGCAGGGCCCCGTTCCGTGGCTGCGCGGAAACGTGACGTACTTCGACGACAGCGGCCAGGTCGTCCCCTGGTACGTGGACCAGGACCCAGCCCAGGCCCCGAGGAAGGGCAGCCGCTCAAGCGGCCCCCGCGCGGCCGACGACGTCCACTGCCAGATCAAGGGCTTCACCTCCACCAGCGCGGTCGCGCCCGGCGAGGCCATCGACTTCCACATCACCGTCGACCCGCCCCAGGAGTTCGGCGTCGACATCTACCGCATCGGCCACTACGGCGGTGACGGCGCCGCGAAGATCACCACCAGCCCGCGCCTGTCCGGCATCGTCCAGCCCCCGCCGCTCACGGCGGACCGTACGGTCTCCTGCCACCACTGGTGGCTGTCCTGGCGGCTCCAGATCCCGTCGTACTGGAACATCGGCGCGTACGTCGCCGTCCTCACGACCGCAGACGGCTACCGCTCCCACGTTCCGTTCACGGTCCGCGACGACCAGCCCGCCGACCTGCTCCTCGTCCTGCCCGACATCACCTGGCAGGCGTACAACCTCTACCCGGAGGACGGCCGCACCGGCGCCAGCCTCTACCACGCCTGGGACGAGAAGGGCCGTCTGCTGGGCGAGTCCGAGGCCGCCACCACGGTCTCCTTCGACCGCCCGTACGCGGGCGCGGGCCTCCCGCTGCACGTCGGGCACGCCTACGACTTCATCCGCTGGGCCGAGCGCTACGGCTACGACGTCGCCTACGCCACGGCCGGTGACCTGCACGCGGGCCACGTCGACCCCACTCGCTACCGCGGCCTGGTCTTCCCGGGCCACGACGAGTACTGGTCGGCCGCGATGCGCGGCGCCGTGGAGCGCGCCCGCGACGCCGGCACCTCCCTCGTCTTCCTCTCCGCCAACTCGATGTACTGGCAGGTGGAACTGGGGCCGTCCCCCTCCGGCGTCCCCGACCGCCTGCTGACCTGCCGCAAGCGCAGGGGCCCCGGCAAACCGGTGCTGTGGCGCGAGATCGACCGGGCGGAGCAGCAGCTCATCGGCATCCAGTACGCCGGGCACGTCCCCGTGCCCCATCCCCTGATCGTGCGCAACGCGGGCCACTGGCTGTGGGAGGCGACCGGGGCGCACGAGGGGGACGAGATCGAGGGCCTGGTGGCGGGCGAGGCCGACCGCTACTTCCCGCGCACCCCGTTGCCCGAGCACGAGGAGCGCGTGCTGCTCGCCCATTCGCCGTACACGGACAAGGAGGGCACGGCCCGCCACCAGGAGACGTCCCTGTACCGCGCCCCCTCCGGCGCCTGGGTCTTCGCTTCCGGAACGTTCGCCTGGACTCCGGCCCTGGACCGCCCCGGCCACGTCGACGCCCGCGTCCAGCGGGCCACCGCAAACCTCCTGGACCGCATCTGCAAACGCGACTGACCCACTGTCCGCGATCAAGCTCGCATACGGGAGAATCGAGCCACTTGGCCCGCCCGTCTCCCGCCACCACCCCAGGGGAGCCCTGCGGGCGCACCTCTTGTTCAACCACGGGGAGGAACCGTGTCCGGATTCGTAGAGAAGCCTGAGCCGATCCAGGTTCCGGGACTGGTGCATCTGCACACCGGCAAGGTGCGCGAGCTGTACCAGAACGAGGCGGGCGACCTCGTGATGGTCGCCAGCGACCGCATCTCCGCATACGACTGGGTGCTGCCGACCGAGATCCCCGACAAGGGCCGGATTCTCACCCAGCTCTCCCTGTGGTGGTTCGACCAGCTCGCCGACCTGATCCCGAACCACGTCCTCAGCACGGAACTGCCCGCGGGCGCCCCCGCCGACTGGGAGGGCCGCACACTCGTCTGCAAGTCGCTCCAGATGGTCCCCGTGGAGTGCGTGGCCCGCGGCTATCTGACCGGCTCGGGCCTGGTCGAGTACAACGAGTCCCGTACGGTCTGCGGCCTCGCCCTCCCGGAGGGCCTGGTCGACGGCAGTGAGCTGCCCGCCCCGATCTTCACCCCGGCGACCAAGGCCGCCGTCGGCGAGCACGACGAGAACGTCTCCTATGAGGAGGTCGCCCGCCAGGTCGGCGCCGACACCGCGGCCCGGCTGCGCCAGGCGACCCTCGCCGTCTACTCGCGGGGCCGGGACATCGCCCGCGAGCGGGGCATCATCCTCGCGGACACGAAGTTCGAGTTCGGCTTCGACGGCGACTCCCTGGTCCTCGCGGACGAGGTCCTGACCGCGGACTCCTCCCGCTTCTGGCCGGCCGACGAGTGGCAGCCGGGCCGGGCGCAGCCCTCGTACGACAAGCAGTACGTCCGCGACTGGCTGACCTCGGCGGAGTCCGGCTGGGACCGCAAGAGCGAGCAGCCGCCGCCCGCGCTGCCGCAGCAGGTCGTCGACGCCACCCGCGCCAAGTACGTGGAGGCGTACGAGCGCCTGACCGGCACGAGCTGGGCGTAGGACTCGCACGCAGAACACGGAGAAACGGAGAAGCCCCCCGGCCGGAGCCGGGGGGCTTCTCACTGGAGCGAACGACGAGGTTCGAACTCGCGACCTCAACCTTGGCAAGGTTGCGCTCTACCAACTGAGCTACGTTCGCCTGCGCCGTGGCGCGGGAACCACTATACCCAACCTCGCTCCCGCGCGAGCCGCACCGCCGCATGCCGGTTCTCCGCCCCGAGCTTCGACACGGCCGACGACAGGTAGTTCCGCACGGTCCCCTGTGACAGCGCGGCCCGCTCGGCGATCTCCGCCACGGGCGCACCGTCCGCCGCGAGTTCCAGCACCTCGGCCTCCCGGGCGGTCAGCGGCGAGTCCCCGGCGGCGATCGCGTCGGCGGCCAACTCCGGGTCGACGTAACGGTTCCCGGCGTGCACCGTGCGAATGAGCTCCGCGAGCCGCTGCGCACTCACGGTTTTCGGCACGAACCCCCGCACCCCGGCCTCCAGCGCCCGCTTCAGATGCCCGGGCAGCCCGTGGCTGGTGACGATGAGCACCTTGCAGCCGGGCAGTTCGGTGCGCAGGGATGTGGCGACCTTCACACCGTCGGCGCCGGGCATCTGGAGATCCAGGACGGCGACGTCGGGCTGGTGCGCCCGGGCCATCGCCAGTGCCTCCGGCCCGGTGGCCGCCTCGGCGACGACTGTGAGGTCGTCCTCCAGCGACAGCAGCGCGGCGAGCGCCCCGCGAATGAGGTGCTCGTCATCGGCGAGCAGCAGCCGCACCGGCTCCACGGCCGTCATGGCATGACCTCACTCACAGCAGGCACAGCGGCGATGGGCTCGCGAGGGGCGGCCTCCGACGGCAGCGGGATCTCCGCGGTCAGCCGGAACAGCCCCTTGCCCGTCGGCCCGGCCTCCAGCGTCCCGTCGATCTGCGCCAGCCGCTCCCGCAGCCCGGCGAGCCCGGAGCCGGAGGTCCCCGCCCCATCCGCGGCCTCCGTGACCCCGTCGTTCTCCACCGATAACACCACTCGCCCCTCCAGAACCCCGAGCCGCACCGCACACCACCGCGCGTCCCCGTGCCGCAGGACATTCGTCGCGGCCTCCCGCATGACCCACCCCAAGGCGGACTGCACCCCGGCCGGCAGCCCCGCCGGAGTCCGTCCACTCACCGTGCAGTCGATACCGGCCGCGGTCAGCACCCCTTGCGCACCGGCCAGTTCGGAGGCGAGATCGGCCTTCCGGTAGCCACGCACGACCTCGCGGACCTCCCGCTGCGACTCGTGCGCGAGCCGCTGCACCTCGACCATCTGCGCCACGGCCTCCGGCCGGCCCCGCTGGGCGAGCTGCACGGCCAGCTCGCTCTTGAGCGCGATCACGGCGAGGTTCCGCCCCATGACGTCGTGCAGATCCCGCCCGAACCTGAGCCGCTCCTCGGCGACGGCGAGCCGGGCCCGGGTCTCACGGGCCTCGTCGAGTTCGTAGACGGCGTTGAGCAGCCATACGGAGAAGACGGCCGTAAAGGCGAGGAACACGCCGCCGACCAGCACGATCAACGCGGTGAACAGCGCCGTGCGGGCGGAGGCGCCGAGTGCGAACGTCACGACCCAGGTGCCGGCCGCGAAGCCGCCCGCGATGGCGAAGGCGCGCCGCCGGTCGCGGACGCCGAGCGCGATGATGCCGGGCCCGAAGATCAGGATCACTCCGAAGACCCCACCGGCGGCGGTGTCGACGCTTTCGCCGACGGGTCCGTGCTCGGCGATCCCGATCGCGGTGACGGCGACCGCGGCGGTGACGGCGCCCAGTGTCCACATCAGCCCGATGGGCTGAGGCCTGCGGCCCCGCGTCCAGTCCACCGCCCGCGACACGGTCACGAAGGCGAGGGTGGCGTGCACGGCCACCACCAGCATGACGGCACCACCCAGCCGTGCCCCCAGCGGGACCGCGGACGTGAACCCGACGGAGACGAGCTCCATCACCGCGAAGAAGTAGAACGACCACCGTGTGTAGGTCTCGACCTTCTGCGGTGTGCTCTGCCGCCGCCACCACCTGCCCGGCCCGCGCATCAGCCCATCACTCCCCCTTCGGTCAGCGCCGCGGTTCCCAGCGGAACCACCGCCGTACAGCAAACACCGCGATGACGATCCAGGCCATCGCCGTCGCGAGGGCGCCCAGCGCCTCGTACGCCGACAGGTCGCCGGTCCAACCGCCACGCACCAGGGTGACGACGGGTGTCAGCGGCAGCAGTGCGCAGACGGAGGCCAGCCGGTCGGGCATCAGCTCCAGCGGGAAGAACAATCCGGAGCCCATCATCGAGACGAGCAGCAGCGGCATGGGCGTGGCCTGTGCGCTCTCGCCGGTGCGGGTCACGGCGGCGGTGGCCGCGGCCAGGGCCGCGCACATCACGAGCCCCAACAGCACTCCGGCGACGGCCAGATGGGGTGCGGACGGCGCGGACAGGTCCAGCAGCACGGTGCAGCCGGCCGCGAGCAGCAGGCACTGCACGAGTCCGGTGAGGGCGGCGGGCAGCGCGGAGCCGGCCAGGATCTCGACGTCCCGCAGCTCACCGGTGCGCAGCCGCTTGAGGACGAGTTCCTCACGCCGGACGACGTACGTGCCGACGAGCACCGAGTAGACGGCGAACAGCAGGGAGAAGCCGACCGCGGCGGGCAGCACCAGGGTGCCGGTGTTCAGCCCGGCTCCGGCGAGATCCATCTCCTCGGCCGCCGACCGCACGCTGAGCGGCATCACCAGCGGTACGAACAGCGCCGCGACGAGCGCGCCCCTGGTCCGCCCGAGCAGGGTCAGTTCGGCGCGGGCGAGAGCGGTCATCCGGCTCAGCGGAGTGGTCGCCGCCGGTGCCGGGCGGGGTGTCGTGGCGAGGGTGCTCATGCCGCGTACTCCTTCGTCGTCGTCCCCGTGGTCCGGCCCGCGGAGACGTCCTTGGCGATGCGGAGGAACGCCTCCTCCAGGGAGGCCGACCGCACGTCCAGGCGGCGCAGTTCCACCCGGGCCCGCGCGGCCCACGTCAGCAGTTCGGTGGCCGTCCGCTGCAGCTCGTGGGTGCGCAGCCGGACGGTCCGGCCGTCGCTCTCGTGCCCGCTCACGCCCAGCTCGCCGAGCGGCGGGAGGTCGCCGACGAAGTAGCCGTCGGGCAGTTCGAAGGAGATCCGCGACGGTTCCGCGGCTGTCACCTCGGCCGGGGTTCCGGTGGTGGCGATGCGGCCCTCGTGCATGATCGCCAGGCGGTCGGCGAGGTTCTCGGCCTCTTCCAGGTAGTGCGTGGTCAGCAGCACCGTCGTACCGCCGTCGCGCAGCGCGCTCACCAACTCCCAGGTGTCGTGGCGGCCTTCGGCGTCCAGGCCGGTGGTCGGCTCGTCCAGGAAGAGCACCTCGGGGTCGCCGAGCAGCGCGAGCGCAAGATCCAGTCGGCGCCGCTGCCCGCCGGACAACTGCTTGACCCGGATGCCGGCCTTCGACTCCAGTCCGACCAGCGCCAGGACCTCCGCCGGCGGCCGGGCCCCGCTCACGCACCCCGCCCACATCCGCGCGGTCTCGGCGACGGTCAGCTCGGACGGGAAGCCGCCTTCCTGGAGCATCACGCCGGTGCGCGGCCGTACGAGGGCCCGGTCGGTGTACGGGTCGTGCCCGAGGACCCGGACCCGGCCGTCCGCCGGTGCCGCGAGTCCCTCCAGCAGTTCGACGGTAGAGGTCTTGCCCGCGCCGTTGGTGCCCAGCAGGGCGAAGATCTCCCCGCGACGTACGGAAAAGGTGATTCCGCTTACCGCCTCGAACCCGCCCCCGTACACACGCCGCAGGTCAGTGACCTCAATCACGTGTTCGTGTCCGATCGTTTCCATGCCGTCAGCGTCCCGTCCCTGCGGCCGGGGAAGCAGTGCACGCTGTCATCGCTCCACATGACAAATGTCAGAAGCGGAGAAGGAAACACGAAGAAGACCCCGGTCCATCAGGACCGGGGTCTCATTCCCGAGCGGACGACGAGGCTCGAACTCGCGACCTCAACCTTGGCAAGGTTGCGCTCTACCAACTGAGCTACGTCCGCATGTGCTCCCGATCGGCTCTCACCGATCGGTGCGAGCACCAGCCTACCTGATCCACAAGAGTGGTCGGTACTGGTGATGCAGAGCGGGTGACAGGAATCGCACACTGCGCCTTCCCCCTGGAAGGGGGATGTTCTACTACTGAACTACACCCGCATGTTTCCGTGAGCCGGGCCTTTCGGCCTCGCCCCTCGGCGTGCTCCAGACTCTAGCTGATCAGCCGGGGTGCTGCGCAAGTCGGTTGCCGCGAGGGGCGGGTGACCGGCCGTCCGCCGGGCCTCACCGGGCCGTCACTGGGCGGCGGTGAACGCCTCGTAGACCCTCTTGGGGATGCGCCCGCGCGCGGGGACCTCCATCTTGTTGGCCTGGGCCCAGGCCCGCACGGCCGACGGGTCGGGGGCGACCTCCGTCTGCCGGTACGCCCGGCCCGAGCGGGACCGCTTGCGGCCGGCCTCCACGTAGGGCGCGAGCGCCTTCCGCAGTTCGCCGGCATTGACTTCGTTCAGGTCGATCTCGTACGACTTGCCGTCCAGTCCGAAGGCGATCGTTTCCGCCGCTTCCGAGCCGTCGATGTCGTCAAAGAGAGTGACCACGACCTTCTGCGCCACGAATATCGGTCCCTTCCTGCGGCACTTGCCAATTCATTTCTACAGTGCCTGACAATGCAATGTGAAACCCGACTAAATCCTTCCGCGTGTCCAAAATCAAGAGGGGAGCGGAGCGACTTCGTTGGAAGGGTGGTGGCGGGAGACGGGTGGGCGCAATAGGTTTCGGGTGTCGACCCCGGAATCTTTCCCGGAAATTTTCGTGCGTGGGTCCGTCGATGCAGGATCGTGATGACCGTCACGTAGTTTCCTACAAGTCAACGCGCGTAGAATTTTTGTGCGGGTAGTCTGAAGGAACCTGCTCAGCACCACACACCGGGAGTGCCAGTGGCACGCGTCGTAGTCGACGTCATGCTCAAGCCGGAGATCCTCGACCCCCAGGGCCAGGCGGTGCAGCGCGCACTGCCGCGGCTGGGTTTCGAAGGGATCTCGGACGTCCGCCAGGGAAAGCGTTTCGAACTGGAAGTTGACGGGCCGGTCGACGAGGCCGCCCTCGCCCGCATTCACGATCTTGCGGAGTCCTTCCTCGCGAACACCGTGATCGAGGACTTCACCGTCCGGGTCGAGGAAGTCGCGGAGGCCGTGAAGTGACCGCTCGTATTGGCGTCGTCACTTTCCCCGGCAGTCTGGACGACCGGGACACGCAGCGCGCGATCCGCCTCGCGGGCGCCGAGCCGGTCGCCCTGTGGCACAAGGACAAGGACCTCAAGCAGGTCGACGCCGTGGTGCTGTGCGGTGGTTTCTCCTACGGCGACTATCTGCGCGCCGGGGCCATCGCCCGTTTCTCGCCGGTGATGGAGCCCCTGCTGGAGCAGGCGAAGGCCGGTCTGCCGGTGCTCGGCATCTGCAACGGCTTCCAGATCCTCACCGAGGCCCATCTGCTGCCCGGCACGATGCTGCGCAACAACCACCTGCACTTCATCTGCCGTGACCAGAAGCTGCGCGTGGAGAACGCCGAGACGGCCTGGACCAGCGACTACACCGCCGGCCAGGAGATCCACATCCCGCTGAAGAACATCGACGGGCAGTACGTCGCCGACCAGCGCACGCTGGACGCGCTGGAGTCCGAGGGCCGGGTCGCCTTCCGGTACCTGGACGTCAACCCCAACGGCTCGAACAACGACATCGCGGGTGTCACCAACGAGGCCGGCAACGTCGTAGGGCTGATGCCGCACCCCGAGCACGCCGTCGAGCCGCTGATCGGTACCGGTCGTACCGACGGCCTCCCGTTCTTCACCTCGATCCTCAAGAAGCTGGTCAACGCATGAGCCGGACGCCTCTGGACACGGTCGAGCACGCGGCCGCGACCCCCGACGTCGAGCTGCCCTGGGCCGAACTGGGCCTGAAGAAGGACGAGTACGAGAGGGTCGTGGAGATCCTCGGCCGCCGGCCCACGGGGGCCGAGCTCGCCATGTACTCGGTGATGTGGTCGGAGCACTGCTCGTACAAGAGCAGCAAGGTGCACCTGCGCCAGTTCGGCGAGAAGGCACCCGAGAACGACGCCATGCTCGTCGGCATCGGCGAGAACGCCGGTGTCGTGGACGTCGGCCAGGGTTACGCGGTCACCTTCAAGGTCGAGTCGCACAACCACCCGTCGTACGTCGAGCCCTACCAGGGCGCGGCCACGGGTGTCGGCGGCATCGTCCGCGACATCATCGCCATGGGCGCCCGCCCGGTGGCGGTCGTCGACCCGCTGCGCTTCGGCGCGGCCGACCACCCCGACACCAAGCGCGTCCTGCCGGGCGTCGTCGCGGGCATCGGCGGCTACGGCAACTGCCTGGGCCTGCCCAACATCGGCGGCGAGGTCGTCTTCGACGCCTGCTACCAGGGCAACCCGCTGGTCAACGCCGGGTGCATCGGCGTGATGCGGCACGAGGACATCCACCTGGCGAAGGCGTCCGGCGCGGGCAACAAGGTCATCCTGTACGGGGCTCGTACGGGTGGTGACGGCATCGGCGGCGCGTCGATCCTGGCGAGTGAGACCTTCGACGACGCCAAGCCGTCGAAGCGCCCGGCCGTCCAGGTCGGCGACCCCTTCCAGGAGAAGCTCCTCATCGAGTGCACCCTGGAGGCCTTCAAGGAGAAGCTGGTCGTCGGCATCCAGGACCTCGGCGCGGCCGGTCTGTCCTGCGCCACCAGCGAGCTGGCCTCCAACGGCTCCGGCGGCATGCGCGTGACGCTGGACGACGTCCCCCTGCGCGACTCGACGCTCTCGCCCGAGGAAATCCTCATGAGCGAGTCACAGGAGCGCATGTGCGCGGTCGTCGAGCCGGAGAAGGTCGACCGCTTCCTGGAGATCTGCGAGAAGTGGGACGTCATCGCCACCGTCATCGGTGAGGTGACCGACGGCGACCGCCTGGAGATCTACTGGCACGGCGGCAAGATCGTCGACGTCGACCCGCGCACGGTGGCCCACGAGGGCCCGGTCTACGAGCGCCCGTACGCCCGCCCGGCCTGGCAGGACGCCCTCCAGGCGGACGACGCGAACAAGCTGCCTCGGCCGGCGACGAGCGAGGAGCTGAAGGACCAGGTCCTGAAGCTGGTCGGCTCCCCGAACCAGGCGTCCAAGTCCTGGATCACCTCGCAGTACGACCACTTCGTGCAGGGCAACACGGTCCTCGCCCAGCCCGAGGACTCCGGCATGATCCGGATCGACGAGGAGACCGGCCTCGGCGTGGCCCTCGCCACGGACGGCAACGGCCGGTACGCCAAGCTCGACCCGTACACGGGCGCGCAGCTCGCGCTGGCGGAGGCCTACCGGAACGTGGCCACGACCGGTGCGAAGCCGCTCGCCGTCTCCGACTGCCTGAACTTCGGTTCGCCCGAGGACCCGGCGGTGATGTGGCAGTTCGCGGAGGCCGTGCGCGGTCTGGCGGACGCCTGCCAGCAGCTGGGCACCCCGGTCACCGGCGGCAACGTCTCGCTCTACAACCAGACGGGCGAGGCCGCCATCCACCCGACCCCGGTCGTCGCGGTCCTCGGCGTCATCGACGACGTCACCCGGCGCACGCCGGTCGCCTTCCAGGAGGAGGGGCAGCTGCTCTACCTCCTCGGCGACACGCGTGAGGAGTTCGGCGGTTCGGCCTGGTCGCAGGTCGTGCACGACCACCTCGGTGGTCTGCCGCCCAAGGTGGACCTGGAGCGTGAGCGGCTGCTCGCCGAGATCCTGATCGCCGCCTCCCGCGACGGCATGATCGACTCCGCGCACGACCTGTCCGACGGCGGTCTGATCCAGGCGGTCGTCGAGTCGGCGCTGCTGGGCGGCAAGGGCGCGCGTCTGATCGTCCCGGACGGTCTGGACGCCTTCACCTTCCTCTTCTCCGAGTCGGCGGGCCGCGCGGTCGTGGCCGTGCCGCGTTCGGAGGAGGTCCGCTTCAACGACATGTGCGGTGCGCGGGGCCTGCCGGCCACCCGTATCGGTGTCGTGGACGGTGACTCGGTGGAGATCCAGGGCGAGTTCACGCTCCCGCTGTCCGAGCTGCGCGAGCTCCACGAGGGGACGATCCCGGCCCTGCTGGCGTAGTCACGCACGAAGGCCCCGCCCCGCCTGTCATGGCGACGGGCGGGGCTTTCGCATGTCCGGACGCCCTTGCACGTAATTACGTAGTTCCGTAATATCGACGGCATGGAACTGGAACAACGTGTCGCCGACCTCGAACGACGGCTGGCGGCCCTGGAAGGCGCCCACCGCGCCGGACCTCGCCTCGACGCAGGCGACTTCTGGGCCCTGAACGGGCTGAAGGAGCAGCTGTCCGAGCTGGGAGCCACCGACGGCGGTGTCCTCTACACCGGCTCCGTGCGCCTGCCGACGGGTGAGCAGTACGCGTGGCAGACGGGGGCCCTCACGGAGGAGCTGCTCAAGGACGACTGGGCACCGGTCGCCGAGTCGCTGGCGGCGCTCGGCCACCCGGTCCGGCTCCGGCTGCTCCGCGAGGTCCTCGGCGGCCGGCGCACGGCGGCGGAGCTCGCCGAGCTGGACGAGGTCGGCACGACCGGCCAGATCTACCACCACCTGCGCCAGCTGACCGGAGCCGGCTGGCTGCACACGACCGGCCGGGGCCGCTACGAGGTGCCGCCGGGGCGGGTCGTACCGCTCCTGGTGGCGGTCGCGACGGCACGGCCGTGACCGACTGAACCCGTCACCGACCGAACCGGGGGAACGATGTCCGTACGCAAGCTCGCCAAAGTCGCCTACCGCGCCCTGCAACTGGCGTTTCTCGGCCTGGTGGTCGCCCACGCCGCGCTGGACCTGGGCTATCCGTGGTGGTGGAACTTCCTGCCGATCGCCTTGTCCTACGTGATCCTCAGCGTCGCGAACAGGTGGGGCGGCGCGCCGGACAGCCCTCGCGCGGCCCGGGAGCCGGTCTAGGTCGAGCCGCCCGTCACCGGCCGCTGGACCGCGCGGAACAGCCCGGCCGACCGCACCCCCAGCCACGGCACGCACGCCTACGGCCAGACCTACGCCATCGACGTCGTCGCCGAGCCCGAGCCGGGCGCCCGCCCGGGCTTTTGCTGGCTGTGGCCGCTCGCCCGTCGCAACAGCGCCTTCCCCGCTTACGGCGCCCCGCTCCTCGCGGTCGCCGACGGCACCGTCGTCCGGGCCACCGACGGTCAGCGCGACCACCTCAGCCGTACGTCGCCGCTCGTGCTGCTGTACCTGATGGTCGTGGAGGCGTCCGTGCGCGACCTGTCCGGTGCCAGGCGCATCATCGGCAACCATGTCGTCCTCGACCTCGGCGACGGCACCTACGCGCTCTACGCCCACCTCCAGCGCGGCTCGCTCACCGTCCGCGAGGGGGACCGGGTGACCGCCGGACAGCCGCTCGCGCGCTGCGGCAACTCGGGCAACTCCACCGAGCCCCACCTCCACTTCCAGCTGATGGACGCCCCCGACCCGGACACCGCCCGCGGCGTCCCCTTCACCTGGCGCGGCATCGGCGTCCCCCGCAACGGCGAGACCTTCGAGACGCCCGCGGCGGCATCGCAGCCCGCATAGGCTGATCTCCATGCCCCCGGCCAAGAAGCGCGCCCGCAGGTACGACCCCGCCAAGATCCGCACCGCGGTGCTCACCCAGTTCGGGAACGTCCGTGAGGCGGTGCGCACCCTCACTCCCGACCAGCTCGCGCTGCCCACCCGGCTGGGGGACTGGACGGTACGGGAGCTCGCCGCGCACGTGTCCATGGCCGTGGAGACCGTCAGCCGCAACCTGGAGCGCGAGGAGCCGGCGAAACCGGAGCTCGCCCTTGTCGACTGGCCCTTCGCCACCGCCGCCCGCGCCGGCGACATCGCCGACGGCACCCGCGACCTGGCCGCCGGCAACCCCGACCTCGACGCCCTCTACGAGCGCACCGAGGAGCGCCTCAGGCAGAAGCTGGCGGACGCGCCCGGTGACCGCGTCCTGGCTGCCCGCACCGGTGCCATCACCCTCGCCGACTACCTGGTCACCCGCACCGTGGAACTCGTCGTCCACACCGACGACCTCAACGCCGCCGTCCCAGGCCTCGAGATCCCCTACGACCGCCAGGCCCTCGCCGCCTGCACCCGCCTCCTCGCCGACGCCCTCGCCGCCAAGGCACCCGGCGGTTCCACCGAGGTGCGGGTCCCGCCGTACGCGGTGGTGCAGTGCGTGGCGGGCCCGAGGCACACCCGGGGCACCCCGCCCAGCGTCGTCGAGACGGACCCGCTGACCTGGATCCGGCTCGCGACCGGGCGGCTGGCCTGGGCACAGGCCCTCCAGGACGCCCGCGTGAGCGCCAGTGGCGAGCGGGCGGACCTTTCGGCCCACCTGCCGCTGATGGCGTAAGGGGAACCGATCCCCCCGGGTCCCCCGTCGAAGGGGCATGGACAGGCAGAAGCAGCGCATGACCCTGACGGCCGCCGCCATGCTCGTCCCGCTCATGGCGGCCTGCGGCAACGAGAAGGCGGACGGCGGCAGCGGTTCGGTCGGTGCCGAGGAACCGGTGACGGTGACGGGCGTGCGGTGGAGCGTGGACAGCGTCACCACCGACGGAAAGACCCAGAAGGCCCCCACCGGCGCCCACGTGACCATCGACAAGGGCCGGGCCGAGGGCAGCTTCGGATGCAACAAGTTCGGCGCCGAGGCCACCGTCGACGGCGACCGCATCCGGCTCAGCAAGACCATGTCCACGGAGATGGCCTGCGAGAACAAGCCCATGGACTTCGAGGAGACCCTCGCCAGCACACTCTCCGACCGGGAGCTCGAGGCCCGCGTGGACGGTGACCGCCTCACCCTCACCACCGGCCAGGGGGACACCGTCCGCCTGACCAAGGAGAAGGACGCCCCGCTGAGCGGTACCAAGTGGACCGTCACGACCCCGGACACCGACGGCCGCGCCCACCTCACCTTCGACGCGAAGAAGAGCACGGTCTCCGGCAGCCTCGGCTGCAACAAGGTCAACGCCGAGGCCACCGTCCGCGACGGTCATATCACCCTCGGCCGCCCGGCCACGACCCGAATGATGTGCGAAGACTCACTCATGTCCGGCGAGAAGGCGCTGCTGCGACTTTTCGACGGGAAGCTCAAGTACGGAGTCGATCACCAAACTCTGACGCTGACCAGCGAAAACGGCACGCGTGTGCGAGCCGTTGCCGAGCAGTGATCCGCTGAAAAGTCCGGTATCCCCAATTCGGACCAGTGGACGACCTCGCCTACACTCGGTGGCGTGCCACGTGGTGACGGACGACTCAACCACGACCTGCTCCCCGGTGAGAAGGGCCCCCAGGACGCTTGCGGCGTCTTCGGTGTCTGGGCTCCGGGCGAAGAGGTCGCCAAGCTCACGTACTTCGGGCTCTACGCCCTCCAGCATCGAGGCCAGGAATCCGCGGGAATCGCGGTCAGCAACGGCTCACAGATCCTCGTCTTCAAGGACATGGGCCTCGTTTCCCAGGTCTTCGACGAGACCTCGCTCGGTTCGCTCCAGGGTCACATCGCGGTCGGTCACGCCCGCTACTCGACCACCGGCGCCTCCGTGTGGGAGAACGCCCAGCCGACGTTCCGCGCGACCGCGCACGGCTCCATCGCGCTCGGTCACAACGGCAACCTCGTCAACACCGCCCAGCTCGCCGAGATGGTCGCCGACCTGCCCAAGCAGGAGGGCGGCCGTACGCCGCGCGTGGCGGCCACCAACGACACCGACCTGCTCACCGCGCTCCTCGCGGCCCAGGTCGACGAGGACGGCAAGCCGCTGACCATCGAGGAGGCGGCCGGCGAGGTCCTGCCCCAGGTGCGCGGCGCCTTCAGCCTCGTCTTCATGGACGAGAACACCCTGTACGCCGCCCGTGACCCGCAGGGCATCCGCCCCCTGGTCCTCGGCCGGCTGGAGCGCGGCTGGGTCGTGGCCTCGGAGTCCGCGGCCCTCGACATCTGCGGCGCCGCCTACGTCCGCGAGATCGAGCCGGGCGAGTTCGTCGCCATCGACGAGAACGGCCTGCGCACGTCCCGATTCGCGGAAGCGAAGCCCAAGGGCTGTGTCTTCGAGTACGTGTACCTGGCCCGCCCCGACACCGACATCGCCGGCCGGAACGTCTACCTCTCCCGCGTGGAGATGGGCCGCAAGCTGGCCAAGGAGTCCCCGGTCGAGGCCGACCTGGTGATAGCGACCCCGGAGTCCGGCACCCCGGCGGCCATCGGCTACGCCGAGGCCTCCGGCATCCCCTTCGGCGCCGGCCTGGTGAAGAACGCCTACGTCGGACGTACGTTCATCCAGCCCTCGCAGACCATCCGCCAGCTGGGCATCCGCCTGAAGCTGAACCCGCTGAAGGAAGTCATCAAGGGCAAGCGCCTGGTCGTCGTCGACGACTCGATCGTGCGCGGCAACACCCAGCGCGCCCTGGTCCGCATGCTCCGTGAGGCGGGCGCCGCCGAGGTCCACATCCGGATCTCCTCGCCGCCCGTGAAGTGGCCCTGCTTCTTCGGCATCGACTTCGCCACCCGCGCCGAGCTCATCGCCAACGGCATGACGATCGAGGAGATCGGCACGTCCCTGGGCGCCGACTCCCTGGCCTACATCTCGATCGACGGCATGATCGAGGCGACCACCATCGCCAAGCCGAACCTGTGCCGCGCCTGCTTCGACGGCGAGTACCCGATGGAACTCCCGGACCCCGAGCTGCTCGGCAAGCAGCTCCTGGAGACGGAGCTGGCCGCCGGCCCGGCCGCCACGGCCGCCGCCGACGCGATCCGCCGCCCGTAGGCAGCCCGCACTACCTGCTGTACGACACGAAGGTTCTCATTAGCCATGTCTGAGACAACTGGTGCCAGCTACGCAGCCGCGGGCGTCGACATCGAAGCGGGCGACCGCGCCGTCGAGCTGATGAAGGAGTGGGTGAAGAAAGCCCAGCGCCCCGAGGTCCTCGGCGGCCTCGGCGGCTTCGCCGGACTCTTCGACGCCTCCGCCCTGAAGAAGTACGAGCGGCCCCTGCTCGCCTCCGCCACCGACGGCGTCGGCACCAAGGTCGACATCGCCCGACGGCTCGGCGTCTACGACACGATCGGCCACGACCTGGTCGCCATGGTCATGGACGACATCGTGGTGTGCGGCGCCGAGCCGCTGTTCATGACCGACTACATCTGCGTCGGCAAGGTCCACCCCGAGCGCGTCGCCGCCATCGTCAAGGGCATCGCCGAGGGCTGTGTGCTGGCCGGCTGCGCCCTGGTCGGCGGCGAGACGGCCGAGCATCCGGGCCTGCTGGGCGAGGACGACTTCGACGTCGCCGGCGCCGGTACGGGCGTCGTGGAGGCCGACCGGCTGCTCGGCGCGGATCGTATCCGGACGGGTGACGCGGTGATCGCCATGGCGTCCTCCGGACTTCACTCGAACGGGTACTCGCTCGTCCGGCACGTCCTGCTGGACCAGGCCGGTCTCGCGCTGGACACCCACCTCGACGAGCTCGGCCGCACCCTCGGCGAGGAGCTGCTGGAGCCGACGAAGATCTACTCGCTGGACTGCCTGGCCCTGATGCGCACCACCGAGGTGCACGCCTTCAGCCACGTCACCGGCGGCGGGCTCGCGGCCAACCTCGCCCGGGTCGTCCCCGACGACCTGCACGCCATCGTCGACCGCTCCACCTGGACCCCGGGCCCGGTCTTCGACCTGGTCGGCAGGACGGGGAACGTCGAGCGCCTGGAGCTGGAGAAGACGCTGAACATGGGCGTCGGCATGATCGCGATCGTGCCGCAGGAGTCCACGGAGGTGGCCCTGGCGACCCTGGCCGACCGTGGCGTGGACGCCTGGGTGGCCGGAGAGATCACGGACCGGGGCGAGCACACCACTGGTGCCGCCCTGATCGGTGACTACGCGAACTGAGGCACGGGGGGCGAACCCCACGGGACCTTGCAAGCAGCACAGAACCCGGTCGGTGACGTCCGTCACCGACCGGGTACATGCTCAGTGCAAGGTCAAGCGCCGCGACGGTGTTGCGAGGACTGGTCGTCCTCGTCTTCGTCGTCGTCCTCGTAGAGGTCGGCGTACCGTGCGTACAGGTCGTCGTCCTGATCATCGTCCTCGAACGGCCCGCCGTTAGGCGGCTGCGGATTCGAAGGCGATGCACCCAGCTCCTCGGCCAGGCGTGAGAGGTCAGTCCCACCGCTGTTGTACTTCAGCTGGCGGGCGACCTTCGTCTGCTTGGCCTTGGCCCGGCCGCGCCCCATGGCTCGACCCCCTCAACGACGGGGCTCGACGGCCCCAGAGTCTTGACACGCGTTCATGGTCCGGAACGGCCCCTCCGCAGAGAGACCGGTCCGTAGGGCTTCCACGGTACCTGAGCCCGCGCCCATACGGTACGTCGCCCGCATGACGTGCCCGCGCCCAGGACCTTCGAGGCGCCCCGTCCTCGCTGGTCAACCGCGATTTTAACCACTTATCGACGGTCGACCCGCCGGTAGAAGTGAGAGTTCTCTCTAACTGCCCACCGACGGGTACCGGCCAAACGTGCGAGGGCGCTCCCGAATCAGCGCGCCCGGCGGGCCGCGGCCGCGTCGTGCATGCGCTGCTCGGCGATCCGGTCGGCCGCGGCAGCCGGCGGAATGCCGTCTTCCTTCGCACGTGCGAATATGGCCAGCGTGGTGTCGAAGATCTTCGCCGCCTTCTCCTTGCACCGCTCGAAGTCGAAGCCGTGCAGCTCGTCGGCCACCTGGATGACACCGCCGGCGTTCACCACGTAGTCCGGCGCGTAGAGGATTCCGCGGTCGGCGAGGTCCTTCTCCACGCCCGGGTGGGCGAGCTGGTTGTTGGCGGCGCCGCAGACCACCTCGGCGGTGAGCACCGGCACGGTGTCGTCGTCCAGCGCCCCGCCCAGCGCGCAGGGGGCGTAGATGCCCAGACCGTCGATGCGGATCAGCTCGTCGGTGTCCTTCACGGCCATGACGTCCCGGTGCCGCTCGGTGATCCGCCGTACCGCGTCCTCGCGCACGTCCGTGACGAAGACCTCGGCGCCCTCCTTCACCAGGTGCTCCACCAGGTGGTGGCCGACCTTGCCGACGCCGGCGATGCCGACCCGCTTCGCGCGCAGTGAGGGGTCGCCCCACAAGTGCTGCGCGGAGGCCCGCATGCCCTGGTAGACGCCGTAGGCGGTAAGGACGGAGGAGTCCCCGGCGCCGCCGTTCTCCGGGGATCGGCCGGTCGTCCAGCGGCACTCGCGGGCCACGACGTCCATGTCGGCGACGTACGTGCCGACGTCGCAGGCGGTGACGTACCGGCCGCCGAGGGAGGCGACGAACCGGCCGTAGGCGACGAGCAGCTCCTCGGTCTTGATCCGCTCCGGGTCGCCGATGATCACGGCCTTGCCGCCGCCGTGGTCGAGACCGGCCATGGCGTTCTTGTACGACATCCCGCGGGCGAGGTTCAGCGCGTCGGCGACGGCCTCGGCCTCGTTCGCGTACGGATAGAAGCGCGTGCCGCCGAGCGCGGGGCCCAGTGCGGTGGAGTGGATGGCGATGACGGCCTTGAGGCCGCTCGCGCGGTCCTGGCAGAGCACGACTTGCTCATGTCCCCCCTGGTCCGAGTGGAACAGGGTGTGCAGTACATCAGCAGGTGCGCCGGTTACGTCGGTCACTGTGGTGACTCCTGAGTAAGTTGCGGCGGGTGGAGACCAGCTCCCGTGCGGGTGGCGGGGGCTGTTGAGCATGAGATTAGAGCCTGACGGGCCCGCCAGCCGCACAGTGCTCAGGATCACCTCCGACCGGAGTACACCCGTGCGACGATTTGCATAGATTTCCCGCGCGTTTGTCAGTGGGTTCCGCAGGTTTTCGCGACGATGGGCGGGGGAGGGAGCAGGCGTGCCCAAGGTGTCCTCGGTGATCGTCCCCTACGCGACCTATCTGCGCGTGTACGAACCGCTGGCCGCCTTCGCGGAGCCGGAGCGCAGCCACTGGGCCCGCTACGCCCGCCGTCCGGACCGTCCCTCGTACCAGGACGAACTCCGCCGCGCTCTGGCCGACTTGGCTCCCACCCCGCCGGTCCTGGTGCCGGTGCACGAGAGCGAGGACGCCTTCGTGCTGGAGGTCGACGGTGTCGTCTGCGTCTGCCCCTGGCGCACCCGGCTGCGCGGCTGGCAGGCCCTGGAGGAGCTCTCCGAGGAACTCCCGCCGCCCGTCCTGGACGCGGTCCTGCCGCCCTTCCTGCGCCACCAGGCGGCCCAGGACTACGAGCGCTGGCTGGCGGAGAACCCGGACGCCCGGCCGTGGATCCGTACGGCGACCTGGCAGGTGCCGATCAGCTGGTTCGTGCTGGTCACCGACGAGGAGCGCGAGTACGACAAGGGCGACAGCGTCGACAGCCCGCCGGTGCTGCGCTACCGCACACCCATGGTCCAGGCCCGGCGGCGGGTGGCCCGGGGTCTGCGGGCCCTGAAGGAGGCCATGGACGAGGGGCCGCTGATCGACGGCCTGGTGGACGTCGGGCGCTGGCTCGAGGAGTTCCACCCGCGCTCGCTCGTGGAGCTGGACTACGGCGGCCTGGTGCACGCCGTGCCGGCCGGGGCGCTGGAGGACGACCATTCGGCGGCGGACGTGGCCGAGGGGATCGCCGCGCTGCGCCGGGGCGACGGGGCGGCCGCCGGGGAGGCGTACGCCCGGCTGGTGGCGCGGTGGCGTTCCGTACGGGATCTTCGGTCGGCGAACTGACCGCCGACTCGACCTCTGACCTTCGGTTCCTACGGACCGCTCGCGACCGGTCACGAACAGGCGTTTGACGTACCGCCCGTTTTGGGGTTACGTCCTCGCACCGACGTTGCTGAAGTGCGCTCTGCGTCTGCTGACGCCTTGTCAACAACGGACGTAGGTTTCGATCCGGGCGTACCGCTCAAGTAGGCCAAACGTGACGGACCGCACGTACATGGCCCTTGCGCCCCTTGCCCCTCCTCATGCCAAAATAGGACAAGGAGTCCGGGGGGCTCCTTCCGTCCCGTTGTGCTGCATTGTGGGCGGAATCTCAGCATTGCACGCTTTGGGGGGTCTGATGACTCCTGATCGCCCTGTGACTGATCGTCACAGTGGCGTGACTGTCCGCTATGGCATGGTCCATCGGCTTCCGTCGCTGATGAACACCTGGGAGGGCAATTCCATCGGTTTGGCCGACGCGGCTGGACAGATGGTGTAGTTGTAGTGCCGAGGACAAGCCGTTCGTCCTATAACCGACTCGACTCGCGTCCGCCATTTCGGGCAACGCGGGTCAAGGTGCAGAATTTAGAGGAAAGAACCGAGAAGGTTCGGTTCTCCCGAGGAGGCCGCTCATGACCGCTCGCACCCCTGATGCCGAGCCGCTGCTGACCCCGGCTGAGGTCGCCACCATGTTCCGTGTCGACCCCAAGACGGTCACGCGGTGGGCGAAGGCCGGCAAGCTCACGTCGATCCGCACGCTCGGCGGGCATCGCCGCTACCGCGAGGCCGAGGTCCGCGCTCTGCTCGCGGGCATTCCGCAGCAGCGCAGCGAGGCCTGAACAACTGAATAACCGGGCAAACCGGCTGGTCCCCCATCAGCCGTGACGTCCGGAACCACAGCTCCAAGCGACGCGGGTCCTGCCCCAACAGGCCCCCCGCCCACGCCAGTCAGAGTTCTCCAGGCATATAACAGGGTGCGTCGTCGATCGCGCTGGACTCCGCCGGGTCCAGCGCGATCTTTTTTGTGCGCCGGCTGTCGGACTCGTGGCCTGGCTGTGAGCGGCCTTGTCGGAGTCTGGGGAGGGGTGTCGGATCCCCTGTGTGCGTCAGCGTCGAAGAGGTGCAATTGCACATATTAAATTGACCCATTGTAGGCGGGGGGTAAGTACCGCACTTTCCAAAACTCATGCGGTGACACCCGTCACATACCGAGCGGCTTGTTAGCTCCGCTCCGGGTGCGGTAGTGGAGCCGACGGCTCCAGCAACCCGCGCACGAACGGGTGTTGAGGCCTGCCCCCGGTCAGGCTCGCGCCGGGCTCTCGTTCTCGGCGGCGCCCCGGGAGGCCTGGGCGGTGGTGCGTGGGGCGGGCTGGGCGGACTGGGCGGGCTGGGTGGACTCCATCGCCAGCCGCAGCAGGTGATGGCAGATCGGACAGTGGCGAGTGAGATGCCGGTACGACGACGCGGCCGCCAAGTGCGCACGGAGCAGGGCCCGCGTCTCGTGCCTCGCCGATGCCGCCATACGCCACCTCCGGAAGGCCGAACGGGGAACGGCCCTGGTTTCTGGGTACCGAGGGATTGAGAGGCCGTCAAGACGGCGTGAGAGCCCGCGAGGGTGCATCGCGCAGGTCAGGGGCGCACAAAGGAACCTGGAGCGGCGGGGGTTCGGGCACGGCTCGGGCAGCAAAAGAGCCCGGATCCGAAGATCCGGGCTCTTTTTACTGCGGTCCTGACGGGATTTGAACCCGCGGCCTCCACCTTGACAGGGTGGCGAGCACTCCAAACTGCTCCACAGGACCTGGGGCCCCGCCCAGGCCCTTAAGGCACTGGGGGAGTTTCGCGGCGCGATTCGTGCGTTGCGCTGCGAGAAGAGACTCTACAGGAGGGTGGGGTCCTGGTCGAACTCACCCTGCGTGCGCGTCTCGTTACGGCACCGCCGCGTCGATCGCCTTCACGATCCGCTTGTCGGAGACGGGGTACGCCGTGCCCAGCGCGTGGGCGAAGTAGCTGACCCGAAGCTCCTCGATCATCCAGCGGATGTCCAGGACCGACGACGGCACCGGCCGCCCCTGCGGCATCTGCTCCAGGAGCCAGGCGTACTCGTCCTGCATCTCGTGGACCTTCTGCATCCGTGTGGTGTCCCGCTGGACGTTCGTCGGCATCTGCTGCAGACGCCGGTCCGCGGCCACCAGGTAGCGCATCAGGTCCGGCATGCGACGCAGCCCCGCCTCGGTCACGAAGCCGGGCTTCACGAGGGCGTCCAGCTGCCTCCGCACGTCCTGGAGGTTCGGCAGCAGCGCGGGGCTGCGTACGGCCTTCAGACGGCGTTCACAGGCCTGCCAGGCGGCCAGCACCTGCTGCACCTGCCCCACCGTGCGGACGGTCGTGTCGACGATCTCGGCGCGCACCTTGTCGTACAGCTTCCGGTACGACTCCTCGTCCCACGCCGGCCCGCCGAAGTCCGCGATCAGCTTGTCGGCGGCCGCCATCGCGCAGTCGTCGAACAGCGCCTGGATGGAGCCGTGCGGATTCGCGGACAGTGCCAGCTTCTGCGGGTTCGTCAGCTTCTCGGAGGCGAACTTCGCCGGGTTCACCGGGATGTTGCGCAGGATCAGGCGGCGGGTGCCCTTCCACATGGCCTGCTGCTGCTCGGCCTCCGTGTCGAAGAGGCGTACGGAGACTGTGTCGCCGTCGTCGACCAGCGCGGGGTAGGCCTTCACCGGCTGGCCGGCCCGCCGGGTCTCGAAGACGCGGGTGAGCGCACCGATCGTCCAGTCCGTGAGGCCCTTGCGCTCCAGGGACTCGCCGCCCTGGCGCTCCGCGGTGGCCGCTGCCGCCTGGGAGAGGGCCCTGCGGGCCTTCGGCCGGAGCCTGAGCTTCAGCGCCTCCAGGTCCTTGTCCTCGGCGAGCTTGCGGCGCCGCTCGTCGACGATCCGGAACGTGACCTTGAGATGGTCGGGGACCTTGGACCAGTCGAAGTCGTCCGCCTCGAAGGGCACGCCCACCATGCGCCGCAGTTCGCGGGTCATGGTGATGGTGAGAGGCTCCTGCAGAGGGACCGCGCGGTCGAGGAACGCCTTCGCGTAGTTCGGCGCGGGCACGTAGTTGCGGCGGATCGGCTTGGGCAGGGAGCGGATGAGCTCCGTGACGAGCTCCTCCCGCAGGCCCGGGATCTGCCAGTCGAAGCCCTCGTCCGTGACCTGGTTGAGGACCTGGAGCGGGATGTGGACGGTCACGCCGTCGGCGTCCGCGCCCGGCTCGAACTGGTACGTCACCCGGAACTTGAGGTTGCCCTGGCGCCAGGTGTCCGGATAGTCGTCCTTGGTGACCTCGCCCGCCTTCTCGTTGATGAGCATCTCGCGCTCGAAGTCGAGGAGGTCGGGCTGTTCGTGCCGCTTGTGCTTCCACCAGGAGTCGAAGTGGGCTCCGGAGACGACGTGTTCGGGGATCCGCTGGTCGTAGAAGTCGAACAGCGTCTCGTCGTCGACCAGGATGTCGCGGCGCCGGGCCCGGTGCTCCAGCTCCTCGACCTCGGTGAGGAGTCTGCGGTTGTCCGAGAAGAACTTGTGGTGCGTGCGCCAGTCGCCCTCGACGAGCGCGTTCCGGATGAACAGCTCGCGGCTGACCTCCGGGTCGATCCGGCCGTAGTTCACCTTCCGCTGCGCCACGATCGGCACGCCGTAGAGCGTGACCTTCTCGTACGCCATCACCGCGGCCTGGTCCTTCTCCCAGTGCGGTTCGCTGTAGGTGCGTTTGAGGAGATGGCCGGCGAGGGGCTCGACCCACTCGGGCTCGATCTTGGCGTTGACGCGGGCCCAGAGGCGGGACGTCTCGACGAGCTCCGCCGACATCACGAAGCGCGGGGGCTTCTTGAAGAGGGCCGAGCCGGGGAAGATCGCGAACTTGGCGTTGCGGGCGCCCAGGTACTCGTTCTTCCCGGTGTTTCTCCCGCCCTCCGCCCCGGAGTCCTTCACGTCCTTCATGCCGATGTGGGAGAGCAGGCCGGCGAGGAGGGAGACGTGGATGCGGTCGGCCGGGGCATCGTCCTCGTTGAGGTGGATGCCCATCTGCTTCGCGACCGTGCGCAACTGGCTGTAGATGTCCTGCCATTCGCGGATGCGAAGGAAGTTGAGGTACTCCTGCTTGCACATCCGGCGGAAGGAGGACGAGCCGCGCTCCTTCTGCTGCTCGCGGATGTAGCGCCAGAGGTTGAGGTAGGCCAGGAAGTCGCTGGTCTCGTCCTTGAAGCGGGCGTGCTGCTGGTCGGCCTGGGTCTGCTTGTCGGCGGGGCGCTCGCGCGGGTCCTGGATGGACAGCGCGGCGGCTATGACCATGACCTCGCGCACGCAGCCGTTCTTGTCCGCCTCCAGGACCATGCGGGCCAGCCGCGGGTCGACGGGCAGCTGGGCGAGCTTGCGGCCGGTGTCCGTGAGCCGCTTGCGAGGGTCCTTCTGCGCGGGGTCGAGGGCGCCCAGCTCCTGGAGGAGCTGCACGCCGTCGCGGATGTTGCGGTGGTCCGGCGGGTCGATGAAGGGGAACTTCTCGATGTCGCCGAGGCCGGCCGCGGTCATCTGCAGGATGACGGAGGCGAGGTTCGTCCGGAGGATCTCCGCGTCCGTGAACTCCGGGCGGGCGTTGAAGTCGTCCTCGCTGTAGAGGCGGATGCAGATGCCGTCGCTGGTACGGCCGCAGCGGCCCTTGCGCTGGTTGGCGCTGGCCTGGGACACCGGCTCGATCGGGAGGCGCTGGACCTTGGTGCGGTGGCTGTAGCGCGAGATGCGGGCGAAGCCGGGGTCGATGACGTACTTGATGCCCGGGACCGTGAGGGACGTCTCGGCGACGTTCGTGGCCAGAACGATCCTGCGTCCGGTGTGCGGCTGGAAGACGCGGTGCTGCTCGGCGTGGGAGAGCCGGGCGTAGAGGGGCAGGATCTCCGTGAAGCGATAGTTCTTCTTGGTCAGGGCGTCGGCCGTGTCGCGGATCTCCCGCTCGCCGGAGAGGAAGACCAGGATGTCGCCCTTGCCCTCCTTCTGGAGCTCCTCCACCGCGTCGGTGATCGCGGTGATCTGGTCGCGGTCGGCGTCGTCGCCGTCCTCCTCCAGGAGCGGCCGGTAGCGGACCTCCACGGGGTACGTACGGCCGCTGACCTCGACGATCGGGGCGTCGCCGAAGTGCCGGGAGAAGCGCTCGGGGTCGATGGTGGCCGAGGTGATGACGACCTTGAGGTCGGGGCGCTTCGGCAGCAGCTGGGCGAGGTAGCCCAGCAGGAAGTCGATGTTGAGGGACCGCTCGTGGGCCTCGTCGATGATGATCGTGTCGTAGGCGCGCAGCTCGCGGTCGGTCTGGATCTCGGCGAGCAGGATGCCGTCCGTCATGAGCTTGACGAAGGTGGCGTCCGGGTCGACCTGGTCGGTGAAGCGCACCTTCCAGCCGACGGCCCCGCCCAGCGGGGTGTCCAGCTCCTCCGCCACGCGCTCGGCGACGGTGCGGGCGGCGATCCGGCGGGGCTGGGTGTGCCCGATCATGCCGCGGACCCCGCGGCCGAGCTCCATGCAGATCTTCGGGATCTGCGTGGTCTTCCCGGAGCCGGTCTCACCGGCGACGATCACGACCTGATGGTCGCGGATGGCGTCGGCGATCTCGTCCTTCTTCTGACTGACCGGCAGCTGCTCGGGATACGTGATCTCGGGTACACCGGCGCGGCGCCCGGCCATCCGCTCCTCGGCCTTGCCGATCTCCGCCTCGATCTCGGCCAGCACGGCGGCGCGGGCCTCCGGCTTACGGATCTTGCGTGCACCTTCGAGCCTGCGCCCGAGCCGGTGCGCGTCGCGCAGGGAGAGCTCGGTCAGGCGGGAGGCGAGGGCGCCGAGGGCGGGGGCGGATTGCGTAGACATACGCCGTCCAGGATCTCATCCCGCGGATTTTTGTGGCTAACGCTTTTGTCTCCGGTGGTTCGGCCGGGGCCGCGGCCCCTTCCGGAGGACGGCAAAGCGAAACCCCCGTCGAGGACTCGACGGGGGTTTCCGTTGTGGCTGGGGCCGGGGTCGAACCGGCGACCTTCCGCTTTTCAGGCGGACGCTCGTACCAACTGAGCTACCCAGCCACGAGGTTTCACGTGAAACCTCAGCGGTCCTGACGGGATTTGAACCCGCGGCCTCCACCTTGACAGGGTGGCGAGCACTCCAAACTGCTCCACAGGACCAAGCGTGTCGTACGACAGTGTCGCACAGGGTGGTGCGTGCCCCCAACGGGATTCGAACCCGTGCTACCGCCTTGAAAGGGCGGCGTCCTAGGCCGCTAGACGATGAGGGCTATCGGCCCGCCTGGGCGCTTCTCAGCGCGTCGGGGACGTGAGAAGCATATGGGATGGCGGGAGCTATCGCCAAAACGGTTTAGGGGGAGGCCGTCGGAGAGGTCGTCGGGGACTGCGTCGCAGGGGTCGGGGACTCGGTGGCGCCGGGCTGGTTCTCCTCCGGGAGGTGGCGGCTGACCTCGGCCGTCGTGAGGCCGAGGCCGCCCAGTTCGATCTCGTCCCAGGCCTGGAGATGACGGGTTTCCCGGTCGAAGTACAGGATCGACGCCTCGATGGGGTCCGGGTGCTTGCCCTCGATGGCCCGCAGGCCGCTGCCGCCCGTGGAGCCCTCGATACGGAGCCGGGTGCCGTACTTCAGGACTTCCATCTCGTCGTGGTGGACGTGGCCGGCCAGCACCAGCGGCACCTCTCCGTCGACCTCGCGGGCCGCCGACGGTTCGTGGGCGATGGCGATGTCCACCGGGCTGCCTGCCGTGCGCTGGTCGCGCAGGGCCGTGGCCAGGCGGGCGCCCGCCAGCTCCTGGGACTGCTCGTTGCCTGGCTGCTTCGAGCGGTCGGGGGTGAACTGAGGGTCGCCGATGCCCGCGAAGCGCAGGCCCTTGATCGTCTTGGCCCGGCCGTCGTCCAGGACGTGGACGTTCTTCAGGCCCTCCAGATAGCGCTGCGTGATCATCGAGTCGTGGTTGCCGCGGACCCAGACGTAGGGCGCCCCGAGGTCCTCGATGGGGTCCAGGAAGCCGTTCTCGGCGGCCGTGCCGTGGTCCATCGTGTCGCCCGAGTCGACGATCACGTCCACCTTGTACTGCTCCACCAGCGAAGCGATGATCTTCCAGCTCGCAGGGTTCAGGTGGATGTCGGAGACGTGCAGGACCCGGATGGTCGAGGGGTCGGGCGCATAGGCCGGCAGGGTCGAGGTGGCGTCGTAGAGCTTGGTCACGTTGGTGACCAGGCGGGCCAATTCCTTCTGGTAGACGTCGAATTCCGTGACGATGCTGCGCGCGTTGCCGACCAGGGAGGGGGCCGAGGTGAGCAGCCCGGAGAACTTGGGTTCCAGGACGGAGTCGGGGCGCCAGGTGGCGTATGCCGTGCCGCCCGATGCGGCGAGGAGGGCGAGCGCGAGGCCGCCGGCCGCCAGGGCGCGGCGCGGGCGACGGTAGACCGCGAGGCCGAGCGCGGTGGCGCCGCCGACGACCGCGACACTCGAGCGGAGGGCCAGGTCGAGGGTGCCGCGTCCGACGTCCTCGGTGACCTCGTCCTGGAGGCCGGAGAGGCGCTCGGGGTGGTCGACCAGGGCCTGGGAGCGCTCCGGGTCGAGCTGGTCGACGTTCACGTCCAGGCGGACGGGGGCGATGTGGCTGTCCAGCTGGAGGGCGCCCAGAGGCGAGATGTTGATCTTGGTGCCGCCGGTGAAGGAGGGCCGCAGCGTCATGGTGGTGTTCATGGGGCCGACCGGGACCCGGACATTGCCCACGACCAGCAGGCCCAGCCAGGCGCCGAGGAGGACGACGGCCACGAGCCCCACCGCACGGGTCCACGGGTGCGGCTGCGGCACGAGTTCGATCGTGGCCGGGGCCTGCCGGGAGCGGTAGCGGCGGGCGAGGGTGCGCGGGGCCTTGCGGATCGGGTTCAGGACACTCAGGACTGCGGCGGGGACGCGGGCCATTGGTCCCGTATGCCCAAGTCCCGGGCCGGATATGCGACGCCGGAAGGCTCTCGTACCGCCCGGTCGTGGCCGACAATGGGCCTGTGCTGGAGATGACGCGCGAGGAGTTCGAGGAACTGGTCGCCGAGGCGCTCGACCGGATCCCGCCGGAGTTGACGCGACTGATGGACAACGTCGCGGTGTTCGTCGAGGACGATCCGCCCTCGGACGATCCCGAGCTGCTCGGGCTGTACGAGGGGACTCCGCTGACCGACCGGGGCGAGTGGTACGCCGGTGTGCTGCCGGACCGGATCACCATCTACCGGAATCCGACGCTGCGGATGTGCGAGTCGAGGGAGGACGTCGTCGCCGAGACGGAGATCACGGTGGTGCACGAGATCGCGCACCACTTCGGCATCGACGACGCGCGCCTTCACGCCCTGGGTTACGGCTGAGCGGGTTGTGAATACGGGGCGCGTGTCCTCTTGTGGGCGGCGGGAGTTGGAGGTGTTGACTCCATCACCCTTCCCGGAGGTGGCCCCGTGCGCCCCTTGTACGTTCCCGTCCGCCTGGCCGCCGCGGCCGTGGCCGTCGCCGCTGCCGCCGGCTGTATGAGCGTCGGCGACGACGGCGCGGGAGGGAGCGCCAGGCCGTCGCACTCCGCCGGGCGGCACGGCGGGGAGGCGCCCGACGGCGGGTCCGCGGCGGCGGGCAGCGGTACCGGGTTCGGTTCGGCGGCGGCCGACGGCGAGCGCGGGCACGGCAAGGGCAAGAAGGGGAAGAAGGGCAAGGGCGGCGGGGCGGGGGAGCCGGACTCTTCGGACGTGTCGCCGTCCGCCGTGGTGAGCGCGTCCCCGCCCGGGCGCGACAAGCCGGGGAAGCCGGTCAGGCCCATGCCGAAGCCACCGGCTCAGCCGACGCCCACCCGGACGGCCGAACCCGAGCCCACGCCGACGCCCACCGAGGTGACGACGTCGCCGGAGCCGTCGGACAAGCCGGAGCCGTCGTCGTCGGCGCACGAACCGCCGGGGCCGCAGCTGGCGCAGCGGGAGCCGGCACCGGAGGCGGGGGCACCGGCGTAGCCCTGCCGGCTTGTGCCGCCGGGCGGGAACAATTCCGGGGGGCCGTCGGTTGGCAGACCACGGGAGGTTCTCCGGGCCACTGGCCGGCGGAGGGCGTCCCAACTGCCTCCTGCGGAGTCCGGTTTGCCTTATGGGCCCCGGAGTGCGTATGGTGGCAGATCGTTTGATCCCATCTTGCCCGGCGCCACCGCAGAGCGCGCCGTGTGGCGCGTACTCTCTCCCTTGCCGTGGTGGACCGCATTGAGGCGGTCGTATTGCGAATCGCGAATCACGGAGTTGACGGGCGCGTGCCGACGAGACTCCGGAAGGTTTCGCATTCGCATGTCCATCGCCAGTACTGATCACGTCGTCGTGCCCGAGAACGAGGCAGCCGAGGACGCCCCCGAGGTCACTTTCGCCGACCTCGGTCTCCCCGAGGGCGTCGTCCGCAAGCTCGCGCAGAACGGCGTGACCACCCCCTTCCCGATCCAGGCCGCGACCATCCCGGACGCCCTGCTCGGCAAGGACATCCTCGGCCGGGGCCGCACCGGCTCCGGCAAGACCCTCTCCTTCGGTCTGCCCGCCCTGGCCACGCTGGCCGGCGGCCGCACCGAGAAGCACAAGCCGCGGGCCGTCATCCTCACGCCGACGCGTGAGCTCGCCATGCAGGTCGCCGACGCGCTCCAGCCCTACGGCGACGTCCTCGGCCTCAAGATGAAGGTCGTCTGCGGCGGTACGTCCATGGGCAACCAGATCTACGCCCTGGAGCGGGGCGTCGACGTCCTGGTCGCCACGCCGGGCCGGCTGCGCGACATCATCAACCGCGGCGCCTGCTCGCTGGAGAACGTGCAGATCGCCGTTCTCGACGAGGCCGACCAGATGTCCGACCTGGGCTTCATGCCCGAGGTGACGGAGCTGCTGGACCAGGTCCCCGCGGGCGGTCAGCGGATGCTGTTCTCCGCGACCATGGAGAACGAGATCAAGACCCTCGTCGACCGGTACCTGAACAACCCGGTCAGCCACGAGGTGGACGCCGCCCAGGGCGCCGTGACGACCATGTCGCACCACATCCTCATCGTGAAGCCCAAGGACAAGGCGCCGGTGACCGCGGCCATCGCCTCCCGCAAGGGCCGCACGATCATCTTCGTCCGGACCCAGCTGGGCGCCGACCGCGTCGCCGAGCAGCTGCGCGACTCCGGTGTGAAGGCGGACGCGCTGCACGGTGGCATGACGCAGGGCGCGCGGACGCGGACCCTGGCCGACTTCAAGGACGGGTACGTCAACGTGCTCGTCGCGACCGACGTCGCGGCGCGCGGCATCCACGTCGACGGCATCGACCTGGTGCTGAACGTGGACCCGGCCGGCGACCACAAGGACTACCTGCACCGCGCCGGCCGTACGGCCCGGGCCGGCCGCACGGGCACGGTCGTGTCGCTCTCCCTGCCGCACCAGCGGCGTCAGATCTTCCGGCTGATGGAGGACGCGGGCGTCGACGCCACGCGCCACATCATCCAGGGCGCCGGTGCCTTCGACCCGGAGGTCGCCGAGATCACCGGCGCCCGGTCGATGACCGAGGTCCAGGCCGAGTCCGTGGGCAACGCCGCGCAGCAGGCCGAGCGTGAGGTCGCTCAGCTCACCAAGGAGCTGGAGCGGGCGCAGCGCCGTGCGAACGAGCTGCGCGAGGAGTCCGACCGGCTGCTCGCGCGGGTCGCCCGGGAGCGGGGCGAGGAGCCGCAGGCGGCGGTGTCCGGGGAGCCCGCGGAGGTTCCGGCCGGCGTCGAGGTGTCGGTGCCGGAGCAGCGGACCGCGCAGGACGTGGAGCGCGCCGAGGTTTCCTCCGCGCCGTACGAGCGTCGGGAGCGGCGCGAGGAGCGGGGCGGGGCCGGGCGTGACCGGTACGCCGACCGGGACCGGTCCTTCGACCGCGACCGGGGTGGCCGTTCCTCCGAGCGTCGTGACGACCGTGGCGGGCGTTCGTTCGAGCGTCGTGACGACCGCGGTGGGTTCAACCGGGACCGGGACCGGGACCGTGGTGGTCGTTCCTTCGACCGCGACCGTGACCGTGGCGGTTTCCGCCGGGACGACCGGGGCGACCGTGGTGAGCGCGGCGGATTCCGTCGTGACGACCGTGGTGGTCGTTCCTTCGAGCGCCGCGACGACCGTGGCGGCAACCGTTCGTTCGAGCGTCGTGACGACCGCGGCGGGCGTCCGTTCGAGCGTCGTGACGACCGCGGCGGCTTCCGCCGGGACGAGCGCACGGGGCACCGTGGCAGTGACCGTCCCTTCAACCGCGACCGCCGGGACGACCGTCCGGGCTACCGCGCCGGCGGGCATGACCGTCCCGGGCACGACCGCCCGCAGGGTCGGCGTGACGACCACCGAGGTGGTGGTTCCTTCCAGCGCCGCGAGGACAAGCCGCGCTGGAAGCGCAACAGCTGACGCACCGGCATGACGAGCGCCGTGGTCCCCGCTCCCGCGGGGCCACGGCGCTTCGCCGTTCCGACAGGTGTTTTCACACCTCCGGCACGGCCGGGTCACCGATACCCGATCGGAGACTCGGCCTCGTCCGGCTATGCTCGTGGGGGCAACATCGCCTGGGCCCTTAGCTCAATTGGCAGAGCAGTGGACTTTTAATCCATTGGTTGTGGGTTCGAGTCCCACAGGGCCTACGGTTCGCGGGCGGGGGTATCCCCTCTGACCTGCGGTGCAGCGCTCGGGTCGGCTTCGGTCGGCCCGGGCGCTGTGATGTTTCGGGGTCCGCGTGAGCGATGTGCGAGCAGAGCGACGCGGACGACGGACAGCGACGGGAGGGATCAGCCGGGCCAGGTGCCGGTCAGGCGGCGGGTCGCGGCGGCGCCGCCGCGGTCGACGGCGGCTTTGACGCCGGCGAAGATCGCGCCCTGGAGGACCGCCGCCGACATGACCTCGCGCCAGGTGCGCTGCTCGTCGGTGGCGTCGGGGGCGTCCTCGTCGTGACCGAGCTTCTTCCAGACCTGCTTGAACACCCCGCCGGCCACCACACCACTGATGGCTCCCAGAGCCAGACCGACCGGCTTGTAGGCGACCTTCGAGCCCTTCATCGCCGCCTCCTGGCACGACGTACGACCATCAGCGCAATGAGCGCTCCGGCCACGGCGAACAGCGGCGTTCGGTTGGCCCGCGCCATCCGCATGCCTTGGCCGGCCTTCTGGCGCACCGGCTCCGGGGTCTTCTCCCGGGCCAGCTCTCCGACGTGCACGGCCTTGTCACGGACGTGCCCAGTGGCCGCGGCGGCCTTGGCGCGCACCGGCTCCGGGGTCCTGTCCTGCACCATGTGGGCGGCGTGCGTCGCCCTGTCCCGCACCTGAGCCCTGACCTGTGTGGTCTTCTCGGCGACCTGCTGCTTGACGGCCGTCGTCTTCTCGTGGGCCCGGGCCTTCACGTCGGTCCTGGCCGCGAGTGCCTCGACGGTCTCGCCGAGTTCCTCGCGGGTCGCCTCGGCCCGTTCGCGCAGTTCCTCCGGGGAAGGCGCTGTCTCATCGCCCGCGTGGGGCTTGTCCTGGGTCATCGCTGTGTCTTCTCCTTGATCTCGGCTACATCGGTCTTGACGCTGTCCACCGTCTGCTCCGGCGTAGGCGGGGTTGCCTTGCCGATCTGCTGCTTGCCCAGCGCCGCCATCAGCGCCGTGACGGCGGCCAGGACACCGGTGACGATCAGTGCCGCCACCCACACGTCCATCGCCAGGGACAGCGCGGCGATCACGGTGGCCACGAGTGCCTGCAGGGTGAGGACACCCACCAGGCCGGCGCCGCCGAACAGGCCGCCGCCCTTGCCGAACCTCTTGCCTTTCTCGGTCATCTCCGCCTGCGCCAGGCGCATTTCGTCGCGGACAAGCTGCGAAAGCTGCTGCGACGCACGCTGGACAAGCTCACCTACCGGTTCCTGCGCTCCGCCGCCCGAGCGGGGAGAGCCGTCTGCTGTCATGAGTGCTCACCTGTCCTTCGTCGGCGTTGCCGGGATCCGCGGCGGCTTCGCCAGTGGTCCGGCGATCGATGACGACCACACAGCGATCTCTCCTTTCACGCGCTCATCGGGTCCCCGAGTACCCCACACGACGCATCACCGCACGTCAGAGGTGACGTCGCCGCAGCAGATGCGGTGCGGCCCGTATCAGGGTGGCCGCGGCCAGTCCGAGCACGCCGCCGGCGGCCACGTCGGAGGGGTAGTGGGCACCGCTGTGCACCCGCTCCGCCGCCACCGTCACCGCTGATGCCCCGCACACGGCACCGGCGGCCGGCCATACGGGCGCGACGGCGCCGACGAAGGCGAGGGCGGCGGCCGTGTGCCCGGAGGGGAAGGAGGAACTGTCCGGGCGGCCTCGAAGATCTTCCGGTGGGATCCACTGCGGCGGCGGGCGGCGTCGCCGGCATACCTGCTTGACGACCGCGCTGGAGAGCAGTTGAGCCGTAGCCATGGCCGCGACCCCAGCGGCGCCCGCCGTCCGGCCTCGCCCCCCGCCGACGGCGGCCATCACCCCGGCCGCAGCCACCAGACCTTGGTGTGTTCAGCAGCCTCCGCCACTGCGGGCGCGACCTGGCGCCCCCACGGCGGTCCCCACGCGATCACCCGCCTGGTCAGCCGGTAATCCCCGTCGCGCAGGTCTGCTTTCATCCCCATGACCAGCCGACTCCCCGTCCGGAGCCCTCTCACACCTGAGCCGCGACCTCAGGATCCAAGGCGGCGGCGGTCCTCCTCGTCCCACTTCCGGGTGTCGCGCGGCTCGATGTACGGGTCCTCGCCGGCCGGCTTTCCGGCGCATGCCGCTCCACGTGCTCGGCCCGGCCTGTGCCGCCTTGGCGGTCTCGGCCAATGGGACGTTCCATCCATTGGTTGTGGGTTCGAGTACCGCAGGGCGCCGCTGTTTTCTCCCGTGAGGTGCCGACGCGGCCGCCGTCGCGCCCGTCGCCCGCTGAAGATCCTTGACCTCAAGCGAGGTTGAGTTTCTACGGTCGGTCGTGTCGAAGTAGCTCGGACCAAGCGGGAGAGCCTGCCATGGAGTACTCACACAGCGATGCCGAACTGATCCAGCAGCCCATCGGCTACTGGAGCTGGGCCGCCTACGAGGCTGTCGTCAGCCGCACCCGGGCCGCCCTCGCGGGGATCGGTACCACGCAGCCGCAGTGGTGGGTCCTCGCGCAGGTCGCACGAGCCCGCGCCGTCACAACTCGGCACGAGGTGTCCCGCCTCCTCGAGAAGTACCTCGACACGGGCTCGGAATCCATGGAGCGGGAGATCGACATCACCATCGCCCAGGGCTGGATCACCGAGGACTCCGAGGGGCGCCTGGCCCTCACGGAGGAGGGCAGGGCGTTCTACGGCAAGGCCGCCGCACTCCAGGACGAGCTGTGGGCGGAACGGCACGCCGGCATCTCCGACGAGGAGTACCTGACGACGCTCAAGGTGCTGCAGCGGTTCATCCACAACACCGGCGGCCGCGCCTGGCACCACTAGTGCCGCGGCAGGCAACGTTCGCCCCGTCGCGACGCCCGGCCACGCTCCCCCACTGCCTTAAGGACGTGGGAGGTGCCCCCATTCGCCGCACCGCCCGAAAGCCCAAGTACGTCCAGTACGAGGGCTTCCGGCCGGCACTCCCCCAGCCCTCGGCCGGGGGACCCCCAGAGCACGCACCGGACGCCGCTCCTTGACGGGCGAACGTTGCCTGCCCCGGCACTGGCTAACCCGTCGCCAGCATCCCCGACCGCAGGCGGGCCACCGTCCGGGAGATCAGGCGGGAGACGTGCATCTGGGAGATGCCGAGGCGCTTGCCGATGTCCGCCTGGGTGAGTTCCTCGACGAAGCGGAGGTGGAGGATGAGGCGCTGGCGCTCGTCGAGTTCGGCGACCAGGGGAGCCAGCGCGTGGAAGTCCTCGACGAGTTCGAGGGCCGGGTCCTCCTCGCCGATGAACTCGGACAACGTGCTGTCGCTGTCCTCCGAGTCGCCGGTGACCGCGGCGTCCAGGGACGAGGAGAGGTAGCCGTTGGCCGCGACCTGGGCCTCGACGACCTCCTCCTCCGTGAGGTTCATCAGCGCCGCCAGCTCCGCGACCTTGGGCGCGCGGCCGAGGCGGGAGGCCAGTTCCTCGGTGGCCTTGGCGAGCTCCGTACGGGCTTCCTGAAGGCGGCGCGGCACGTGCACGGCCCAGGACGTGTCGCGGAAGAACCGCTTGATCTCGCCGATGATGTACGGCACCGCGAAGCTGGTGAACTGCACCTCGCGGGAGACCTCGAACCGGTCGATGGCCTTGATCAGTCCGATGACGCCGACCTGGACGACGTCCTCCATGGACTGGCCGCTCGCACGGAACCGGCGGGCCGCGAACCGCACCAGCGACATGTTCATCTCGATGAGCGTGTTGCGCGCGTACTGGTGTTCGGGGGTGCCCTCCTCCAGCACGGCGAGCCGGTCGAGGAACTGCCCGGTCAGCTCGCGCGCGTCCTGCGGGGCGAGCTTCTGGGGCTCGGCGATCTGCGGCAGCTCCTCACCGGTGTCGGTGCCGGAATCCGTCGTCGTGCCGATGCGCGTCATCGCCGTCACGGGCCCTCCCTCGTCGTCCGGCCCGCTCTCGTCCCCCGTCAGGCCACCTCCAGGCCGCTACCCGCGGTCGCCCGGCTCATGCCCCGTGTTCTGCCTGTCGAGACGTTGACCACAGTCGGTGCAGGTCGGGGCGGTGACGGGGTACCCGCACGGTCGGCTCACGGTACGGGCAGGAGGGCGGGGCGGTGCGGCACGGACGAGTTGGCGACGGGACACGTGGGGCGGACAGTTGTCGTTTGACAACTATAGTCGTGGGACAACAATCTAGCCGTGAGGTGTGGGCGCGGGGGAGGATCCGGAATGTTCGTCCCGGTGCCACGACGGGCGGTTCAGGCAGTGCGGGCACCGGACGCGGCGGAGCCGGCGTCGTCGGTGTCGTCGTGTATCTGGGCCGCGGCCGCGTCGCAGAACGCCTCCAGCCCTTGCAGCAGCGCGACCCGCTTGGCGGCGGGCATCTGGTCGAGCACCGCGCGCAGCGTCTGCTCCCGGCGGACGCGCAGGTCGGCCAGGAAGGCGCGGCCCCGTCCGCTGAGGTGCAGCTGCACCTCGCGCCGGTCGGCCGCGCTCACCACGCGTTCGACGAACCCGGCCGCCTGGAGCCGGTCGCACAGCCGGCTGGTGGAGGGCGGGGTGGAGGCGAGGGAGTCGGCGAGCGTGCGCAGGTTGATGCCTTCGTGGTGCTCCAGGATGAGCAGCACGCGCAGCTGGGACGCCGAGGCGGGTGCCGTGGAGGCCCGGCCCCAGAGGACTTCCAGCAACTCCGCGGCCGTGGAGGTCACACGTGCGACCTCTGCTGGCTCAGGGCGGGGTCGGAGGGAAGTCACAGTCACACTCTCGCAGGCACCGGGATGGCCGTCAGCGTACTAGGCGTGCCGCGACCCGGGGCCGTCACCGGCCCCCCGGACCGAGGGCCGTGTCCGAGGACCCCGGAGATGTCCGGAGTGATGTCCGACGAGGATCAAGGATTGGGCTTCGACCATCGTGATGACGATCGTGAACAGACTCGTCGCCGCCGAGCGCGCCCTGCGCACGGCGGCGCCCCATCAACTGCTGGACGCGGTCCGTCGTGTACTGACCGATCAGTACGCGGCGGACTCCGTCGAGCTGTACCTGGCCGACTACGGACTGACGGTGCTTCAGCCGGTGTCCGTGCTGCCGCACACCCTGCAGCCGGTGTCCGTCGCCAACAGCCCGGCGGGCCGGGCCTTCGGCGCGCAGGAGCCGTACGCGGAAACCCTCTCGGGTGACCTCGTCCGCGTGCATCTGCCGGTCACCGTGCGCGGCGACCGCCTCGGCGTGCTGACGGTGACCCTGCCGGGCGGCGAGCACGCCGACGGCCGCATCGGCGAACTGGCCGAGATCGCCGAGGTGCTCGGGCACGAGATCGTCGTGGCCGAGCGGGACACCGACCTGTACCTCCAGGCACGCCGCAGGGACCGGCTCACGCTGGCCGCCGAGATGCAGTGGCAGTTGCTGCCGGGCCGCTCCTGCGTCCGCCCCGAGTACGAGCTGGGCGCCCAGCTGGAACCGGCGTACGCGGTCTTCGGCGACAACTTCGACTGGTCCGCCACGGCCGACCGGCTCAGTCTCTACGTCACCAACGGCATGGGCGAGGGCATAGAGGCCTCCCTGCTGACGAACCTGGCGATCAACGCACTGCGCAACGCGCGCCGGGCCGGTCTCCCCCTCGCCGACCAGGCGGCGCTGGCCGACCAGGCGGTGTACGCCCACTACCGGGGCCGCTGCTACCTGTCCGTGCTCATGCTGGACATCGAGCTGGCCACCGGGCGGGTCCGGGCGGTGGACGCCGGTTCCCCGCGGCTGCTGCGGCTGCGCCGGGGCGCGGTGGAGCGGGTGCCCTTCGACGCCCAGCTGCCGCTCGGCATGTTCGAGGAGACCGACTACGTGGCCCAGGAGTTCGCGGTCGAGCCCGGCGACCGGCTGGTCTTCGTCAGCGACGGGGTGTACGACGTCGCCTCCCCGGGCGGTGAGGCGTACGGGGACGCGGCCCTGGCCCGGGCGATCCAGTCGACCCGGCTGCTCCCGGCCGCCGAGGTACCCCGGGCCGTCCTGCGCGAACTGTCCGGCCACCGCGGCAGGTCCGTCCCGGACGACGACGCCCTGGTGGTGTGCCTGGATTGGCGTGGGCGCGAGGGGCCGGGGAAGGCGGAGGCCAAGGGGTGTGGGTGAGCGACTGTTTGGTGGAGCCGTACGCCGGCCCTAATGTTTGTCATACAGCAAGTAATGGCTGAGGTGCCGCAACGCGACCTCGGTCAGGCCCGTGCAAGGGAGCGATGCAAGTGTCGGTGTCGGAAGAGAACGCGGAACGAGAGCCGGCCGCGCAGCGGGTGAGTGCCTTTCTCGAACGGCGCCGGGAGCAGGTCGCCCAACGGTGGGCGGACGCAGCGCTGTTCCGCACCGTCTTCACCGTGTCCCGCGACGAGGCCGTGGAGGCGGGCAGGTCCGTGGCGGCGGCGCTGGCCGCGGTGGCGGCGGCGGGGCGGCCGGACGACATCCGGGCCTCCGGATTCGCGGCGGTGCGCGACCAGTTGGGGCGGATGGCGGCCTCCCGCGCCCGCATGGGCATCGACACGGACGGGCTCGCCGACGAGGTGGCCGCCCTGCGCGAACCGGTGACCGAGCTGCTGCGCGCCGAGTTCCCCGACCCCTACGCCCCCGAGGCCCAGGAGTGCGTGCTGGCGCTCACCGTGCTGATGGGCACGCTGCGCCTGGTCGTCCTGGAGACGACGGTCAGCGCGGGCGAGGAGGTGATCGCACGGCAGCGCGAGCAGCTGCACGAAGTGGCCACCCCGGTGATCAAACTCTGGGAGAGCACCGTCGCCGTACCGCTGATCGGCACGCTGGACAGCGCGCGCAGCCAGGTGGTCATGGAGAGCCTGCTGGACGCGATCGTCGCCGAGCGCGCCCGGTTCGCCATCCTCGACATCACCGGTGTGCCCACGGTCGACTCGCTGGTCGCCCAGCACCTGATGAAGACGGTGGCCGCGGCCCGGCTGATGGGCGCCGAGTGCATCGTCTCCGGCATCCGGCCCGCGATCGCGCAGACCATCGTCCAGCTGGGCATCGACCTCGGTACGGTGCTCACCCGCGCGAGCCTGGCGGACGCCCTGGCCTACGCGCTCAGCCGGCAGGGCGTCGAGATCGCGCCGCTGCGGGCGGACAGCGCGGGCGCGCGGTGACCGGCCCCTCGGGGAACGGGCCCGCCGGATCCGGGCCCCCGGTCGCCGGGTCCTCGGTCGCCGGGCCCATCGGCGGGCACGGCTTCACGGTTCCGGTCCTCCGGCTGGGCGACATCCTGCTGGTCACCCTCCAGGGTGAACTGCACGACGGGATGGCCGAGCAGCTCCAGCAGGACATCACCGACCGCATCGCGCACACCCGGGTGACCGGCGTGGTCATCGACATCTCCGGCGTGGACATCGTCGACTCCTTCCTGGGGCGGGTCCTCGCCGAGATCGCCGCCGGAGCCGGACTGCTGGCCGCCCGTACCGTGTTGGCCGGGATGCGCCCCGCGGTGGCGATCACGCTGGTCGAGCTGGGGCTCACCCTGCCCGGACTGCGGACGGCCCTGGATGTCGAACGCGCGATGGAGCTGCTCACCGCGGGTGAGCGGCAGGGCGAGGGGAGTCCATGATGCGGGCCTCCCGCCATGCCGCCCCGGCCAGCCTGCCGATCGGCTCGGACGCCGACCTGGCCTGGGTACGGCAGCAGGTCCGGCAGACCGCCGCCGAGCTCGGTTTCGGACTGGTGCAGCAGACCAAGCTCGTCACCGCCGCCAGTGAGCTGGCCCGCAACACCCTCGTCCACGGCGGGGGTGGCCATGTGGAGATCACCCCGCTGGACAGCGGACCGTCGCCCGGCCTGCGGCTGGCCTTCGTGGACAACGGACCCGGTATCCGCGACCTGGACCGGGCGATGACCGACGGCTACACCAGCGGCGGCGGGCTCGGACTCGGCCTGAGCGGGGCCAAGCGGCTGGTCCAGGAGTTCGAGGTGGACAGCCGGCCCGGTGAGGGGACCACCGTCACCGTCACCGCCTGGGCCACGGTCGTGCCGCCGGCCCGGCCGGGGTCGTGATGAGCAGGGTGTGGGACGTGCCGGTCGACGACTCGACCCGGGTGCGGGACGTCCGGGTCGCGGCCGAGGCGGCCGGCGCGTGCGCCGGGCTCGGCCCGCACCGCATCGCGACCGCCGCGCTGGTGGCGACGGAGCTGGCGACCAACCTGGTGCGGCACGCGGACGGCGGGTACGTCCTCATCAACCTCGTCGAGAACGCACCCGCCGACGGCCGGCGGCTGTCCGTGCAACTCGTCGCGCTCGACCACGGCCCGGGCATCCCGGACGTCGCGGCGGCGATGCGCGACGGCTACACGACCGCGGCCTCCCTGGGCGCCGGCCTTGGCACGTGCCGGCGCATAGCGAACGACTTCGACCTGCACAGCGCCCCCGGCCGGGGCACCGTGGCCATGGCCCGTATCGACCACGAACCCCCCGCCGGCCGGTACCGGACGGCCCCGCGGGGGCCGCGCGCCGGTGGCGTCAACGTCCCCCTCGGCCGGGCCGAGTACTCCGGCGACGCCTGGAGCCGGGCCTGCGCCGGCGACCGCCTGACCCTCCTGCTCGCCGACGGGCTCGGTCACGGACCCAAGGCCGCGGAGGCGTCGGGCGCCGCCGTGGCCGCGTTGCGCGACGTGGCCGACCGGCCGCCCGCCGAGATGCTGCGGCATCTGGGCCGGTCCCTGCGCCGCACCCGGGGCGCGGCCGTCGCCGTGGCCCAACTGGATCTGGGGGCAGGGCGGTTGCACTTCGCCGGGATCGGCAACGTCGGCGCCCGGCTGCGCACCGACGGCACCTGGAAGGCGATGCTGTCCCAGCCCGGCATCGTGGGCGCGCAGGCCCCGGCGTCCGTGTCCGTGCAGCGGGTGCCGTGGCAGGACGACAGCCTGCTCGTCCTGCACAGCGACGGCCTGCCCGGCCGCTGGACGCCCCCCGACGACGGCGTGCTCCTCGGCTGCGACCCGACTGTGGTGGCCGCGGTGGTCCTCCGCGACGCGGGCAGCGCGGCCCGCCCGGTGCGGGACGACACGTGTGTGGCGGTGCTGGGCGGGGGCGGGGGCGGGGGCGGCGGGAGCCGTCAGGGCTCGGGGGGTTGAGGGGCGGACCTGCCGTTGTCACGGCGTTACGGTCCGCCGGTCGGGTCGGTGGTGGGGGCCGGGTCGGTCCGGTGAGTCGGGGCGGACGTGTCGGTTCCGGTGTCTCGGGTGGTCCCGGTGTCTCGGGTGGTCCCGGTGTCGCGGGTGGTCCCGGTGTCTCGGGTGGTCCCGGTGTCGCGGGTGGTCCCTGTGTCGCGGGTGGTCCCGGTGTCGCGGGTGGTCCCGGTGTCGCGGTCGGTTCCTGTGTCGCGGGTGGTTCGGGTGTCGCGGTCGGTTCCTGTGTCGCGGGTGGTTCGGGTGTCCCGGTCGGTTCCTGTGTCCCGGGTGGTCCCGGTGTCCCGGTCGGTTCCAGCGTGCTGGTCGGTCCCGTCATCCCGGTCGGTCCCGGTGTCCCGCTCGCTCCCCTCACCCCGCTCGACCCCGTCGGCGCGCGGGATCCCCGTGCCGCCCCGTGCCGCCAGAAACCCCCGCAACCCCTGGCTCAGCGCCACCCGTTCCGCCGGTTCCATCGCCGCCAGTGCCGTGGTCAGGGCCCGTGCCCGGCGGCCGGCGACGTCGCCCAGGACGTGCTGCCCGTGCGCGGTGAGCCACAGCTGCACCTCGCGTCGGGTGTCCGGGTGCGGGGCGCGTTCCAGGAGGCCGGCCGCCGCCAGGCGGTCGCAGAGGCGGCTGGCCGTAGGGAGGCCGATATCGAGCCGGTCCGCCAGGGCCGTCAGGTTCAGGCCGGGCGCCGCCTCCAGGGTGCGCAGTGCCCGCAACTGGTGCAGGGACAGCCGTAGGGACGCGTCCTGGGCGGCGACCGACCACAGAGCCGTCAAGCTCTCCACGGCGTCGGCGATCTGTGCCGCCACGGCCTCCGGGCCATCGCCCCGTCTCCTCGCCCGGGGGTCGCCGGGGCCGCCGAGATCGGTCACGAAACGGTCACTTTCCATAAGCTCCGGGTACTGCAGAGGTCGCCCTCTTTCAAAGGCTGTACCCGATGAGCCGAGGGGCAAGCCGCCCCGTTCACGCGCCCGGCCGGGCCGGGAGGCTCAGCCCGCGCTGAGCCCCGTCAGCGCGGCGAGCGGCAGCGTGTGCTGGGTCTGGAGGACCTTCGCGCGCAGGTACCGGACGTTGTGCGCGGTGGTGAAGACGCCCGTCGGGACGCGGTCGCGGACGGCCACGCCCAGGTCGCGCAGCTGGGCGGCCTTGTCGGGATTGTTGGAGAGCAGGTCCAGTTCCCCGACGCCCAGGGCCCGGAGCATCTGGGCCGCCGCCGTGTAGTCGCGGGCGTCCTCCGGCAGACCCAGGGCCGCGTTCGCCTCGTAGGTGTCGAGGCCCTCGTCCTGGAGGGCGTACGCGTCGAGCTTGTTGTAGAGGCCGATGCCCCGGCCCTCCTGACGGAGGTAGAGGAGCACGCCGCCGCGCTCGGCTATGCGCTCGACGGCCTCGCGCAGCTGCGGGCCGCAGTCGCAGCGGGCCGAGCCGAACACGTCCCCGGTCAGGCACTCGGAGTGCAGCCGCACCAGCGGAACCGGCCCGGGCTCGCCCAGGACGACGGCCACGTGCTCCTGGCCGTCGGCCAGGCCGTGGAAGGTGACGACTTCGGCGTCGACCTCGTAGCCGTCGTGGAAGCGCAGCGGGACCCGGACGCGGGAGCGCGGGGTGGCGAGGACAGCGGGGGTGTCGGGCATGCGGGGCCTCCGGGTTCCGTTCCTGTTCGGCTGCACAGCCGTCGGCGTGCAGTCTGCTTCAGATTTGAAGCAGATCCACGTCCGGAACCCTACCCTTGCTTTAAATTTGAAGCAACGAGAAGCGCCGGTATGCGGGTGTGTCGTGATGTGGGTCACGAACAGGCCGTGGAGGACCTCCTTCGCCACGGCACGTCGTCCGACGCCGGCCGCGTCCCGTCCTCCTGGAGTCCCTGCACGATCGCCGTGGAGATCTCCTCCAGCTGCCCCACCTGCTCCTCGCTGAGCCGGTCGAACAGGAAGCTCCGTACGGTCTCGACATGCCCGGGCGCCGCCCGGTCCAGTACGGCGAACCCGTCGTCCGTCAGCGCCGCGATGCTGCCCCGCTTGTCGGACCGGCAGGCCTCGCGCCGCACCATGCCGTCCTTCTCCAGCCGTGTCACCGCGTACGTCAGCCGGCTGCGCGTGATCTTCAGCCGCTCGGCGAGATCGGTCATGCGCAGCCGCCGCTCCGGGGACTCCGACAGGACCGACAGGATGGAGTAGTACAGGTGCGGCATGCCGGCGTCCTGCTGGAGCTGCCGGTCGATCGCGTCCTCCAGGAGCAAGGAGGCGGCGATGTACGCGCGCCAGGCGCGTTGCTCCTCGGGGGTGAGCCAGCGAGTCGTCATGCACCCAGTGTAGGTTTGTTTCAAACTTGAACCAAGCCCGCCCGTCAGTCCGCCGTTCCGTCAGTCCGCCGTCCGCCGTCCGCCACGAGTTTCCACGAGCCGGGAGCGTCGATGCCCCACCCGTACGTCCTGCTGTCCGCCGCCGTCTCCCTCGACGGCTATCTGGACGACACCGGCCCCGAACGCCTGCTCCTGTCCAGCCCGGCCGACTTCGACCGGGTCGACGAGGTCCGGGCGTCCGTCGACGCCATCCTGATCGGCGCCGGCACCGTCCGCGCCGACAACCCGCGCCTGCTGGTCAACTCACCCGAGCGGCGAGCCGCCCGCACGGCAGCCGGCCTGCCGGAGTACCCCCTCAAGGTCACGGTCAGCGGCTCCGGTGACCTCGACCCGGCGGCACAGTTCTGGCACACCGGCGGCCAGAAGGTCCTCTACACCACCGACAAGGGCGCCGAACGCGCCCGTGCCCTCGGCCTCGCCACCGATGCCACCGACGGCGCTGCTCCTGATGCCACCGACGTCGTCCCGCTCGGCGCCGACCTCGACTGGCGGCGCCTCCTCACCCACCTGCACGACGTCCGGGGTGTACGACGCCTCATGGTCGAGGGTGGCGGCCTGATCCACACCCAGCTCCTCACGCAGGGCCTGGCCGACGAACTCCAGCTGGTCCTCGCCCCCCTCTTCGTCGGCGACCCCGGGGCACCCCGCCTCTTCGGGCCCGGCGGCTACCAGTCCGGCCGGCTCCGGCTGCTGGAGACCCGGCGGATCGAGGACGTGGTCCTCATGCGCTACGAGCCGACCGCCCCCGGCACCGGCCCCCTGCCCGCCGCCGCCGATCACCACTGGCTGGCCCTCGCCTGCGAACTGGCCGCACAGTGCCCGCCGTCGGACACGGCGTTCAGTGTCGGCGCGGTGGTCGTCGCGGCCGACGGCACCGAACTGGCCCGCGGCCACTCCCGTGAGGGCGGCGACCCGCTCGTGCACGCCGAGGAGGCGGCCCTGGCCAAGCTCGACCCGGCCGACCCCAGGCTCGCCGGCGCGACGGTCTACAGCAGCCTGGAGCCCTGCGCCCGCCGGGCCTCCCGCCCCGCACCCTGCGCCCGGCTGATCCTCGACGCGGGCGTACGACGCGTGGTCACGGCCTGGCGCGAGCCGGACACCTTCGTGGCGGACGCCGACGGCAGTGGCCTGCTGGCGGCCGGGGGAGTGGAGGTCCTCGTCCTCCCGGAGCACGAGGAGCGCGCCAAGGCCCCGAACCGCCACCTGACGCACTGAGCTCGGGCCGATCGGCCCAACGGATCCTGCGGCCTGGCCGCCTCGCGGGTCGCGCTGCCTCCAGGGCCGCTACGACAGCGCGGACGGGCGACCCGGGCCGCTGAGCACCGGGTGTGCGCGAGCGGTCCCGCGGATGGCGTACACTGGAGTCACAACGACGCGGGGTGGAGCAGCTCGGTAGCTCGCTGGGCTCATAACCCAGAGGTCGCAGGTTCAAATCCTGTCCCCGCTACTGAAGGCCGAGGGCCGGAATCCGAAAGGGTTCCGGCCCTCGGTGTTTTCCTGGGTTCTTCATTACTGTCGGTGAGTGAATCAAGCCGCTCCGCATGACAACTGACGCACCGTCAAAGCCCGTGAGTCACTTGCGTGGCGGTCAACTCGCCCGTTTTGGGCCGGTCGTGGGAGGTTGGTCCGCGTGAAAAAGGTTAATGATCAAGCGGAATCGCTGGAATACCCACCGCGCTTCTATTAACGTTCGATAACGCAGCGCGGTCGTCCCAGCCGTCACAGAAGGCGGCTCCGTGCGCACGCGCCGAATCCTGAAAAGGAACCGGGGAACCACCACTTGGGGTGAATCGGGCGGATGCCGCCGTGGAAGCACGGCCGGTATACGCGCGTAGGAGACCTTCCTGCTCCGAACCCGTCAGCTAACCCGGTAGGCGAGAAGGAAGGAAAGGAGTACGCCCACGTGGCGTCCAACCGGCCTGCCCCCGCGGCCCCGTCCGCGCCGAACCAGCGCGACACCGAAACTTTCGGCTACGGCGGTCACCACACCGACGAGGGCCCGTTCCAGGAATGGAACCCCACCGCGGAGTCCATCCGCCCCATCCGTGGCCGGCATCGCGTCACCAAGCAGCGCGGCGGAGGCCTCGCGCGCAGCTCCACCGTCCTCGGCGTCGGCGTCATCGCCGCCGTGGGCGCGGGCGGCATGGCCAGCGCCCAGACCGGCAAGCCGCCCGTGTCGATCTCCGTTGCGGACCTTCCCTCGGTGGGTTCCCTCATCTCGGACGACGACACCCCCGAAGGCTCCGCCACCCCGCTCAGCGACCTCGCCACGGCGTCCACCGACACCGAGCAGGGCACCTCCGGCGCCGGTGAGGCACTGCGCGCCCGGATCATGGCGCAGGTCGAGCACCAGCAGGAGCAGATCGAGACCAAGGCCGCGCAGGACGCCGCCGAAGCCGCCCGGAAGGCGGCCGCGGAGGCCGCCGCCAAGGCCGAGCAGGAAGCCAAGGCCAAGGCCGCCGAAGCCAAGAAGAAGGCGGAGGAGGAGGCCCGGAAGAAGGCCGAGGCCGAGCGGCTCGCCGCCCTCGCCAAGCAGTACACGCTGCCGACCTCCGCGTACACCATCACCTCGACCTTCGGTCAGGCCGGCGCCTACTGGTCCTCCGGCTACCACACCGGCCTCGACTTCGCCGCCCCCACGGGCACGCCGATCAAGGCGGTGCACAGCGGCACCATCACCGAGGCGGGCTGGAACGGCTCGTACGGCTACAAGACCGTCCTGACCCTCGATGACGGCACGGAGATCTGGTACGCGCACCAGTCGTCCATCGGCGTCAGCGTCGGCCAGAAGGTCAGCACGGGCGACGTCATCGGCCGCGTGGGCGCGACCGGCAACGTCACCGGTGCGCATCTGCACCTCGAGGTCCACACCGGTGGGTCCAGCAACGGCATCGACCCGCTCGCGTGGCTGCGGGGCAAGGGCCTGAACGTCTGAGCGACGGCGGCGTCTCCGGTCTCGTGCGGGGTTCCTTGCGGGGGTTTCGTGCGAGGCCGTTTACGGGAGTTTCGCGTCAGCCGTGGAATCAGCCTCCCCCGCACGGCCGTTGACACGGAACATGACTTCTCTTCGCAAGCTCGGCTCCTCCGACCTCGAGGTCTTCCCGCTCGCCCTCGGCGGCAACGTCTTCGGCTGGACCGCGGACGAGGCACAGTCGTTCGCCGTCCTCGACGCGTACACCGCCGCCGGCGGCAACTTCGTCGACTCGGCCGACGTCTACTCGGCGTGGGCGGACGGCAACCAGGGCGGCGAGTCCGAGACCGTGCTCGGCAAGTGGCTGACGTCACGCGGCAACCGCGCGGACGTCGTCGTCGCCACGAAGGTCAGCCAGCACCCCGAGTTCCAGGGCCTGTCCGCCGCCAACATCAAGGCCGCCGCCGACGCCTCCCTGCGGCGCCTCGGCACCGACTACATCGACCTGTACTACACCCACTACGACAAGCCCGACGTGCCGGTGGAGGAGATCATCGGCGCGCTCGACGAACTCGTCACGGCCGGGAAGGTGCGGTACATCGCCGCCTCCAACATCTCCCCGGAGCGGCTGCGGGCCTCCCTGGAGTTCTCCGACCGTGAGGGGCTCGCCCGGTACGTGGCCCTCCAGCCCCACTACAACCTGGTCTCCCGCGACACTTACGAGGGCGAGCTCCAGGACCTCGCCGCGCGGACCGGCCTGGCGGCCGTCCCGTACTACGCGCTCGCGTCCGGCTTCCTGACCGGCAAGTACCGGCCCGGTACGACCGTCGACAGCGCGCGGGCGGGCGGTGCCGCCCAGCACCTTCAGACCGAGCGTGGTCGCCGGGTCCTCGACGCCCTCGACGAGATCGCCGCGGCCCACGACGTCCCCGTCGCCACGGTCGCCCTCGCCTGGCTCGCGGCCCAGCCGACGGTGGTGGCGCCGATCGCCTCCGCGCGGACGGTGGAGCAGCTGCCCGCGCTGATCGGGGTCGGGGAGCTGACGCTCACCGAGGCGGAGGTCGGGCGGCTCACTGAGGCTTCGGCCTGAGCGGTTCCGACAACCGGGGGACTCGGGGGTCGGCTACGACCGGTACGGGTTGTGTGCGGCGTACGGAGTCGTGTACGCGGAGTAGGCAGGGTACGGCGCCGGTGTCGTCGGATGGCCGTACCCGTACGCCCCGTGCACCGGCCAGGGCGGGGCCGCCACCGGTACCGGAGGGGCCGTGATGCGCGCGGCGTAGTCCAGCGCGGGACGGGCCGTCTCGCGGCGGCGCCACAGTTCGTCCAGCAGTTCCCGTTCCCGTACGACGAAGTCGGCACCGGCGCGGCCGCGCCGGCCCCGGTGCCGCAGGAACGCCAGGGACGTCGCGTACGCCTCGTAGCGCGCGACGTCCCGTGCCGCCGCCCGGCCCGCGTGGCGGCGGGCGTACTGGCGGGCGATCCGCCGGGCCCGCATGGAGCCGAGGGCATACGGCTCGACCGGGGACAGCCACCCGGCCGAGGCGTAGGCGGGCAGCTCCGCCCGTACGGTCTTCAGCTCCCGCTGCCGTGTCCAGATCACCAGCCACGTCAGCAGCCCGAAGAGGGGCACCATGAACGCCGCGTACACGGCGAAGAACCCGTACTCGCCGAACGAGGACGAGCCGTTCCACATCGCGTGCAGGCCCATCGCGAGCAGCAGCCCCGAGAGCGGGAAGGCGACCCGGCGGATGTGCTGGCGGTCCGCCGCGAGGGCGGAGACGCCGAAGCCGATGCCGGTGAGGACGGTGAAGAGCGGGTGCGCGAACGGCGACATGATGATGCGCACGAAGAAGGTCGCCGCCGTGACGGAGGCGATGCCGGTGCCGCCGGTGAGCTGGTCGGTGCCGAAGGCGGTGCCCAGGTAGAGGATGTTCTCCGTGAACGCGAAGCCGGTGGCGGTGACGCCGGCTGTGACGACTCCGTCGAGGATGCCGGTGAAGTCGCGGCGACGGAAGAGGAAGACCAGTAAGACGGCCGCCGCCTTGGCGATCTCCTCGACCACCGGCGCTATGACGGTCGCGCCGAGCGTGTCCGCGCTGGAGGGATCCGCCGTGGCCGTCGCTATCCATCGGGTCGCGAAGCTGTTGGCGACGATCGCTATCAGCGCCGCCGCGCAGGCTCCCCAGGCGAAGCAGAACAGCAGGTTCCGCCAGGGGCCCGGTTCGACCCGGTCCAGCCAGCGGAACGAGGCTATGAGCAGGGGCACCGGGAGCGTGGCGAGCCCCAGCCCGACCAGGAACCCTTCCGTGCCGGTCTCTTCGCGGACCAGGGCGAGGATGACGAGGCCGGATATCGCGAGCAGCGTGGTCAGCGCGCCGTAGCGCACCCATGTGCGCTGCCACCAATGGGCGTGTCGCAGGGGGGCGGCGGGTGCGCCGGTGAAGGGCGCGCCGGTGGTGGGGCCGCTGGGGGGAACGCTGGGATACGACGTGTGTGGGGGGCAGGTGGCCACGGCATTGACCCTAACGACGGATGGGCGCTGTCCGCAGGCGGGAGGGATGCGGGTTCGGGTGCGAGTGCGGTCAGGCGCCGGCGGGGGGTTGGTCCACGTGCTGTACGCGACGGAAGAGGAGGTCGTTCACGACATGTCCCTTGTCCAGTCCCTGGCCCTCGAAACGGGTCAGGGGACGGAAGTCGGGACGGGGCGCGAAACCTCCGTCCGCCTGCGTGTTCTCGAAGGCGGAGTGTGCCGTGAGTACGTCGAGCATCTGTTCGGCGTACGGTTCCCAGTCGGTGGCGCAGTGCACGATCGCGCCGGGCCTGAGGCGGGTGGCGGCGAGGGTCAGGAAGTCGGGCTGGATGAGCCGGCGCTTGTGGTGCCGCTTCTTGGGCCAGGGGTCGGGGAAGTAGACGCGCAGGCCGTCGAGGGAGTCCGGGGTGAGCATCTCGCGCAGGAGGATGATCGCGTCGCCGTTGCCGACCCGGATGTTGGACAGGCCGTTCCGGTCGGCGAGATTGAGCAGGTTGCCCTGGCCGGGGGTGTGGACGTCGACGGCGAGGATGTTGGTGGTGGGGTCGGCGGCGGCCATCTGGGCGGTGGCCTCGCCCATCCCGAAACCGATCTCCAGGACGACGGGGTTGTCGTTGCCGAACAGGTCGGACAGGTCGAGGGTGCGGCTGCCGTCGATGTCGAGGCCCCACTTGGGCCACAGCCGCTGAAGCGCGTCCGCCTGGCCGGCTGTGACCCGGCTCCGCCGCGGCTGGAAACTCCGGATCCGCCGCTCGAAGTGCGACCCGGCGGGATCGGCCTTCGGCCCATCGGGAAAACGCGGCTCACCCTTGCCCCGACTGTGCCGGATGGAGGCACCGGGGGCGGGCGGCCGGGGGGCTTCGGGGGTATTCACGGAGTCAGACACAGTGAGACCGATTTTACGGCCGCGCTGGGGTCGCCGGTGGATGGTGTGCCTGCGGCGGCCTGTGGCTGCTCGGTGGGGTGCGTGTAGCGCCTGCGGCCGGCTGGTGGGTCGGGGCAGCGCCGGGGGTGTCCGTCCTCGGAACGGCGCGATGGGGCCCCACATCGACTGACTCGTGTTGACGTGCCAGCCGCTGCGGGCGGACGCCCCGCGGCAGGTCCCCTTCTCGCCGTCGGCGGGTGCTGGCGGGTGCGGGCGGGTGGTGGTTTGGCTGCCGCAGGCCGCCGCGCTGCGGGCCGCCGGTGCCGCTGAGCCGCAGATCGCCGGGCTGCGGCCAGCCCGCCGCTCCCGCCGTGCTGCGGGCAGTCGCTCCCGCTGAGCTGCGGGCGCTCGTGCCGCTGGGCGGGGTGTGTGCGGCGGGCACCGTGCAGCGCCGGGCTGCGTGGCCCCCTGGGGCTCAGCTGCCGCCGGCCGTCGCTGCGGGCAGCCGTGCCTCCCCCAGTGCCTTAAGGGCCTGGGAGATGCCGCCAGGGCGGCACGGGTGGGCGCAGCGGCACCTCGCCGTGCCGAGCTGCGCAACGCCCCGGGCTCAGCGAGAACGCCGGGCATCCACAACCGGCCCGGCGGTGACGCCGAGCACCTCGAAACCCTCACAGCGCGCTCAGTGCCCGGCGTGCCACCTCCCTGCCGATCGGCAAGGACGCCGTAGCCGCGGGAGACGGCGCGTTCAGCACGTGCACCGTGCGAGGGCCCTCGCGGAACAGGAAGTCGTCCACCAGCGTGCCGTCACGCAGTACCGCCTGCGCCCGGACCCCCGCCGCCGTCGGCACCAGGTCGTCCTCGGACACCCCGGGCAGCAACCGCCGCACCGCCTCCGTGAACGCCCCCTTGGACAGCGACCGCCGCAGCTCCCCCGCCCCGTACCGCCAGTGCCGCCGGGCGATCCGCCAGGAGCCCGGCCAGGCCAGCGTCGCCCCCAGCTCCCGCGCACGGACCGTCCCCCACCCGTACCCCTCGCGGGCCAGCGCCGGCACCGCGTTGGGCCCGATGTGGACACCCCCGTCGATCCCGCGCGTGAGATGCACCCCGAGGAACGGGAACGCAGGGTCGGGGACCGGATACACCAGGCCCCGCACCAGCTCCGGCCGGGCCAGCTCGTAGTACTCGCCCCGGAACGGCACGATCCGGACGTCCGGGTCGTCCCCGGTCAGGCGGGCGATCTCGTCGCTGTGGAGGCCCGCGCAGTTCACCAGCACCCGTCCGCGCACGACGTCCCCGTTGGCCGTGAGCACGGCGACGCCCCGCTCGGGGCGGCGGTCGACGCGCACGACCCGCGTGCCGTAGCGGATCTCCGCGCCCGAGCCGTGGGCCAGCTGGCGGGCGACCGCGACGAAGTCGCAGATGCCGGTCGTGCCGACGTGTATCGCGGCGAGGCCCCGCACCTCCGGCTCGTACTCCGCGATCTGGGATCCGCCCAGTTCACGGACCGGAATGCCGTTCTCCCGGCCGCGCTGCACGAGTGCGTGCAGACGGGGCAGCTCCGCGCGGTCGGTCGCGACGATCAGCTTGCCGGTGACCGCGTGCGGGATGCCGTACTCGGCGCAGAACTTGACCATCTCCGCCGCGCCTCTCACCGCGTAGCGCGCCTTGAGGGAGCCGGGGCGGTAGTAGATGCCGCTGTGGATGACGCCGCTGTTGCGGCCCGTCTGGTGCCGGGCGGGGCCCGGTTCCTTCTCCAGGACCGTGACACGTGTGCCCGGTGCGGCGCGTGTGATCGCGTACGCCGTCGACAGGCCCACGATCCCCCCGCCGATCACCAGCACGTCACAGTCGTACGCGATCTCCGGCACCCGCGTCACCCGCACCACCTCCCGCTTCGATAGTGCACTGCGCCACTGACAATGCATTCAAACGCGGGGACGGCGGCATGCCTGACCGGTTACGCCGGAGCCATCAGCAGCGGCCGTGCGCGTTCACGCAGCTCGACCACCCGTGGCTCGTCGCCGTACGGCTCCAGCCGGTGCAGGAGGTCCTTGACGTACTCGGTGGTGCGGGCCGAGGAGATGCGTCCGGCGACCTCCACCGCCCGCACGCCCTGCTCGCACGCCGCGTCCAGGTTTCCCGACTCCAGTTCGGCGACCGCCGAGACGACCAGACGCAGGCCGTGCGAGCGGACGAACTCCTCGGTGGGCTTCGACAGGGCCTGTTCCGTGAAGCGGCGGACCTGGCGGGGTGCCTTGAGGTCGCGGTAGCACTCGGCCGCGTCGGCGCAGAAGCGGTCGTAGGAGTAGAAGCCGAGCCAGCTCGGGTCGTTGTCGCCGGGGCGGGCGCGCTCCAGCCAGCTCTCGGCCGCCTTCAGGGCGCCGCCGGCCGCCTGGGCGTCACCCGCACGCGCGTGTGCCCGGGCCTCGACGAGGCGGAAGAAGCTCATCGTGCGGGCCGTGGCCAGGCCGCGGTTGCGTTCGAGGGCGGCCTGGGCGAGGTCCACGCCCTCGTCGCCGAAGCCGCGGTAGGTGGCCTGGAGGGACATGGAGGCCAGGACGTAGCCCCCGAGGGGGACGTCCGCCGCCGCGCGGGCCAGGCGCAGGGCCTGGATGTAGTAGCGCTGGGCCGCTTCCTGCTGGCCCGTGTCGAAGGCCATCCAGCCCGCGAGCCGGGTGAGTTCGGCGGAGGCGCCGAAGAGGGCCCGGCCGACCTCGTCGGAGTAGGAGCCGAGCAGCAGCGGAGCCGCCTCCACCCTTAAGCACTCGGGGACCATCGACGAACGCCAGTCGCCGCCGCCGTACTTGGAGTCCCAGCGCCGCGCGTCCTCGGCGGCCTCCCGCAGCTTCTGCACATCGCTGTGGCCGACTTTGAGCGGTGCGCCGGAGCCCTCGCCGGGGCCCACGTCTCGCGCGACCGAACTGTCGGCCGGGGTTATCAGCCATCGTGAGGCGGGCGTCGCGTACGCGCTCACCGCGAACGATCCGGCCAGCGACTGCCAGATGCCGCCCCCGGCGCGGCGGCCCGCGAGGTCGAGACGGTACAGCTCCGTCGCGGACTTCACCGCCTGTCCGACGTCCCGCGGGAAGGCGAGGCCGACTTCGGGCGCGGGGTCCGCGTCCGCCAGGCCGATCTCGTGGAGCGGCACCGGGCGGCCGAGCTTCTGACCGATGGCGGCGGCGATCAGGTGCGGCGCCGCACCCTGCGGCACCATGCCCTTCGACACCCAGCGCGCCACCGACGTCTTGTCATAGCGAAGCGTCAGTCCCCGCTGAGCGCCAAGATCGTTGACGCGCCGCGCGAGGCCTGCGTTGCTGATTCCCGCGAGGGCGAGAACGGCGCCGAGTTTTTCGTTCGGCCCGCGTTGCTCCCTGGACATGCGCCACCCCTCGACACAGACGGCTGCCGACGTTGGCATAACCACGCGGCATTCGTAAACCCAGCGTAGTTCGCCGCATCCCAAGCGTTAAGGGGCATTGTTCCGGTTGGCGGGATTGTGGTCCGTACTGAAGTGCGGTTCAGATACAGGCTGTTGCGGTGTGCTCCCAGTGTGTGGCCGTGCGCCTGCCCGTGCGCTCTTCTCCGGCCATCGCGGGAGCGGTTCCATGGTCGTTGCGTGGGTCGGCCCGCTGTACTGGATCCAGTGGGCTGGGGGACACCGCCGCCTTCATCCCCGCGGGCGGCGGAACGGTCCGGGAGGCGTGCTCCGTCTCCCGGACTGCGCGACAGCGCGGCGGTCCGCGGGATCTGTACGGAGAGTGTTCGACGCTGTTCGCGGGATGGGGATTTGGCTGAGAATCGACCCCGTCGATGGTGGGGTATCAGGCCTCCTACCACGGTAGTTGAGGGCGCGCCGGGCGCATTCGGGGCGTGTATCGGGGGCGCATTCGCGCCGCAGTCGTACTGGTGACGTGTCGCTGACATGTCTTGCCTCCTGGCCGTCCCTTCTGTTCTCGCCGTCTCCGCCGCCGTCTTCTCCTTCCGTCTCCACTGCCGTCCTCGCTGCCGATCCAGAGGTGTTCGGGGGTGTTCGGGGGTGCTCGGGCCGGCGTGGGCGGCTCCGCCGGGGCGCGTTCGGCGGAGCGCAAGCGGCGCGGGCGCACTCTGGAACGCTTCCTTCATGGCAGCATGGTGAACCGGTTCGTGCGGTGCACTGGTTGTCCACAGCCTGTGGAGGCGGCGATGCGGTGGTTGGTGGGATGGAGCAGCACCGCCGCGGGAGCCGTCGCTGCCGGCGCGGCGGGGGCCACGGGACCCGATGGCGAGACCCTGCACCCGGTGGGCTCCCAACTCCTGTGGGGCGACCCCGATCCGCTGTGGGCGGTCGGCGACTGGCGCCCCGACGAGGTGCGGGTCGTGAAGGCCGACGACCGGACGCGCATCGCCGTCCTCGGGATCTGCGGCGCCACCGACGAGCAGCTGCGCGTCGCGCTGTTCGCCGCGCGCGGCGGGGCACTTCGGCATCTGACCGCCTGGCCGGGGAGTTACACCGCGATCGTGCAGGTCGGCCGGAGGGTCACCGTCTGCGGTGACCTCGCGGGCGCGCGGCCGGTGTTCTACACCCCCTGGGCCGGCGGCACGGCGTATGCGACGGCCGCGCTGCCGCTGGCCGACCTCATCGAGGCCAACCTCGACTTCGGACACCTCGCCGCGCTGCTGGCCGCCCCCGACGTGCCCGCCGCGCTGCACGACTCCACGCCGTACGACGGCGTGAAGCGTATTCCGCCGGGGCATGCGCTGATCCTGCGCGCGGGGGCGCGTGAGGTCGCCGGGTACGAGCCGGTCGCCTCGCTGGCGGTGGCGGCCCCTTCGGCCGACCCAGACAGCGCGGTCGACGCCGTGCGCGACGCGCTCGTGGAGGCCGTACGGACCCGGCTGTCCGCGCCGCGGCACGTCCCCGGGGCGGACATCGACCCCGGGCCCGTGCCCGGCATGGGGCCCGCCGAGCGGCGTGCCGCGCGCGGGATGCCGGTACCGGGGATCGGGTCGGACCTGTCCGGCGGGCCGGCCTCGGGGACGCTGGCACTGCTGGCCGCGGGGCTGCCCGGGATGCCGGGCACGGTGCTGGGCCACGGCACGGGCGCGGGGGAGCGGCTGCTGGCGGTCACGTTCAACGACCTGGCCGTCGGAGGGCGGGAGGCCGAACTGGAGCGGGCGGGCGCGCTGGCCGCGAACCCGCGGCTGCACCATGTCGTCGTGGCCGGCGGCGAGGACACCCTTCCATACGCCGACCTGGAGGGCCCGCTGACGGACGAGCCGGGCGCGTCCCTGGTGACGGCGGCCCGGCACCGGGCGCGGCTCGCGGCCGGCAGCGCGGACCACTTCACGGGCTACGGCGCGCGTCAGGTCCTGGACGCCCATCCCGCGCGGCTGGCCGACCTGCTGATGGACCGCAAGCGGCGCCACCTGGTGCGGCCGGTCGCCGCGCTGGCCAGGACGGACGGCTCGGTGCTGGTCCCCGCGCGCGTGTACGCGGCGGCGCGACGGCTGTCCCGTACGCCGTACCGGGCGGGGCTCGAATCCCTGGCCGAGCGCCTGCTCGAGCACCGTACGGACGACGGTCCGGACACCCCCGGGGGCGCGGTGGAGGCCTCGCTCGCCGCGCTGACCTGGGGGAGACCCGGGCCGGCGGCGCGCTGGCTGACCGGTGAGGCGCTCGCCGAAGTATCGGTTCGTCTTCAGGCGGCGACGCACCGGTCGGAGCTGGTGGGGCCGGGGCAGCGGCCGGGTGACTTCCGCGCGCGTGCGGCGCTGGCGCGGTATGCGGCGGACCTGCGGGTGCTGGAGCAGGCCGCGGAGATCCGCTTCCAGCGGCTGCACGCGCCGTTCCTCGACAACCAGGTCGTGCGCGCGGCGCGGGCGCTGCCCGAAGCGCTGCGGGTGCGGCCGGGAGCGCGGGCGGTGATCCTGCGTACGGTGCTGGAAGGGGCCGGGGTCCGGGACCTGCCGCCCGGGTGGGGCGTCCCGACCCAGGCGACGGCGGCGGCCGCGGCGCGTACGGGGCTGAGGGTGGCGGCGGACTCCCTGATCGCCCTGTTCGACACGCCGCTGCTGGCGGAGGCGGGGCTGGTCGAAGCCCGGGTGGTCCGCAAGGCCCTCCGCTCCGCGGCGGCGGGCGAGCCCCTCCCCCTGGACGGCCTCGCCGACCTCGTCTCCCTGGAACTGTGGCTCCGCCGCCTGCTGTCCCGCCGCGGCACCTGCTGGACGGGCACCCCGGCCCGCCAGCGGGCTGTACCGGCGGGGATCGCGCCGCAGCGGGGGGCGTTGGGGGCGGGGGCCGCCGGGGTGCGGCGCGTGTAGCGCCTGCGGCCGGCTGGTGGGTCGGGGCAGCGCCGGGGGTGTCCGTCCTCGGAACGGCGCGATGGGGCCTCACACCGACTGACTCGTGTTGACGTGCCAGCCGCTGCGGGCGGACGCCCCGCGGCAGGTCCCCTTCTCGCCGTCGGCGGGTGCTGGCGGGTGCGGGCGGGTGGTGGTTTGGCTGAGCAGACCACCGCGCTGCGGGCCGCCGGTGCCGCTGAGCCGCAGACCGCCGGGCTGCGGGCCGTCGCTCCCGCCGTGCTGCGGGCAGTCGTGCCGCTGGGCTGGGTGTGTGCGACGGGCACCGCGCACGCGTTGCGGGCCGCCGGTGCCGCTGAGCCGCAGACCGCCGGGCTGCGGGCCGTCGCTCCCGCCGGGCTGCGGGCAGTCGTGCCGCTGGGCTGGGTGTGTGCGACGGGCACCGCGCAGCGCCGGGCTGCGTGGCCCCGTCGGGCTTGGCTGTCGCTGTGGGCAGTCGTGCCTCCCTCAGTGCCTCAAGAGCCTGGGAGGTGCCCCCAGGCGGCACGGGTGGGCGCAGCGGCACCCCGCTACGCCGGCTGCGGACCTACCCGGCCCAAGCCGCAACGCCGGGCACCTTGCAGCGCCGAGTTGTGCAACGCCTGCGATCCCCCCGCCTCGGTAACACCCGGCCCCGAAAACCCCACGGCCCTCGCACCCACCCGGGCGACAATGACCCGGTGCGGTACAGAATCCTGGGCATCACCACGGCAGAGGACGAGCACGGCACAGCCGTACCCGTCGGCGGCCCCCGCCTCCGCGCCCTGCTCACCGCCCTCGCCCTCCGCCCCTCCCGCGTCACCACCCCCCAGACGCTGATCGACGAGGTGTGGACGGACGACCCGCCCCAGGACGCCCACGCCGCGCTCCAGGCCCTCGTCGGCCGCCTCCGCCGCGCCCTCGGCAAGGACGCCGTGACCTCGGACCCCGGCGGCTACCGCCTCACGGCCACGCCGGACGACATCGACCTCTTCCTCTTCGAACGGCTCCTCCAGCAGGGCACCGACGCCCTCGCCGCCGACGCCCCAGCCCTGGCGGAACGCCACCTCGACGACGCCCTCGCCCTCTGGCGCGGCCCCGCCCTCGCCGACCTCCCCGACCGCACCGCCGCCACCCGCCCGGAGGCCGCGCGCCTGGAGGCGACCCGGGCCCGGGCCGAGGCCCGCCTACGGCTCGGCCGCGCCCCGGACGTCGTACCGGAACTGCGGGAACTGACCGCCGTACACCCGTACGACGAGCCGCTGCACGCCCTCCTCATCCGCGCCCTGCGCGACACCGGCCGCGAGGCCGACGCCCTCGCCGCGTACGAGTCGGCCCGCCGCGCCCTCGCGGAGGGCCTCGGCACCGACCCCGGCCCCCAACTCCGCGCCCTCCACACCGAGCTGCTCGCGTCGGCCGCGAGGAGCGGGAGACCGGCGCCCGCCCCGCCCGAGCGCACGGGGAACATCCGTCCCCGCCTGACCTCGTTCGTCGGCCGGGAACCCGAGATCGACGCCATCCGTTCAGACGTGCACAGGGCCCGCCTCGTCACCCTCACCGGACCGGGCGGCTCCGGAAAGACCCGTCTCGCCGAGGAAGCCGCCGCCGGGCTCCCGCAGGCGTGGCTGGCCGAGCTCGCCCCGCTCGACCGGCCGGAGGCGGTGCCGGGAGCGGTGGTCAGTGCGCTCGGTCTGCGTGAGACCGTGCTGATGACCAGTGAGCTGACGGCCCTGCAGGACGACCCCGTCGCCCTGCTCGTGGAGTACTGCGCGCCGCGCAGCCAACTGCTGATCCTTGACAACTGCGAGCATGTCATCGGCGCCGCCGCCCACCTCGCCGAGACCCTGCTGACCCGCTGCCCGGGGCTCACGATCCTCGCCACGAGCCGTGAACCCCTGGGCGTGCCCGGTGAACTGGTGCGCCCGGTCGAGCCCCTGCCGCCGGACCACGCCCGCCGGCTGTTCGCGGAGCGCGCCGCCGCCGTGCGTCCCGACGCGGACGCCGTGCTCCGTGACGAGCGGGCCGTGGCGGAGATCTGCCGCCGCCTGGACGGGCTGCCGCTCGCCATCGAGCTGGCCGCGGCCCGGCTCCGGCTGCTCACGCCCCGGCAGATCGCCGACCGGCTCGACGACCGCTTCCGCCTCCTCACCTCCGGGAGCCGTACGGTCCTGCCCCGCCAGCAGACCCTGCGGGCCGTCGTCGACTGGTCGTGGGACCTGCTCGACGAGGCCGAGCGGACGGTGCTGTGCGAGGTGTCCGTGTTCGCGGGCGGCTGGGACCTGGCCGCGGCGGAGGCCGTGTGCACCGGGCCGGCCGCCGAGCTGCTCGGGGCCCTCGTCGACAAGTCCCTCGTCGTCGCGGCACCCGGTGAGCCGGACGGTTCGCAGGGCTCGGGCGGCATGCGGTACAGGTTGCTGGAGACCATCCACGAGTACGCCGTCGAGCGCGCAGCCGAGACTCCGCAGCTGCGTGCCGCGGCCGAGCGGCGGCACCGGGCGTGGGCGCGCGCACTCGTCCAGCAGGCGGAGCCGCTGCTGCGCTCCGCCGGGCAACTGCCGTGGATCTCCCGCCTGGAGACCGAGCTCGACAACATCCGCGCGGCCCTCGACCGGGCCCTGACGGCCGGGGACGAGGAAGAGGCCGGCGCCCTCGTCCTGGCCATCGGCTGGTTCTGGTGGCTGCGCAACTACCGGCACGAGGGCCTGGCGTGGCTCGACCGCATCCTGCGGCTGGGCGTGGAGAGGGACGCCGCAGCCGGGCTCGTGCCGTCCGGCGGGGAGTCGGGTCCGCCCGATCCCGTCGACCACTTCCTCGCCGCGCCGGACGGGGAGGCCGGGCATCCGCTGCACGCCCTGCGGATGGATCTGCGCGTGCTGCATATGTTCTTCATGACCGAGGCCGGGCCCATGCAGGCGTTCGTCGACGAGCGGCGGCCGTATGTGGAGCGGGTGTGGGCCTACTTCGAGGAGGGAGGCCCGCGGGCGGCCCGGATCCCGGGGATCGTCTGCCCGATCATCTCCTCCTACCTGGGCGACCGCAGCGACCTTCGGGCCGTCATGGACTCCGCCGTCGCCAACTGCCGTGTGCACGGCGGGGACTGGGAGACAGCCGTCGCCCTGATGTTCCGTACGCACATGGTCGTCGACGGACCCGGTGGCCTGGACGGCGTGGACGACGACCTCGCGGAGCTGCGGATCCTCAGCCGCCGCTCCGGTGACCGCTGGCTGCGGGCCCAGGTGTGCGGCGCGGCCGGTGAGGCGGCCATGGCCCGCAGCCGCTTCGAGGAGGCCAAGGGGGAGTACGAGGAAGCGCTGCGGCTCGCCTACGAGGTGGGCGCCTACGCCGAGTCGCCGTTCCTCATCGCCCGGCTCGCCGAGATCGCCTACCGCGCGGGAGACCGCCCGGCCGCGCTCGCGGGGCTGGACGAGGCGACCGCCGCGGCCGACCGGTACGGCGTGGCGGACTCCAGGGCGTTCGTCCTGGTGCTGCGGGCCCAGATGGCGTCCGAGGAGGGGCACACCGCCCGGGCGCGGGAGCTGTGCGACATGGCGCGCGCGGACGCCGCGCGCGGCACGCCGCCGCCCCAGTTCATGGTGATGCTGGATCTGGTGGACGCCATGGTCACGGCGAGCGAGTCCGGCCCGGGGGCCGCCCTGGCCAAGCTGACCGGCGCGCTTCGCGAGGCCGTGGACAAGCGGTGCTCCGACACGGTCCGGGCCGCGGTCGTGGACAACGCGGCAGGACTGCTGGCCGAGCTCGGCGACTTCGCGCGCGCGGCACGGCTGCTCGGCGCCGGCGACCACTGGTGGGCCGGCCGTCCCCGCCCCATGCCGGAGCACGCCCAGGTGGAACGGGCCGGGGCAGCCGCACGCGCCGCTCTGGGCCCTGCCCGCTGCCAGTCGGAGCGCGCCCGGGGCGCGGCCCTCGCGGCGGAGGACGTCCTGTGCGAGCTGGAGAAGGCGCGGAGTGCGTACGCCACCGGGCCGGAAGCCGCTAACCGCAGGTGAACCTGGACTGCGCCCAGTCCGCGAGGGCCAGGTTGTCGAGGGCGCCGTGCGGTTCCACCACCAGCCGTACGGTGCTGCGGCCGGTGAGGTTCATCTGGACGGGAACCGTCGGGTCACGCGGCCTCTCGGTCGGGGTCGGCGTGGGTGTGGGTGTCGGGGTGGGCGTGGGCGTGGGCTTGGGGGGCGGTGTCGGCCTCGGGGGCGCGGGCGGTGAGGTGGGCTTCGGTGTCGGGGCCGGGGCGGGTGCGGACGACGGGCTGGTGCTGGGGGTCGGTGCCGGAGGCGGCGTCTCGGCCCGCGCGGGCACGATCGCCGGTGACCGCGGTCCGGGTTCCCGCTGCGAAGGTGACCGGGGCCCGGGTTCCCGCTGCGAAGGTGACCGGGGTCCGGGTTCCCGCTGCGAAGGAGAGGGCGTGGGCTCGGGCCGGACCACTGGCGAAGTCGGGGTGGGAGCCGGCCTCGCCTCGTCCTTCGGCTTCTCGTTGCCGGCCAGCGCCAGCGCCACCACGACCATGGCGCCCACGGCGACCACACCGGCCGCGATACCTGCCTTCACCGGCGCGCCCACCCCTTCGGAGGCCGCACCGCCTCCGGCTCCACCGGACGAGCCGCTCCCCGCAGTCCCACCGGCCGAACCGGCGCCCGCCGCCGACCCGCCCGACGAGCCCCCGCCCGCCGCGGCGCCCGCGGCTCCGGCCGCCCCCGCTCCCACGCCACCGGCGATGAGCCCGGCCGCCTTGGCGTACCCGGCGGCGCCGACCCAGCCGATGACCGCGAGGGGCACCACCGCGGGGATTCCGCCGGCGACCTCCTCGATCTGCATCGCGGCCAGCCGGCACTTAGCGCACTCCTCCAGGTGCTTGCGCAACCCCCGCTCAGCGCGCGTGCGCAGCCGGCCGCGGGCGTACGTGCCGAGTTGGTCGGCGTAGCGCGCGCATTCCTCGTCGGCGGTGAGCGTGGCGCTGACGTGGGCCTGGAGGTAGGCCTGCTTGAGGCCCTCGCGGGCCCGGCTGGCGAGCACGCGCGTGCCGTTGGCGTCCAGGCCGAAGAGCGTGGCGACCTCGCTGGGCGACTCGTCCTCGACCTCCGTGTGCCACAGCACGGCCTGCCACCGCTCCGGCAGCGACCGGAAGGCCCGCATGGCCATGGAGCGCTCGGCGTCGTGCATCGCCCGCACGTCCGCGCCCAGGTCGAGCGTGTCGTCGTCGGACACGTAGGAGCCGCGTGCGGACTGGGCGGCGAACACCGCGAAGTCGTCGACGAGCTGCTCCCGCCGCGCCGACCGCGTCCAGGAGGCGGCGACGCGCCGGATGGAGGTGAGCAGGTAGGCGCGTACGGCGTGCTCGGGTCCGGAGCCGCCGCGTACCGCCTGGAGCATGCGGGCGAAGACCTCGGCGGTCAGGTCGTCGGCGGTGTGGGCGTCACGGCAGCAGGTCCGGGCGTAGCGGCGCACGGCCTGCGCGTGGCGCCGGAACAGCTCCTCGTACGCCGTGTCGTCGCCCGAGCGCATCCGGTCGATGAGATCGGCGTCGGAGGGCGGCAGCCCGCATGGCGGCGGCGGGACGCTGTCCTCGCGCCAGGCGCGCTGGCGAGGGACCGAGCCGTCGGCGGGATACCCGCCCGGCGGTACGGCCGCGCGTCCGCCCTGGCTCGGCACCCGCGGCGGGACCGGGCCGCCGGCTGTGGCGTCCCGGTCACCGCTCGACTCGTCCCGCCCGTCAACGCTCATCGCGGAAAGCCCCCGCCAGCCGGCCAACACGTCCAGACCACCAGGTCAGAGTGCCATATTGGCTTTTCGTCAGACCCCCGGAGTTCGGATGATCACTCATCCGTGGGGATTTGCCGCACGCCAGTACTAGCCGTCACTCATTCGGGGAATGAGTCCTTCTCGCCCGGGCTCGGAAGCGACGTCGACCGCTCCGGCGGCTGGTCATGACCGCCAGAGCCGACCAGTCCGATGGACGGGTTCGATCGGCCAGACCAGCCGACCGGCAGGCCGACGACACCGGCCGATCGCTCCGCCGGTTTCCGGCAGCCGGTTCCGGTCGACGGATCAGCCGACTGGTCAAGCCGACCGGCCAAGCCGACAAGCGAGGCCGATCAGTCCAGCCGACCGGCAAGCCGACCACACCGCCCGATCTCTCCGCCCGATCGCTCCACCCGTTCCGACTGCCGATTCCGATTGCCGAGTCCGACTGCCCGTTCCGGCAATCCGCCCCCGCTCACGCCGGCCGCGACCGCAGTCCCTCCAGCAGGATGTCCAGCAGCCGGGCCGACGCGGCCGCCTGCTGTGCCGCGTCCGGCAGTGAAGGCGCCGCCGTCGCGATCACCAGCAGCACGTCCGACACCGACACGTCCGCCCGCAGCTCACCCGCCGCACGCGCCCGCTCCACGAGTTGACCCACGACCTCGAGCAGCGCCGACGCCCCGGCGTCGTCCTCCGCGGCGACCGCCGACGCCGGCACCGAGGCGACCGCCACCGGCTCCTCCGGCACCAGCCGCAGCTCCGCGGGGCCCGGCTGCGTCCGCTGCTGCGGCACGCGCGCCTGACCGGCACGCTCCTCCTCGACCGAGACCCGCAGCACCTGCGGCGGCAGCAGCCGCCCGGCGCCGGAGGCCACCGACGTCCGCAGGAAGCGCGACAGCGCCGACCACGGCTCGTCCTCCTGTCCGAGCGCCGCGCGCGCCTGCTCGGTCAGCCGGGAGGTCTCCTCCTCGGCTATCCGCCGCACCAGCACGTCCTTGCTCGGGAACCGCCGGTACACCGTGCCCACGCCGACCCGCGCGCGTCGCGCCACGTCCTCCATCGGCGCGCCGTATCCCAGCTCGCCGAACACCTCGCGCGCCGCCCGCAGCACATGCTCCAGATTGCGCTGTGCGTCCACGCGCAGCGGCGTCGTCCGCGCTCCGTTCCCGCGTCCGTTCCCCGCCGTCGCGCTCATCGTCACGCCACCCGCCGCGACAGCGGACGACCAATGAGAGTCCTGAACATGCATACGCATTCCCCCGGTAATGACGTCTCCCCCCGGAGACACTCCCCGCCATTCGATGCCGGGACGGAGGACCTGGCCCGGGTCCCCGGGCCGCCCGTCGCGGACCCGGCGAGCGCATCCCCCTACACCCCGTCGACACACGAACATAGTTGAGAGGGAGTCAATTCAGAAGGGGCACGTTCCGCACGGAGCGCCCACCGATCGGAGTACGGGTCGCATACGTCCTGAATGTGCCCCCGAGTGCCCCCCGCATCACCCACGCTGACCTGCGGGTATTCTCCGCAGCCTGCCTTTCCGGCCAACTCCGCGCGCTCTCCCGCTCCGGTCACACAATTCGTCGAGGCTGTGGACAAACGCAAGCGGCGGGTGCGTCATGGGATGGTGAAGGAACGTGCGCGCATTCTCGTTGTCGGTGGTGGCTACGTCGGGATGTACACGGCCCTGCGCCTCCAGCGCAGACTGAAACGGGAACTGGAGCGGGGTGACGTGGAGATCACGGTCGTCACCCCCGACCCGTACATGACGTACCAGCCGTTCCTCCCCGAGGCCGCCGCGGGCGCCATCTCCCCCCGCCACGTCGTCGTACCCCTGCGCCGTGTCCTCGACCGGTGCCGCGTCCTCATCGGCGAGGCAACGGCCATCGACCATGCCAAGCGCACCGCCACCGTCACCACCCTCGCCACCGAGGAAGAGGGCACGGGCGGGCAGCTGCTGACGTACGACGAACTCGTCCTCGCCCCCGGCTCCGTCTCGCGCACCCTGCCGATCCCCGGCCTCGCCGACCACGGCATCGGCTTCAAGACCGTCGAAGAGGCCATCGGCCTGCGCAACCACGTCATCGAGCAGATGGACATCGCCTCCTCCACCCGCGATCCCGCGATCCGCGACGCGGCCCTCACCTTCGTCTTCGTCGGCGGCGGCTTCGCCGGAGTGGAGGCGCTCGGCGAACTGGAGGACATGGCCCGCTACGCCGCGCGCTACTACCACAACGTCCAGCCCGAGGACATGAAGTGGATCCTCGTCGAGGCCTCGGACCGCATCCTGCCCGAGGTCGGCGAGGAGATGGGCCGCTACACCGTCACCGAACTGCGCCGCCGCAACATCGACGTACGCCTGCAGACCCGCCTGGAGTCCTGCGCGGACCGGGTGGCCGTCCTCAGCGACGGAGCCCGCTTCCCCACCCGTACGGTCGTCTGGACGGCCGGCGTCAAACCCCACCCGGTGCTGGCCGCCACCGACCTGCCCCGCAACGACCGCGGACGGCTCAGGTGCACGGCGGAACTGGCCGTCGAGGGCGCCACGCACGCGTGGGCCGCCGGAGACGCCGCCGCTGTCCCCGACGTCACGGCCGGTGAACCCGGCCGAGAATGCGCCCCCAACGCCCAGCACGCCCTGCGCCAGGCCAAGGTCCTCGCCGACAACATCGTGCGCACCTTGCGCGGCGAGCCCCTTCAGACCTACGAACACGCCTACGCCGGATCGGTCGCCTCCCTCGGCCTGCACAAGGGCGTCGCCCACGTCTACGGACGCAAGCTCAAGGGCTACCCGGCCTGGTTCATGCACCGCGCCTACCACCTCAGCCGCGTGCCCACCTTCAACCGCAAGGCGCGCGTACTCGCCGAATGGACCCTGGCCGGGCTCTTCAAACGCGAGATCGTCTCCCTGGGTTCACTCGAACACCCCCGGGCCGAGTTCGAACTCGCGGCCGGTGGAAAGCCTTCCCAAGACCCCCCGGTGAACCCGAAGGGGTCGTCCTGACCGGACTCAGGAACTCCTCCGGCCGGCCCGGCGTCTGACGGATGCCGGTCCGGTCCGCTCACTGCCAGACTGGTCCACCACCGCGGGCGTGCCACCCCTCGCCCCGGTGCGGGCCCCCGGGGCCCCGGCCGGTTCCGGTGCCGGCCGCCGACGACTACACGAGGCAAGGATTCGTGAACTTCACGCGCTGGAGCGCCCGGCTCCCCGGAACGCAGCGCCGCGCCGCAGCGCGGACCGAGCAGACGGCCTCCCCGGACCGGCGGGGGGAAGGTTCCGTACCCGCCGCCCGCGCCGAACAACTGACCGACGAGCCCCCGTCCGTACCTGCCGTCGACGAACTGCGGGTGCGCGAGGTCCTCGACCGCGTGCCCTCCCTCGTCGCCCTGGTCCACGGCCCCGACCACCGCATCGCCTACGTCAACGACGCCTACACCACCGCCTTCGGCGTACGCCCCCTGGGCGAACGCGCCCGCGAGGTCCTCCCCGAACTGGACGCCCTCGGCCTCTTCCCCCTCCTGGACCAGGTCCAGCGCAGCGGCAAACCGCGCACGGTCAAGTCCCGCAAGGCTCCCGACGGCCGCTCCTACACCTTCACCTGCACCCCGGTAGCCCAGGCCGACGACAAGGGCGGCGGCGACAGCCGCGGGGTCCTGGTCTTCGCCACGGACGTCACCGACCACGCCGAAGCGGCCGAACGCCTGCGCGCCAGCGAACGCCGCCAGCGCGAAACGGCGGTGACCCTCCAGAGGTCACTGCTCCCCCAGGAGCTCGAAGAACCCGACGACCTGCGCGTCGCCGCCACGTACCACCCCGGCGGCACAGAGGCCGCGGTCGGCGGAGACTGGTACGACGTCATCACGCTGGGCGGCGGCCGCACGGCCCTCGTCATCGGCGACGTCATGGGCCGCGGCGTCCGCGCGGCAGCGGTCATGGGCCAGCTCCGCACGGCGGTCCGCGCCTACGCCCGCCTCGACCTGCCCCCGCACGAGGTCCTCCAGCTCCTCGACGGCCTGGCAGCCGAGATCGACGCCAACCAGATCGCCACCTGCGCGTACGCGGTCCACGACCCGAACGAGGGCAAGCTGGTCTACGCCTCGGCGGGCCACCTCCCCATCCTCGTCCGCGACGAGAACGGCGCGGTCCTGCGCGCCGACGAACCCACCGGCCCGCCGCTCGGCACCGGCGGCTGGATGCACTCCTCGGGCTCGATCCCCCTCGGCCCCGGCTCCACGGCCGTCCTCTACACGGACGGCCTGGTGGAGCGCCGGGACGCCGACCTGGACGAGGGCATCGCCGCCCTGGAGAGCGCCCTGGCCGGCGCCACCGGCACACCCCAGGTCGTCTGCGACCGCCTGGTCCGCTCGGCCGGCGTGACCCCCGACCACGACGACGACGTGGCCGTCCTGGTCCTCCAGCACCCGGCCCGCACCGGCCCGGAGAGCGAGCTGTTCCGCAACGCCGCCCTGGATCTCCTGGGCGGCGTGGAAGCGGCCCCCCGCGCGCGTGCCTTCGCCTCCGGCGTCCTGACCAGCTGGCGCTTCCCCGCCGACCTGCACGACCTGGGCGTCCTGGCGACCAGCGAACTGGTCGCCAACTCCCTCCAGCACGGCACCCCGCCGATGCGCCTGCGCCTGCGCCGCACCGACCGTCGCCTGATCATCGAGGTCACCGACGGCGACGACCACCTCCCCAGGCGCCGCCGCGCGGAACCGGGCGACGAATCAGGCCGCGGCATCGCCATCGTCGCCACGATCGCGTCGAACTGGGGCTGCCGCCGGACCCCGGGCGGCGGCAAAGCGGTGTGGTGCGAGTTCGCTCTGCCGCGCGGGGGGATGTGACGAACGGCGGCGCCCGCACCGGGCTCCACCGTCACGGGCGCCGGCCCGCAACGTCGCCTGTCGCGGAACCGGCCAGATCGGCTCGGGCGCACGACGACGGCACCGGTGCCTCACACGTCCGCGGACACGGACGCCCCACCCCGCGCCACGACCCGGCTCTTCCCGAGCCACGGCTGATCCTGTACCTCGGTCAGCTGCCGCCCCAGCCGCACGGCGAGAACGGTGATCCCCAGCGAGAACAGCAGGAACGCCACGATGTACGGTGCGTGCAGCGAGGCCCCCAGCGGCCCGCCCACCGCCGGCCCGACGGCCAGCGCGAGCTGCTTGACCAGGGCGAACGCGGAGTTGTACTGCCCGGCCATCCCCTCCGGCGCCAGATCGGCGACCAGCGGGGCGACCGTCGGCGACAGCATCGCCTCACCCAGCCCGAACAGGGCGTACGTCGAGACGAACGCGGCCGTCGCCATCTCCTGGCTCCCGTGCCCGAGCCCCGCGTAGCCGGCGACGGCCCACGCCACGGCCCAGATCAGCCCGACAGCGGCGATCACCCGCGAGCGCCGACGCCGCTCCACGAACCTGAGCACGGCGAACTGCGCCACGACGATCACCAGCGTGTTCGCCGCCAGCGCGGTCCCCAGCGCCGACGTCGATATCCCGGCGGCCTCGACCCCGTACGCACTCAGCCCCGACTCGAACTGCCCGTAGCAGGCGAAGAACAGCACGAAGCCCAGCACGCACAACTGCACCATGGCCCGGTTGCCCAGCAACTGCTTCCAGGTGCCCCGCCCCGACGTCAAGGGCGCGCCCTCGATCCGCAGCGCGTGCGGCACCCGCACCGTCGCCATCACCACGACCAGCAGCAGGAACATCGCCGCCTCAATCGCGAAGAGCAGCGTGAAGGAGGCGGCGCTCGACGTGTCGACGAGATGACCGCCGATGAGGCCACCCACCCCGAGCCCGAGGTTCTGCAGGAAGAACTGCATGGCGAAGGCCCGCGACCGCGTCTCCGCCGGCGAGCAGTCCACGATCATCGTGGCCAGCGCCGGCTGCATCACGGCCTGCCCGGCCCCCAGCAGGGCAGCCGACACCAGCACGGCGGCCGCACTGCTCGCGACCCCCAGACTCAGCGCCCCGAGGGCGGCGGTGACCAGGGCGGCGAACAGCACCGGCAACGGTCCACGCCGGACGATGGCCCGCCCGGCGAACGGCAGCACGACCAGCGCCGCCACAGCGAAGACGGCGAGCACCAGACCCGCCGTCATGGCTCCCAGTCCCCGCACCTGCGCCACATAGACGTACAGGTACGGGACGGTGAAGCCGAGCCCGAAGGCGCTGAGTGCGTTGCCCACGTGGATCCGGCGCATCGCTGCGCCCATCGCCCTGGTCACGTTCACCTCTCTCACTAGTTAGGAGTGAAGACTTCGAAACTAAAGTTCGAAGCTAAAGAGTACATATCCAAGGACTTCAAGGCAAAGAACGGCCGTGCCATACTGCGCCCATGGGTGACACCCCCGGCCCCAGCGAGCCGACCCTCGAAGAGCAGATCGCGGCGTACCAGCGCGAGTTCCAGGACCTCGACCCCCAGGTGGAACAGATCGTCTCGGCCCTGTCCCGCCTGAACCGCCGCATGAACGTCGCCTACGGCCGTCAGACCGCGGCCCTCGGCATCAGCAACGCCGAGTGGGAGGTACTGAAGGCCCTCGTCCTCTCGGGCGCCCCCTACCGCCTGGGCCCGAGCGACCTGGCCAAGCGCCTCGGCCTGACCCCGGCCGCCATGACCCACCGGATCGACCGCATGGTCGGCGAAGGACTGGTCACCCGGGAACGGGACGAGTCCAACAGGGTTCGCGTCATCGTGGAACTCACCAGCGGAGGTCGTGAGAAGTGGCTGGAGGCGATGCGCCTGGCGTCGGTCTTCGAGGAGGATCTGCTCCAGGACCTGTCGCCGCAGGAGCGCACCGCGCTCGGCGAGGTCCTCACCCGCCTGCTGCGCAGGGTGGAAGACGCCCAGCCCGACGCCGGCGGCCGCCTCTCCGACCTGGACTGACGCCCGCACAAAGATCTTGACAGGGGCCGCTTGACAGCCCCCTTCCTGATCCGTAGAGTTCTTCGGGTTGCCGCGGAGCCGTAACGGTTCTGCGACAGCACTTCCGCCGCATGAGCGGCACCCAACCATTAGCAAGATCGCTCCCAACGGGATTGATTTCGGCGTGCCCGAATTCAATTCGAATTGGGACTCGACGACCCGATCGACTCCGCACTGGCTTCGATTTTGGAAACGCCGAGAGAACGCGCTAAGGTTGGACACGTCGGAACGGCCCAGCGGCCGGGAAGACGAACCCCGCTGACTAGGGGTCAGATCGAAGAAAAAGATCTGATAGAGTCGGAAACGCAAGACCGAAGGGAAGCGCCCGGAGGAAAGCCCGAGAGGGTGAGTACAAAGGAAGCGACCGTTCCTTGAG
>NZ_JBWKKY010000023.1:0-42367 GCF_056430805.1 Streptomyces sp. NPDC045955
CCTGCACGCTCACGGGCGTCCCGGACCCGGACGCCGTGGACCGAGCGGACACACCCGCCCCCCCCCCCCCCCCCCCCTCCCTCCCCCCCCCCCCCCCTCCCCCCCCCCCCCCCGGCGGCACGTTTCTGCTGACTCCTCGGCCAGCCCGGAAAGCGGTCAGCCCTCGTCGTGGGTCGCCACCGCGCGACGCGCGTCCGCGTCCAGGACACCCCAGCTGATGAGCTGCTCGGTGAGGACCGAGGGCGACTGGTCGTAGATGACGGCGAGTGTGCGCAGGTCGTCCTGGCGGATCGAGAGCACCTTGCCGTTGTAGTCACCGCGCTGCGACTGGATCGTGGCCGCATAGCGCTGAAGAGGGCCTGCCTTCTCGGCCGGCACCGTGGCCAGCCGCTCCAGGTCCAGGACCAGCTTCGGCGGCGGCTCGGCGGCGCCGCCCGGGGTGGTGCCCGGGAGCAGCTCCTGCACCGGAACGCCGTAGAAATCCGCCAGCTCGGCGAGGCGCTGCACGGTCACGGCACGGTCGCCGCGCTCGTACGAACCGACCACGACCGCCTTCCAGCGTCCCTGGGACTTCTCCTCGACACCGTGGAGGGAAAGGCCCTGCTGGGTGCGGATCGCCCGGAGCTTGGCCCCGAGCTGTTTGGCGTATTCGCTGGACATATAGCTCCCCGGCACTGTGTCGACGCGTCTGGCGTGGGTGCCAGGCCGCGCGGCTGGTAACTCACTGTGAGGTTACGCAGCGTTACTCTGCCGCGTCAAGCCGAATGGTCCGCACCGGCTCTTCCGTGGTATCGGCACTCTGTTGGGCCGAGTGGGTGATCCGAGGGGGCCGTCCGGGTGACGGCGAGGGCCTGCTACCGTGGATGGCGCAATCCCGACGTCCTTTAAGGTCCGTCCCGTGAGACGGAGAAGGAGGTCCGTTTCGTATGGACTCGCACGGCACACCGTCCGATGCCCGGCCCGTTCTCGAAGGGCCCGACATCGCGCGGGTACTGACCCGCATCGCCCACGAGATCGTCGAACGCGCCAAAGGCGCCGACGACGTGGTGCTCCTCGGCATTCCGACCCGGGGCGTCTTCCTCGCCCGGCGGATCGCCGACAAGCTCGAGCAGATCACCGAGCGCAAGGTTCCCTGCGGCTCGCTCGACATCACCATGTACCGCGACGACCTGCGTATGCACCCGCCGCGTGCGCTGGCCCGCACCGAGATCCCCGGTGACGGCATCGACGGCAAGCTGGTCGTCCTCGTCGACGACGTCCTCTTCTCCGGCCGCACGATCCGCGCCGCCCTCGACGCCCTGAACGACATCGGGCGCCCCCGCGCGGTGCAGCTCGCGGTCCTCGTCGACCGCGGTCACCGCGAACTGCCCATCCGCGCCGACTACGTCGGCAAGAACCTCCCCACGTCGTTGCGGGAGACGGTCAAGGTCCAGCTCGCCGAGGAGGACGGTCGCGACACCGTGCTGCTCGGTGCCAAGCAGACCGCCCAGTAGCGCTCCAGGCGTACGCCGCTGTCGTACGCCGGCTCAGTGCGCCCTCGCGCACCGGTCTGCCCCATTTCTCCAGCTTGAACTGCCTTACGGAGCCTGACAGATGCAGCGTCATCTCATCTCGGCCGCCGACCTCACCCGCGACGACGCCGTCCTGATCCTCGACACCGCCGAGGAGATGGCCCGGGTCGCCGACCGGCCGATCAAGAAGCTGCCGACCCTGCGCGGCCGCACGATCGTCAACCTCTTCTTCGAGGACTCCACCCGGACCCGGATCTCCTTCGAGGCCGCCGAGAAGCGGCTCTCCGCGGACGTCATCAACTTCTCCGCCAAGGGTTCGAGCGTCTCCAAGGGCGAGTCCCTGAAGGACACCGCCCAGACGCTGGAGGCCATGGGCGTCGACGCCGTGGTCATCCGGCACGGTTCCTCGGGAGCCCCGTACCGGCTGGCGAACTCCGGCTGGATCGACGCGGTCGTCGTCAACGCCGGTGACGGCACCCACCAGCACCCCACCCAGGCCCTGCTGGACGCCTTCACCATGCGCCGCCGCCTGATCGGCCCGGAGGCCGGGATCGGCCAGGACCTCGACGGCAAGCGCATCACGATCGTCGGCGACGTCCTGCACAGCCGGGTCGCCCGCTCCAACGTCGACCTGCTGCACACCCTCGGCGCCGAGGTCACCCTCGTCGCCCCGCCTACCCTGCTGCCGGTCGGCATCGAGAGCTGGCCCTGCGAGGTGTCGTACGACCTCGACAGCACGCTGCCCAAGTCCGACGCTGTGATGATGCTGCGCGTCCAGCGCGAGCGCATGAACGCCGCCTTCTTCCCGACCGAGCGCGAGTACTCCCGGCGCTACGGCCTCGACGGCGACCGCATGGCGCGGATGCCCGAGCACGCCGTCGTGATGCATCCCGGCCCGATGGTCCGCGGCATGGAGATCACCGCCGAGGTCGCCGACTCCGACCGCTGCACCGTCGTGGAGCAGGTGGCGAACGGAGTCTCCATCCGGATGGCCGTCCTGTACCTGCTGCTGGGCGGAAACGAACCCGCCGTCACCCAGACCCGTACCGAGGAGAAGTAAGACAGATGAGCAAGATCCTGATCCGTGGTACGAAGGTGCTGGGCGGCGAGCCGCAGGACGTGCTGATCGACGGCGGGACGATCGCGGAGGTGGGCAGCGGGCTGTCCGCCGAGGGTGCCGAGGTCGTCGAGGCCGAGGGCAAGGTGCTGCTGCCGGGGCTGGTCGACCTGCACACGCATCTGCGCGAGCCCGGCCGCGAGGACTCCGAGACCGTCCTCACCGGCACCCGCGCCGCGGCCTCCGGCGGCTACACCACCGTGTTCGCCATGGCCAACACCTTCCCGGTCGCCGACACCGCCGGTGTCGTCGAGCAGGTCTGGCGGCTCGGCAAGGAGCACGGCTACTGCGACGTCCAGCCCATCGGTGCCGTCACCGTCGGACTGGAGGGCCGCAAGCTCGCCGAGCTGGGCGCCATGCACGAGTCGGCCGCCGGGGTCACCGTCTTCTCCGACGACGGCAAGTGCGTCCACGACGCGGTGATCATGCGCCGGGCCCTGGAGTACGTGAAGGCCTTCGGCGGTGTCGTCGCGCAGCACGCGCAGGAGCCGCGGCTGACCGAGGGCGCCGAGATGAACGAGGGGGTCGTCTCCGCCGAGCTGGGCCTCGGGGGCTGGCCCGCGGTGGCCGAAGAATCGATCATCGCCCGGGATGTCCTGCTCGCCGACCACGTCGGCTCCCGCGTCCACATCTGCCACCTGTCGACCGCCGGGTCCGTCGAGATCGTCCGCTGGGCCAAGTCCCGCGGCATCGACGTCACCGCCGAGGTCACCCCGCACCACCTGCTCCTCACCGACGAGCTGGTCCGCACGTACAACCCCGTCTACAAGGTCAACCCGCCGCTGCGCACCGAGCGCGACGTGATGGCCCTGCGCGAGGCGCTCGCCGACGGCACGATCGACATCGTCGCCACCGACCACGCCCCGCACCCGCACGAGGACAAGGACTGCGAGTGGGCCGCGGCCGCCATGGGCATGGTCGGCCTGGAGACCGCGTTGTCAGTGGTGCAGGAGACCATGGTCGACACGGGCCTGCTGGACTGGGCCGGCGTCGCCGACCGGATGTCCGTCAAGCCCGCGCAGATCGGACAGGCCACGGGGCACGGCCGTCCCGTCTCGGCAGGTGAGCCCGCCAACCTCACCCTCGTCGACACGGCATACCGTGGCTCTGTGGATCCCGCGGGCTTCGCCTCGCGCAGCCGCAACACCCCGTACGAGGGTCGTGAGCTGCCGGGCCGTGTGACGCACACGTGGCTGCGGGGCAAGGCCACGCTCGTCGACGGGAAGCTCACGTGACACCTGTACTCCTGCTGGCCGCCGAGAAGGAATCGGCGCAAGTGACCGACTGGGCCGCCCGCATCGGCTGGGTCGTCGGCCTCGCCCTCTTCGTCGCGCTCGTCTACTGGCTGATGCGCGAGGGCTGGAAGTGGCGCGGCACGCTCCAGGGCGACCTGCCCGAGCTGCCCACCACTCCGGACGAGACGGGCCCGGAGCGCCTGGCCATGAGCGGCCGCTACCACGGCTCCACCACCGCCGGGCAGTGGCTCGACCGCATCGTCGCGCACGGCCTGGGCACCCGCAGCCGCGCCGAGCTGACCCTCACGGACGCCGGACTGGACGTCGTACGCCCCGGGGCGAGCGACTTCTTCGTCCCGGCCGCACAACTGCGCGAGGCCCGGCTCGACAAGGGCATCGCGGGCAAGGTGCTCACCGAGGGCGGCCTGCTGGTCGTCACCTGGGCGCACGGCGACCGGCTGATCGACTCCGGCTTCCGCTCCGACCACGCGGCCGAGCACAACGAGTGGGTCGAAGCCATCAACTCCATGATCGAAACGAACACCAGGGAAGGCGCCGAACGATGACCACCTCCACCAGGGGAGCCAAAACTCCCGCCGTACTCGTCCTGGAGGACGGCCGGGTCTTCCGCGGCCGTGCCTACGGGGCCGTGGGGGAGACCTTCGGCGAAGCGGTGTTCTCCACCGGCATGACCGGCTACCAGGAGACCCTCACCGACCCCTCGTACCACCGCCAGGTCGTGGTGATGACCGCACCGCACGTCGGCAACACCGGCGTCAACGACGAGGACCCCGAGTCCAAGCGCATCTGGGTCTCCGGGTACGTCGTGCGCGACCCCGCGCGCGTGCCGTCCAGCTGGCGCTCCCGGCGCACGCTGGACGAGGAGCTCGCCGCGCAGGGCGTCGTAGGCATCTCCGGCATCGACACCCGCGCCCTCACGCGCCACCTGCGCGAGCGCGGCGCGATGCGCGTCGGCATCTTCAGCGGTGACGCGGTCCGGGAGGACAGCGCACTCCTCGCGCGCGTGCAGGAAGCCCCGCAGATGAAGGGCGCGAACCTCTCCGCCGAGGTCGCCACCACCGAGCCGTACGTCGTCCCGGCGATCGGCGAGAAGAAGTTCACCGTCGCCGCCGTCGACCTCGGCATCAAGGGCATGACCCCGCACCGCATGGCCGAGCGCGGCATCGAGGTGCACGTGCTCCCGGCGACCGCGACCATCGAGGACGTCTACGCGGTCGACCCGGACGGCGTGTTCTTCTCCAACGGCCCGGGCGACCCGGCCACCGCCGACCACCCCGTCTCCGTCATGCGGGGCGTCCTGGAGCGCGGCACCCCGCTGTTCGGCATCTGCTTCGGCAACCAGATCCTGGGCCGCGCGCTCGGCTTCGGCACCTACAAGCTGAAGTACGGTCACCGCGGCATCAACCAGCCGGTGCAGGACCGTACGACCGGCAAGGTCGAGGTCACCGCGCACAACCACGGCTTCGCCGTCGACGCCCCGCTCGACAAGGTCTCCGAGACCCCGTTCGGCCGCGCCGAGGTGTCCCACGTCTGCCTGAACGACAACGTGGTGGAGGGGCTGCAGCTCCTCGACCGCCCCGCCTTCAGCGTCCAGTACCACCCCGAAGCGGCAGCCGGCCCGCACGACGCCGCCTACCTCTTCGACCGCTTCGTGAAGCTCATGGAGGGCCAGCGTGCCTAAGCGCACCGATATCCAGTCCGTCCTGGTCATCGGCTCCGGCCCGATCGTCATCGGCCAGGCCGCCGAGTTCGACTACTCCGGCACCCAGGCGTGCCGCGTGCTGAAGTCCGAGGGCCTCCGGGTCATCCTCGTGAACTCCAACCCGGCGACGATCATGACCGACCCGGAGATCGCCGACGCCACCTACGTCGAGCCGATCACCCCCGAGTTCGTCGAGAAGATCATCGCCAAGGAGCGGCCCGACGCGCTGCTGCCCACCCTGGGCGGCCAGACGGCCCTCAACACCGCCATCTCGCTGCACGAGAACGGCGTCCTGGACAAGCACGGCGTCGAGCTGATCGGCGCCAACGTCGAGGCGATCCACAAGGGCGAGGACCGCGACCAGTTCAAGGAGGTCGTGGAGGAGGTCCGCAAGAAGATCGGCCACGGCGAGTCCGCCCGGTCCTACATCTGCCACTCCATGGACGACGTCCTCAAGGGCGTCGAGGAGCTCGGCGGTTACCCGGTCGTCGTCCGTCCGTCCTTCACCATGGGCGGCGCCGGCTCCGGCTTCGCCCACGACGAGGAGGAGCTGCGCCGCATCGCGGGCACCGGCCTCACGCTCTCGCCGACCACCGAGGTGCTCCTTGAGGAGTCCATCCTCGGCTGGAAGGAGTACGAGCTGGAGCTGATGCGCGACAAGCACGACAACGTCGTGGTCGTCTGCTCCATCGAGAACTTCGACCCCATGGGCGTGCACACCGGTGACTCGATCACCGTCGCCCCGGCGATGACCCTCACCGACCGCGAGTACCAGACCCTGCGCGACATCGGCATCGCGGTCATCCGCGAGGTCGGCGTCGACACCGGCGGCTGCAACATCCAGTTCGCCGTGAACCCCGAGGACGGCCGGGTCATCGTCATCGAGATGAACCCGCGCGTGTCGCGCTCGTCGGCGCTCGCCTCCAAGGCCACCGGCTTCCCGATCGCCAAGATCGCCGCCAAGCTCGCGGTCGGCTACACGCTGGACGAGATCCCGAACGACATCACGCAGGAGACCCCGGCCTCCTTCGAGCCGACGCTCGACTACGTGGTCGTGAAGGCCCCGCGCTTCGCCTTCGAGAAGTTCCCGAGCGCCGACTCCACCCTCACCACCACCATGAAGTCGGTCGGCGAGGCCATGGCCATCGGCCGCAACTTCACCGAGGCCTTCCAGAAGGCCCTGCGCTCGCTGGAGAAGAAGGGCAGCCAGTTCACCTTCGTCGGCGACCCCGGCGACAAGGAAGAGCTGCTCCGCGAGGCGGTGCGCCCCACCGACGGCCGGATCAACACGGTCATGCAGGCCATCCGCGCGGGCGCCACGCCCGAGGAGGTCTTCGAGTACACGAAGATCGATCCCTGGTTCGTCGACCAGCTCTTCCTGATCAAGGAGATCGCCGACGAGCTGGCCGAGGCGCCCGAGCTGACCGCCGACCTGCTCGCCGAGGCCAAGCGGCACGGATTCTCCGACACGCAGATCGGCGAGATCCGCGGCCTGCGCGAGGACGTCGTCCGCGAGGTCCGGCACGCGCTCGGCATCCGCCCGGTCTACAAGACGGTCGACACCTGCGCCGCGGAGTTCGCCGCGAAGACGCCGTACTTCTACTCCTCCTACGACGAGGAGACCGAGGTCGCGCCGCGGGAGAAGGCGGCCGTCATCATCCTGGGCTCCGGCCCGAACCGCATCGGCCAGGGCATCGAGTTCGACTACTCCTGCGTCCACGCCTCCTTCGCGCTGAGCGACGCGGGCTACGAGACGGTGATGGTCAACTGCAACCCGGAGACCGTCTCCACGGACTACGACACCTCCGACCGTCTGTACTTCGAGCCGCTGACGCTGGAAGACGTGCTGGAGATCGTGCACGCCGAGCAGCAGGCCGGACCGGTCGCGGGCGTCGTCGTCCAGCTCGGCGGCCAGACCCCGCTGGGCCTGTCGCAGGCGCTGAAGGACAACGGCGTGCCGATCGTCGGCACCTCCCCGGAGGCCATCCACGCCGCCGAGGACCGGGGCGCCTTCGGCCGGGTCCTCAAGGAGGCCGGTCTCCCGGCCCCCAAGCACGGCACCGCCACCACCTTCGCCGAGGCCAAGGCCATCGCCGACGAGATCGGCTACCCGGTCCTGGTGCGTCCCTCGTACGTCCTCGGCGGGCGCGGCATGGAGATCGTCTACGACGAGACGCGCCTGGAGGCGTACATCGCCGAGTCGACGGAGATCAGCCCGTCCCGGCCGGTCCTGGTCGACCGGTTCCTCGACGACGCGATCGAGATCGACGTGGACGCGCTCTACGACGGTGAGGAGCTCTACCTCGGCGGCGTCATGGAGCACATCGAGGAGGCCGGCATCCACTCCGGCGACTCGGCGTGCGCCCTGCCCCCGATCACCCTCGGCGGCTACGACATCAAGCGCCTGCGCGCCTCCACGGAGGGCATCGCCAAGGGCGTCGGCGTGCGCGGCCTGATCAACATCCAGTTCGCGCTCGCCGGCGACATCCTCTACGTCCTGGAGGCCAACCCGCGTGCCTCCCGGACCGTCCCCTTCACCTCGAAGGCGACGGCGGTACCGCTGGCGAAGGCCGCTGCCCGGATCTCGCTGGGCGCCACGATCGCCGAGCTGCGCGCCGAGGGCCTGCTGCCGGCCACCGGTGACGGCGGCGAGCTGCCGTTCGACGCGCCGATCTCCGTGAAGGAGGCCGTCATGCCGTGGTCGCGCTTCCGTGACATCCACGGCCGCGGCGTCGACACGGTCCTCGGCCCGGAGATGCGCTCCACCGGCGAGGTCATGGGCATCGACTCCGTCTTCGGCACGGCGTACGCCAAGTCGCAGGCGGGCGCCTACGGCCCGCTGCCCACCAAGGGCCGCGCGTTCATCTCGGTCGCCAACCGCGACAAGCGCTCGATGATCTTCCCGGCCCGCGAGCTGGTCGCGCACGGCTTCGAGCTGATGGCCACGTCCGGCACGGCCGAGGTGCTCAAGCGCAACGGCATCAACGCCACGATCGTGCGCAAGCAGTCCGAGGGCACCGGCCCGAACGGCGAGAAGACCATCGTCCAGCTCATCCACGACGGCGAGGTCGACCTCATCGTCAACACCCCGTACGGCACCGGCGGCCGCCTCGACGGCTACGACATCCGCACGGCGGCCGTGGCACGCTCCGTGCCGTGCCTGACGACGGTCCAGGCGCTCGCGGCGGCGGTCCAGGGCATCGACGCCCTCAACCGCGGCGACGTGGGCGTGCGATCGCTCCAGGAACACGCGGAACACCTGACCGCGGCCCGCGACTAGCAGCCGAAGAGGGGGACACCGGAAACGGTGTCCCCCTCTTCGTGAGGACGTCATGTCTTCGTGAGGACACCATGTACAAGATCTTCTTCAGTCTGTTCTTCAAGCGGATGGACCCGGAGCAGGCGCACCACCTGGCCTTCCGCTGGATCCGCCTGGCCGCCCGCGTGCCCGTGCTGCGCACCTTCCTCGCGGCCGCCCTCGCGCCCCGCTACAAGGAGCTGCGCACCGAGGCCCTCGGGCTGCGCATGCACGGCCCCTTCGGGCTCGCCGCGGGCTTCGACAAGAACGCCGTCGGCATCGACGGCATGGCGATGCTCGGCTTCGGCCACGTCGAGATCGGCACGGTCACCGGCGAGCCGCAGCCCGGCAACCCCAAGCAGCGGCTGTTCCGCCTGGTCAAGGACCGGGCACTGATCAACCGCATGGGCTTCAACAACGAGGGCTCGCTCCGCGTCGCCGCCCGTCTGGCCTCCAGGACGCCCGTCTTCAAGACCGTCGTCGGCGTCAACATCGGCAAGACCAAGGTCGTACCCGAGGAGGAGGCCGTCGCGGACTACGTGAAGTCCGCGGAGCGGCTGGCGCCCTACGCCGACTACCTCGTGGTCAACGTCTCCTCCCCGAACACGCCGGGTCTGCGCAGCCTCCAGGCCACGCAGGCGCTGCGTCCGCTCCTGAGCGCCGTCCGCGAGGCCGCCGACCGCACGGTGCCGGCACGGCGCGTCCCGCTCCTGGTCAAGATCGCGCCGGACCTCGCCGACGAGGACATCGACGCCGTCGCCGACCTCGCCGTGGAACTCGGCCTGGACGGGATCATCGCGACGAACACCACCATCGCGCGCGAGGGACTCGGCCTGAGGTCCGGCCCCGCCCTGGTCAAGGAGGCCGGCGGCCTGTCCGGCGCGCCCCTGAAGGAACGCTCCCTGGAGGTCCTGCGCCGCCTCTACGCGCGCGTCGGGGACCGGATCACCCTGGTGGGCGTCGGGGGCGTCGAGAACGCCGAGGACGCCTGGCAGCGCATCCTGGCCGGTGCCACGCTGGTCCAGGGCTACAGCGCGTTCATCTACGAGGGTCCGTTTTACGCTCGCGACCTCCACAAGGGGCTCGCCGCGCGCCTGCGCACCAGCCCGTACGCCACGCTCGCCGACGCGGTGGGCGCCGACGTGAGGAAGACGGCATGAGTGGTCTCGAACCCTTCGGCGCCCGCCTGCGCCGCGCCATGGACGAGCGCGGCCCGCTCTGCGTCGGCATCGACCCGCACGCCTCCCTGCTCGCCGAGTGGGGTCTCGACGACGACGTGACGGGCCTGGAGCGGTTCAGCCGCACGGTCGTCGAGGCGGTGGCCGACCGGGTCGCCGTGCTCAAGCCGCAGAGCGCGTTCTTCGAGCGGTTCGGCTCGCGTGGCGTCGCCGTCCTGGAGAAGTCGGTGGCCGAGGCGCGGGCGGCCGGCGCGCTGGTCGTGATGGACGCCAAGCGCGGCGACATCGGCTCGACCATGGCCGCGTACGCCGAGTCCTTCCTGCACAAGGACGCCCCCCTGTTCTCCGACGCGCTGACCGTCTCGCCCTACCTCGGTTACGGCTCGCTGAGCCCGGCCGTCGCGCTGGCGCGGGAGAACGGCGCCGGGCTGTTCGTGCTGGCGCTGACCTCCAACCCGGAGGGCGGCGAGGTCCAGCACGCCGTACGGTCCGACGGGCGGAACGTCGGAGCGACCATGCTCGCGCACCTGTCCGCGGAGAACGCGGGGGAGGAGCCCCTGGGGTCCTTCGGCGCGGTCGTCGGCGCGACCCTCGGCGATCTGTCCTCGTACGACCTGGACATCAACGGCCCGCTCCTCGCGCCCGGCATCGGTGCCCAGGGGGCCACGCCGGCCGATCTACCCCAGGTCTTCGGGACGGCGGTGCGCAATGTCGTGCCGAACGTCAGCCGGGGAGTGCTACGCCACGGTCCCGACGCGGTCGCGCTGCGTGACGCCGCGGAACGCTTCGCGGAGGAGATCCGGCACGCCGTGACCTCCTCCTGACGCCTTCCTGCTCTTCCCAGGAGTCCTCCGATGAGTGGTCCGGGGCACGCTTGAGTCTGAATACATCCTCAAATCCGGGGCAGTATGTCCTAAATGTCCGTTCAGATGAAGGCTGACCAGGACTTTTCCGCTGTTCTCGCTGACTCTGGCGGACTTGCCCGCTAGTCTCCGACGAGAGTGAACGGGCAAGCGTGTTGCTCGTAGCTCCCCAGGTGTGGGGCGACTAGGTTCCTCACCGGTCCGTATCCGACAGTTCGACATCCGAGGTGACGTAGGCGTGGCTCTTCCGCCCCTTACCCCTGAACAGCGCGCAGCCGCGCTCGAAAAGGCCGCCGCGGCTCGCCGGGAGCGGGCCGAGGTCAAGAATCGACTCAAGCACTCCGGCGCCTCTCTTCACGAGGTCATCAAGCAGGGCCAGGAGAACGACGTCATCGGCAAGATGAAGGTCTCCGCCCTCCTCGAGTCCCTGCCGGGCGTGGGCAAGGTCCGCGCCAAGCAGATCATGGAGCGACTCGGTATCTCCGAGAGCCGCCGCGTGCGTGGTCTCGGTTCCAACCAGATCGCCTCCCTTGAGCGTGAGTTCGGCAGCACCGGTTCCTGAACCGGGCATTCCGGGGGAGCGAGTCCCGGGCACTCCGGGATTGCTGGATAATCGCTGCATGGCTGCAACACCCCGGGGGACCACCCCCGTGCCCCCGGACGTACGTCCGCGGCTGACCGTGCTCTCCGGCCCCTCCGGGGTCGGCAAGAGCACGGTCGTCGCCCATATGCGCAAGGAACATCCCGAGGTCTGGCTCTCGGTGTCGGCGACGACCCGCAAGCCCCGCCCCGGCGAGAAGCACGGAGTCCACTACTTCTTCGTCAGCGACGACGAGATGGACAAGCTGATCGCCAACGGCGAACTGCTGGAGTGGGCCGAGTTCGCGGGCAACCGCTACGGCACGCCGCGTGCGGCCGTACAGGAGCGCCTGGAGAAGGGTGAGCCCGTACTCCTCGAGATCGATCTCCAGGGCGCCCGTCTGGTCCGGGAGTCGATGCCCGAGGCCCAGCTGGTGTTCCTGGCTCCGCCCTCCTGGGAGGAGCTGGTGCGCAGACTCACCGGGCGGGGCACCGAACCGCCCGAGGTCATCGAGCGCCGGCTCGAGGCGGCGAAGACCGAACTGGCCGCCGAGCCCGAGTTCGATACGACCCTGGTGAACACCTCCGTCGAGGACGTGGCTCGCGAGCTGCTAGCCTTGGTGGACGTCGTGTGACCATCGCTGATCGTTCCCGGGTCTCGCTGATCACCCTGACAGAATCTTTCCCATCCATCGGAAGGTAGAGCGTGTCCTCTTCCATCTCCGCGCCCGAGGGCATCATCAACCCGCCGATCGACGAGCTCCTCGAGGCCACCGACTCGAAGTACAGCCTCGTGATCTACGCGGCCAAGCGGGCCCGCCAGATCAACGCGTACTACTCGCAGCTCGGCGAGGGTCTCCTCGAGTACGTCGGTCCTCTCGTCGACACCCACGTCCACGAGAAGCCGCTCTCGATCGCCCTTCGCGAGATCAACGCGGGGCTGCTGACGTCCGAGGCCGTAGAGGGCCCGGCGCAGTAAGTACTATTTGCAGCTTGACGCTGACTTTTCCACAGGCCCGGCAGGCCGACTGCCGGGCCTGTGGTGTGTCATGGAGTCGTACGGTGTGCCGGTTGCCGAGGTCCGGGGAGAGACGTGGACAAGCCGAAGGTCGTTCTGGGGGTCAGTGGCGGCATCGCCGCGTACAAGGCCTGTGAGCTGCTGCGGCGGCTGACGGAGTCGGGCCATGACGTGCGCGTGGTGCCCACCGCCTCCGCGCTGCACTTCGTCGGCGCCGCCACCTGGTCCGCGCTCTCCGGAAACCCGGTCTCCACCGAGGTGTGGGACGAGGTGCACGAGGTCCCGCACGTCCGCATCGGACAGCACGCCGACCTGGTCGTCGTCGCCCCCGCCACCGCCGACCTGCTCGCCAGGGCGGCCCACGGCCTCGCCGACGACCTCCTCACCAACACGCTGCTCACCGCCCGCTGCCCGGTCGTCTTCGCCCCCGCCATGCACACCGAGATGTGGGAGCACCCGGCCACCCGGGAGAACGTGGCGAGGCTGCGCCGCCGCGGCGCCCTCGTCATCGAACCGGCCGTGGGGCGCCTCACCGGCGTCGACACCGGCAAGGGCCGGCTGCCCGACCCCGGCGAGATCTTCGAGGTCTGCCGCCGGGTGCTGGCCCGGGGCGTGACCGAGCCCGACCTGAAGGGCCGGCACGTTGTGGTCAGCGCCGGAGGCACCCGCGAGCCCCTGGACCCCGTCCGGTTCCTCGGCAACCGCTCCTCCGGCAAGCAGGGCTACGCCCTCGCCCGCACCGCGGCCGCCCGGGGCGCCCGCGTCACGCTGATCGCGGCCAACAGCGCCCTGCCCGACCCGGCCGGCGTGGACGTCGTCCCCGTGGGTACCGCCGTGCAGCTGCGCGAGGCGGTGCTGCAGGCCTCCGCCGACGCCGACGCGGTGGTCATGGCGGCGGCGGTGGCGGACTTCCGCCCGGCGGCGTACGCGGCCGGGAAGATCAAGAAGAAGGACGACCAGGAGCCGGAGCCGATCACCCTGGTGCGGAATCCGGACATCCTCGCGGAGATCTCCACCGAGCGCGCCCGCCCCGGACAGGTGATCGTCGGCTTCGCCGCGGAGACCGACGACGTGCTCGCCAACGGCCGCGCGAAACTGAAGCGCAAGGGCTGCGATCTGCTGGTGGTGAACGAGGTCGGGGAGAGCCGGACCTTCGGTTCCGAGGAGAACGAGGCCGTCGTCATCGGCGCCGACGGCAGTGAGAGCGCGGTGCCGTACGGCCCCAAGGAAGCCCTGGCCGAAACCGTATGGGACCTGGTGGTCGAGCGTCTCCGCTGATGTTTCAGTCGCCCTGCGACCCAGTGAAACCCGGCCGATCCGGGCGTGGCGCCTCTGGCCAACGCCACTCGCCATTGGGCAGAATGCCCGTGCCGCAGGTCACAGCACTTCCGAGTGGCGAGACAGGGGGGCCGTGGCCGAAGCGTGACCGATAAACTGTTCCACGGACGGCGCCGGGTGCAGCCCCCGCCGTCCGCCACTGATCAGCCAGCAGCCGCTGCAACCCCAGGGAGCGTTGTGTCCCGTCGTCTGTTCACCTCGGAGTCCGTGACCGAGGGTCACCCCGACAAGATCGCTGACCAGATCAGCGACACCATTCTCGATGCGCTGCTCCGCGAGGACCCGACCTCCCGGGTCGCCGTCGAAACCCTGATCACGACCGGTCTCGTGCACGTGGCCGGTGAGGTCACGACCAAGACGTACGCGGACATCGCGACGCTGGTCCGGAGCAAGATCCTCGAAATCGGCTACGACTCCTCCAAGAAGGGCTTCGACGGCGCCTCCTGCGGTGTCTCGGTGTCCATCGGCGCGCAGTCCCCGGACATCGCCCAGGGCGTGGACACGGCTTACGAGTCCCGTGTCGAGGGCGACGAGGACGAGCTCGACAAGCAGGGCGCGGGCGACCAAGGCCTGATGTTCGGTTACGCGACGGACGAGACGCCCACGCTGATGCCGCTGCCGATCTTCCTGGCGCACCGCCTGTCGAAGCGCCTGTCCGACGTGCGCAAGAACGGCACCATCCCCTACCTGCGCCCGGACGGCAAGACGCAGGTCACCATCGAGTACGACGGCGACAAGGCGGTCCGCCTGGACACCGTCGTGGTCTCCTCGCAGCACGCCTCCGACATCGACCTGGACTCGCTCCTGGCTCCGGACATCAAGGAGTTCGTCGTCGACCCGGAGCTCAAGGCGCTGCTCGACGAGGGCATCAAGATCGACACGGAGAACTACCGCCTCCTGGTCAACCCGACCGGCCGCTTCGAGATCGGCGGCCCGATGGGTGACGCCGGCCTGACCGGCCGCAAGATCATCATCGACACCTACGGCGGCATGGCCCGCCACGGCGGCGGTGCCTTCTCCGGCAAGGACCCGTCCAAGGTCGACCGCTCCGCGGCGTACGCGATGCGCTGGGTCGCCAAGAACGTGGTCGCAGCGGGTCTCGCCACCCGCTGCGAGGTCCAGGTGGCGTACGCCATCGGCAAGGCCGAGCCGGTCGGTCTGTTCGTCGAGACCTTCGGCACCGCCAAGGTCGACACGGAGAAGATCGAGAAGGCGATCGACGAGGTCTTCGACCTCCGTCCGGCCGCGATCATCCGCGACCTCGACCTGCTCCGCCCGATCTACTCCCAGACGGCTGCCTACGGCCACTTCGGCCGCGAGCTTCCCGAGTTCACCTGGGAGCGCACGGACCGCGTGGACGCGCTGCGCAAGGCCGCGGGGCTGTAAGTCCCGGCAAGGCGGCGGGGCCGCGCGCCCGACGCCGCCGCGGTACCTCGCGAGGCCCGGCACCCTTCGGGGCGCCGGGCCTCGTCGTGCGTCCGGTGCGCGGGCGGCGGGTACTCGGGACCCGCCGGATGTCAGTGGCGTTTGGTAAGAATGCAAGCGTGAGCAGCGAGAACGAACAGGCGGGCGGCGGCGCTGAAGGTGCGCCGCCCGAGCAGCTCGCGCTCATCCGGGAAAGTGTGCGCAAGGCCAGGACGCCCCGGGCCAAGCCGCGGACCTGGCGGGGAGCCGCGCTCGCCAAGAACCTGCCCGTCGCGCGGGTGCTCGTCGACAAGGGCGTGCTCCATCTCGACCGGTACTTCGACTACGCCGTGCCCGAGGAACTGGACGAGCAGGCCCAGCCGGGCGTCCGGGTGCGGGTCCGGTTCGGGGCCGGGCGGCACCGGGTGCGGGACGGGCGGCGCGAGGGCGGCGGGCTGATCGACGGGTTCCTCGTCGAGCGGCTGGCCGAGTCCGACTACTCCGGGCCGCTGGCCGCCCTCGCCCAGGTCGTGTCGCCCGAGCGGGTGCTGAGCGAGGAACTGCTGGGGCTGGCCCGGGCGGTCGCCGACCGGTACGCGGGCAGCCTCGCCGACGTCCTGCAGCTCGCGGTGCCACCGCGCAACGCCCGGGCCGAGCAGCGCCCCTCGCCCGCACCGCTGCCGCCGCCCCCGGCGCCCGAGGCGGGCTCCTGGCAGCGGTACGAGCAGGGGGCTGCCTTCTTGGAGTCGCTGGCCTCGGGCGGTGCGCCACGGGCCGTGTGGAACGCGCTGCCCGGCCCGGAGTGGAGCGAGGAGCTGGCCCGGGCGGTCGGGGCGACACTGGCCTCCGGTCGCGGGGCGCTCGTGGTCCTGCCCGACGGCCGGGCGGTCGCGCGGGCCGACGCCGCCCTGACCGCCCTGCTGGGGGAGGGGCGGCACGCGGTGCTCACCGCCGACGCGGGTCCCGAGAAGCGGTACGCGCAGTGGCTCGCGGTCCGGCGGGGCTCGGTACGGGCCGTGATCGGGACCCGGGCCGCGATGTTCGCACCGGTCCAGGACCTCGGGCTGGTCGCCATCTGGGACGACGGGGACGACAGCCACAGCGAGCAGCACGCCCCGCAGCCCCACGCACGCGAGGTGCTGCTGCTGCGCGCCGCCCAGGACAAGTGCGGCTTCCTGCTGGGCAGCTGGGGCTGCACGGTGGAGGCCGCGCAGCTCGTCGAGAGCGGATGGGCGCGCCCGCTGGTCGCCGGGCGTGAGCAGGTGCGCGCCACCGCCCCGCTCGTCCGCACCGTCGGGGACGGGGACCTCGCACGGGACGAGGCGGCCCGGGCCGCCCGGCTGCCCACTCTCGCCTGGCAGGTCGTCAGGGAAGGCCTGCGGCAGGGCCCGGTGCTCGTGCAGGTGCCCCGGCGGGGATACGTGCCGCGCATGGCGTGCGCCAACTGCCGGGCGCCCGCGCGGTGCCGGCACTGCTCCGGACCGCTGGAAACCAGGGACGGCGGCGCGTTGTGCTGCGGGTGGTGCGGCCGCGCGGAGGGCAGCTGGCACTGCCCGGAGTGCGGCGCTTTCCGGCTGCGCGCCTCGGTGGTGGGAGCCCGGCGGACCGCCGAGGAACTCGGACGGGCCTTCCCCGCCGTCCCGGTGCGGACCTCGGGCCGAGAACACGTGCTCGACACGGTGCCGGGGGCTCCCGCCCTGGTGGTGAGCACGCCGGGGGCCGAGCCCGTCGCCGAGGGCGGGTACGCGGCGGCGCTGCTGCTGGACGGGTGGGCCATGCTCGGGCGGCCCGACCTGCGGGCCGGGGAGGACGCCTTGCGACGGTGGATCGCGGCCGGGGCACTCGTCCGGCCGCAGCCGGCCGGTGGCACGGTGGTGGTCGTGGCCGAGCCGACGCTGCGGCCCGTCCAGGCGCTCGTACGGTGGGACCCCGTCGGTCACGCGGTGCGGGAACTCGCCGAGCGGGCCGAGCTGGGGTTTCCGCCGGTGTCGCGGATGGCGGCCGTGTCGGGTCCGGCGGAGGCGGTGACCGAGTTTCTCCGTGCGGCCGAACTGCCACCGGAGGCCGAGGTGCTGGGGCCGGTGCCGTTGCCCGTGCCCGCAGCGGGGCGACCGCGGCGGGCGGGGGCGCCGCCGCCCGGGGAGCAGTGGGAGCGGGCGTTGGTCAGGGTGCCGCCGGGGAAGGGTGCCGCGCTGGCCGGTGCGCTGAAGGCCGCGCAGGCCGCGCGGATGGCCCGGGGGAGTGCGGAGCCTGTCTGGGTCCGGATCGATCCGGCTGACATCGGGTGAAGCAGCCGGGTGGCGCGGTGGGACGGTGGCTGTGGTCGTCGCCTGGTGGCCGCCGCTGTTCCTCCGCGTACACGCCGCTGCCCTCCCGGACGCATCGGGAGGGCAGCGGCCTGTCGGGGCGGGGCGCGGTTCAGCCGTTGCGCGGCCCGGGGAAGGCCGTCGGCCTCGCCTCGTCGCGGAGGGCCGGGCTGCCCGCCGTCGGCTGAGTGGGCATGGAGCGGGCCGCCGGGACCGTCGGGACCGTGGGGAGGCCGGTGTTCACACTGACCGTGCGGGAACCCGACGGCTCCGGTGTGCGCTCGGCCTCGGCCGCGGCCGGCTGGGGAGTGGCCCGGCGTGCGCCGTAACGGCGGTGGACCGCCTGTTTGGTGACTCCGAGCGCGGAGCCCACCGCGTCCCACGAGAAGCCGAGTGAGCGGTCGAAGTCCACGGCCGCCGTGACCAGGGTCTCGACACTGTCCCGCAGCTCCTGGGCGAGCCGTACCGTCGGGGCGGGGGCGCGTCCGTAGACGACGAAGCCCGTGGAGGGGCCGGAGCGGCGCGGGCGGTAGACGTTGCCCAGCTGGGCGGTGAGTGTGCGCAGTGCGTCCACCTGCCGGCGGACCCGCTCGATGTCCCGCACCAGCAAGTGCAGGCTGGCCCGAGCCTGGGCGTCGTGGGTTGCGTGGTCGGCCATGAACAAGCCTCTCGAACCGGCGTTGAAAGGAATGGGCCGCGATCGCGGCCCGAAGTGGTCAACTCTGTCTTGACCAACGCGGATTCGCTCCGCGGGTCACGGTCTGGGGGCGTGGAGGCATCTCCGTGCGCCCGTTTGCGTGGGGTGTGCGCCTCGGCCTCCGGTCTTCGGCTTTGGTCTCCCACCCGCGCACCACCCGTGACTTTCCGTGTGGTGGCCTGGCTCTCCCGTGGGTGGCCGGGCGCCGTCGGCCGCTTTCCACGGCGGGGCTCATAGACTTGTGAGCTGCCCGCCGTCCGCCCCTGCCCGAGAGGCCCCCACCACCCCATGAAGCTCGTCTTCGCCGGTACACCCGAGGTCGCCGTTCCCGCTCTGGACGCCCTTCTCGCCTCCGGGCGGCACGAGGTGGCCGCTGTCGTCACGCGGCCCGACGCGCCGGCCGGGCGGGGGCGCAGGCTCGTCGCGTCGCCCGTCGCCGAGCGGGCGGAGGAGGCGGGGATCGAGGTGCTGAAGCCCGCGAAGCCGAAGGATCCCGAGTTCCTGGAGCGGCTGCGGGAGATCGGGCCGGACTGCTGTCCCGTCGTCGCCTACGGCGCCCTGCTGCCCCGTGTGGCCCTGGACGTCCCCGCGCACGGCTGGGTCAATCTGCACTTCTCCCTGCTGCCGGCCTGGCGCGGTGCCGCCCCCGTGCAGCACTCCATCATGGCCGGGGACGAGATCACCGGGGCTTCCACCTTCCTGATCGAGGAGGGGCTCGACTCCGGCCCGGTGTACGGGACGGTCACCGAGGAGATCCGGCCCACCGACACCAGCGGGGATCTGCTGACGCGGCTCGCGTTCGCCGGTGCCGGGCTGCTCGCGGCGACCATGGACGGGATCGAGGACGGCACGCTGAAGGCCGTACCGCAGCCCGCCGAGGGGGTCAGCCTGGCCCCGAAGGTCACCGTCGAGGACGCCCACGTCGACTGGAACGCCCCCGCGCTGCGCGTCGACCGGTTGGTGCGGGGCTGCACTCCGGCACCGGGCGCCTGGACCACGTTCCGCGGTGAGCGGCTCAAGCTCATCCAGGTCACCCCGGTGCCGGACCGGAAGGACCTCGCCCCGGGGCAGATCTCCGCCGGGAAGAACAACGTGTACGTCGGCACCGGCTCGTACGCCGTCGAGCTGGTCTGGGTACAGGCCCAGGGCAAGAAGCCGATGCGGGCGGCGGACTGGGCCCGCGGGGTGCGGATCACCGAGGGCGAGCGGCTCGGGGGCTGACACGGCGCCACGTCCGGGGCGGCGTAGGCTGGACGGCGCACTTCTTCTCACACCCGGAGCACATTTTTCGTGAGCGACCAGCACCGTCGGCCCCGTTCGTCCGGCAAGCCCTACCGTCGGCCCAAGAAGGACCCCGTCCGCATCCTCGCCTTCGAGGCGCTCAGGGCCGTGGACGAGCGGGACGCCTACGCCAACCTCGTTCTGCCGCCCCTGTTGCGCAAGGCGCGGGAGAAGGAGGGCCCCGAGAACTTCGACGCCCGGGACGCGGCGCTCGCCACCGAGCTGGTGTACGGCACGCTGCGGTGGCAGGGGACGTACGACGCGGTTCTCTCGGCCTGCGTGGACCGGCCGCTGAGGGAGGTCGACCCGCCGGTGCTGGACGTGCTGAGCCTCGGCGCGCATCAGCTCCTCGGGACGCGGATCCCGACGCACGCGGCCGTGTCCGCCACCGTCGAGCTCGCCCGGGTCGTGCTCGGCGACGGGCGCGCCAAGTTCGTCAACGCCGTGCTGCGGAAGGTCGCGCAGCACGATCTGGACGGCTGGCTGGAGCGCGTGGCGCCGCCCTACGACGAGGATCCCGAGGACCATCTCGCCGTCGTCCACTCGCATCCGCGGTGGGTCGTGTCGGCGCTGTGGGACTCCCTCGGCGGCGGTCGCGCCGGCATCGAGGCGCTGCTGCGCGCCGACAACGAGCGGCCCGAGGTGACCCTGGTGGCGCGGCCCGGGCGGGCCACCGCCGAGGAACTGCTCGAAGAGGACGCCGCCCTGCCGGGGCACTGGTCGCCGTACGCCGTGCGGCTGGCCGAGGGCGGTGAGCCGGGCGCCGTCGCGGCCGTGCGGGACGGACGCGCGGGCGTGCAGGACGAGGGCAGCCAGCTCGTGGCGCTCGCTCTCGCCGGCGCGCCGCTGGAGGGGCCCGACCGGCGGTGGCTGGACGGGTGTGCAGGGCCCGGCGGCAAGGCCGCGCTGCTCGGGGCCCTGGCCGCCGAGCGCGGTGCTCTGCTGGTGGCCTCCGAGAAGCAGACCCACCGTGCCGGGCTGGTGGCGAGGGCGCTGGAGGGCAATCCGGGGCCGTATCAGGTGATCGCCGCCGACGGGACCCGCCCGGCGTGGCGGCCCGGCAGCTTCGACCGGGTGCTGGTCGACGTGCCGTGCACCGGGCTCGGCGCCCTGCGGCGTCGCCCCGAGGCACGCTGGCGGCGCCGGCCGGACGACCTGGAAGGGTTCGCGCCGCTGCAGCGCGGCCTGCTGCGCACCGCCCTGGAGTCGGTGCGGGTCGGCGGTGTCGTCGGCTACGCGACCTGCTCGCCGCACCTCGCCGAGACCAGGGCCGTGGTCGCCGACGTCCTCAAGCAGCACCCTGACACCGAGCTCCTCGACGCCCGGCCGCTGCTGCCCGGCGTACCGAACCTCGGCGAAGGGCCCGACGTGCAGCTGTGGCCGCATCTGCACGGGACCGACGCGATGTACCTGGCGCTCATCCGCCGGACCGGCTGACCCCCGCCCCGACGCTCTCCCGGGCCGCCGCACCGCCGTCCTCCCTGGCCAGCCGGTGCGGCCACCACACCTTCGGACCGACGTCCAGGAACAGCGACGTCACCAGGACCGAGCGCACGATGAACGTGTCGATGAGGACGCCGAGGGCGACCGCGAAGCCGATCTCGGCGAAGGCGACCATCGGGAGGGTGCCGAGGGCGGCGAAGGTGCCGGCCAGGACCAGGCCGGCGGAGGTGATGACCGCGCCGGTGGTGGCGAGCCCGGTGACCACGCCAGGTCTGGTGCCCTGGCGGCCCGCCTCCTCGCGGATGCGCGTGGTGAGGAAGATGTTGTAGTCGATGCCCAGGGCGACCAGGAAGACGAAGACGAACAGCGGGAAGTCGGTCGCCTCGCCCGCGTAGTCGAAGACGTACCGGAACGCGAGCGCGCTGATGCCGAGCGCCGCCGTGTACGACAGGATCACCGTCCCGATCAGCAGCAGCGGGGCGATCAGGGCGCGCAGCAGGACGCACAGGATCAGCAGGACGACCACCAGCACCAGTGGGATGATCAGCGCGTTGTCGTGCGTGGTCGCCTCGTCCATGTCGAGCAGGGCCGCCGTACCGCCGCCCACCTGGGCGTCGGCGTCCGGCACCGCGTGCACGGTGTCCCGCACCCGCTCCACCGTCTGCTTGGCGGCCTCGCTGTCCGCCGGGGCGGTCATGGTGGCCTCGAACAGGACCTTGCCCTCGAAGGCCGGTTTGGTGCCGGGCGGCAGCCCGGGGGACTGCGGGACCACGCCCTGCGTCGCCGCCACCGCGCGGCCCACCTGCTCGGCCTGCGCATGGTTGCTGATGATGACCAGGCGATCGCCGCTGCCCCCCGGGAAGTAACGCGCCGAGACCTCCTGGCCGGTGATCGAGTCCGGTTTCCCGGTGAACGCGTCCGCGTTGCCGATGCCCTCCGCGCGCAGCTGGATCAGGCCCAGCGAACAGACCGCCAGGGCCAGTGCCGTGACGGCCCAGGTCGTGCGCGGGCGGCGGGCGATACGGCGGCCCATGCGTGCCCAGATGCCGCGCTCGGTCGGGTCGGGCGTGCCGTAGTGCGGGATCACCGGCCAGAAGATCCACCGGCCGAAGATCACCAGCAGGGCCGGGAAGAGCGTCATCATCGCGATCAGGGCGACCGCGACACCGATCGCGGCCACCGGGCCCAGGCCGCTGGTCGAGTTCATCTCGGCGGCCAGCAGCACCAGCATGCTCAGCACGACCGTCGCGCCGGAGGCCAGCACGGCGGGTCCCGCGCGGTGCAGCGCCAGGGCCATCGCCTCGTGCCGGTCCTCGTGTCGGCGCAGTTCCTCCCGGTAGCGGGCGACCAGCAACAGGGCGTAGTCCGTCCCCGCCCCGAAGACCAGCACCGTGAGGATGCCGGCGCTCTGGCCGTTGACCGTCAGCCCCGCGTGCCCGGCCAGCAGGTAGATCAGCGCCTGGGAGGTGAACAGCGCGCAGACCACCGAGATCAGGGGGACGAGCAGCAGGGTCAGGCTGCGGTAGGTGATGAGCAGCATGACGATGACGACGGCCATCGCCGCGAACAGCAGCGTCGAGTCGATGCCCTCGAAGGCCTCCGCGAAGTCCGCAGACGTGCCGCCCGGGCCCGTGATGTGCACGGCCAGGCCGCGGCCGCCCTCGCCGGCGTCGTCCCGGATCGAGTCGACGGCGGGCGCGATCCGCTCCCAGCCCTTCTCGTCCATCGTGATCGGCACGAAGACCTGCGCCGCCCGCGGATCGTCCGGCCGGTCGAAGACCGGACCCCGGGTCTCCGCACCCCGGATGCCGTGGTCACGCAGCTCCTTGAGCTGCCGCACGTCCTCGGCGATCTCCGCCCGGTCCCCGGCCGTCAGCCCCCCGTCCCGGGCGTAGATCACCACCGCCGGGATCTGCTCCGGCCGGAAGTCCTGCGAGATCTCCAGTACCTGCGTCGACTCCGCGGACCCCGGCAGCCAGGACGACGCGTCGTTGTCCTGGGCGTCGGTGAGCTTCATCGCGAGTGGTGCCATCACGAACACCACCGCCACCCACGACACCAGCACCAGCCACTTGGCCCGCCGCCCGCAGACGAGATGCACAACGCCCTGTTTCACGACAACCCCCCTGTGGCAGCGCCCCGCAAGGGGCGCGGGGCGGTGACCAATGCGGCTGTGCCGCGTGAGCGCGATCAGCCGCAGACGGCCCGCAGCCAACAGACCATCCGGGACCGATGCCCACAACCACCGGAGGGCATGGCAGTCTTAGGTCATGGCCGCGCAGATCAACCCCAGCATCCTGTCCGCCGATTTCGCCCGCCTCGCGGACGAGGCGAAGGCCGTGGAGGGAGCCGACTGGCTCCACGTCGACGTCATGGACAACCATTTCGTCCCGAACCTCACGCTCGGTGTGCCGGTCGTGGAGTCGCTCGCCCGTGCGACGGACACCCCGCTGGACTGCCATCTGATGATCGAGGCCCCCGATCGGTGGGCGCCCCAGTACGTCGAGGCGGGGGCAGGTTCCGTCACCTTCCACGTCGAGGCGGCGGCCGCCCCGGTCCGGCTCGCCCGGGAGATCCGCGCCAAGGGCGCCCGCGCCTCCATGGCGCTGAAGCCCGCGACCCCGATCGAGCCGTACGAGGACCTGCTCCCCGAGCTCGACATGCTGCTGATCATGACGGTCGAACCGGGCTTCGGGGGACAGGCCTTCCTCGACATCATGCTTCCGAAGATTCGCCGCACCCGCGAGTTGATCAGCAAGCACGGTCTGGAGCTCTGGCTCCAGGTCGACGGCGGAGTCTCCGCTTCCACGATCGAGCGGTGCGCGGACGCCGGAGCCGACGTCTTCGTGGCCGGATCGGCGGTCTACGGGGCGAACGACCCGGCAGAGGCGGTACGTGCACTACGCACGCAGGCGGAGGCGGCGACCGCCAAGGCCTCCTGGGCCTGCGACCACTGAGCCACAGCAAAGTGAACGGCTCTCATCAGGGCTGATCATCCGCGCCGGATCTGCAAGGATGAACGGCGAATCCAGAGTGTGAACAGCAGTGAGGAGATCGCCGTGTCGGGTATGTCGGCGGGCCGGTCAGCCATGCGGATGGGACCCGCTGAGCTGGTGCAGGCGGCGGCCATGGCCCGCCGCTTCTACCTCGAGGGCAAGTCCAAGATCCAGATCGCGGAGGAGTTCGGCGTCAGCCGCTTCAAGGTGGCCCGGGTCCTGGAGACCGCCCTCGAACGGGATCTCGTACGTATCGAGATCCGTGTGCCTGCGGAGCTGGACGCCGAGCGCTCGGACGCGCTCCGCGCCCGCTACGGCCTCAGGCACGCCGTCGTGGTCGAGTCCCCGGCCGACGCCGAGGAGTCGCCCGACCCCGAGAACCTGGGAGAGGTGGCCGCCGACCTGCTCGGCGAACTGGTCAACGAAGGTGATGTGCTGGGCCTGGCCTGGGGCCGCTCCACCATCCACATGGCGGCGGCGCTCGACCGGCTGCCGCCGTGCACGGTGGTGCAGCTGACAGGCGTGTACGACGCCGGGACCGCCGAGCGCGGCTCGGTGGAGGCGGTACGCCGTGCCGCCCAGGTGTCCGGCGGTGACGCGCACCCCATCTACGCGCCGATGCTGCTGCCCGACGCGGCCACGGCCACGGCGCTGCGCAACCAGACGGGCATCGCCCGTGCCTTCGAGCACTTCGACAAGGTCACCGTCGCCTGCGTCTCCATCGGCTCCTGGGAGCCGGGCATCTCCACGGTGCACGACATGCTCAGCGACGAGGAGCGCGCGCACTACGCCTCCCTCGGCGTCGCCGCCGAGATGTCCGCGCACCTCTTCGACGCCGAGGGCCGCAGGGTCGGCCGGGACCTGGGCGAGCGGTGCATCACCGTCAAGGCCGACCAGCTCCGCCGTATCCCCGAGGTCGTCGCGATCGCCGGCGGGCAGCGCAAGGGCCCCGCGATCGACGCGGTGCTGCGGTCCGGGCTCGTCACCAGCCTGGTGACGGACACGTCGGCAGCGGACTATCTGATGACGGCGGGCCCGGCACCGAAGTCCGCGCTCAACAGGACCGACCCGGACGGAGTCTGACCTATGGCCAGGGAGGCGCGTGAGGTACCGGACGATCCGGCCGGCCGGATCGTGCTCGTGCTGGACCTGGAGGGGGTCACGGACAAGGCGGGCCTGATGGACCGCTGCGCCCGTGACCTCTCCCTGCCCGAGTGGTTCGGTCGCAACTGGGACGCCCTCGCCGACTGCCTGGCCGACCCCGCGCTCTGGCCCGAGGGAGCCGTGGAGCAGGGGCTGCTGGTCGTCGTCCGGGGCTGGCGGGAGTACGCCGAGAAGCGGCCCGAGGAGTGGCAGGTCGCGGAGGAGATCTTCGCGGAGGCGACGGACCGGGGCCCGGGTCTCTTCGTGACCCTGGGGCTTGGAGCATCCTCCAAAGGCGCCCCTGACCAGCCTGGATGATCCGCTGGGGGACGTGCGCGCATCCGGCATGGGACAATGAAGTACGTGCTCTTTCCCCCTGGCCGGCCGGTCGGGGGGTCACCTCTGATCGACTGGGATGTGCAGCACGTGCGTTTCCTCAATGACATCCAGCCCGGGTACGACCTGACGTACGACGACGTCTTCATGGTGCCGAGCCGTTCCTCGGTCGGCTCGCGGCAGGCCGTCGACCTCAGCTCCCCGGACGGCACGGGCACCACCATCCCGCTCGTCGTCGCCAACATGACCGCCATCGCCGGGCGCCGCATGGCCGAGACCGTGGCCCGTCGCGGTGGCCTCGTCGTCATACCGCAGGACATCCCGATCGACGTGGTCACCGACGTCGTCTCCTGGGTCAAGAGCCGCCATCTGGTCCTGGACACCCCGATCATGCTGGTGCCCCACCAGACGGTCGCGGACGCGCTGGCGCTGCTGCCCAAGCGCGCGCACAACGCCGGAGTCGTCGTCGACGAGAACCACCGGCCGGTCGGTGTGGTCACCGACTCCGACCTGTCCGGCGTGGACCGCTTCACGCAGCTGGGCGAGGTCATGTCCCGGGACCTGCTGCTCATCGACGCGGACATGGACCCGGGCGAGGCCTTCGACACCCTCGACCACGCCAACCGCCGCTACGCCCCCGCGGTCAACAAGGACGGCACGCTCGCCGGCATCCTCACCCGCAAGGGCGCCCTGCGCGCCACGCTCTACAAGCCGGCCACGGACGCGCAGGGGCGGCTGCGGATCGCCGCCGCCGTCGGCGTCAACGGCGACGTCGCTGGCAAGGCCAAGCAGCTGCTGGACGCGGGCGTCGACACGCTCGTCATCGACACCGCGCACGGCCACCAGGAATCGATGATCAACGCCCTGAAGCTGGTGCGGGACCTCGACCCGCAGGTGCCGATCGTCGCGGGCAACGTCGTGGCCGCAGCGGGCGTGCGCGACCTGATCGAGGCGGGCGCGGACATCGTCAAGGTCGGTGTCGGCCCCGGCGCCATGTGCACCACGCGCATGATGACCGGCGTCGGCCGGCCGCAGTTCTCCGCCGTCCTGGAATGCGCCGCCGAGGCGAAGAAGTACGGCAAGCACGTGTGGGCCGACGGCGGGATCCGCCACCCGCGAGACGTGGCCATGGCGCTCGCCGCCGGCGCGTCCAACGTGATGGTCGGCTCCTGGTTCGCGGGCACCTACGAATCCCCGGGCGACCTCCAGCACGACGCCCAGGGGCGCGCCTACAAGGAGTCCTTCGGCATGGCCTCCGCCCGGGCCGTGCGCAACCGCACGTCCGAGGAGTCGGCGTACGACCGGGCCCGCAAGGCGCTGTTCGAGGAGGGCATCTCCACGTCCCGCATGTTCCTCGACCCGGCCCGCCCCGGCGTCGAGGACCTGATCGACTCGATCATCGCGGGCGTCCGCTCCTCCTGCACCTACGCCGGCGCCGGCTCCCTGGAGGAGTTCGCCGAGAAGGCCATCGTCGGCATCCAGAGCGCCGCCGGCTACGCCGAGGGCAAGCCCCTGCACGCCAGCTGGAGCTGACGGCCCGCACGCCCTTCTCCCAGGCCCCCGGTGAAAATCGGGGGCCTCGTGCGTGCGGGCGCCCTACCGTCGTACGCCATGGAGATCACCGTCTGCCGGGCCGCCGACGTGGCGCTGCTCGATCAGTACCTCGGCTCCCCGGGCGCCACCTCGTTCCACGCGCGCCGCTTCGCACGCCAGGAGCGGGGCCTGAGCACCTATCTCGTCGCCTGGCTCGACGGACGGCCCGTGGGGCACACGGAGCTGCGCTGGGGCGGCTGCGACGACGCTTCCGTGCGGGCGGCACGGCCCGGCTGCCCGGAGATCAACGCGCTGACCGTGTGGCCCGAGACGCTGCGCTCGCGCGGCATCGGCAGCGCCCTGGTCCGGGCCGCCGAGGAACGCGCCCGGGAGCGGGGCCGCACGGCCATCGGCCTCGGCGTCGCCCACGACAACCCGCGCGCCGCCGCCCTCTACGCCCGGCTCGGCTATCTGCCACTCGCCCCCTACGTCGGCCGCTGGTCCTACGAGGACCACGACGGTGTCCTGCGCGAATGTGTCGAGGAGCTCACGTTCCTGGTGAAAGAGCTGGTCCGAGCAAGTCCCGTGCAATGGACGAACGCCGACGTGCAACGAACCTCCGGCCAGTCACGAGGAACGCAATGATCTTGCGGGCACGCGCAAGGTTGCTGCATTACACGGGCAACGCCGCTCCTCGTAGGCTGTCGCCTCGTACGTGGCGCGGCGGGGACCCCGCTCGGTGGGTCCCGGCTGTCGGGCGGGGCGCTGCCGGTCCCCGCCGCGCAAGACCGGCAGTGACGAAGGAGTCAGCGCGTGCTCGATCAAGGCGCACCCCCGCACAGCAGTAGTCAGACCGCCCCGCCGCCCCCCGGCGTCGGCGCGCGCCTCATGCGTCGCAAGCCGGTGGAGAACCTGGTCGCGGAGGGCGGCCAGGGCGAGGGAGGCTCGCTGCGGCGCTCCCTCGGCCTGTGGCAGCTCACCATGATCAGCATCGGTGCCACCCTCGGCACCGGCATCTTCGTCGTGCTCGGCGAGGCCGTCCCCAAGGCGGGCCCTGCCGTCACGCTCTCCTTCGTCATCGCTGGTCTGACCGCCCTGTTCTCGGCCCTGTCCTACGCCGAGCTGGCGGGCACCATCCCGGTCTCCGGCTCCTCGTACTCGTATGCGTACGCAACGATGGGCGAACTGATCGCCTGGATATGCGGTTGGTGCCTGGTCCTGGAGTACGGCGTGTCCGTCGCCGCCGTCGCCGTCGGCTGGGGCGAGTACCTCAACGAACTGCTCGACGGGACCATCGGCGTCACCCTCCCGGCCGCCCTGTCCGCCCCGCCTGGCGACGGCGGCGTGTTCAACCTGCCCGCGCTGATCGTCGTCCTGCTCGCGATGGCGTTCCTGCTGGGCGGCGCCCGCGAGTCCGCCCGCGCCAACACCGTCATGGTCATCGTGAAGATCGCCGCGCTGGTGATGTTCTGCGCCATCGGCGTCCAGGGCTTCCGCTCCGGCAACTACGAGAATTTCATGCCGCTCGGCATGGCGGGCGTCAGCGCCGCCGGGGCGACGTTGTTCTTCTCCTACATCGGCTTCGACGCCGCCTCCACCGCCGGCGAGGAGGCGAAGAACGCCCAGCGCGACCTGCCGCGCGCGATCATGCTGTCGCTGGTCATCGTCACGGCGCTGTACGTCCTCGTCGCCGCCGTCGCGGTCGGCGCCAAACCGTGGAAGAACTTCACCGACTCCGAGGCCGCCCTCGCCCAGATCATGCGCGAGGTCACCGGGCAGACCTTCTGGGGCACGCTGCTGGCCTTCTGCGCCGTCATCGCCATCGCGAGCGTGGTGCTGACCGTGCTCTACGGCCAGACCCGCATCCTGTTCGCCATGTCCCGCGACGGCCTCGTGCCGAAGGTGTTCGCCAGGGTCCACCCGAAGACCGGCACGCCCCGCGCCAACACCCTCATCGTCTCCCTGTTCTGCGGTGTCCTGGCCGCCGCCATTCCGCTCGGGCAGCTCGCCGACGCCACCAGCATCGGCACCCTGTTCGCCTTCGCGCTGGTCAACGTGGCGGTCGTGGTGCTGCGCCGGACCCGGCCGGACATGCCCCGCACCTTCCGGGTGCCGCTCTCCCCGGTCCTGCCCGCGCTGGGCTTCGCCTTCTGCGTCTGGATGATGGGCAGCCTGCCGACCGTGACCTGGGTCGTCTTCGGTGTCTGGATGGCCGCCGGGCTCGTGTTCTACTTCGTGTACGGCTATCGCCGTTCCCGACTCGCACCATCCGAAAAGTGACCGACCCACTGTGCTGAACGATCTCGACGAACGCATCGTGCACGCCCTCGCCGAGGACGCCCGCCGCTCCTACGCCGACATCGGCCACATCGTCGGCCTGTCCGCGCCCGCCGTGAAACGGCGCGTGGACCGGCTGCGGGCCACCGGAGCCATCACCGGCTTCACCGTACGGGTGGACCCGGGCGCCCTCGGCTGGCAGACCGAGGGGTTCGTCGAGATCTACTGCCGGGGCAACACCTCCCCGGAGACCATCCAGCGGGGCCTGGAGCGCTACCAGGAGGTCGTGGCCGCGTCCACCGTCACCGGGGACGCGGACGCGATCGCCCAGGTCTTCGCCTCCGACATGCGCCACTTCGAACGGGTCCTGGAGCGGATCGCCGGGGAGCCGTTCGTCGAGCGCACCAAGTCCGTGCTCGTACTGTCGCCGCTGCTGCGGCGCTTCTCGTCGGGGTCGCCGACCTAGTGCCGCGGTAGGCAACGTTCGCCCGTCAAGGAGCGGCGTCCGGTGCGTGCTCTGGGGGTCTCCCCGGCCGAAGGCTGGGGGAGTGCCGGCCGGAAGCCCTCGTACTGGACGTACTCGGGCTTTCGGCCGGTGCGGCGAGTGGGGGCACCTCCCACGCCCTTGAGGCAGTGGGGGAGCGTGCCGGGCGTCGCGACGGGGCGAACGTTGCCTGCCGCGGCACTAGCGTTCCCGCCGGCGCGTTCCGGCGGTGTCGCCGACCCTGCGTATCGTCGTCAGCAGGCGCCGAACGCCGAGCGCGTGTCCGCCCGTGGTCCTCAGGAGACGACCGTAGAGGGCGCCGGCCGGGCCGGAGAACCTCGCCCGGGTCTCGGCACGCAGCCGGGTGCGTCCCGGGCCGGCCTCCTCCAGGTGGAAGAGCAGGGCGTACGTCGAGAAGTGGTGACGCCCGATCAGGACCAGCTCTGCCCCCGGAACCGCGGAAGCCACCCGGAAACCGGGAATCGTCGAGCCCTCCCCCAGGGGACGGGGCCCGGAGGCCGTGCGGTCGGCGCAACCGACCAGGCGTGCGTACACGACCGCTCGGACACCCCCGAAGGAGCGGTCCAAAACCTCACCGAGTGCCCCCCCACACGACCTCGGCGTCCGCCGCGACGACCGTCGTGTGCTCATCGACGTACGGCAGGGAGAGCGGTGCGGCGGCATCCATGGAGCCCCCTTCGCCGACCGGTCGGGTTCGGCTTGCCCAGCCAGTCTCGCGCGCCTGGCCGTGCGGGGGCCTCCTCCAGCAGGCGGACATCCGTCGCCGCTCGGCGGAGCGGGCGGCGCCCGCCCTCCTCCCGGCGCAGGAGGCCCCTTTGGGGAATCTCGCTGTGCTCCGGCCCCCGGCCCGCCTACCATCGGTGTCATGACCTGGCGACATTGATCCACCAGCCGCGCCTCCCGAGGACCGCCTCGGACGCCGTACCTCCGGCATCCGATCGGTCCTTACGGGAAGGCCTCATGACACTCTCACCCGCACGCGTGCCCGCCACCGGCGTCCGGCGGCTGACGACCACGCTGTACGGCTACGCGTTCCTCGACGACTTCGTCCTGCTCTACCCGGTGTACGCGCTGCTGTTCGCCGACACCGGCATGTCGCTCTGGCAGATCTCCTCCCTGTTCGCCCTGTGGTCGACCACCTCGGTGGCGCTGGAAGTGCCCTCCGGGGCCTGGGCCGACGCCATGTCGCGCCGGAGGCTGCTGTGGATCGGCCCGCTGCTCACCGCCGCCGGCTTCGCGCTGTGGGTGATCGTGCCGTCGTACTGGGCCTTCGCGGCCGGCTTCGTCCTGTGGGGCGCGGGCGGGGCGCTCGGCTCCGGCGCGCTGGAGGCGCTGGTGTACGACGAGCTGCACCGGCTCGGAGCCGCCGGCCGGTACGCGCGGGTCATGGGCCGGGCCCGGGCCGCGCGCCTGGTGGGCACCGTGGCCTGCCTCGGCCTCGCGGGGCCCGTCTTCGCCCAGGGCGGTTACGCGGCGGTCGGTGCCGCCAGCTTCCTGGCCTGTGTGCTGACCGCCCTGACCGCGACCCGGTTCCCCGAGCACCGGGTGCGGCCGGACGACGCGGGCGACAGCTGGGCCACGACCCTGCGGACCGGGCTCGCCGAGGTCCGCGAGGACCGTTCCGTGCGCGGCGCCCTGCTGCTGATTCCGGCCGTGGCCGCGGTGTGGGGCGCGCTCGACGAGTACACCCCACTGCTGGTCCGGGACATCGGTGTCGCGGAGGCGACGGTGCCCTACCTGATCATGCTGATCTGGGCGGGCGTCACCGTGGGCAGCCTCCTGACCGGACCGGCCGAACGCCTCGGCCCGGCCGGTCTCGCCACGCTGCTCGCGGGCGCCGCACTCGCCCTGGCCGTGGGCGCCGCGTCCCGCTCACTGGCCGGGATCGCCCTCGTGAGCGTCGCCTTCGCCGGGTTCCAGCTGGCGGAGGTGCTGGCCGACGTCCGCCTCCAGCACCGTATCGACGAGTCCCGCCGGGCCACGCTCACCTCCGTCGCGAGCCTGGGCACCGAGCTGGCGACGGTCGCCACGTTCGGCGGGTACGCGCTGCTCGGCACGGACATGGCGCACAGCAGCGTCTTCGCGGTGCTGGCGATCCCCTATCTGGTGACAGCGCTGGTGCTGGCTAGAAGTCGGGCCGCCAGGGGACGACCGTGAAGTCGCCCGTCCCCTTCCTGACCTTCTCGAAGGGGGCGGATCCCACGCACTTGGGCAGGTCCTTCGTCTCGACGGGGCTGCCCGTCGACGCCCAGCTGTAGCCGAGGCGGTCGTGCCGGCCGGCGTCATGGACGGTGATGCCGACGCGCTTGCCCTCGGCCCCCGGCAGGTCGGAGTCGGTGATCACACCGGAGACGACGGCCACCTTCCCGCCGGTCAACAGGCAGTCGACCCGCGCCTTCGCCCAGGCCCCCTGGCCGTTCAGGTAGTGGCTCCACTCGAAGGTGCCGGTGGCCTTCATCGGGTCGGCCGTGTCCTTCGCGGCCAGGTGCGCGTCGAAGGAGAAGGTGATGTCGTCCCCGGCCGACCGGTACAGCTTGGCCTTGCCGGTGAGAGCGGCGGCCTCACGCCTGCTCTCGTCGGGGCCGGTGGGTCCGGCGGCTCCGGCGGAGCCGGCCGCGGCGGCGACGGTGAGCAGCAGCGCGGAGCCGAGTAAAGCGGTCCTCGTACGGCGGTTCATGGCGGTCCTTTCCGCAGGTGACACACGTCGAATGGACGCTCACCACTGTCCCGCCGCGGCGCCCTCGCCACATCGCACCCGGGACGGGACCCGGCCTCCGCCGCCCGGCGGAGAAAGGCCGTTCGGGCATGCGCCCGGGGAAGGATCGTCAAAGCCCGCAACGAATCGCCGCCGACCCGCCGGCGAACGCAATGATCCGCTCACGGACGCGCAACGGCTGCTCCTTGTCCGGCCGGAGCCGCCGACCGTACCGTCTATCAGGCCCCCCGAAACCCCCGCGTACCGGTGAGGAACACGCATGCGCACCGCCCTGCTCCAGAGCTCCGGCCGACCCGGCTCCACCGTCGAGAACCTCAAGGTCCTCGACGAGACCGCGGGCCGGGCCGCCGCCGCGGGCGCCGGGCTGCTGGTCGCGCCGGAGATGTTCCTGACCGGGTACGCGATCGGCGACGACATCGGCCGGCTCGCCGAGCCCGCCGACGGCGACTGCGCCGACGCCGTCGCCGAGACCGCGGCCAGGCACGGACTGGCGATCGCCTACGGCTACCCCGAGCGGGCCGGCGAGACCGTGTTCAACTCCGCCCAGCTGATCTCCGCCGAGGGCACCCGTCTCGCCAACTACCGCAAGACCCACCTCTTCGGCTGCTTCGAGCGCGACCACTTCACACCCGGGGACCAGCCGGTCGTCCAGGCGGAACTCGACGGTCTGCGCGTCGGGATCCTGATCTGCTACGACGTCGAGTTCCCGGAGAACGTCCGCGCCCACGCCCTCGCCGGCACCGACCTGCTGGTCGTCCCGACCGCGCAGATGCACCCGTTCCAGTTCGTGGCCGAGTCGATGATCCCGGTGCGTGCCTTCGAGAACCAGATGTACGTCGCGTACGTCAACCGGGCCGGCCGGGAGGGCGAGTTCGAGTTCGTGGGCCTGTCCACGCTCGCCGGGCCCGACGGGGTCGCCCGGGCCCGGGCCGGGCGCGCCGAGGAACTCGTCCTCGCCGACGTCGACCCCATCTTCCTCGCCGCGTCGCGCGAGGCCAACCCGTATCTGCGGGACCGGCGCCCGGGCCTCTACCGGCCGCTCGTCTGACCCCCCCGGCACCTGCCTGTTTCTTCTGCAAGGAGTCCGCACCCCATGACGTCCACCGTGCCCAACGCCGTCGAGCACGCAGACGCGCAGCAGCCGCCGATCACCATGTTCGGCCCGGACTTCCCGTACGCCTACGACGACTTCCTCGCCCACCCGGCGGGTCTCGGGCAGATACCCGCGACCGAGCACGGCACGGAGGTCGCGGTCATCGGGGGCGGCCTGTCCGGCATCGTCGCCGCGTACGAGCTGATGAAGATGGGCCTCAAGCCGGTCGTGTACGAGGCCGACCGGATCGGCGGCCGGCTGCGGACGGTGGGCTTCGACGGCTGCGACGACTCCCTCACCGCCGAGATGGGCGCGATGCGCTTCCCGCCGTCCTCCACGGCCCTCCAGCACTACATCGACCTCGTCGGCCTTCAGACGCGGCCCTTCCCCAACCCCCTGGCGGAGGCGACCCCGTCGACCGTCGTCGACCTCAAGGGCGAGTCGCACTACGCCGAGACGATCGCCGACCTGCCCCAGGTCTACCGGGACGTCGCCGAGGCCTGGAACCGGTGCCTGGAGGAGGGCGCCGACTTCTCCGACATGAACCGGGCCCTGCGCGAGCGGGACGTCCCGCGCATCCGCGAGATCTGGTCCCGGCTCGTCGAGAAGCTCGACAACCAGACCTTCTACGGCTTCCTCTGCGACTCCGAGGCGTTCAAGTCCTTCCGGCACCGCGAGATCTTCGGCCAGGTCGGCTTCGGCACCGGCGGCTGGGACACCGACTTCCCGAACTCCATCCTGGAGATCCTGCGCGTCGTCTACACCGAGGCCGACGACCACCACCGCGGCATCGTCGGCGGCTCCCAGCAACTGCCGCTGCGCCTGTGGGAGCGCGAGCCGGAGAAGATCGTCCACTGGCCCTACGGGACCTCCCTCGCGAGCCTCCACGACAATCGTGAGCCCCGCCCGGCCGTCACCCGCCTGCGCCGCACCGCGGGCAACCGCATCACGGTGACCGACGCGAACGGCGACATCCGCACCTACCCGGCGGCGATCTTCACCGCCCAGTCCTGGATGCTGCTGTCGAAGATCGACTGCGACGACTCGCTCTTCCCGATCGACCACTGGACGGCCATCGAGCGCACGCACTACATGGAGAGCTCCAAGCTCTTCGTGCCGGTCGACCGGCCGTTCTGGCTCGACAAGGACGAGGAGACCGGGCGGGACGTCATGTCGATGACGCTCACCGACCGTATGACGCGCGGGACCTACCTGCTCGACAACGGCCCGGACCAGCCCGCCGTCATCTGCCTCTCCTACACATGGTGCGACGACAGCCTCAAGTGGCTGCCGCTGTCCGCGAACGAGCGGATGGAGGTCATGCTGAAGTCGCTCGGCGAGATCTATCCGAAGGTCGACATCCGCAAGCACATCATCGGCAACCCGGTGACCGTCTCCTGGGAGAACGAGCCCTACTTCATGGGCGCGTTCAAGGCCAACCTGCCCGGCCACTACCGTTACCAGCGGCGTCTGTTCACGCACTTCATGCAGGACCGGCTGCCCGAGGACAAGCGCGGCGTCTTCCTCGCCGGCGACGACATCTCCTGGACGGCCGGCTGGGCCGAGGGTGCCGTCCAGACCGCCCTCAACGCGGTCTGGGGCGTCATGCACCACTTCGGCGGCACGACCGACCCGGCCAACCCCGGGCCGGGCGACGTGTACGACGAGATCGCGCCGGTCGAGCTGCCCGAGGACTGAAGCAGGCAGGAGGACTAAGGCAGGCAGGAGGGCTGCGGCAGGGGCGTGAGCAGCATGCGCCCCGCGAAGCCCACCGCCGTGTCCAGGCGTTCGGTGAACTCCTCGGCGACATCGGGGAGTCCGCGCAGCGCCCACAGCGCCCGGGCCGCCGTCCAGGTGGCGTCGCGGGCGCGCTCCAGGCTCCATGAGCCGAGCAGATGGGTCAGCGGGTCCGCGATCTGGAGGAGGTCGGGGCCCGGCATCAGATCTTCGCGGATGCGCTCCTCCAGCGAGACGAGGAGATCGCCCACCGCGTCGAACTCGTCCTCCAACTCGACGGGTGCGCAGTCGAGCGTACGGCAGGTGTCCACGACGGCCAGCGCGAGATCGTGGCCGATGTGCGCGTTGATGCCCGCGAGCGCGAACTGCAACGGCCGTACCCCGGGATGGCGCCGGAACTGGAACAGGGGCCGCCAGCAGGCCGGCGGGCGCCGCTCGCCGGCCACCGCCTCGACGGCCTCCAGGTACCGCTGCGCGAACCGAACGTCCAGCGTGATCGCGGCGTGCGGGTCCGCGAACCGCCCGGTGTCGACGTACCGGTCCACCGCTTGCGTCACGGCGAGGTAGACACGGTTGAAGACGGCCACCCCGTCCCGGGGGTGCAGGGTCTCGTCGAGGGCGCGCATACGGGAGATGACCCCGTCGACCGGAGTGTCCACGGCTGGGGGGACTTGTTCGCATCGCGGCATGCGGGCAGAGTCCCAGCTCTAGGCTGGCGGGAGTACCGGCAGGCCCGGCGCTTCCCCGAAACGGGGGAACGCCGCCCGCCGCAGGGGGAGGGGGACCGGCACCGTGTCAGGCTCGCGTGCCCAGCGCCTGGCCGCCCGCAGGGCCGAGCGCAGGCGTGCCGTACAACGTGGCGCGATGGTCGTGGCGGCCTCCGTCGTGGTCGCGGCAGGCTCGGTCGCCGGGGTGCTGTCCGGGTTCGGCGACCGGCGCGGCCCGGACCAGGCCCAGCACCGGGTGGTGTCCGCGTCGCCCCGTCTGGCGCCCTTGCCCGCGGTGCCGTCGGCGTCCCCGTCGGCCACCGGGTCCGCTTCCCCCGCGCCCGCCGTCTCCCCTCCGGTGACGCCGAGCCCCACGCCGTCGCCGTCGCGAACCCGCAAGAAGCGGGAGCGGACCAGCCCCGTGAGCGCCCGGCTCTACCGCCACCCCGACTCCCAGGTGCTCGACTGGGTCCGGGCCAACGCCGGCGATCCCCGCCACGCGGTCATCGCCTCCCGCATCGCCGGCCAGCCGGCCGCCGTCTGGTTCGCCGACTACTCCCCGGACACGCTCACCGCGCGGGTCGCCGCGGTGACGTCGGGCGGTGCCGCGCTGGGCCGGGTGCCCGTCCTCGTGCCGTACGCGATCCCCGGCCGGGACTGCGGCGGGTACTCCCAGGGCGGGGCGCCCGATCTGGACGCCTACGACGCGTGGATCGACCGGTTCGCCGACGGGCTGGGCTCCGGAGAGGTCATCGTCGTCCTGGAGCCGGACTCGGTCGCCCAGGCCGAGTGCCTGTCCGCCGGTGAACGCGCGGACCGCTTCGCCTCGCTGGCCCGGGCCGGACGCATCCTGAAGGCCGCCAATCCGCGGGCCCACGTGTACTTCGACGCGGGACACTCGGGCTGGAACGCGCCCGGCAAGCAGGCGGCCTGGCTGCGGCAGGCCGGTGCCGCCTCGCCCGCCTCCTCCGACGGGATCTTCAGCAACGTGTCCAACTTCCACACCACGGCCGACGAGGTGGCCTACGACCGGCGGGTCCTGGACGCGCTCGGCGGCCCGGCGGGCCTCGGCGCCGTCATCGACACCAGCCGCAACGGCAACGGCGCCCCGCCAGACGGCACGTGGTGCGACCCGGCGGGCCGCAAGCTCGGCCGGACACCGACCCTCAGCACCGGCGAGGACTGGATCGACGCCTATCTCTGGGTCAAGCTGCCGGGGGAGTCGGACGGCTGCAAGGGCGAACCAGGGACGTTCACGGCGTCGTACGCCTACGACTTGGCCTCGTCGTAGGAGCTGGTGCCCTCGTCGAGCAGCGGCGCTTGCGTCTTCAGGTGCGGCGGGGCGAAGGCCCGCAGCGCGTGGTAGCCGGTGATGACGACGAGCGTGCCGAGCGCGATGCCGCTCAGCGAGAAGGTGTCCGTGATCTTCATGGAGACGTTGCCGACGCCGATGATGATGCCGGCCGCCGCCGGGACCAGGTTCAGCGGATTGCGCAGGTCCACCCCGGCGTTGAGCCAGATCTGGGCACCGAGCAGGCCGATCATGCCGTACAGGATCACGGTGATGCCGCCGAGCACACCGCCCGGGATCGCGGCGACGACCGCGCCGAACTTCGGGCAGATGCCGAAGAGCAGGGCGAAGCCGGCGGCGGCCCAGTAGGCGGCCGTGGAGTAGACGCGGGTCGCGGCCATCACGCCGATGTTCTCGGAGTACGTGGTGTTGGGCGGGCCGCCGACCGCGGTGGACAGCATCGAGCCGACGCCGTCGGCCGCGATCGCCGTGCCGAGCTTGTCGTCCAGCGGGTCGCCGGTCATCTCGCCGACCGCCTTGACGTGCCCGGCGTTCTCCGCGACCAGCGCGATGACGACCGGCAGGGCGACCAGGATCGCCGACCACTCGAACGACGGGGCGTGCAGGGTCGGCAGCCCGATCCAATCCGCCTCGGCCACGCCGGAGAGGTCGAGCCGCCAGTGGTCGGTGAGCTTGCCGCTCGCGTCCACCGAGTGGATCCTGCCGAAGACCAGGTCGAAGACCCAGGAGATGCCGTACCCGAAGACCAGCCCCAGGAAGATCGCGATCCGGGACCAGAAGCCGCGCAGACAGACGACCGCCAGCCCGGTGAACAGCATCACGAGCAGGGCCGTCCACTGGTCCTGCGGCCAGTACGTCGAGGCCGTCACCGGCGCCAGGTTGAAGCCGATCAGCATCACCACCGCGCCGGTCACGACCGGGGGCATCGCGGCGTGGATGATCCGCGCCCCGAACCGCCGCACGGCGAGGCCCACGAGGAACAGCGCGACGCCGACGACGAACACCGCGCCGGTCACGGTGGCGCTGCTGCCGCCCTGCGCCCGGATGACCGCCGCCACGCCGACGAAGGACAGCGAGCAGCCCAGATAGCTGGGCACGCGGCCGCGGGTGGCGAGCAGGAACACGACGGTCGCGACGCCCGACATCATGATCGCGAGGTTGGGGTCCAGGCCCATCAGGACCGGCGCCACGAAGGACGCCCCGAACATGGCCACCACGTGCTGGGCACCGAGCCCGGCGGTGCGGGGCCAGGAGAGCCGCTCGTCGGGACGGACCACCGCGCCGGGCGCCGGGGTGCGTCCGTCGCCGCCGTGCAGTTTCCAGCGGACGCCGAGATCCATGGTGCGGTATCGCTTTCGTCGTGCGTGCGAGTGTCCGGACCATTGTCGGGGTGCCTCAGCGGTGGTGATGACCCAGGGCGGTCGGATGCCCGTTCAGGGGCGCGGGTCGGGGACCGCCGCGTCCGATCGGCTGATCGTCGCCCGGTCGCCGGGGCGCAGCACACGCGCGAACGCCACCAGTCCGCAGGACAGCAGCGTCACCAGGGCGAACGACACCATCAGGCTGGTCGCCTGCGCCAGCATGCCGATCGGCGCGACCAGGCCCGAGGTGTACGTGATGGTCGCGACGCCCGCGATGGCCAGGCTCGGGTTGGGCCCGCTGCGGCCCGCCGCCGCGAAGCACAGCGGTACGACGACGGCGATGCCCAGCCCCATCAGCGCGAACCCGGTCATCGCCACCGCCGGGTGCTCCGCGACCACGATCAGCAGCCCGCCGAGGACGGCGAACACGCCGCTCGCCCGAACGGTCCGCACGGCACCGAAGCGGTCCACGACCTTGTCACCGGCGATCCGGGCGATGGCCATGGTGAGCGTGAAGCCCGTCGTGCACGCCGCGGCGAGACCGGCCGAGGTCGCCAACTGCTCACGCAGATAGACCGCCGACCAGTCCAGGCTCGCGCCCTCGGCGAACACGGCGCAGAACCCGATCGCGCCGATGAGCAGCGCCGACCGGGGCGGCAGCGCGAATCGCGGCGGCGGTTCCTCGTCCTCGGCGGGCTGGAGGTCGAGCACCCACTGGCAGGACAGCACGCCGACGACGGTGAGGACCGCGGCGGCCAGGACGTGGTGCAGCCGGGCGTCCGAACCGAGGTGCGCGGCGAGTGTGCCCGCCGCCGAGCCGACCAGGGCGCCCGCGCTCCACATGCCGTGCAGTCCGGACATGATCGACCGGCCGAGGCGGTTCTCGACCTCGACGCCCAGCGCGTTCATCGCCACGTCCGCCATGCCCGCCGTGGCGCCGTAGGTGAACAGGGCCAGGCAGAGCGTGAGCATGTTCGGGGCGAGGGACGGCAGGACCAGCGACAGCGTCCACAGGGCGATCAGTCCGCGCAGCGCGTTGCGGGCACCGAAGCGGTGGCTGACGCTGCCGGCGAGCGGCATCGCGACGGACGCGCCGAGCGCGGGGAAGGCGAGCGCGATCCCCAACTGGCCGGCGCTGACGCCCGCGTGGTCCTGGATCCACGGCACGCGGGTGGCGAACGAGCCGGTCACGGCGCCGTGTACGGCGAAGACGGCGGCCACGGCGTACCGCGACCGCATCACCTCGCGCTGTTCGTAGACCACGTTGCTCATTCTCAGGCCCCCGTCGTCTCCTGGTCTTCCCCGCGTGTGCGCCCGTTGGCGCGCGTTGGCGGGCGTAAACTATCAGGAACCCTGCCTGATAGATAAGGGGATGACCGGTCGACCGGAGCACCCGGCCGTGTGGCCCCGCAGATCTGGAAGGATCCCGGCATGCCCGCATCTCCGAGCACCGCCCGGGCCATCAACGACCGGCTCGCCCTGCGCCTGCTCCAGCAGGAGGGCCCACTGACGGCAGGGCAGTTGAAGCACCTGACCGGTCTGTCCCGGCCGACCATCGCCGACCTCGTCGAACGCCTCACCGCCGCAGGGCTGATCGAGGTGGTCGGCGAGGCGGGAGAGCAGCGGCGCGGGCCCAACGCCAAGGTGTACGGCATCGTCGCCGGCCGGGCGCACCTCGCCGCGCTGGACGTACGCACGGAGGGTGTCGCCGTGGCCGTCGCGGACCTGGTGGGACGGGTGCTGGCCGAGGAGTCGGTGCCCATCGGCGGCGACATGGCGACGGGTCCCGCCGTGGAGCAGGCGGTGGCGCTGGTCGAGCGCGTGGTGAAGGAGGCCGGCGCGGACCGTCTGCACACCGTAGGGATCGGGGCGCCCGGCCTGATCGACCCGGCCAGCGGTGAACTCCGCGACTCCTCCGGGCTGCCGGAGTGGCACCGCCGGCTCGTCGCCGCCCTCCAGGAGCGGCTGCCCGAGGCCCGGGTGAGCGTGGAGAACGAGACCAACCTCGCGGCGCTGGCGGAGCAGCGTGACGGGGCGGCCCGGGACCGGGACACCTTCGTCCTGCTGTGGCTCGGCCACGGAACGGGCGCGGCGGTGGTCCTCGACGGCGCACTACGGCGCGGTGCCTCCGGCGGCACCGGCGAGATCGGTTTCCTCCCGGTCCCGGGTCCCGCCGCGCTGCCGTCCTCGACGGACTGCGAAGGCGGCTTCCACTCCCTGGCCGCGGCGGGCGCGATCGTGGACCTCGCGGCGCGATACGGGGTTTCGCCGGAGCCGGGGCAGGAGCCGTCGGTGGTGGGGGTGGTGCGGGCGGCGGTGGGGCTGGTGGGGTCCGCGGTGGCGCAAGGGCGGCCGGTGCCGGGAGTGGACCAGAGGGAGATGCGAGAGAAGGTGCGGGGTGCCGTCCCCGTTGCCCGTTTCCTCGATGCTCTCGCCGACCGCCTCGCCGTCGGCGTCGCCTCCGTCGTCGCGATCCTGGACCCCGGTTGCGTGGTGCTCGGCGGCGAGGTCGGCCGAGCGGGCGGCGACGAGCTCGCCGCCCGCGTGCAGGAGCGCATCGCCCGGATGACGCCCCTGCCCACGGAGGTACGGACGACCACACTCGGCGGCGGCGCGGTTCTGCGCGGCGCCCTCCTGACGGCCCGCGACCGCGCCCAGGAGGAGCTCTTCGCACCAGGGGAGCGGCCGGTTCAGCGGTGGTAGGCCGTGCCGGGGCTCACGCCCTGGACCGCCCGCTGCCCGCCCGTGCCTGCTCGCCCCCGTACCGCCGCGCCAGGTACTCCTCGAACGTGCCCGTGCCGGTCGCCCGCTGCGGCGTCAGGTGACCACCGCTGCGGAAGCCCCGGAACGCCGCGCCCCACAGCGGTACGTTCACCACCGCCCGGCGCCGCCCGGCCGCCTTCAGATACGCGCGGGCCAAGGACTCGATCGTCCGCACCTGCGGCCCGCCCATGTCCTCGACCCGCCCCGCCGGCGCCCCCGCCGCGAGTCCGGCCAGCCGGTCGGCGACCTCGGCCACCTCGACCGGCTGGTCCCGGACACCCGCCGGCAGAAACAGGACCGGCAGCTTCGACAGCCCCTGGAACACCATGACGAGCAGGTCGTGGAACTGCGTCGCCCGCAGCACCGTCCAGTCGAGCCCCGACTGCTCGATCAGCTTCTCCACCGCGAGCTTGCTCCTGTAGTAGCGCAACGGCACCCGGTCCACGCCCACGATGGAGATGTAGACGAGGTGCCGCACACCGGCCCCGCGCGCCGCCCTGATCAGGTTCGCCGCCGCCCGCTCGTCGCCGCCCTTGGGCGATGACGCGCAGTGCACGATCGTGTCCACACCGGCGACGGCCGCGTCCAGCGCGGCACCGCCCTCCCGCAGGTCCAGCGCGTACGGCTGGGTGTGCCGGCTGAGCACCCGCACGTCGTGCCCGTCCGCGCGCAGTCGCTCGACGACGAGCCGGCCGAGCGTTCCGGTGCCGCCGGTCACCAGGATCGTGGTCATGCTGTTCAGCCCTTTCGGAACGCCGGCGCTCCCGGACGGAGCGCCCTCTGCGACTGAGACCGGACAGCCCCTGCCGAATGTGACATCCCCGCGCGGCGATCCGCGACCGTGCCTGGCGTTCGCCTTCGTGCCCGGCGCGACTGGTGTTCCGCTCCGGCGATCCG
>NZ_JBWKKY010000023.1:42462-116321 GCF_056430805.1 Streptomyces sp. NPDC045955
ATCCGCGTCCCCGCGCCGGTGACCCGCGACCGGCTCGATGTTCCGCGGGCCGCGCCGGCGATCTGCGACCGGCTCGACGTTCCGCGACCGTGCCTGGTGTTCGTGGTTCGTGCCTGGCGTGACTGGTTTCCGGGTCGGCGATCCGCGTCCCCGCGCCGGTGACCCGCGACCGGCTCGATGTTCCGCGGGCCGCGCCGGCGATCTGCGACCGGCTCGACGTTCCGCGACCGTGCCTGGCGTTCGTGGTTCGTGCCTGGCGCGACTGCGTCCCGCGCCGGTGATCCGCGACCCGCCCAACGCCCCCCGACCGCGCCCTTCGATTCCCGCCTGGTGCCCGGCATGACCGGCATCCCGTGCCCGGCGACCCACGTCCCGTGCCAGACGACTCACGGCCGGTGTCCCGCTCCCGCCGGTTATCCCACACCCCCGCCCCGACGGCCTACGGCCGGCTGAGCTGGCGTCGCGCGAACGCCAGTTTCTCCGGGTTGACCACGGCCCGCACGCCCACGACCAGCCCGTCGCGCACCTCGAACGCTGCCAGGCCGACGAGGGTGTCGCCCGACCAAGTGGCAAGCCCCGGCGCGCCGTTGACCTCGGTGACGGTGAACTCCAGGCCCACCGAGAACTTCGGGCCCCCGCCCGACAGGAACTGCGCGACCCTCGGCCCGCCCTCGATCGGCCACCGGGCCGCGGTGACCTTGCCGCCCCCGTCGCTCCACCAGGTCGCGTCGGCCGCGAGCAGCTTCTCCAGCCCGGCCAGGTCGCCCTCGCGGGCCGCCGTGATGAACGACGTGACCAGCTCCTCCTGCCGCTCGGACGCGGCCTCGAACCGGGCCTGCGGCTCGCCAACCCGCCGTACGGCCCGCCGGTACAGCTGGCGGCAGTTGGCCTCACTCAGATCCAGCACGCCGGCGATCTCCCGGTGCCCGTAGCCGAACGCCTCCCGCAGCACGTACACCGCCCGCTCGGCCGGCGTGAGCCGCTCCAGCAGCACCAGCATCGCCATCGAGACGGAGTCCCGCTGCTCGGCCGACTCCAGGGGGCCGAGCGTGCCGTCCGCGGTCACCACCGGCTCGGGCAGCCAGGTGCCGACGTACGTCTCGCGCCGGGCCCGCGCCGAGGTCAGCCGGTTGAGGCAGAGGTTGGTGACGACCTTGGCGAGCCAGGCCGCAGGATGCTCGATCTCCGCGCGGTCCGCGCCGCTGAAGCGCAGATAGGCGTCCTGGACCGCGTCCTCCGCCTCCTGCGCGGAACCCAACAGCCGGTAGGCGAGGGAGAACAGCCGGGGCCGGTGGGTCTCGAACTCCTCGGCGAGCGTGGTGGTCATACGCCTCACCCTGCCAGAAGACCGTCCGTGCGGCGTGGGAAGGCCCGACGGCGGGCAAGGGCCGTCGTCACCGCCGCCGGGCCGGTCTGCGAGGGATGCGCACGACCCTAGAAAGGACTAGACCACAGCGTCAATAGGTGTGTACCAACGCGAGGGCCCATCGAGCAAGGGGGAGCGCACGCACGGGAGTTGCCTCGCCCTGTCGCGCTCGGGAGGGGCGGTGACACGTTCTGTGAGGCACCCCACACCGCTCGCCCGTCTGGACGTCGATCAGGCGTGGCACACTGGCCTTGTATCAGCAGCAGCGCACTCCGGGGTCGGTGAAAGTCCGAACCGGCGGTTACAGTCCGCGACCCGGTCGCCTCCAGCGGCCGGTTGACCAGGTGAAATTCCTGGACCGACGGTTAAAGTCCGGATGGGAGGCAGTGCGCGGCGAGCGGGCATACGTGCGCGCCGCCCAAGAAGTCCGCCCTCCGGGCGGACTCCGTCCGGCGTCGTTCCCGGTGTCCTCGCTCGTAGATCTGTCGTCATCGACAGCCCCGGAGTCCGTGCCCGAAGAGGCAGGAGGACCCGGGAAGTGTTCACCGGAATCGTCGAAGAGCTGGGCGAGGTCACCGCCGTCGAGACCCTCGACGACGCCTGTCGCTTCCGCCTGCGAGGCCCCGTCGTCACCCAGGGCGCGAAACACGGCGACTCCATCGCCGTCAACGGCGTCTGCCTCACGGTCGTCGACCACGAGGGCGACGAGTTCACCGCCGACGTGATGGCGGAGACCCTCAACCGCTCCAGCCTCGGCGCGCTCAAGGCCGGCTCCCGCGTCAACCTCGAACGCCCCATGGCCGTCGGCGAACGCCTCGGCGGGCACATCGTGCAGGGCCATGTGGACGGCACTGGCGAGATCCTGGAGCGCAAGCCCTCCGACAACTGGGAGATCGTGAAGATCTCCCTCCCCGCGGACCTCACCCGGTACGTCGTCGAGAAGGGCTCCATCACCGTCGACGGCATCAGCCTCACCGTCGTCGACGCCGGCCCCGACTACTTCACGGTCAGCCTCATCCCCACCACCCTCGACCTGAGCACGCTCGGCCACAAGCAGCCCGGCGACCCGGTCAACCTAGAGGTGGACGTCATCGCCAAGTACGTCGAGCGGATGCTGGGCGACCGTGCGCAGGGGGCGGCCCAGTGAACTGGCTCAACTCCGAGGCCTTCACGCTCTTCGGCCAGCACATCAAGTGGTCGGACATGATCGGCAACGTGATCGGTCTGGTCGGCCTCGCCCTCGGCTGGCGGCGCTCGCTGTGGACCTGGCCCGCCCAGTTCGTCTCCGGCCTGGTCCTCTTCGCCGCCTTCGCCACCGCCCACCTCTCCGGCAGCGCAGGCAAGCAGATCGTCGTGATGCTCGTCGCCACGTACGGCTTCTGGCAGTGGAACCGCGGCCGGCAGCAGGCGCAGGACGGCTCCATCGCCGTACGGTTCGCGACCTGGCGCGAGCGCGGGGTGCTGGCCGGCGCCGCCGCCCTCGGCACCCTCGCGGTCGGCGGCCTGTTCACGGCCTTCCCGACCCTGTCCTGGGACCCCTGGCCGGACGCGTACATCTTCGTCGGCACGATCGTCGCGATGTACGCCCAGGCCCGCGGCATGGTCGAGTTCTGGTTCGCCTGGCTGCTGGTCGACCTGGTCGGCGTCCCGCTGAACTTCGCCAACGGCTTCGCCTTCTCCGGCTTCGTCTACGTCATCTACGGCGCGCTCGTCCTGTGGGGCCTGCGCGACTGGTGGCTGCGCTCCCGCGCGGCAGCGCAGCCCGCCCTGGAAGGAGCGCCGGCATGAGCACGGCACCGATCCTGTACGGCACCGACGGCTTCGAGGACCTCACGCTCGACCCGGTCGAGCAGGCCATCGCCGACATCGCGGCCGGCCGCCCGGTCGTGGTCGTCGACGACGAGGACCGGGAGAACGAGGGCGACCTCGTCATCGCCGCCGAGAAGGCGACCCCCGAGATCGTCGCCTTCATGATGAGCGAGTGCCGCGGTCTGATCTGCGCGCCCATGGAGGGCGACGAACTCGACCGGCTGCGCCTGCCGCAGATGGTCGAGGACAACACCGAGTCGATGAAGACGGCGTTCACGGTCTCCGTCGACGCCTCCGCCGCGCACGGCGTGGGCACCGGCATCTCGGCGGCCGACCGCGCCACCACCCTCCAGCTGCTCGCCGACGGCGCAGCCCAGCCCGACGACTTCGTCCGCCCCGGCCATGTCTTCCCGCTGCGCGCCCGGCCCGGCGGGGTCCTCACGCGCAACGGCCACACCGAGGCCGCCGTCGACCTCGCCCGCCTCGCGGGCCTGCGCCCGGCCGGCGCCATCGTCGAGATCGCCGGCGAGGACGGCACGATGCTGCGCCTGCCCGAGCTGATCCCCTTCGCCCGCAAGCACGGCCTGACGATCATCTCCATCGAGGACCTGATCGCCTACCGCCGCGGCAGCGAACCCACCGTCCGCCGCGAAGCCAGGACCCAACTGCCCACGGCTCACGGCACCTTCACGGCCTACGGCTACCGCTCCACCGTCGACGGCGTCGAGCACGTCGCCCTGGTGCACGGCGAGATCGGCGACGGCCAGGACGTCCTCGTCCGCGTCCACTCCGAATGCCTCACCGGCGACGTCTTCGGCTCCGCCCGCTGCGACTGCGGCCCCCAGCTGGACGCCTCGCTGGCCCGAATCCAGGCCGAGGGCCGCGGAGTCGTGGTCTACCTGCGCGGACACGAGGGCCGCGGCATCGGCCTGATGTCCAAGCTGCGCGCCTACGAACTCCAGGAGCGCGGCCGCGACACCCTCGACGCCAACCTCGAACTCGGCCTGCCCGCCGACGCCCGCGACTACGGCGCCGGAGCCCAGATCCTCGCCGACCTCGGCGTGCGCGGCGTCCGCCTGCTGACCAACAACCCCGACAAGACGGATGCGCTCACCCGCCACGGCATCGTGGTGAAGGCGCGCGTGCCGATGCCCGTGAGCGCCGGCGAGCACAACCTCCGCTACCTGCGCACCAAGCGGGACCGGATGGGCCACGACCTGCCCTGGCTGGACACGACCACCGTGCCGGCCTGCGGCAACCAGTAAGAGAGCACAGAGGGAGAGACGTGAGCGGCAAGGGTGCACCGGAGCTGTCCGTACGCAATGTGGGTGACCTCAGGGTCGCCGTCGTCGCGGCACAGTGGCACGAGAAGGTGATGGACGGTCTGGTCGACGGCGCCCTGCGCGCCCTGCACGACCTGGGCATCGACGAGCCGACCCTCCTCAGGGTCCCCGGCAGCTGGGAGCTCCCTGTCGTCGCCAAGGTCCTCGCGGGCCGCGGCTACGACGCGATCGTCGCCCTCGGCGTCGTCATCCGCGGCGGCACCCCCCACTTCGAGTACGTGTGCCAGGGCGTGACCCAGGGCCTCACCCAGGTCTCCGTCGACACCGGCGTCCCCGTCGGCTTCGGCGTGCTGACCTGCGACACGGAGGAGCAGGCCCTGGACCGCGCCGGCCTGGAGGGCTCCAACGAGGACAAGGGACACGAGGCGGTGACGGCGGCGGTGGCGACCGCGGCCACCCTCCGCTCAGTATCCGAACCCTGGCGCTGACGAAAGGCACCTGTGGCATAGGCTGAGCGTCACCATGTCCAAGAAGACGTTCGAGGAGCTCTTCACCGAGCTCCAGCACAAGGCCGCCCATGGCGACCCCGCCACTTCCCGCACCGCAGAACTGGTCGAGAAGGGCGTCCATGCCATCGGCAAGAAGGTCGTCGAAGAGGCCGCCGAGGTCTGGATGGCCGCCGAGCACGAGGGCAAGGAGGCGGCCGCCGAGGAGATCTCGCAGCTGCTGTACCACGTCCAGGTGATGATGATCGCCCGCGGCATCTCCCTCGACGACGTCTACGCCCACCTGTAAGCCGCCCCGTTCCCGTAAGACACCCACGCGAAGGAAGCCGACCTCATGCTGCGCATCGCCGTCCCCAACAAGGGTTCCCTGTCAGGCCCTGCGGCGGAGATGCTGCATGAGGCCGGCTACCAGCAGCGCAGGGAGTCCAAGGAACTGCGGATCGTCGACCCGACGAACGAGGTCGAGTTCTTCTACCTCCGCCCCCGCGACATCGCGATCTACGTCGCCTCCGGCCAGCTGGACATCGGCCTCACCGGCCGGGACCTGCTCATCGACTCCGGCGCCGACGCGGAGGAGATCCTCGCCCTCGGCTTCGCCCGCTCCACGTTCCGCTACGCCGGCAAGCCCGGCACCATCAGCGGCCTGGCGGACCTGGCGGGCAAGACCGTCGCCACCTCCTATGAGGGGATCGTCGCGGCCCACCTCGCCGAGCACGGCATCGACGCCTCCGTCGTCCACCTCGACGGCGCCGTCGAGACCGCCATCCAGCTCGGCGTCGCCCAGGTCATCGCGGACGTCGTCGAGACCGGCACCTCGCTGCGCAACGCGGGCCTTGAGGTCGTCGGCGAGCCGATCATGCAGTCCGAGGCCGTCGTGATCCGCCGCACCGGCGCGGACGGCGACGACCCCAAGGTGCAGCAGTTCCTGCGCCGCCTCCAGGGCGTCCTGGTCGCCCGGACGTACGTGATGATGGACTACGACTGCCGTGTCGAGCAGCTGGAGAAGGCCGTCGCCCTCACCCCAGGGCTGGAATCGCCGACCGTGTCCCCGCTGCACAACGAGGGCTGGGTCGCCGTCCGCGCGATGGTCCCGGCCAAGGAAGCGCAGCGGATCATGGACGACCTGTACGACATCGGCGCCCGGGCCATCCTGACCACGGCCATCCACGCCTGCCGTCTGTGAGGGGCGCGCACTGATGTCCGATCTGCCCACCCTGCCCGTCACCTTCCGGCCGGGCAGCACTCGTGCGGTGCTGCTCAGCGCGGCCGTCGCGATCCTCGTGGTGATCACGGCCGTCGCGATGCTGCTGGAGCAGCTCAGCCCCGCCGAGCGCCTCAGCTTCATCGTCACGGCGCTGTTGCTGGACGCGGTGCTGCTTCTGCTGGCGCGGCCCAAGGTCGTCGCCGACGAGTCCGGCGTCACTGTGGTCAACCTCACGAACAAGCGCCGGCTGGAATGGGCCGAGATCCTTCAGGTGACCCTCCGGCCGGGCGACCCCTGGGTGTTCCTCAACCTCAGCGACGGCACCAGCCTGCCCGCGCTGGGCATCCAGCCGGGCATCGCCCGGCAGCGCGCGATCGCCGACGCCCGTGCCCTGCGGGCGCTCGCCGAGGCGCGTTCCGTCGCGGACCCCGAGCGGCCTCAGGGCTGACTCGGGGGATCCTCACGGCGGCCACCACTGCCGCACCGGGCCGTGTCTTGATTAATCTGTTGGCGGAGGCGCGAACGGATGCGCCCCCGCCCCTGTTGCCCCGCCCGGTGCGCCAGGGGCTCCTGCTAACCGAGGAGTGACCCCCTCCGGCGATGGACGGATCGTCCTGCAGTACCTGCGCCGCCCCCTGCCGACATAGCGCGGACCGTGTCCGCGACCGTGCGGAGGCGGCGGCATCATGACCATCCCCCTGCTGCTTCTGGCAGCCGCGTTCCTGCTGATTCTGGCCAACGGATTCTTCGTGGCGGCCGAGTTCGGACTCGTGACGGTCGAGCGGCCGGAGGCCGAGAAGGCCGCCGCCGAGGGCGACCGGCGCGCCCACCGCGTGGTCGAGTCGCTCAAGGAGCTGTCCTTCCAGCTCTCCGGCACCCAGCTGGGCATCACCATCACCTCCCTCGTCGTCGGCATGCTCGCCGAACCGGCGCTCGCCGAGCTGCTGCACGGCCCGTTCACCTCGATCGGCGTCCCCGAGGGAGCCGTCTCCGGTGTCACGGTCGTCGTCGGCATGCTGCTGGCCTCCGCCGTGCAGATGGTGATCGGCGAGCTCCTGCCCAAGAACTGGGCGGTCTCCAGGCCGCTCCAGGTCGCGCGCTTCGTCGCCGGCCCGCAGCACGTCTTCGCACGCCTGTTCCGGCCGGTCATCGCCGGCCTCAATGCCGTCGCGAACCGACTCGTGCGCGCCCTGGGCATCGAGCCCGCCGAGGAGCTGGCCTCCGCCCGCACCCCCGGCGAGCTCGTCTCCCTCGCCCGCCACTCGGCCCGGGCCGGCGCCCTGGAACAGGACACGGCCGACCTCTTCGTGAGGACCCTGTCACTGGGCGAGCTGACCGCGCAGCACGTGATGACGCCGCGCGTGAAGGTCAGCGCCCTGCAGTCCTCGGCCACCGCCGAGGACGTGGTCAACCTGACCCGGGCCACCGGCCTGTCCCGCTTCCCCGTCTACCGGGAGAGGATCGACGAGGTCGTCGGCATGGTCCATCTCAAGGACGCCCTGGCGGTACCCGTGCAGGACCGGCTGCGCACCCCCGTCGGCCGCATCTGCCGCCCGGCGCTGCTCGTCCCCGAGACCCTGCCGGTACGGCCGCTGCTCGCCCGCCTGCGCAGCGAGCAGCCCATCGCGGTCGTCGTCGACGAGTACGGCGGGACGGCCGGTGTCGTCACGCTGGAAGACATCGTCGAGGAGATCGTCGGCGAGGTCCGCGACGAGCACGACGGACACGACCTGCCCGAGCTGGCCTCCGCGCCGCCGGAGGACGGCAGGCCCGCCTGGGACGTCGACGGCAGCTGCCGGGTCGACATCCTCCGGCGCATAGGCCTCGAGGTACCCGAAGGCCCGTACGAGACCGTCGCGGGCCTGATCGCCGATCTGCTGGGCCGTATCCCGGCCGTCGGCGACAAGGCGGAACTGCCCGGCTGGCGGCTGTCGGTACGCCAGGTCGGTCATTACCGCGCCGAGCGGGTGCGTCTGGTCAAAACGGCCCCTGTCGTCGTGATGGAGGCCGCCCGATGAGCGTGCTCCAACTGACCTTCGCCGCACTCCTGGTGCTTCTCAACGGCTTCTTCGTCGGTGCCGAGTTCGCGCTCGTCTCCGTACGGCGCAGCCAGATCGAACCCCTCGGCACCGCCCGTTCCCGGCAGGTCCTCTACGGCCTGGAGCGGCTGCCGCAGATGATGGCGGCGGCCCAGTTCGGCATCACGATCTGCTCCCTCACCCTCGGGGCGGTCGCCGAGCCGACCGTCGCGCACCTCCTGGAGCCGGTCTTCGAGTGGGTCCACCTGCCGCATGGCATGATCCACCCGCTGACCTACGTCATCGCCCTCGCCGTCGTCGTCTTCTTCCACCTCGTCATCGGCGAGATGGTCCCGAAGAACCTGGCGATGGCGGCCCCCGAGAAGGCCGCGCTGTGGCTCAGCCCCGGCCTGGTCTGGTTCGCCCGCTTCTGCAAGCCGATCACCGCCGCGCTCGGCGCCGTCTCCCAGGGCATCCTGCGGCTCTTCCACGTCGAGCCCAGGGACGAGGTCGAGGCCGTCTTCACCAGCGAGCAGCTCAACCGGCTCGTGGAGGACGCCGGCCAGGCGGGCCTGCTCGACCCAGAGGAGGCCGAAAGCCTGGAGGACGCCCTGGAGCTGGGTTCCCGCCCGGTGACGGACGTCCTGCTGAAACGCGAGTCACTGGTGACGGTCAGCCCGTCGGTCACCCCCGGCCGCATCGTCGAGCTCACCGCCCGCACCGGGTACTCGCGATTCCCGGTCGTCGCGGACAACGGTGCGTTCATGGGCTACCTGCACGTCAAGGACGTCCTCGACCTGGAGCACTCGGACCGGGCCGTACCGCAGCAGTTGTGGCGCTCCATGACGACGCTGCGGTCCGAGCTGCCGTTGGACGACGCGCTCACGGTGATGAGGCGGGCGGCGACGCATCTGGCCCAGGTGGCCGACGCGTCCGGGAAGGTGCTGGGGCTGGTCGCGCTGGAGGACGTGCTGGAGCTGCTGGTGGGGGAGGTGCGGGATCCCGCGCACCGGGAGGTGCGCGAGGTGAGGCTGACCGAGCCGAGGTCGGGCGAGGAGGTACTGGCGACGTAGCCGGGCGGGTGGGTGCGCGGCCCGGTGTAGCGGGGTGCCGCCGCGCCCACCCGTGTCGCCCTGGGGCACCTCCCAGGCCCTTGAGGCACTGGGGGAGGCACGACTGCCGGCAGTTGGGGGCCGCTACATGGCCGGTGGATCCTGCGGCCCCCGCCCGGACAGCACCTCTCCGTACGCCTGCATCAGATCCGGCAACCGCAGCGTCGCCAGGTCCTCCCTGCCCAGCACCCCGGGACAGACGGACAACCGAAGATCCCGGTACGCGCAGCTCTTCTCGTACAGAGTCCGCAGGAACCGCCCGTTGCCCAGCTCGTCGATCCACCCCTGGTCCACCACATGCCCGGCGATCGACCGCAGCTCGTCGAGGGCCTCCTCGTCCCACAGGTCGCCGTTCTCCGCCGCGAGCACCTTGCCGATCTCGGTGAGTTCGAGGGGCCGGTAGGAGGGGAAGTCGACGCGGGTGGTGAAGCGGGAGGACAGCCCGGGGTTGGCGGCGAGGAGGCGGTCCATGCCCTCGGGGTAGCCGGCCAGGATCACCACGAGGTGGTCGCGGTTGTCCTCCGCCCGCTTCAGCAGCACCTGGAGCGCCTCGTCGCCGTACGCGTCGCCCTTGCCGTAGCCCGAGTTGGACAGCGAGTACGCCTCGTCGACGAAGAGCACGCCCCCGAGCGCCGAGTCGATCAGTTCGTTCGCCTTCACGGCGGTCTGCCCGAGGTACTCGCCGACCAGGTCGGCCCGCTGGGCCTCCACGAGATGGTCGCCGCCGAGCAGGCCGAGCGCGTAGAACACGCGGCCGAGGATGCGGGCGACGGTGGTCTTGCCGGTGCCGGAGGGGCCGGAGAAGACGAAGTGGCGTTTCGGCGGCTGGACCGGCAGGCCCTGCCCGGCCCGGAGCCGGGCCATGTTCAGCTGTGCCGACAACGCCTTGACCTGGCGTTTCACCGGCTCCAGACCTACCATGCGCTCAAGCTCGGCGAGTGCCTCCTCGAGTAAAACCGGGTCGGTGGGCCCCGCGGGCAGCGATGGCGCCGGGCCGGTCCGTGAGCGCACCGAGGGGTCGGTCACCGGCGGCAGGGGAGCGGAGACGGGCGGTGCGGGATCGGGCAGTCTCAGGTCACGGCCCTCGGTGCCGAAGAGCGGGTCGAATCCCTCCGGTCCGTCCACGGCGTCCTGGCCGGCGCCGGTGAGGGTGATCGCCGCGAGGTCTGTGGCCTCGTCGTAGCCGTCGCCCTCGGCGATCGCGGCGAGCCGGGCCGCGGTGTCCATGAAGGCGGGGTCGACCCGGTGCACCGCCCGGTACAGGGGGAGCGCGGCGGCGCTGCGGCCGGTGCCCTCGTGCGCCCTGGCCAGCCAGTAACGCAGTTCCTTGCGCTGGGGCTGCTCGCTGCGGCAGCGCATCAGCGCGGCGGACAGCAGTGGTTCGGCCTGCCCGTACATCTCCAGGCGGACCCGGGCCATGCCGCCGAACAGGCCCGCCTCGATGCCGAGCATCGGGTCGTCGAGGAGCGGGTCGGTGTGGCGGACCAGCTGCTCCCAGTCCTTGACCAGATAGGCGCGGCAGGCGTGCAGGAAACGGACCTGGGCGTCGGTGTCCACCGGCGGCAGCCCGGCAAGGGCGCGGTCCAGCTCGGGGACGTGGCGGCCGTCCAGCCAGTGGGAGGCGTGCGCGAGCAGCAGATCCCGGGGGCTCTCCAGTACGGGCTGCACCCACCAGCCCAGCCAGTACCAGGAGTTGAGGGCGCGACGGTAGCGGGTGCGCTGCTCGCCGAAGCGGTCCCGGTGGCGGAACATCCTGAGCAGTGCGGTCGTCGTGTCGACGCGCAGCGCGTGCAGCCCGAGCCAGGCGTCGGCCATCCCGGAGTCCATGCGCACGGCGGCGCGGAACTCCTCCTCCGCCTGCGGATAGGCGCCCATGGTGTAGGCGTCCACGCCTCGCAGCCAGGCGAGATCGGCCGGGGCCTGTGGGCCCTGCGTGCCGAAGTCCATCACGTCCCCCACGAACCGTGCCCCCGTCGGTATGCCAACGAGCCGTCCCCCGGTCGGCTTCCCTGCTCGAACCGCTGTGCCACGGACCGGAGTTGCAAGGTGTGCGAAGCAACCGTCCGTAGGTCGCAACGAGGGCATCGTACCCGCGCGGGCGGCGCCTCCGTAGGGTGCCGCACGAGGCGTTCGGCGAGGTGGGAGCGGATGCGGCACACTCCCGCACGGTGACCCAGGGTGAGCACATGGCGCCGCGCGGCGCCCGGAAAACCGGAAGAAGACAGAACGAAGCCCCCGATCACGGGGGAACAACCGGGGGCTTCGCGTCTGTGGGCGGCTTCGAATGGCCGCACATTGAGAACGTAAGTCCTGTACGGGCCCCCGGTCAAGCGGAGTTGATGCACTCCGGCAACTTGTCCCGCAAGGCCCTTCACAGGTTCAGCACACTGCGGGCGGCTCGTCACCGTGCGTGAGGGGCTGGTTCGGTCCAACAGTCCCAGCAGGTCCCGGAACCACCTCAAACCCCTTCTCTCGCTGGCGTACCAGGAGGTCGGCGAACGGCCGCGAGGGGTCGCCGGCGAAATGCCGGCGTTCCGCCGGTACCCATGCGTCCCAGAACTCCCGCTGCTCCTCCCCGTCCCGGGACCGTCCTCGCGCCCAGGCCTCCTCACGGGGCAGCTCCATCCACAGCAGCAGGGCCAGGTGGGGCCGCAGCGCCCGGCGTCCCGCGCCCACGCCCTCGACGAGAACCACAGGAGCGGGTGGCAGGGGGCGCGGCGCACCGAAGCGGCGGGCTCGCCAGTCGTAGGGGGCGTAGCGCGCGGTCCGGCCCTGGGTCAAGGGCGCGATCACCTGGTCCAGCAGGCGTCCGGTCCAGTCGAACAGTTCGTCGTGGGTGGCGATGTCGTCGAGGCGCAGCACCGGCGCGCCGCCCAGCGCCACGGCCAGCTGCCCGGCGAACGTGGTCTTTCCGGAGCCGGCGTGCCCGTCGACGCCGACGAGACGGACCGGGCCGCAGGAGGGCGTAAGGCGGCGGATCCGGGAGGCCAGGTCGCGGACGGCGGGGCCCGGTGGGGGGCGGAAGGTCGGATTCATCTCGCGCAGCACTCTAACGACGGTGTCCACGGCGCCTGTCAGTGGTCGACGCCAATATTGGCGGGCGTGGCGCGGGCCGAAGTGCTGGCGGGGCTCGGCGGGCTGTGCTCCTATGTGGCGCATACATGTGTGCTGGCGCCCCATGTGGTGCCTACGCGTGTGCGACCGACCGTGCAATGGACCTGCCCCGCCCCTGCCCGACTCCGACTTCCGGGGGTCCCGCCATGCGCAGAGCCGAACAGCCGTCCCGCAGAACCGTCCTGGCCGCCGCGGTCGCCGCCGCCGTCACGGCAGGCGCGGGCCCGGCGACCGCCGACACCGAGGAGCCCATGACGACCGACACCGCAGAGCCCGCCCGCGTGGTCCCGGCCCGGACCGTGGACAACCGGGCCTGGACCTCCTACGGCGACTGGAGTGGCGGCACCGCCCGGGGCACCCGCGCCGTCGCGGGCGCCCGCCCGGGCGTGGTGATCGCGAAGCCCGCCGGAACCACCGGCTACACGGACCCGCACACCGGCACCACCGCCCGCTGGGAGTACGGCACCTGGACGTCCCCGGCCCACCGGCTCACCGTCCCCGCGACGGAGGCGATCGTCTCCTGGAACGCGCACACCCCGTCCGGTACCTGGCTCCAGACGGAGATCAAGGCCACCTACACCGACGGCACCAGCACTCCCTGGTACGTGATGGGCCGCTGGGCGGCCGGCGACCAGGACATCCGGCGCACCTCGGTCGACGACCAGAGCGACGGCAAGAGCACCGTCTGGACCGACACCCTGGCGATCGACGACCCGTCGACGGGCCTGCGCCTCGCCTCGTACCGGCTGCGCCTCACCCTCTACCGCACGCCCGGCACCAAGGCCACGCCCACGGTGTGGCGGCTCGGCGCGATGGGCTCCGACGTTCCCGACCGGTTCACCGTTCCGGCGTCCGCGCCCGGCCTCGCCGGGGAGCTGGCCGTCCCGCGGTACTCGCAGGAGATCCACAAGGGCCAGTACCCCGAGTACGACAGCGGCGGCGAGGCCTGGTGCAGCCCGACGTCCTCCCAGATGGTCATCGAGTACTGGGGCGGCCGGCTCACCCCGGAGCAACTGGCCTGGGTGGATCCGTCGTACGCCGATCCCCAGGTGTGCCACGCGGCCCGCTTCACCTACGACTACCAGTACGCCGGCTGCGGCAACTGGCCCTTCAACGCCGCCTACGCGGCCACGTTCAAGGACCTCCAGGGCGTGGTCACCCGGCTCGGCTCGCTCACCGACCTGGAGACGCTGATCGCGGCCGGCATCCCGGCCATCACGTCCCAGTCCTTCCTGAAGGAGGAGCTGAGCGGCGCCGGGTACGGCACCGCCGGGCACCTGATGACCGTCATCGGCTTCACCGCCGACGGCGACGTGATCGCCAACGATCCCTTCTCGGAGTCCAACGAGGCCGTGCGGCGCGTCTACCGGCGGCGGGAGTGGGAGAACATCTGGCTGCGGACCAAGCGGTACAACGCCTCCGGCAAGGTCGTCTCCGGCACCGGCGGCGTCTGCTACCTGTACTTCCCGGCCCGCCCGACCGCGGCCCAGCGCAAGGCGCTGACGGCCGTGGGTGTGCGCGTGTGACCAACCTCTCGGCCACGAAAGCCGCTCCCGATGGCAAAGTGGACTGGCCCTCCGAGGAACCGATCCTCGGGGGAGTCCGTCCGCATCACGAATCAGCGAGAATTCATGACCGCTCACTCAGCCACCGCAGCCGGCGTCCGCACCGGCGGTCCTCAGGACGACGGCCCGAAGATCGTCGAGCATGTCGCGGGCTGGACCCTCGTCGTGGTCGTCGCGATGCTCGTGACCCAGCTCGGGCTGCTGTGACCCGACGCGTGGTGCTGTGACCTGACCCACGACCCTGCTCTGCGGCCTGCCATACTGCGGATGTCCCGCCGCCGCCCGTTGGAACCAGGGTCGAAATTGAATATCAGTCAACAGCCTGCCGTGCGTCCCAGAGCCCGCGGCACCGAGCGCTCGCTGGCGCGCCGTGCCGAACTCATCGCGATCGGGCGGAGGTTGTTCGCCGACACGTCCTACGACGCCCTGTCGATGGACGACATCGCCCGGCAGGCGCACGTCGCCAAGGGGCTGATCTACTACTACTTCCAGTCCAAGCGCGGCTACTACCTGGCCATCATCCAGGACTCGGTCACCGACCTGGTCACCCTGGCGGCGAGCGGACACGAACTGCCCCCGGTCGACCGCGTCCAGCGCACCATCGACCTCTATCTGCGCTACGCCGAGCACAACCAGGCCGCGTACCGCACCATCGTCAGCGGCGGCGTCGGCTTCGACACCGAGGTGCACGCCATCCGAGACGGCGTCCGCGAGGCCATCGTCGCCACCATCGCCGAGGGGGCGTACGGCCGCGTCGACATCACCCCGCTGGCGCGCATGGGCCTGCTCGCCTGGGTGTGCGGTGTCGAGGGCACCACCCTCGAATGGATCGACCGCCCCGAACTGCCCCGCGAGACCATGTGCGACCTGTTGGTGAAGGGGCTCGGCGGCGCCCTGCGCGCGATCGAGGAACTCGACCCCGGCTACCCGGCCCCGCAGGCCGCCCGCCAGGGCGCATGAGCGGGGGGCGGAGGGATCCGTCACGGCCCCTCCGCCCCCGGTCGACCAGGCCTACTTGATGGCCTTGATCAGCTCACCGTTCGCCGTGTCGCCGCTCAGCTCCCAGAAGAACGTGCCGCCCAGCCCCTGCTGGTTCTTGTAGTTCATCTTGGTCGCGATGGTCGCCGGCGTGTCATAACTCCACCAGTCGCTGCCGCACTTGGCGTACGCCGTGCCGGCCACCGTCCCCGTCGCCGGGCACTTGGCTTTCAGCACCTTGTAGTCGTCGATGCCCTGCTCGTACGTGCCCGCCGCCGGGCCGGTCGCGGTGCCGCCGGGCGCCGACTGGGTGACGCCGGTCCAGCCGCGGCCGTAGAAGCCGATCCCGAGCAGCAGCTTGGAGGCGGGGATGCCGAGACCCTTGAGCTTCGCGATGGTCGCCGAGCTGTGGTTGTCCGCCTTCGGTATGCCGGAGTACGAGGTCAGCGGGGAGTGCGGGGCCGTCGGTCCGGCGGCGTCCCAGGCGCCGAAGTAGTCGTACGTCATCGGGTTGTACCAGTCGACGTACGGGGCGGCGCCCGCGTAGTCCGCCGCGTCGATCTTGCCGCCCGGGGTGGCGTCGGCGGTGATCGCCGCGGTGACGAGGTTCTTCGGACCGAACTTGGCGCGCAGCGCCTGCATGAGGTTCTTGAAGGCCGCCGTGCCGCTGGTGTCGCAGGTGGCGCCGCAGGCGTTGGGGTACTCCCAGTCGATGTCGATGCCGTCGAAGACGTCGGCCCACTTGGAGTTCTCGACCAGGTCGTAGCAGGACTGCGCGAAGGCGGCCGGGTTCTTCGCGGCCTCGCCGAAGCCGCCGGACCAGGTCCAGCCGCCGAAGGACCACAGCACCCTGAGGTTCGGGTGCTTCCGCTTCAGCTCGCGCAGCTGGTTGAAGTTGCCGCGCAGCGGCTGGTCCCAGGTGTCGGCCTTGCCGTCGACGGACTCGGCGGCGGTGTAGGTCCGGTCGGTGGCGGCGTAGGCGTCGCCCATCGCGCACTTGCCGCCGGTGACATTGCCGAAGGCGTAGTTGATGTGCGTGAGCTTGGCCGCCGAGCCCGACGTCTCGATGTTCTTGACGTAGTACTTGCGGTCGTAGGTGCCCCATTCGGTGAAGTACCCGATGACCTTGGAGCCGGCGGCCCTGACCTGGGGAGCGGCCTTCGTACCGGCGGCGGCCTCCTGAGCCGGGGCCGCCGCCGTCGCGGTGGAGATGCCCGCGCCGGCGAGCAGGCCGGCGCCGAGAACGGCACAACAGGCCGCTGTCACGACGGCCCGGAATCGGGAGCGTTGGGGGTTGTGCATCCGGTGTCTCCTCGGGGGAGAGGGGAGCGCGCGCCGATTGGCATGAACGCGGTGAATCGGTGGTGCGAAACAGTAGGAGGACTAGACCAGTCAGGTCAATGGTTCGGACCAATTTCGCTCGCCGTGGCACACTCGGGTATTTCTTGAAGTAAGCGGTCGTTAACTGGTGACGGGATGCCTCTGATCGGGCATACTCACAGCGCAGAGCCGCTGGTCAGCAGCTTCCGAGACCCGGGGCTGCAAGCATCGGCCAGGCACCAGAACGACCCGGCGGCGCCGCCCCCACCCACGGGCCCGTCCGCCAGTGCCCGACAGGGAGGAGAGCGTCGCCATGCCCGACCGCGCCCCGCAGCCGGTGGACCGGCAACTGCCCACGGAGGAGGCCCGGGACCTGATCTCGCTCGTCCGCGACATCGCGCAGCAGGAGATCGTCCCGAAGGCGGCCGAGGAGGAGGACGCCGGCCGCTTCCCGCGCGAGCTGTTCACCCTGCTCTCGCGCTCCGGCCTGCTCGGCTTGCCGTACGACTCCGAGTACGGCGGCGGCGACCAGCCCTACGAGGTCTACCTCCAGGTCCTGGAAGAACTCGCCGCGGCCCGCCTCACCGTCGGCCTCGGCGTGAGCGTGCACTCCCTCGCCTCCTACGCGCTCGCCGCCTACGGCACGAAGGAGCAGCAGGTCGAGCACCTGCCCGCGATGCTCGGCGGCGGCATGCTCGGTGCCTACTGCCTCTCCGAGCCGCACTCCGGCTCGGACGCGGCCGCCCTGCGCACCAGGGCGGTGCGCGACGGCGACGCCTGGGTGATCACCGGCACCAAGGCCTGGATCACGCACGGCGGGATCGCCGACTTCTACACGGTCATGGCGCGCACCGGCGAGGAGGGCCCGCGCGGGATCACCGCGTTCCTGGTGCCCGGCGACGCGCGGGGGCTGAGCGCCGCACCGCCCGAGAAGAAGATGGGCATGAAGGGCTCACCCACCGCCCAGGTCCACTTCGACGGCGTACGCGTCGGTGACGAACGGCGTATCGGTGAGGAGGGGCAGGGTCTTGCGATCGCCCTGTCCGCGCTCGACTCGGGGCGGCTCGGCATCGCGGCGTGCGCGATCGGCGTGGCGCAGGCGGCGCTCGACGAGGCGCTGGCGTACGCGACCGAGAGGCGCCAGTTCGGCAAGCCGATCGCCGACTTCCAGGGGCTGCGCTTCATGCTCGCCGACATGGCGACGCAGATCGAGGCGGGCCGCGCGCTCTACCTGGCGGCGGCGCGTCTGCGGGACGCGGGCCGGCCGTTCGCCCAGCAGGCGGCCATGGCCAAACTGCACTGCACGGACACGGCGATGCGGGTCACCACCGACGCCGTGCAGATCCTCGGCGGCTACGGCTACACCGCGGACTTCCCGGCGGAGCGCTACATGCGCGAGGCGAAGGTGCTGCAGATCGTCGAGGGCACCAACCAGATCCAGCGGATGGTCATCGCCCGCCATCTCGTGGGTCCAGGGGGACGCTGAACTGGTCGAGGCCCCGCCAGGGCGCCGAGAGCCGCATCCACTCCGGGTCGTGCCGGCCCGGGAGCGTGCGGCCGCGCTCGGCCCAGGCCTGCATCAGGTCACGGTAGATCGGCGGGTCCTGATAGTGCGGCCCGGCAGGCCGAACCGATTCTGCGGGCGGCGGGACGAACAGGAGGCGTTGACGCCCGGTCGCTGAGGAGATGGGGGTCATGCCCGGGCAACGCGGAAGAGGCCGGACAGGTCACCCCAGGGCGGAATCGGGCGTGCGTTCAGAGGCCCAGGGGTGCCCGGTTCCGGAGCCGGGTCTGGGTCCTGGAATCGGGCCCCGGGCCTGGATCCGGACGCACTGATCCCGCACCACGGCGGACTGCGAGCCGTGGTGCGGGGCAGTCACTGGGACGAGGCGAGCGGGCGAAGAGGGCCCGCGCTCAGGCCGCTTGGCGGCGCATGACGGCGACCCTGATGGGGCGTGAGCCCGGGCCGCCGACGTGCGAGAAGGGCTGGGTCCGCCAGTCGAGGCCCTGAGGGAGCGTCAACAGCAGGGCGGTGTCCTGCTCCTGAGGTTCGACGGACTCGTCAGCGGGGCGGGCATCCGTGGCCGCGCGGCCGGTTCCGGCACAGACCGTGAGTCCGAACGGGTTCCACGGCGAGGCGCACAGCGCGTGCTCCGGCAGGACCTCCTCGTCCGCCAGGAGGGCGATGGGCTGAGCGCAGTCCGGGCAGATGACCCGGTACATCTCGAACGTGTCGTAGGCGTCGAGTTCGTCGTCGAAGGTGTCGGGTTCGACGCCCTCCGGCTCGGGCTCGACGACGAGCTGCTGCCGCTTGGGTGCGGTGCGACCTGGGCGCTTAAGACTCTGCATTGGGTTCTCCCCCTCGGGCTGGGCCGTATCAGGCACTGCGGCCTCGACCACAGCAAGCACTTCCCGTCCCCCCTGGGCGGTAATCACGACAACATTACGGAGACTGTTCGAGGCCTGTGGCGTTCGTCACATGCCGCACGCAGGTGCCCACCGCGGCCGGTTTGTCCCCCCGGGCGGCTGACAGTCGCCGCCGGCCGGATCACGAACCGGGCATGCCCCGGGCCGCTCAGGTATCGGAGGAGATCAACCGCACTGTAGGTTCTAGCGCCATGGAGGAGCTGGACCGACAGATCGTGCAGCTGCTCGTCAAGGACGGGCGGATGAGCTACACCGACCTGGGCAAGGCCACAGGCCTGTCCACGTCGGCCGTGCACCAGCGGGTGCGCCGGCTGGAACAGCGTGGCGTCATCCGCGGCTATGCCGCGGTCGTCGACCCGGAGGCCGTCGGTCTGCCCATGACCGCGTTCATCTCGGTCAAGCCCTTCGACCCCAGCGCACCCGACGACATCGCGGACCGCCTCGCGGACGTGCCCGAGATCGAGGCGTGCCACAGCGTCGCGGGCGACGAGAACTACATCCTCAAGGTGCGGGTCGCCACGCCGCACGAGCTGGAGGAACTGCTCGCGCGGGTGCGGTCGTTGGCCGGCGTGTCCACACGGACGACGGTGGTGCTGTCCACGCCCTACGAGGCCCGGCCGCCGCGGATCTGATCGCCGGGCCTCCCCTTTCGGCCGTCGGGGTCACCCCTGGTCGAAAGCGGTCGGAGTGAGGCGCGAGACTGGTCCTCATGAGTGAGTCCAGTGCCCCGCCGAAGACCGTCCTGCTCCGTCGCGGAGAGGTTCACAGTCCTGCCGATCCGTTCGCGACCGCGATGGTCGTGGAGCGGGGACAGGTCGCCTGGGTCGGTTCGGAGGGAGCCGCCGACGCCTTCGCGGACGGGGTCGACGAGGTGATCGACCTGGACGGGGCGCTGGTCACCCCGGCGTTCACGGACGCCCATGTGCACACCACTGCCACCGGCCTCGCGCTCACCGGCCTCGACCTGTCCGCCGCCCCCTCCCTCGAGGCCGCCCTGGCCCTCGTACGGGACTTCGCCGCCGCCCGGCCGCACGACCGTGTGCTGCTCGGGCACGGCTGGGACACCGCCCGCTGGCCCGGCGGCCGTCCCCCGACGCGTGCCGAACTCGACGAGGCGACCGGACACCGGCCCCTCTACCTCAGCCGGATCGACGTCCACTCCGCGGTCGTCACCACGGCCCTGCTCGACATGGTCCCGGGCATGCCCCGCGCGGACGGGCCCCTCACCGCCGATGCCCACCACGCCGTCCGCGCCGCCGCGTTCGCGGCCGTGACGCCCCGCCAGCGCACCGACGCCCAGCGCGCCGCCCTCGCGCACGCCGCCTCGCTCGGCATCGGCACGATCCACGAGTGCGGCGGCCCGGAGATCTCCTCCGAAAACGACTTCACCGGCCTGCTGCGCCTCGCCGCCGAGGAGCCCGGTCCGCGGGTCGTCGGCTACTGGGCCGAGGAGGACGTCACCAAGGCCCGGGAACTGGGCGCGGCCGGCGCCGCGGGCGACCTGTTCGCCGACGGCTCCATCGGCTCGCACACGGCCTGCGTGCACCAGCCGTACGCCGACGCCGACCACACCGGCCGGGCCTATCTGGACACCGCCGCCGTCGCCGCCCACGTCGTGGCCTGTACCGAGGCGGGCATCCAGGCCGGCTTCCACGCCATCGGCGACGCCGCGGTGGACTCCGTGGCCGAGGGTGTGCGGGCCGCCGCCGAGAAGCTCGGTCTCGCCCGCGTCCGGGCCGCCCGTCACCGGATCGAGCACGCCGAGATGCTCACGCCCGAGACCGTCGCGGCCTTCGCCGAGCTCGGTCTCACCGCCTCCGTCCAGCCCGCCTTCGACGCCCTGTGGGGCGGCGAGGACGGCATGTACGCGCAGCGGCTGGGGGTGGAGCGGGCCCGTACGCTGAACCCCTACGCGGCGCTGCTGCGCGCCGGTGTGCCGCTCGCCTTCGGCTCCGACAGCCCGGTCACGCCCCTCGACCCCTGGGGTACGGTGCGCGCCGCCGCCTTCCACCGCACGCCGGAGCACCGCATCTCCGTGCGCGCCGCGTTCACGGCGCACACGCGCGGCGGCTGGCGGGCCGTCGGACGGGACGACGCGGGAGTCCTGGTGCCGGGCGCGCCCGCCGACTACGCGGTGTGGCGCACCGGCGAACTCGTGGTCCAGGCCCCGGACGACCGGGTCGCGCGCTGGTCGACCGATCCCCGCTCCGGCACCCCGGGACTGCCCGACCTGACCCCGGGCCGTGACCTGCCCGTCTGCCTGCGGACCGTGGTGGGCGGACACACGGTGTTCGTACGGCCGGGCGAGTGATCTACGGGGGTGGCGCGCATGCGATCGTGCGCCGCGCCCCCCGGGTACGACCTGCGTATCCTCCGCGCTGACCAGGGCTTTACCGGACGATGCGCAGGTCAAACGGCTGTTGACAGGCGGCCGCGGGGGGCCGGTAGGTTCGGCCGGGTCCACCACCGGACGCCCGACCGGGGAACGTCCGCCCACTCGCCGCAGCGCCGCCGGGTCAGGGACGGTGTGCCGCACCGGGGCACCGCCACTGGGAGCCAGGCTCAGGCCGGCGCAGCGCCGAGGGAACGTTCCGGCCGGTCGGGGAGGTGTGACCCCGGGTGGGGCCCGGGCGCTCAGTAGACAACGGCTTTCGGTCGATTCGCAGCCGGCGGATCCCAGGTCGGCCCGAAGGGCGCCGGGCCCCCATCCGCCGTACGGTCGCGCCCGGAGGCGCACTCTTACCCGCGTCTTGCGGATTCGACACCACCATTCGAACGTCCTGTCACGTCACCGCAGGCCGGGCCCACTATGGTGGACCCCTGCGTACGGACATGAAGGGGCATCAGTGAACGACGGCGACGGAACCCTCGCGGCAGGAGCCCAGGGGAGGAAGTTCGGCCCGCTCGGCACGGCCTTGGTGATCATCCCGACCTACAACGAGGCGGAGAACATCAAGAGCATCGTCGGCCGGGTGCGCGAGGCCGTCCCCGAGGCGCACGTCCTCGTGGCCGACGACAACAGCCCGGACGGCACGGGCAAGCTGGCCGACGAGCTGACCGCCGACGACGACCACGTCCACGTGCTGCACCGCAAGGGCAAGGAAGGCCTGGGCGCCGCCTACCTCGCGGGCTTCCGCTGGGGCCTGGAGCGCGACTACGGCGTGCTGGTCGAGATGGACGCCGACGGCTCCCACCAGCCCGAGGAACTGCCCCGTCTGCTCACCGCCCTGAAGAGCGCCGACCTGGTGCTCGGCTCGCGCTGGGTGCCCGGCGGCCGGGTGGTCAACTGGCCGAAGTCCCGCGAGGTGATCTCCCGCGGCGGCAGCCTCTACTCCCGGCTCGCGCTCGACCTGCCGCTGCGCGACATCACCGGCGGCTACCGCGCCTTCCGCCGGGAGACCCTGGAGGGCCTCGGCCTCGACGAGGTCGCCTCGCAGGGATACTGCTTCCAGGTCGACCTCGCCCGCCGCGCGGTCAGGGCCGGCTATCACGTCGTGGAGGTGCCCATCACCTTCGTCGAGCGTGAACACGGCGACTCCAAGATGAGCCGCGACATCCTCGTCGAGGCGCTGTGGCGGGTCACGGCGTGGGGCGTGGGGGAGCGGGTCGGCAAGGTCACGGGACGCGGCGGCAAGCCGTCGAAGCCGTAGCGGACACCCCGCGCCCTCTCCTCGCCCGCCGCTCGCGGAAAACACCTGATCGGGGCCTTATCCCGCGCTGAGCCGGGCCCAGGCACACTGGAGACATGACGACTGGCGCTCAGACCCCCGGTAATCCCGCACGGCCCCGGCGCTCCCGGCTGCGTACGTTCCTGCCGCTGGGGCTCGCCGCCTGGCTCGTCCTGGAGATCTGGCTGCTCATGATGGTCGCGGGGGCGTCGAGCGGGCTGGTGGTGTTCCTCGTCCTGGTGGCGGGGTTCGTCCTCGGCTCGGTCGTCATCAAGCGGGCCGGCCGGCGGGCCTTCCGTAACCTCTCGGAGACGCTGCAACAGCAGCAGAGCGGCGTGATGCCCGCGTCGGTCAGGCCGAACAGCGAGGGCAACGGCCTGATGATGCTGGGCGGGCTGCTGCTGATGATCCCCGGCCTGGTGACGGACGCGGTGGGTCTGCTCCTGCTGCTGCCCCCGGTCCAGAAGGCCGTGAGCCGCACCGCGGAGCGCACCTTCGAGCGCAAGCTCCGCGAGGCCGACCCGGGCAGCCTGGGCGGCGCCTTCCAGCAGGCACGTATGCACCGCCCCGACGGCAAGGTCGTCCAGGGCGAGGTCATCAGGGACGGCAGGGGCGACGCGCCGCGGGAGCCACGCCCGCCGCTGACGCACTGACCCGCGAGACTGCGGCCGCATACCGACCGCAAGATCGCATGACAAAAACCGCGGGCGCCATACTTCACGTACGGCGCCCGCGGTCCTTGACGCGCTGTAACTTTCGGCCAGGCCCCGGAGGGACTTACGCCGACTTGCGGCTGTCTCGGGGATGAACCGCGATGTTCATCGCCCCGGAGCGCAGAACCGCCAGGCGCTCCTCGAGGACCTCTTCGAGTTCCTCACGGGTGCGCCGCTCCATCAGCATGTCCCAATGCGTACGCGCGGGCTTGGCCTTCTTCTCTTCAGGGCCATCGCCGTCCACGAGGAGTGCCTGGGCCCCACAGACCTTGCACTCCCACTCCGGCGGGATCTCCGCCTCGACCGAGAAGGGCATCTCAAACCGGTGCCCCTTCTCGCATGCGTACTCCACGGCCTGGCGCGGGGCCAGGTCGATGCCGCGGTCCGTCTCGTAGCTGGTCACCACGAGGCGCGTGCCGCGAAGAGCTCGCTCACTCATGAATCGTGCCTCCCGGGCTTGTCGCCCACAGGACAGGTGTCGCTGTCGTCGTCATCCGGTCAACGTCCGGTCGGCGGTAAAGATTCCCGTTCCGAGTCCCGTTCCGGGTCATGCGTCGCCGTCGTAGCCGCCCTTGTTGTACCCACCAGCGCCCGGTTTGTCACATCTGCTAGCAGATGTAACCCAGCGTTTCGGCATCTTTGACGCGCAGTAACGGTACGCCTGGCAGGCCAAACGCGTACACTACAGCCCTTTCGCGCTGAGTGCTAAATCCTGTCAGGAACCGGATTCCCCGCTTCTTCGATCGCACGCCGCACCGGAACCCGCGCGAGCAGGGCGAACCCGATGACGAAGAAGCCCACCAGCGAGATGATCGCGTCCCGGTAACTCCCGGTCAGCTGATAAGTGAGCCCGAACAGCAGTGGCCCGAGCCAGCTCATTCCGCGGTCGCTCATCTCGTACGCGGAGAAGTATTCGGCCTCCTTGCCGGGCGGGACGAGATGGGAGAACAGGGACCGGGACAGTGCCTGACTGCCGCCGAGGACCAGGCCGATGCCGGCGGCCAGGACGAAGAACCACGCGGGTGCCCCGGCCGGCAGGAAGAACCCGGCCGCCAGCGTCACCGTCCACGCCACCAGCGAGCCGAGGATCGTGCGCTTGGCCCCGTAGGTCCGGGCCAGCCTGCCCATCGTCAGCGCTCCCACCACCGCCAGCACCTGCACCAGCAGCACGGCGCCGATCAGAGTGGACTGCCCGAGGCCGAGTTCCTCGGAGCCGTAGACCGAGGCCTGGGAGATCACCGTCTGGATGCCATCGTTGTAGACGAGGTACGCGAGCAGGAAAGCGAGGGTCAGCGGGTGCCGGCGCATGTCGCGGACGGTCGCCGCGAGCTGCCGGAACCCGGGAAGGGGTGCCTCCCGCGCGGTGGACCTGCGATCGCGCAGCCGGGTCAGCGGGATGAGGGAGAACGCGCCCCACCACAGGCCGGCCGAGGCCAGGCAGATGCGGACCGCCGTGCTCTCGGAGACGCCGAAGCCGTCGTGCCCGGTGTAGAGGACCAGGTTGACGACGAGAACCAGCGAGCCCGCCGCGTAGCCGAAGGCCCAGCCGCGGGAGGAGACCGCGTCCCGCTGCTCGGGCGGGGCGATCTGCGGCAGGTAGGAGTTGTAGAGCATCATCGCCACGGACTGCGCGGCGTTCGCGACGATCAGGAGCGCCCCGCCGAGCAGGTAGCGGTCGCCGTCCAGGAAGAACATCGCCGTCGTGGCCGTGGCCCCCAGGTAGGCGGCGGTGGCGAGCAGGGGCTTCTTGCGGCCGGTGCGGTCGGCGGCGGCGCCCACCAGGGGCATCACCAGCACGGCCACGATCACCGACAGGGACACCGAGTACGCGAAGAAGGACCCGGCGCGCACCGGGATCCCCAGAGGGTGGACGTACCCGTCGGCATCGGCCGCCGACTCGGCGACCGACGTCAGATAGGGGCCCAGGAACACGGTGAGCACGCTCGTCGAATAGACGGAGCAGGCCCAGTCGTAGAAGTACCAGCCGCGCTGCTCGCGCCTGAGTCCCGCGGCCCCGTCGGCCGCCTCCGGACGCGCGGTGTCGGTGCCCACCCGTGCCCTCGCCTCCCCGGATACGCGCAGGGGCGACCGGCCGGGGGTCTCAGACCCAGACGCCGCGGTCCTCCATGACCTTGCGCAACGTGTCGATGTGATCGGTCATGATGCCATCCACGCCGAGGTCCAGGAGCCGGTGCATGCTCTCCGGGTCGTTGACGGTCCACACGTGCACCTGGAGCCCGCGCGCGTGGGCGGCGCGGAGGAAACGGTGGTCCACGACCTGGATGCCGGACTGGATCTCGGGCACCTGCGCGGCGACCGCCGAACGGCGCACCGCCGCCGGCAGCCCCCAGGAGCGCAGCCGCAGGTTGAGCACCCCCCGGGTGCCGTACGAGGTGGCCAGGCGCGGGCCGGCCAGCCGCTGGGCGCGCACCACGCGCGCCTCGGAGAACGAGCCGAGGCAGATCCGGTCCCAGGAGTTCGTCCGGCCGACCAGGTCGAGGAAGGGCAGCAGGGCGGCCTCCGCCTTGACGTCGACGTTCCAGCGGACGTCCGGGAAGGTCTCCAGGAGCTCCTCGAAGAGCGGCACCGGCTCCTCGCCCGCCACGCGCGCGTGGCGCACCTCCTGCCAGGGCAGGTCGGCGATCTGGCCCGCGCCGTCCGTCATCCGGTCCAGGGTCGCGTCGTGGAAGGCGACGAGTGCGCCGTCCCGGGTGGCGTGGACGTCGGTCTCGATGTAGCAGTAGCCCGCCTCGACGGCGCACCGGAACTGCCGCACGGTGTTCTCCAGGCCGTCCGCGGCCCCGCCCCGGTGGGCGAAGGCGATCGGACCGGGATGGTCGAGGTAGGGATGGCGTATCCGCGGGGTCACGGACGCAGTATCGCTCCTCGGGGTTGACCTGTGGCAACGACCGTGCTGCCGCCGGATGCCGCGGGAACGGCGAACACGCGCAGGAACAGCTGGGCGAGCGGGCCGATCGCCACCGCGTACAGGAGGGTGCCGACCCCGACGGTGCCGCCCAGCGCGAAGCCGGTCGCCACGACCGTGAGCTCGATGCCCGTGCGCACCAGGCGGATCGAGACGCCCGTGAGCTGGTGCAGCCCCGTCATCAGACCGTCGCGGGGGCCCGGCCCGAAGCGTGCCGCGATGTACAGGCCGGTCGCCGCGCCGTTCAGGACGATCCCCGCCGCCAGCAGGCTCACGCGAAGCGCCCAGCCGTGCGCGTCGGGCACCAGGGCCAGTGTCGCGTCCATCGCCATGCCGATGACCAGCACGTTGGAGATCGTGCCCAGGCCCGGCCGCTGGCGCAGTGGGATCCAGGCGAGCAGCACCGCGGCGCCCACGATGGTCAGTACGACACCGATCGACAGTCCGGTCCGCTCGGCGAGGCCCTGGTGCAGTACGTTCCACGGCTCCAGTCCGAGGCCCGACCGGACGAGCAGCGCCGAACTCGCGCCGTACAGAGCGAGACCGACGTAGAGCTGCGTCAGTCGTCGAGCGAGCCGCCGCTGCGTGGACATGATGTGCCCCCCTGGTGGTAGTGGACTGATGCATGACACCCTGTGGCTTGGATGGAGAGGTCATCCATGGCCAATCCGGGGAAGGTGGACTGATTCTCATGGCACAGTGGACCTCGGCCGTGGGTGCGGCGCAGCTCGCGCGGCTGCTCAATTCCCAGCAGGACCGCCCGGCGGGGCCCGGCACGCGCCGGCCGCCCGCCTATCGCGCGCTCGCCGACGGGATCCGTCTGCTGGTGCTCGAAGGGCGGGTCCCCGTGGCAGCCCGGCTGCCCGCCGAGCGGGAGCTCGCCCTCTCCCTGTCCGTCAGCCGTACGACGGTCGCCGCCGCGTACGAGGCGCTGCGCAGCGAGGGGTTCCTGGAGTCCCGGCGCGGGGCGGGCAGCTGGACCGCCGTACCGGCAGGGAACCCGCTGCCCGCGCGCGGGCTGGAACCCCTGCCGCCGGAGGCTCTCGGCTCGATGATCGACCTGGGCTGTGCGGCGCTTCCGGCCCCCGAGCCGTGGCTCACCCGGGCCGTGCAGGGCGCGCTGGAGGAACTGCCGCCCTACGCGCACACGCACGGCGACTATCCCGCCGGGCTGCCCGCGCTGCGGTCGATGATCGCCGAGCGCTACACCGCGCGCGGGATCCCGACCATGCCCGAGCAGATCATGGTGACCACCGGGGCGATGGGTGCGATCGACGCGATCTGCCACCTGTTCGCCGGGCGGGGCGAGCGCATCGCCGTGGAGTCGCCCTCGTACGCCAACATCCTTCAGCTGATGCGGGAGGCGGGGGCCCGGCTCGTGCCCGTCGCGATGGCCGAGGGGCTCGCAGGCTGGGACATGGACCGCTGGCGGCAGGTCCTGCGGGACGCCGCGCCCCGGATCGCGTACGTCGTCGCCGACTTCCACAACCCGACCGGCGCGCTCGCCGACGAGGACCAGCGGCGGCAGCTGGTGGACGCGGCCAGGTCCGCGGGAACCGTGCTGATCGCCGACGAGACCATGAGCGAGCTGTGGCTCGACCCGGACGTACAGATGCCGCGGGCGGTGTGTGCCTTCGATCCGGCCGGGTCGACGGTGATCACCGTGGGGTCGGCGAGCAAGGCCTTCTGGGCCGGGATGCGCATCGGGTGGGTGCGGGCCGCACCGGACGTGATCCGCAGCCTGGTCGCGGCGCGGGCGTACGCGGATCTCGGCACGCCGGTTCTGGAGCAGCTGGCCGTGAACTGGCTCTTCGGCACGGGGGGTTGGGAGCAGGCCGTGGAGATGCGGCGGGAGCAGGCGCGGGAGAACCGGGACGAGATCGTGGCGGCGGTGCGGCGGGAGTTGCCCACGTGGGAGTTCGAGGTGCCCCGGGGCGGGCTGACGCTGTGGGTGCGCACGGGCGGCCTGTCCGGCTCGCGGCTCGCGGAGGCGGGAGAGCGGGTGGGCCTGCGGGTGCCGTCCGGACCGCGGTTCGGGGTCGACGGGGCGTTCGAGGGGTATGTGCGGTTGCCGTTCACCGTGGGGGGTGCGGTGGCCGAGGAGGCGGCCGCGCGGCTGGCTGCGGCGGCGCGGATCGTGGAGGACGGGGGTGCGGGGGCCGGCGAGTCGCCGCGGACGTTCGTGGCGTAGGGCCGATCCCCGCAGCTGCGGGAGTCGGCCTGACTGACCGCGGCTAGGCGTCCGTCAGCTGCACACCTAGGACGTCTTCGTGGGTTTTGTCAGTACGGGGACCGGCTTTCGTTCCGCCGGTTCCGTCAGTACGGGCACTGGCTTGGACGCCACGGGCTCCTGCACCGCCACCGGCTCCGGTTCCGACGGCTCCGGTTCGACCTGCCCCGGCTCGACCAGCTCCGGCTCGACCAGTTCCGGTTCCCCCTGCGACGGATCCGGGTCGGGCACCGTCTCCCCGTCCGCCGGTGTCGTGCGGGGCGGCAGGAGGTCCAGCACCGCCTGGCGGAGGGCGTCGGACGTCGCGTCGTCGTAGGGGTCGGGTGTGGCCGGGACCTGGAGGCGGTGGACCGGGCCCGTGCCCAGGCGGGCATAGCCGCGGCCGGGCGGGACCTGGTCGACGGGGGTGGTGTGCGGGGGCGCGCCCAGGACGGACTCGACCTGGGCGGCCGTCGCCGGGCCGAGGACCACGCGCGCGCGGGTGTGCTGCCGTACGGCGTCGGTGAGGGTGTCGAGGCTGTCGAGCTGGTCGGCCACCACCACCGTCACGTTCGCCGGGCGGCCGTGCCGCAGGGGGACCTGGAGGAGGGACTGCGGATCCTTGCGGTCGTCGGCGGCGGCCAGGTGGGTGAACGCCGTCGGGCGGTCCAGGAGGATCCACAGGGGGCGCTTGGTGTCGTCGGGCGGCGGGTGGCCCGCCTGGTGGGCGCGGTTGGCGGCGATGAGGCGGCGCTCGGTCTCGGCCGCGGCCCATTCCAGGCTGGCCAGCGCACCGGTGAGCCCGCACTCGACGGCCAGGACGCCGTCCCGACCGGTCAGGCAGGCGTACTCGCCGGTGCCGCCGCCGTCGACGATCACCACGTCGCCGTGCTGGAGGGCCTGCAGGGCGATGGACCGCAGCAGGGTGGAGGTGCCGCTGCCGGGCTGGCCCAGGGCGAGCAGATGGGGCTCGGTCGAGCGCAGGCCCGTGCGCCAGATGACCGGCGGGACGTCTCGCTGCTGGTCGCCGCAGGTGAGGGGGAGCGTGCGCCGGACCTCGGTGGGGTCGGTGAAGCCGAGGACCGTCTCGCCGGGAGTCGTGACGAAACGCTGGGCTGTGATGTCGACGGGCAGCGGCAGGAGCACGGTGACCGTCAACTGGTTGCCCTCCTCGTCCCACGTGAAGTGGTATTCGCGGCCCCGGCCCGACTTGGCCGCGAGCAGGTGCTCGATCCGGGCGCGGGCCTCGGCCTCGCCGTCGGTGAAGTACGCCGGGTAGCGGACCACCAGGTGCGAGATCCGGCCGGCGCCGTCGAACGCGTAGGTGGGGAAGACCTTGTCCCACGCACCGCCGTGGACGTACAGCGGCTCGGGGTCCTCGGCGGCGGAGAAGTACGGAACGAGGGCTTCGTAGAGCGCCTTGAGGCGTTCTGTCTGCGACTCGTCGGGCCCGTCGGACGCGGCCGGAGCGCGGTCCCGGCCCTTCCAGGCGGCGGCCGCCATCAGGGTGACGGCGGCGCACAGCGGTCCGTACGGCAGCAGCGCCACGACCAGGAGCACGGACGCGACCAGGAACAGCAGCGCCCCCCGTTTCTCCTTGGGCGTCTCGGTCCATCTGCGCCGTCCGGCCGCTGCCAGCCGGTGCAGACCGCGCGTGATCGTGATCAGCGGGTGAAGCACATCGGTGGCGCTGTCGGCGGCCGTCCGGGCCAGCTCCCGGCTCCGGGCGAGCTGTGCGCTGCCGTTGCTCAGAATGCGGGGGAGGGGGCGCCGGGCCACTGCTGCCTCCAGGGAGTGCGTACGGGCGGGATGCGCACGGGGAGCGGGGTCGTCAGAACTTGATTCCGCCGAGGAGGCTCGCCAGGCTCTCGCCGCCCGCCTTGATGCTCGGGGCGATGGCCGTGCTCGCCAGGTAGAAGCCGAACAGCATCGCGACCACCGCGTGCGATGCCTTCAGCCCGTCCTTGCGGAAGAAGATGAAGACGACGATGCCGAGCAGGACCACGCCTGAGATGGAGAGGATCATTTGAGTTCTCCTGGTTCGCGGGGACAGTCACCATGAGTACTTCCAGGCTCACAGGATGTATCCATACGATAAAAGGTGCAACTGGGTGAAATTGGGACTATTCCCCCCGGTTGGCGGAGCGGTCCCCGGCCCGGTCGCGCTGGGCTGTTGCGCTCGGCGAGGTCTGTGGTGATCTTTACCTCGGGCACATCGGGTCATGTGCCGCGCGAGCCAGTACCCTGGCGATTCACTCGTACGGCTGCACCGCTCGCAGGCGTACGCACCCGACGAGACGTGTGAAGTGAGAGGCGGTCCGGCCGATGACCGAAGTCCCCGACCCCGAGGTCGTGGAGCTGGCGACCAAGATCTTCGATCTGGCCCGGCGGGGACAGACGGAGGCGCTCGTGGCGTATGTCGACGCCGGTGTTCCGGCCAACCTCACCAACGACCGCGGCGACTCGCTCGTGATGCTCGCCGCCTACCACGGCCACTCCGAGGCGGTGCGCGCGCTGCTCGCCCGCGGTGCCGAGGCCGACCGGGTGAACGACCGAGGCCAGACCCCGCTCGCGGGAGCGGCCTTCAAGGGCGAGACGGACGTCATCAAGGCCCTCCTGGAGGGCGGTGCCGACCCGTCCACAGGCACCCCCTCGGCGGTCGACACCGCCCGGATGTTCGGCCGGACGGAATTGCTCGAACTGTTCGGCGAGCACTGAGCCGACCAGTCTGACCTGGAACGACAACGAAAACGGGGGAGGCGGTACAGGGCCGCCGAAATTTCGGTCGCGGCAGATGGACTGCCGAGTCATCATGACGACGTGGTTCACGGACGTGATGGCTGGGCAGATGTTGCCGCACCGCGCGGACCGTGACCCGGTCCGCAAGGGCCACCGACGAGAGGCAGAGGAAGATGGTCTACAGCAAGCAGGAAACGGCGGGCACTCCGACGTGTTGTCGCGCGGCCAGGTAGTACACGTCCCCGGTTGCGTCGACGCTTGATGTGAGGCTGTTTCCCATGTTCGATCCGGTCATAGCGCCCAGCGGTACGCTGCTCGGCCTGCTCCAGCGGGGCCGCGGCGACGGCACACTGCACGCGCTCACCGCCCCGCGCACCGAGGCGCTCGCGGCGCTGAACCACTGCGTGCTGCGCGATCCCCGCCACGACTGGCAGGTGGAGAACCGCTCCCTCTACTACGCCCGGCTCTTCCTCGATCTGAACGGCGAACTGGACGAGATCGAGGCCCACCTCTTCGGCGCCGAGGACGTCCTGGACACCGAAGAATCACGCACCGGGCTCGCCCTCGCCGTCCTCGGGCACCTCGCCTCCTACGGCAGGCGGGACGCGCTCGAACTGCTGCGCAGGTACGCCGCCCACGGCTCCAACTGGGCCTGGGCCCTCGACGAACTGGCCCTCAGGGACGACGACGCGGGCCTGCGCGCCCTCGCCGCACCCGTCCTCGCGCGGTTCCCGGCCGATCCGGAGGGCGACGCCGAGCTGGCCGCGACCGTCCGGGACGCCTTCGAGCCGCGGCCGTGGCGGCTGTGGGCCGAGGATCCGCGCGAATCCATCGCCACACGCGTGCGTGCCGCCCACGAGACGGGCTGTTTCGACCGCTGGCAGCGGCAGATGCGGCCGGCCGGCCCGCGCCCGGGGTGGAGTGTGCAGGCGGTCTTCGAATGGGCCCAGCACGGCCTCGAACGGGGAGCGGCGCTCCATGTCCCGGCCGCCCGCTGTCTCACCGCCGTGGCGGGACCCGACGACCGGGCCGAGATCATCCAGGCCGCGAAGGACGGCGGTGACGGAGCCCGGTGCACCGCCCTGCGTTACCTCGCCGACGGCAACGATCCCGACGCCCTCGGCCTGATCGAGGGAGCCGTGGCCACCGGCTCGACGGTCGTCGTGGACGCCGCCGTCGAGGCCTTCGAACGCATGCGCTCGCTCGCCGCCGTGAACCAGGCGCGCGGCTGGGCCCGGCGGCCGGACGCGCTGGGCGCCGCCGCCGGACGCGTCCTGGCCTGCCGGGGCGGGGCGCAGGACCGCGACCTGGTCCTCGCGGCACTCCGCGAAGCCGTTCGGGGTGACGGCCCCGACGCACCGACCCTGTGGACCCTGGTCGACGGCACCGGACGGCTCGGCATCGCCTGCGCCGCACCCGTGCTCCGCCACATCTACCGCGAGACCGCCTCCTCCCATCTGCGCGGCCGGGCCGCCCGTGCGCTCGCTGCCACCGACCCCTCCTTCGCCACCGGCTTCGCCGTCGAGTGCCTGTGGGACTGCGAGGAGACCACCCGGGAGATCGCCGCCCGGCACGCCGAGACCGGAGACACCCGTGTCGTCGAGCGACTGCGCCGGCTCGCCGCCGACCCGGCCGAGGAGGCCGAGGTCCAGACGGCCGTCCGCAGCCGGATCGGTCCCGAGGAGACCGCTGTGTGAGGCCCCTCCGCGTGAGCGAGTGACTCCCTTGGTGCAAGGGCGCCAGGGCGGAATCAGGCCGCCTGGGTGAACGCGGGATGACTCGCGGGTCAGGAACGCATGGACGCGGCCTGACCTGCGCGGGTGCGGCTCAGAACGCTCATGGGACGTTCCTCGGCCGGAAAGATCCACGTTGACGCGGCCACGTCCGGCACGGCGACAACACCGGTATGCGTGTCGTCATCGTGACCGAATCCTTTCCCCCCGATGTGAACGGCGTGGCTCACTGCGCGCTCCAGACCGCCCGGCACCTCGTCGATCGCGGTCACACTCCCGTCGTCGTCGCCCCGGCCCCCGCGCCCGGGAACAAGCCCGACGCCGACGTGCCGTGCCCTGTCGTCCACGTCCCCTCCCTCCCGCTCCCCGGCTACCCCCAGGTCCGCGTAGCCCTCCCCAGCCGCCGCCTGACCGCCACCCTCGTCGAGCACCGTGCCGATGTCGTCCACCTCGCCAGGATCCGCTCCGTGCACGGCGCCGCCGACCTCACCCTCGCCCCGGCCAGCGCGGCCCTGCGCGACCTGGAGACCCACGGTGTGCCCCGGGTCGAGCTGTGGCCGCGCGGCGTCGACACCGGACGTTTCCAGCCCGACCGCCGCGACGAGGCCCTGCGTCGCGAACTCGCCCCGAACGGTGAGCTGATCGTCGGCTACGTCGGCCGGCTCGCCCCCGAGAAGCACGTCGAACTCCTCGCCGGGGTCTGCGGCATCGAGGGCGTCCGGGTCGTGGTCGTCGGCGACGGCCCGAGCCGGCCCGGCCTGGAGCAGGCACTGCCCGGCGCGGTCTTCCTCGGCCGCCGCACCGGTGACGATCTGGCCCGGATCTTCGCCTCGCTGGACGCCTTCGTGCACACGGGTCCCTTCGAGACCTTCTGCCAGACCGTGCAGGAGGCCATGGCCAGTGGCCTGCCCGTCGTGGCGCCCGCCGCGGGCGGGCCGCTGGACCTTGTCGCCCACGGGCGCACCGGCCTGCTGGTACCGCCGCGCGACGCGAGTGCCGTACGGGACGCGGTGCGGGCCCTGGCCGCCGACGCCGGGCTGCGGGCCGCCTTCGGCGCCGCCGGGCGGGCCACGGTCGAGGGCCGCACGTGGGCGGCCGTCGGGGACCAGCTGATCGGGCACTACGCGGACGTGCTCGCCGCGCGCAGGACGGTGGTGGCGGCATGAGCGACTCGCGTCCGGGCAACAGCAGCGGCCAGTCGCTTCGGATCGTGCGGCTCGCCAACTTCGTCGCGCCCGCGTCCGGCGGCCTGCGCACGGCGCTGCGTGAACTCGGCAAGGGCTTCAAGGCGGCCGGGCACGAACCCGTCCTCGTGATCCCCGGCGAGCGCGTGAGCGACCGGGAGACCGAGCAGGGGCGGGTGATCACCCTCCCCGGGCCGCTGCTGCCCGGCACCGGCGGCTACCGCGTGCTCGCCGACAAGCGACGGGTGGCCCGGCTCCTGGAGGAGCTCGCGCCGGACCGGCTGGAGGTGTCCGACCGTACGACCCTCAGGTGGACCGGCAAGTGGGCGCGGCGCGCCCGGATCCCGGCCGTGATGGTCTCCCACGAGACCGCCGACGGTGTGCTGCGCACCTGGGGCCTGCCCGAGGGGGCCGCCCGGCGTAGCGCCGACGCCCTCAACGTCCGCACGGCCCACACGTACGCGCGCGTGGTGTGCACCACCGAGTTCGCCGAGCGGGAGTTCGTGCGGATCGGGGCGCGCAACGTCGTCCGCGCCCCACTGGGCGTCGACCTGGTGCAGCGCCACCCCGCGCTGCGCGACCCGGGGCTGCGGGCGCGGCACGCGCGCGTGGACGAGACGTTGCTGGTGATGTGCTCGCGGCTGTCCGTGGAGAAGCGGCCCGGCACGGCGCTGGACGCCCTGGAGGCGTTGCGGCGGCGCGGGCGCCGGGCGGTGCTGGTGGTGGCCGGGGACGGACCGCTGCGCGCCCGGCTCGAACAGCGGGCGCGGGAGACCGGCCTGCCGGTCACCTTCCTCGGGCACGTCTCCGACCGCGGACTGCTCGGCGCGCTCCAGGCGTCCGCCGACGTGGCGCTGGCACCCGGGCCCGCCGAGACGTTCGGGCTCGCCGCGCTGGAGGCCATGGCGTGCGGCACGCCCGTGGTGGCGAGCGCGTCGTCCGCGCTGTCGGAGGTGATCGGCGCCGCCGGGGCCGTCGCGGCGGACCACGGGGAGGCCTTCGCGGGCGCCGTGGACCTGCTGCTGGAACGCCTGGAGACCGACCGGCGCGAGGGGGCACGCGCGCGTGCGGAGTGCTTCGGGTGGGACGCGGCGGTCGACGCGTTTCTCGCCGCGCACGACGCGGCCGTTCCTGTGCGTCCGTTGGTGCCCGGGGCGTGGCATGAGACCCGTGCGGTTCGGGCGGCCTTCCCGGTTCGACGGGGCCCCGACGTTCGTGGCCCTCGGTGACTCGCTGACCGAGGGGGTGGGCGATCCCGTCGGCGACGGGGCGTGGCGCGGCTGGGCCGCGCTGCTGGCCGCCGGGCTCGCCGTGGGCCCTGCCGGGTTCGCCGAGGGATCCGCGGGGTTCGCCGAGGGATCCGCGGGGTTCGCCGAGGGATCCGCGGGGTTCGCCGTGGGCCCTGCCGGGTTCGCCGAGGGATCCGCGGGGTTCGCCGAGGGATCCGCGGGGTTCGCGAGGGATCCGCGGGGCTCGCCGTGGGCCCTGCCGGGCTCGCCGAGGGATCCGCGGGGCTCGCCGAGGGACCCGCCCGGTTCACCAACCTCGCTGTGAGCGGGGCGCAGACCCGGGATGTGCTGGAGCGGCAGTTGCCTGCCGCGTCGGAGCTGCGGCCCGACCTCGTGTCCGTCGTCATCGGCGTCAACGACACCCTGCGCTGCACCTTCGACATCCAGGCCGTGGCGGCCCGGCTCGACCGGGTGTACGCGACCCTCACCGAGCAGGGCGCGGTCCTGCTCACCGCCTGCCTGCCCGACCCGGGCGCGATGCTCGGGCTGCCGGGGCCACTGGCCCACCCGCTGGCGCGGCGGCAGCGTGCCGTGAACGCGGTCGTCCATGACCTGTCCGACCGGTACGGGGCTGTGCACCTGCACGCCTGCGAGGGCGACTGGATCACGGACCGCGCCCTGTGGAGCGCGGACCGGCTGCACCCCGGGGAGCGCGGGCACCGGCAGCTGGCCCTGCGCTTCCACGCGCTGCTCGCGGAAAACGGCCTCGCGACGGGGCCCGCGCCCTCGCCCGAGCCCGAGTTCGCCGTCCCTACAAGGTCGGCGAGCCTGTGGTGGCTGACCACGGGCCGGTACCGGCTGGGTGGCCCGCCGGTGCACCGATCTGCTGCCCCAGCTCCTGACCCTCGCCGCCGACGAGCTCCGGCACCGGGCCCGGGGCACGAGCGCCCGGCTCGATCTGCGGGCCTCCGCGGCCGTGTCCGCCGCGCTGGCCGCGCTGTCGGTGGCGGAGCAGCCGGACCCGGCATGACGGAGCGGCGGCGACCGGCGCGGACCCGCCGGTTCAGCGGCGCCGTACGGCCACGAAGCGGACCGGCGTGCCCGGAACCGCCTGGGCGGCGGCCGGGAGGTCGGCGGCGCGGACCACCGCGATCACCGGGTAGCCCCCGGTGGTCGGGTGGTCGGCGAGGAACACCACCGGCCTGCCGTCGGGAGGAACCTGGACGGCGCCCAGCACCATGCCCTCGCTGGGGAGTTCCCCGGGCCGTGCCCGCTCCAGGACGGCCCCCTCCGTGCGCAGCCCGATGCGGTTGCTCGCGGGGGACACCCGGTAGGGACGGGAGACGAAGGTCCGTACGGCCTCCGGCGTGAACCAGCCGTCGCGCGGTCCGAGTGTCACCCGCAGGACCAGCTCGGCCGGTGGAGCCGGCTGCGGGGCGACGTCCACGCGCGCGTGCACGCCCGTCGGCCGGCCCAGGGGCAGCACCGTGCCGTCCGTGAGAGGCGGCGGGCCGAGCCCCGACAGCAGGTCCGTCGAGCGGCTGCCGAGCACCGGGTCGACGGTGATGCCCCCGCAGACGCCCACGTAGCTGCGCAGGCCCGACACGGCGGGCCCGACCTCCAGCAGTGCCCCGGCGGGCACGCGCACCGGCGCGCCCCAGGCGACGGGCCGTCCGTCCACCGTGACCCGGCAGGGCGCTCCCGCCACGGCCACGGTGACGGTGGAACGGGGGCGTACGGCACAGCCGTTGACGGTCGTCTCCAGCACGGCCGCCTCGGGCGGATTGCCCGTCAGCCGGTTGACGAGGTCCGCCGCAGGCCGGTCCAGCGCCCCGGAGCGGGGCACACCGAGGTGGGCGTGCCCGGGGCGCCCCAGGTCCTGCACGGTGGTCAGGGCCCCGGCCCGGACGACGGCGAGCGCGCGGTCGGTCACGGGTGACCCACCGGCTCGACGGGGACGAACCGCACACGCGTGCCCGGCGACAGCAGCGCGGCCGGCACGCGCGCGTGGTCCCACAGGACGGCGTCCGTCGTGCCGATCAGCTGCCAGCCGCCCGGCGACGAGCGCGGGTACACGCCCGTGTACGGGCCCGCCAGCGCCACGGAACCCGCCGGGACGGCCGTGCGCGGGGTGGCCCGGCGCGGGACGTCGTAGCGCGGCGGCAGGCCGGTGAGATAACCGAAGCCCGGGGCGAAGCCGCAGAAGGCGACCCGGAACTCCGTGCCCGAGTGGAGGCGGGCGACCTCCCGCTCGGGCACGCCCCAGTGCGCGGCGACGTCGGCCAGGTCCGGGCCGTCGTAGCGCACCGGGATCTCGACCACGGCACGCGCGCGCGGGGGAGCGGGCGGCAGGTCGGCGGCGGTCAGTTCGGCGGCCACCCGGGCCGGGGCGTCGAGGCCGTCGAGGAGGACCGTGCGGGCCGCGGGCACGATCTCGCGGGCCGCCAGCGAGCCCTCCGCACGACGGCGCAGCAACTCGGCGTGCAGGGCCTGAGCTTCGTGGCCCGAGGAGACCTCGACGAGCAGGGCGTCCTCGCCGACCGGCAGGACCTTCATGCGAAGGCCTCCACCCGGACGCCCGACGCCTCCAGCCGCTCCCGTACCCGGCGTGCCAGCTCCACCGCGCCGGGTGTGTCGCCGTGCAGGCACAGGGAACGCGCGCGTACCTCGATCCGTGTCCCCGAGTGGGAGACGACCTCGCCGGAGCGGGCCAGACCCAGCGACCGCTCCACGACGGTGTCGGGGTCGGTGACCACGGCGCCCTCCAGGGAGCGCGGCACGAGCGTGCCCGCGTCGGTGTACGCGCGGTCGGCGAACGCCTCCGTGACGACCGGCAGTCCGGCCTTCCCGGCCAGCTCCAGCAGACGCGAGCCGGGCAGGCCCAGCACGGCGAGGGTGGCGTCCGCGAGGAGCACGCCGTCGACGACCGCGGCGGCCTGCTCCTCGTCGTGCACGACCCGGTTGTAGAGCGCGCCGTGCGGTTTCACGTAGGCCACGCCGGCGCCCGCCGCGCGGGCGAAGACCTCCAGGGCGCCGATCTGGTAGGCCACCTCGGCCGCCAGTTCGGCGGGCGGCACGTCCATCGCGCGCCGCCCGAACCCGGCCAGGTCCCGGTAGGACACCTGGGCGCCGATCCGGACGCCGCGCTCGGCCGCCAGCTCACACACCCGGCGCATGGTGACCGCGTCCCCGGCGTGGAAGCCGCACGCCACGTTGGCGCTGGTGACGACCGACAGCAGTTGTTCGTCGTCGGTGAGCCGCCAGTGGCCGAAGCCCTCGCCGAGGTCGGCGTTCAGGTCGATGCAGGCCATGAATCAAGTGTCTCCTGTCAGGCCACGCGGTACTGCTCGTCGCGGGCGTCGGTGAGGAACATCTGCCCCGGGGCGTGCGTGAGGGCGAACGGCGGGCGCGATGCCATCACGGCCGCCTGCGGGGTCACTCCGCAGGCCCAGAACACCGGGATGTCGTCCGGTTCGGCGGCCACCGGGTCGCCGAAGTCGGGGCGGCCGAGGTCGTCGATGCCGAGCGCCGAGGGGTCGCCGCAGTGTACGGGGCTGCCGTGCACCGCCGGCAGCAAACTGCTCTCCCGGATCGCCGCCGCCAGATGCGGGGGCGGCACCGGTCGCATGGACACCACCAGCGGTCCGTGCAGCCGCCCCGCCGGACGGCACTGCCGGCTGGTGACGTACATCGGGACGTTGCGGCCCTGCTCGACGTGGCGGATCGGCACACCCGCCTCGCTCAGCGCCCACTCGAAGGTGAAGCTGCACCCGATCAGGAACGACACCAGGTCGTCCCGCCAGTACGCGCGCACATCCGTCGGCTCGTCCACCAGCTCGCCGTCCCGCCACACCCGGTAGCGGGGCAGGTCGGTGCGCAGGTCCGCGCCCTCCGCGAGCACGGTGGTCCAGGACCCGGCGTCGGTGACGTCGAGGACGGGACACGGCTTGGGGTTGCGCTGGCAGAACAGCAGCATGTCGTAGGCCCAGTCGGCGGGCACCGAGATCAGGTTGACCTGGGTGTGGCCCGCCGCGACCCCGGCGGTGGGGCCCGTGAGGCCCTCCCGGAAGCGGACGCGGGCCGTTCGCGGGCTCCACGCGCGCGCGTGCTCGTCGACGAGGACGACGGGACGGTCCCCCGTCTCGGCGCTGGTGCGGTTCATGTGAGCTCCTTCCCGCGCGTCTCCGGCAGCCCGAGCAGCGCCAGGGCCGCGATGCCGTACCCGATCGCCCCGAAGACCAACGCGCCGCCCACGCCCCAGCTGTCGGCCAGGAACCCGACCGTCGTCGGGAAGACGGCACCCACCGCGCGCCCGGTGTTGTACGTGAATCCCTGCCCCGTGCCGCGCACCGCCGTCGGGTACAGCTCGCTCAGGTACGAGCCGAAGCCGCTGAAGATCGCCGACATGCAGAACCCGAGGGGGAAACCGAGCACCAGGATCAGGGTGTTGGCGCCGCTCGGGATGTGCGTGTACGCCAGGATGCAGATCGCCGACAGCAGGGCGAAGAGCCAGATGTTGCGCCGCCGGCCCAGCTTGTCGGTGAGGTAACCGCCCGTCAGGTAGCCGATGAAGGCGCCCGATATCAGGAACGTCAGATAGCCGCCGGTGCCGACGACCGACAGGTCGCGCTCGGACTTCAGGTAGGTGGGCACCCAGGTGGCCAGCGTGTAGTAGCCGCCCTGGACGCCGGTCGAGAGCAGCCCCGCGAACATGGTCGTCCGCAGCAGGCCGGGCTTGAAGATCGCCGTGAACGAGCCCTTCTCCGCGCTCTGTTCACGAGCGGCGGCCGCCTCGGGCGCGTCGTGCACACTGCGCCGCACCCAGATGACGAGCAGCGCGGGCAGCGCCCCGGTCCAGAACATGATGCGCCAGGCCAGATCGTCGCCGGCCACCGAGAAGATGACGGTGTAGGCGATCACGGCCATGCCCCAGCCCACGGCCCAGGAACTCTGGATGGCGCCGAGTGTGCGCCCCCGGTGCTTGGCGCTCGCGTACTCGGCGACGAGGATCGCGCCGACCGCCCACTCGCCGCCGAAACCGAGGCCCTGGAGGGCCCGGAAGACCAGTAGCGTCTCGTAGTTGGGCGCGAAGCCACAGGCGACGGTGAAGACCGCGTAGGTGATCACCGTGAGCATCAGCGCCTTCACCCGGCCTATGCGGTCCGCGAGGACGCCCGCGAGGGCGCCGCCGATCGCGGAGACCACCAGGGTCACCGTCGTGAAGAGGCCGGTCTGGCCGCTGCTCAGCCCGAAGTAGGCGGAGAGCGCGACCATGCTCAGCGGCAGCGTGAAGTAGTCGTACGAGTCCAGGGCATAGCCGCCGAAGGCCCCGGCGAACGCGCGCCGGCCGCGCGGGCCCAGGGCGCGCAGCCAGCCGAACGCACCGTCGCCGGCGGGGTGTTCGGTCGCAGCGGTGCGAGTGTCGTCGGTCAGGGCCTGTGGTGGAGGAGTCGTGCTCATGGGCACCTCGAAGGAGGGACGGAGGGTGCTTCGGACTGAGCTGCGGGGGGTGCTGTGGGGATGAGTCCGGCCGCGTCGGGAGCGAGCCGTGCCTAGCACCGTAGAGTATTGTTCAACGATCCTTCAATACCCATGTTGGTTCGTTCTTGAAATCTGCGATTGAATTCCGGCATGGCAGAGCAGTTGAGAGACCTCTCCGGTGACCGGGCTCTCCTGGGGCGCACCAGCACCGCCGAACGCGTCTCGGACATCCTCAGGAGCCGGATCGCCGAGGGCTACTTCCCGCCCGGCACCCGGCTGTCGGAGGACACCATCGGTGGCGCGCTCGGCGTCTCCCGCAACACCCTGCGCGAGGCGTTCCGGCTGCTCACGCATGAACGCCTGCTCGTCCACGAGCTGAACCGGGGCGTTTTCGTCCGGGTCCTGACCGTCGAGGACGTCGAGGACATCTACCGCACCCGCCGACTCGTCGAGTGCGCGGTCGTGCGAGGTCTCGGTGAGCCGCCCTACGGGCTCGACGGGCTGGCCGGCGCCGTGGAGGAGGGGCGGCGGGCGGCGCGGGAAGGCGACTGGAAGGGCGTGGGCACGGCCAACATCCACTTCCACCGGGAGCTGGTCGCCCTGGCGGCGAGCGAGCGCACCGACGAGCTGATGCGGAGTGTGTTCGCCGAACTGCGCCTCGCCTTCCACGTGGTGGACGAACCGCAGCGACTCCATGAGCCGTACATCGCACGAAATGTCTCGATTCTCGAGGCCCTTCAGGCGGGGAACCGGGACAAGGCCGAGCGTCTGCTCGCCGGTTACCTCGACGACTCGCTGGAACGGGTCGTCGAGGTGTACCGGCGGCGGGTCGGCGAGGACGGCTGACGAGGGCTGACCCGCCTCGTTTGGGACGTTGTCAGACCCAGGACCTAGTCTGTGCACCGTGACTTCGCCTGCATCGACGGACAGCGTTCCGCCCCAGCTCAGCGCGGGGCCGCGCCCCGCCCCGGGGCCGGCCGCCGACGAGGGCCTGGCGCGGCGCCTGCGCGCGCTCGCCTGCACCGCGCCGCTGCATGACCTCGACGCGCGCAAGGCCAACCTCGCCGGTGAGTACTCGGTGTACGGCATGGCGGAGGTCGCCCTCGCGGCCATCGACCTCGTCACCCTCAACATGGACTTCGACACAGGCGCGGACCACGACCAGATCGTCGCCCGCCTCGTCCCGCGCATCGCCGCCCAGGCACCGCAGCGGCCCGCCGCCGAGCACGAGCGGGTGGCCCGCTGGGTCCTGGAGAACCTGATCAACGTCGGCAGCGTCGACCGCGGCTTCCGCGCGGTGTACGGCACGTTCGGGGCGGACGGCACGTATGTGCGCCGTGACTACGACTTCAAGCTGATCGAGGAGGTCCCGGGCCCGGGCGGCACGGTCTACCTGCGCACGACGGACGAGGCGGTCAACGTCCTCGTCGGCGCCCTCGACACGGACGTCACCAGCGCGCAGATCGCCGCCGAGGTCAAGCTGGAGGTGCTGATCAGCCGCGGCCGGCTCGCCGACGCCCAGCTCGCGGCCGAACAGGCCCGCTACCGCACCGTGCAGTACTCGGAGACCCTGCGCCGCGCCCTGGAGGCCACCCGGCGCAACGTGCGCGCGGTGGACTGGCTCACCACCGTGCCCGACATGATCGCCGAGGCCCTGGAGCACGTGGCCGACCGCTACCGCCACGAGAACGCCATCCTCACCAACATCCGCAAGGCCCGCGACGAGTCCGAGGACCCCGAGCACAAGCGCCGCGCCGCCGAGCTCGTCGACATCGTCAAGGACTGCATCCGGCGGCACACACAGCTGCAGTCCCGGCTGCTCGAGGCCGGACCGCTGTTCCGCGCCGAGCAGGACCGGCAGGCCTTCGCCACCCCGGCGACCACCTCGGGGATAGACCTCTACGGGCACCTCGTCTCGCCCGTCCTGCCGCTGCCGCTGGAGCAGGCCGTGCGGGTCACGGACGCCTTTTTCGGGCGTGGCACCGGGTTGCGTACGCCGGTGTCCGTCCGGGTCGGGGACCTGGTCGACATACTGCTGACGCCGCCGGTGGAGCGGGAGCATCTGGGCGCGGAAATGCCCGAGCCGGACCTCATCGCCACGCCCGACGACAGCCGGTTCAGCGAGGAGCAGATGGCGGCGGCGCAGGAGCTGCTCGACCTGCCGGCGGACGCACCCCGCCGGTTGTCCGGGTTGCTGGCCGAGGCCCGGCGGCAGGATCCCGAGCTGCCGTATCTGGTGGCCCTGCTGGCGGTGCACGCGGCCAGTCCGCCGGTCGGTACCGCCTACCGCCAGGGCGAGCAGAAGCTGCTGTTCGCCGTGGACGACGGGACCGAGCTCGATGATCCGGAGTTCGGCGGGGCGGATCTGATCGTCGGTACCGCGCTGCTGGACGCGGCGGGGATGGCGGCGGACCGGACGGAAGCAGCATGAGTCAGTACGAGTGGCACAAGGAGTCCCGACCGTGAGCGAGCATGTCGAGTGGAGTGAACCGGAAGCCCAGGCCCCGACGGCCTCGGCCGCCGTCACGCCCGCCGACGCCGCCGACGCGGCGCGGCTCGTGTCCTTCGGGCTGCAGCCCAAGCTCCAGCCCGCACGTGACCAGGAGTACGCGGACCTGCTGCGGCGCTACCGCGAGGATCCGCCCTTCGCGCGGCTCGCCGACGCCGTGGCGACCGGACTGGGGCTGATCGTGCTGGAGGTGTCCCCGCGGGCGGGCATGGCCGTGACCGCCGCCGAGGACTCGGTGTTCGCCGTCCGCATGGGCGACTACGCGCGTCGTACGTCCGCCGACGGCGGCGACCGGTTCCTGCACGGGCTCGCCCATCTCGCCGTCGCCGCCATGGCGTTCCCGCGCCCCGAGGACCTCGCCGACGACGGCTACATCGGCCGCGTCACGGTCAACGGCGTCGACGCCTTCGTCCGCCAGGCCTGCCGCCGACTGGAGGAACGCGCCGCCGAACAGGGCGAGAACACCGACCCGGCCACCGACGCGCCCGGACTGGAGGCCGCCTGGCGGATCTGGGTACGGCGCAGCTCGACCGGGGCCACCAAGGACGCGCGCCGGCTCGCCGGTTCGACCACCGGCATCGTCGCCAAGGCCGTCGCGTTCCTCACCGACTCCGGTTTCCTCCAGCGCACCGGCGACGACAACGGCGGCACGTACCGCACGACCGCCCGCTACCAGCTCCAGGTCCGCGACATGGCCGGCAGCGCCGCCCTGGCCGAGCTGCTGGAACTGGGCGTCGTCCCGGTCACCGACGGCACACCGACCCTGCTGCCCCCCGAGGAGAGCGACGACCTGGAGCTGGTCGCCGACGCCGGGCTGCCGTTCCACTCCTCCTGAACTCCCCACCTCACGAAGCCTTACGAGAGTCCGCCATGTACGAGCTGTCCCGGGTCCGCCTCTACTCCATCGGGCCCGCCGGTGCGCGCTACGCCGACACCGTGCTTGACCTGCGCGGCGTGGGCGAGCCCGTGCCCGATCCCGCGCCCACGCAGGCGGAGTTCTTCGAGGAGGAGCCCGTCGGCCCGCCGCGCCGGCCCGCGCCCGCGGGCGTGCTCTTCCTGGAGAACGGCGGCGGCAAGTCGGTGCTGCTCAAGCTGATCTTCTCCGTGATGCTGCCGGGGCACCGCAACACGCTCGGCGGCGCCAGTTCCGGTGTGCTGCGCAAGTTCCTGCTCGCCGACGACTGCGGCCATGTCGCGCTGGAGTGGCAGCATGTGCTGACCGGCGAGTGCGTCGTCGTCGGCAAGGTCAGCGAGTGGCGTGGGCGGCAGGTCTCCAACGACCCGCGCAAGTTCGCCGAGGCCTGGTACTCCTTCCGGCCCGGGCCCGGGCTGAGCCTCGACAACCTGCCCGTGGCCGAGTCCACCGCCGTACGGGCCCCGGTCGAGGGCCAGTCGGGCGCGCGCGGCCGGCGTCGCACCATGAAGGGCTTCCGCGACGCCCTCATGGAGGCGGGAAAGACGTACCCGCACCTGGAGGTGCACTGGGAGGAGATCCACGACCGCTGGATCGAGCACCTGGGCGATCTCGGACTCGACCCCGAACTCTTCCGCTACCAGCGGGAGATGAACGCCGACGAAGGTGAGGCCGCAGGTCTCTTCGCGGTCAAGAAGGACGCCGACTTCACCGACCTGCTGCTGCGCGCCGTCACCGACACGCGTGACACCGACGGGCTCGCCGACCTGGTCAGCGGCTTCGGCAACAAGCTGGGCAGGCGAGCCGAGCTGATCGCCGAACGCGACTTCACCGCCGGGTCCGTCGACCTCCTCGGGCGGATCGTCGAGGCCGCCGAGGCCCGCTCCCGCGCGCGTGACGTCCACACCGCGGCCGAGCGCCGTACCCGGACCCTGGCGCGCAGGCTGTCCGCGCGCGGCGTGCGGGAGCGGGTCCGGGCCGCCGACCTCGCGCAGCGGGTCACCGCCGCCGCATACGCCGTCACCCACGCCGAGGCGGCCCGCGAACGCAGCGCGCTGATCTCCGCCGAACTCGCCTACCGGCACGCCTCGCTGGCCCTCGCCGCCGCCGAGAAGTCCGCCGCCGCCCAGAAGCGTGAACTCGCCGACGCCCGCACGCTGTACTCCGCGTGGCAGGCGGCCGAGGCCGTACTGCGCCACCGCGCCGCCGCCGACCGCGTCGCCCGCGTGTCCGCCGCGATCCAGGAGGCGGAGCGCGACGCCGCCCCGGCCCTGGCCGCCCGCTCCAAGGCCGCCGTCGACCTCGTGCGGGCCCTGCACGCGGCCGCGGAGAACGCCGAGAACCACGCCAATGAGGAAGAAGAGCGCTCCGCCGCCCTCCAGGAGGTCAGCGACGCCGCCTACCGGGACTCCACCGCCGCCGCCACGCAGGCGCAGCGGGCCCGCAGTGAGGTCGGGCACCTCAAGCAGCGCCTCGCCGAGGTCGAGCAGGAGACCGCCGAGGCGGTCCGGGCCGGCTGGCTCGACGACAGCGCGCCCGACGCCGACCCGGCCCGGGCGGCCCTCGCCGCCAGCGACGCCGAGAAGACCGCCGTCGCGGCCTGGGACGCGGCCCGCGAGGCCTCCCACCGGGCCACCGAGCACGCGCGCGAGGCCGGCGCCGCCGAGACCCGCGCCGAACTGACCGCCGCCCGCGCGGCGGACGCGGCGACGGCGGCCGAGCGGTCCTACGAGGCCGAGCGCCGCACCGCCGAGGCACTGGCGGGGGAGGAGCGGCTGGCGGAACTGCTCAGCCTGACCTCCGAGACCCGTCCGGGCATCCCGCAGCCCCGCCACGGCACGGACAGCGAGCCGGCCACCCGGCCCGCCTCCGGCGAGCAGGGGCTCAGTCCCGAGGAGCTCGACCGGTTCGCCGACGACCTGCGCGACCTGCTCGACGACGCCGTCGGCTCCGCCGAACGGCAGCTGTTCGACCTGCGTACGGCCGCCGCCGACGACTCCCGGATCCTCGGCGCGCTCGGTGACGGCGGGCTGTTGCCGCCCGGCCCGGACGTGCTGGCCACGGTCGAGTTCCTCGGCGAGCACGGCATCCCCGCGCTGCCCGGCTGGCGCTATCTCGCCCAGGCCGTCGACCCGGCCGACCACGCGCGCGTGCTGGCCGCCCGGCCCGAACTGGTCGACGGTGTGATCATCACCGACCCGGACTCCCACGCACGCGCCCGGGAGGCGCTGGGCGACGCGGCGCTGCTGCCCCGTTCCGCCGTGGCCGTCGGCACGGCCGCCGCCCTGCTCGCCCCGACCCCCGCCCCGGACACCGACAGCGGTGACGTGTTCCTCGTCCCGCCGAACCCGGCCATGCACGACGAGCACGCCGCCGACGAGGAGCGGCAGGCGCTGCGCGCCCGGGCGGCCGAGCGGGACGAGGAGATCCGCGCACTCGCCGCCCGGCTCGGCAAGGACCGGGAACTGGCCGCCCGGCTCGCCTCCTGGCGCACCGGTTGCCCGGCCGGCCGACTGGCCGAACTGGCGCAGGCCGCACACGACACCCGCGCGTTCGCCGAGGAGTCGGAAGCCGAGCTGGCCGAGGCGCGCACGGTGCGGGCCGAGGCCGACGAGGCCGCCGCGGAGGCCGCACGCGTCCGGGACGAGCGGCAGGAGGCCGCCCAGAAGGCCCGCCGCTCCGCCGACGCCCTCGCCGGGCTCGCCTTCCGGCTGCGTGAGCGGGCCGGCTGGCAGGTCAAGCTGCGCGAACTGGCCGACGAGGCTGCCGAGTCCGAGGCGAGCGCCCAGGCCTGCCTGGAGCGGGCCCGGGCCGCCGACGAGGATCGGCGGGCCGCCCAGCGCGCCGCCGACGACGCCCGCCGCACCGCCCGCGCCCTGCGCGCCGAGCGCTCCGAGATCGCCGGCGCCCCCGACGACGTACCCGAGGACGACGCCCAGACCCCGAAGGCCTCCCTGCCCGCCCTGCGCGAGGCCTACCGGGCGGCGTCGCAGCTGTACGAGAAGGTCGGCGTCGGCGCCGACCTGCGGGCCGAGCAGGCCCGCGCGGAGAGCGACGAGAGCGCGGCCCGCGCGGAGCTGGACCGACTGAGCAACAAGGTCCGTACGCGGGCCGAGCAGCTCCTCGAATCCCCCGACGGTTCCGACGGACCCAGCCGTCAGGCCGCCGCCGCCCGCGCCGAGGAGCTGGTGCAGCTCCTGGAGACCCGTATGTCGAGCGCGAGCGAGCAGCTCGGGCGGTTGCGCGGCGAGGCCGAACGGCTCGCGCCCGAGGACGGTGAGGCGCACACCGACCTGCCCGAGGACCGCCGGCCGCGCGACGCCGAGCACGCGCAGGCCCTGCTGCGCACCGCCACGGCCGAACTCGCTTCCCACACCGAGGCGCTGAACCAGGCACGCGAGGCGCACGCCGAACTCCTCGACGCCCACCGCGCCGCCGAGGACGCGGCGAGCGGCTTCGACGAGATCGCCGCCATGCTCCGCGACCTGCTGCGCGAGCACACCACGGAGGAGGAGCAGGAGGAGACCGAGCCGTACCCCGGCAGCCCGGAGGAGGCCCGGCAGTCGGCCGCCGAAGCCCGCCGCTCCCTGCGCGGCTGCGCCGCCGACCTGTCCGCCGCCGAGGCCGCCGTCCGCGAGGCCAGCGACATCCTCGTCCGGCACGCCAATTCCACGCGCTACGAGCAGGTCCGCACCCCGGCACGGCAGCAGATCCGCGAACTGCCCGCCTCCGCACTGCCCGAACACGCCCAGAAGTGGGCCGACGCCTTCGCGCCCCGGCTCCGGGTCCTGACCGACGAGCTGGAGCAGCTGGAGCGCAACCGCGACTCGATCGTGGACCGCCTGCGCGGCCTGGTCGAGTCGGCCCTGGCCACCCTGCGCTCCGCCCAGCGCCTCTCCCGCCTCCCGGAGGGCCTCGGCGAATGGTCGGGACAGGAGTTCCTCCGCATCCGCTTCGAGGAGCCCGACCAGGCCACGCTCACCGAGCGGCTGGGCGAGGTCATCGACGAGGCGACCCGGGCGGCCGTCAAGAAGAACTCGGACCTGCGGCGGGACGGCATGTCCCTGCTGCTGCGGGGCGTCGCCGCGGCCCTCCAGCCCAAGGGCGTCGCCGTCGAGATCCTCAAGCCCGACGCGGTGCTGCGCGCCGAGCGCGTCCCCGTCGGGCAGATGGGCGACGTCTTCTCCGGAGGTCAGCTGCTCACCGCCGCGATCGCCCTGTACTGCACGATGGCCGCGCTGCGCTCGAACGACCGGGGCCGCGACAAGCACCGGCACGCCGGCACGCTGTTCCTCGACAACCCCATCGGCCGCGCGAACGCCACGTACCTGCTGGAACTCCAGCGGGCGGTGTCGGACGCCCTGGGTGTCCAGCTCCTCTACACCACGGGCCTGTTCGACACCACGGCGCTCGCCGAGTTCCCCCTGGTCATCCGCATGCGCAACGACGCCGACCTGAGGGCCGGCCTCAAGTACATCAGCGTCGAGGAACACCTCCGCCCGGGACTGCCGCAGCAGCCCCAGGCGGGGGAGGCGGTACACAGCGAGATCACGGCGACCAGGATGTACAAACGCCCCGCGTCCACGACGCCCTAGGGGTGCGCGGAACTGCGCGACCAGCCGCAACCGTCGCGCGGCCGCCCCCGGCCAGGCGCTGTCGGCCGTCGGAGCGGTGACGAACAGTAACCGCGCCCGAGGGCAGGTACCAGTGGTGTGGGGTTGTGGCCTTGCAGAGCGCGGCCCGGGTCCTCAGCCGCTCCTCACGAGTGGGACAACTGCCCGGCCCCGCCCCGTCGGCGTATCCGCTCCTGCGCCCGCTCGTCGGCGCGAGCCTGCCGTCGGGCCCGGCGGCGCTCGCGTCGCAGGGCCCGTGCCGTGCTGCTCGGCGTGGACACCACGCCGTTGCGCTGGTTCCACACCTGACGCGTCACCCACACGTCGAGAGCTCCCCAGGTCGCCACGATCGTGCTGACCACGCTGCTGATCACCATCGGGAACGCCAGCCAGGACCCGGCCATCGTGCACAGGAAGGCGACCATGGCCTGAATCAGCGTCAGAGCGATGAGGAGTACCGAGCGCACGGCGGCCGTCCGTACCGGATCCGGCAACCGGCGCCGCCGCGCCGGCTCTTCGACCCACAGGGGCCGGTAGTACTGCTGCTCGCGCACGTCACGGCCCTGCTGAGCCGGCATCCCCGCCTCTCGAGCCGTGCTCTCCGGCTCGTCAGCCGGGTTGTCGCGATCAGCCACCTCGGCATCCTGATGCGCTGTCACTTGCGCCCCGGCCGCCCTGGGCGCCCCGCTCCGCTCCGCCGTGCCCGTCACCGTGTCACTCCCCACCGCCAGCAGACTGCTCGCTCGCATCCGAAGACCCGTGCTTCCCAGTGGCTGCCCGGCTTGCGCTGTTTTACGCCGCCCGGATGCAGGATGCGGCTCCTGTGGCCGATTCCGCCCCCATTTCCCGTAGAGAAGGACGAACAACGCGCCACGAAGATTCCCAGAAAACGAAAAATTTCAGCCAACCGTTCAGGCTCTCCACGGTCCTTGGCCCGCACGGCTGCCATCGGTTTCGGGGAGACAACTCCCGCAATGCCCGGACAACTCCACATGCCGCGTCGCTGGCGCGGAAGTTCACCTTCCGGACCGGCCTTCGAGTTCCCTGGGCGTCGGTAGTAGGCTCGCGCCGTTTGTTGACGCACATGTGTACCCCCGGTAGCCCGGGGGCCCGAGCTGGGGGAGGCCATGCGCTTTCGCGGGAAGTCCATCCGCCGGAAGATCGTGGCGCTGCTTCTCGTGCCGCTGGTGTCCCTGACCGCGATCTGGGCCTTCGCCACGGTGCTGACGGGACGTGAGGCGGGCGACCTGTTCAACGTGTCGTCCGTGGTGGAGAAGATCGGCTACCCCATCGAGGACACCGTCCGTGTCGTCCAGGAGGAACGCCGTCAGACCCTGGTCTACCTCGCCGACCCCCGTGCCTCCGACGGGCTCGCCGCGCTCCGGCGCAGCCGGACCGCCACCGACAAGGCCGTCGGCAGCATCCGTGAGAACGCCCGGAATCCTGACGTGCGCGACGCGATGGGAGCGGACACCGACGAGCGGCTGACCGCGGTCCTGGACGCCTTCGACGGCATCGAGTCGCTGCGCCGCAGTGTCGAGGACGGCACCGTCAACCGCTCCCAGGCCCTCGACCTCTACAACCGGCTGGTCGACCCCTGCTACGTCCTGCTCGCCAACCTCCACGTCGTCGACAACGTGGAACTGGACAAGCAGTACCGCGCGCTGGTCAACCTCGCCCGTGCCCGCGAACTGCTCTCCCGCGAGGACGCCCTCCTCGGCTCCGCCCTGATCGTCGGCGAGGTCTCCCGCTCCGAAGAGCGTGACATCTCCGACCTCGTGGCCCAGCGCACCCTGATGTACGACACCAGCCTTCCGCTGCTGCCCGTCTCGGAACGCGACCGCTACCAGAGCTTCTGGAAGAACGCCTCCACCGCTCCGCTGCGCGTGGCCGAGGAAGCGGCCGTCTCCTCCGCCGACGGAACACCGCGCGGCGTCACAGCCAAGAGCTGGGACAGCGCCGCCGGCAACGTGCTCGACGAGCTCGGCACGCTCAACGACCAGGCCAACGACCGCTATCAGAGCCGCGTCGAGCCGGTGGCCATGGGTGTCATCGCCAAGGCGGTCATCGCCGGCGTACTCGGCCTGCTCGCTCTCCTGGTCTCCCTCTTCCTCTCCGTGCGCGTCGGCCGCACCCTCATCCGTGATCTGCGACAGCTGCGTCTGGAGGCCCACGAGGCGTCCGGAGTACGGCTGCCCAGCGTGATGCGCCGCCTCTCGGCGGGCGAGCAGGTCGACGTCGAGACCGAGGTCCCGCGCCTGGAGTACGACAAGAACGAGATGGGCGAGGTCGGCCAGGCCCTCAACACCCTGCAGCGCGCCGCCGTCGAAGCCGCCGTCAAGCAGGCCGAGCTGCGCGCCGGCGTCTCCGAGGTCTTCGTCAACCTCGCGCGCCGCAGCCAGGTCCTGCTCCACAAGCAGCTCACCCTGCTCGACGCCATGGAGCGCCGGACCGAGGACACCGAGGAACTCGCCGACCTGTTCCGACTCGACCACCTGACGACCCGCATGCGCCGGCACGCCGAGGGCCTCGTGATCCTCTCCGGCGCCGCGCCCTCCCGGCAGTGGCGCAAGCCCGTCCAGCTCATGGACGTCGTACGCGCCGCCGTCGCCGAGGTCGAGGACTACGAGCGCATCGAGGTCCGCCGCCTCCCGCGTATCGCCGTCACCGGCCCGGCCGTCGCCGACATCACCCACCTCGTGGCGGAACTCCTGGAGAACGCCACGGTCTTCTCGCCGCCGCACACCGCCGTCCAGGTCCTGGGCGAGCGGGTTGCCAACGGCTTCACCCTGGAAATCCACGACCGCGGCCTCGGCATGGCCGCCGAAGCGCTCCTGGACGCCAACCTCCGGCTCGCCGAGACCCCGGAGTTCGAGCTGTCCGACACCGACCGGCTCGGCCTGTTCGTGGTCAGCCGTCTCGCCCAGCGGCAGAACGTCCGCGTCTCCCTGCAGCCCTCCCCGTACGGTGGCACGACCGCCGTCGTCTTCCTCCCGGATGCTCTGCTGACGGACGACGTCCCGGACACGAACGGCATCGGGTTCCGGCTCGACCGGCCCCAGCTGGCCAAGGAGAGCGAGCCGCAGGACAGCCGCCGCGCCGCGCTGTCCCAGGGGCCCGCGCATCGGCCCGGCCTGCCGGCCTCCCTCCTGGACGGACCAGTGGAGCTGGAGGCCCCCGTCGACCTGGACGCCATCGACGACTTCCCCGGCGCGCTCGACGACGAGAGCAGCGAACACGGCGCCCTGTTCCGCCCCCGGCCCCTCACTCGCGCCCAGGACGAGGTCGCCGGCCGCCGCCCCGATCCGCAGCAGGCAGCCGACCCCCGCAGCGCCCACGACCGGACCGACACCGACGACGACCCGGGCGCCCCGCTCCAGTTGCCGCGCCGCCACGCCCCGAAGCTGGTCAGCTCGCACGGGCGCCCGGTCACCGAGCAGCGCCCTCGGCGGGGGAAGGCGGACGAGGAGACCACCGCGGGCACCGGCCGAGCGGAGCCGGGCGGTGCCTCCCCGCTCCCTTCGCGTCGCCGGGGCGACGACTCCGCGAGCGGCGCGGCCACGGGCCGGTCCGGGCCGGAGCCCACGCTTCCGGTACGCCGCCGCACCGAAAGCTCCTCGACCGGCAGCAGGTCAGGCGAAACCCAGCCGGACGCACCGCCGCCCCTGCCGGCCCGCCGTCGGGGGGCGGAGTCCGGCCGCCGCGGCATCGGCGCGGCCGGCCGGAACGACGACCGCACCGCCTCACCGGCCTCGTCCGGGACCGGGCCGCAGCCGACCACACTCCCCACGCGGACACGCCGCGCGGAGATCGCATCGAGCGGCCCGGACGGCTTCGACCGTTGGCAGGACGCCAGGCAGGACTCCACCGGCGGGCCCGCCCGCCACCAGGCGACCGGCTCCGGTGCCAGGCCCCAGGACACCGGGTCGACTCCCGGCACCGGACGACAGGGGCAGGCTCCCGGGTCCGCACCGGAGGAGCCTCGCTCCGGCACCGCGCCGCTGCCCCGGCGCGTCCGCCAGGCCAACCTGGCACCGCAGCTGAAGCGAGGGTCCGAGCCGCGTACGCAGGGCAGAGCCGAGCCCGTCGAGCGCGACGCCGACGAAGTACGCAGCCGTATGGCCTCGCTCCAGCGCGGCTGGCAGCGCGGCCGCGAGGAGAACGCAGCGGGCGACGCCGCCCACAGCGGCACAGCACGACAAGGAACGACAGAGGGGGACGGTCGATGACCGCACCGAAGGCCACCGGCCACACCGCAGCCAACAAGGGGGAGCTGAACTGGCTCCTCGACGACCTGGTGGACCGCGTCGCGAGCATCCGCAAGGCCCTCGTGCTCTCCGGCGACGGATTGCCGACCGGGGTGTCCAGGGACCTGACCAGGGAGGACAGCGAGCACCTGGCCGCCGTCGCCTCCGGCTTCCACAGTCTCGCCAAGGGCGTGGGACGCCACTTCGAGGCCGGCAACGTCCGTCAGACGGTCGTCGAGCTCGACGACGCCTTCCTGTTCGTGACGGCCGCCGGCGACGGCAGCTGCCTCGCCGTCCTCTCGGACGCCGACTCGGACGTCGGCCAGGTCGCCTACGAGATGACGCTCCTGGTGAAGCGGGTGGGTGTGCATCTGGGTGCCGCTCCGCGCACCGATCTGCCCGCAGGCGGGTAGTGGGATGACATGAGCGCTGACGGTCAGGGAAGAAGCCGCTGGTTCGACGACGAGGCCGGACCGGTCGTCCGTCCGTACGCCATGACGCGCGGCCGCACCAGCAGCCAGGGCCAGCACCGCCTGGACCTGATCGCGGTCGTCGTCACGGAACCGCACGCGGACGACCCGGAAGCGGACCACATGCTCTCCCCGGAGCATGTGGACATCGTCGAACTGTGTCGTGACGTCCCGCAGTCGGTCGCCGAACTCGCAGCGGAACTCGACCTGCCGATCGGGGTGGTACGGGTCCTTGTCGGAGATCTCGTGGACGCGGAATTCGTCCATGTGAACCGGCCCGTACCCCCTGCCGAACTGCCGGACGAGAGTATTCTGCGCGACGTGATCAACGGCCTCCGGGCGCTGTGAGCAGCGCGGAAGCGGGGTACTGACGTGACAGGCTGGCAGTTCTGGGTCGACCGAGGCGGCACCTTCACCGACATCGTCGCGCGTCGCCCGGACGGCCGGCTGCTCACCCACAAGCTGCTGTCGGACAGTCCGGCCCGCTACGCCGACGCGGCCGTCGAGGGCGTCCGCACGCTGCTGGCCGGCTCCGACGACCCTGTCGACACCGTGCGCATGGGCACGACGGTCGCCACCAACGCCCTCCTGGAGCGCAAGGGCGAGCGCACCCTGCTGATCATCACTCGGGGCTTCCGCGACGCCCTGCGCATCGCCTACCAGAACCGCCCGAGCATCTTCGCCCGCCGCATCGAGCTGCCCGAGCTGCTGTACGAACGGGTCGTCGAGGTCGACGAGCGCATGGCCGCCGACGGCGCCGTCCTGCGCGCGCCCGACCTGGACGCCCTCGCCGGGCCCCTCCAGGAGGCGTACGACGACGGGATCCGGGCCGTCGCCGTGGTCTGCATGCACAGCCACCTCCACCCGGCCCACGAACGGGCCGTCGGAGAACTCGCCGCCCGTATCGGCTTCCCGCAGATCTCGCTCTCCAGCGAGGCCAGTCCCCTGATGAAACTCGTCCCCCGCGGGGACACCGCCGTCGTCGACGCGTACCTCTCGCCCGTCCTGCGCCGCTACGTCCGGCACGTCGCCGACGCCCTGGAAGGCGTACGGCTGATGTTCATGCAGTCCAACGGCGGTCTCGCCGAAGCCGGGCAGTTCCGCGGCAAGGACGCCATCCTGTCCGGGCCGGCCGGCGGCATCGTCGGCATGGCACGCATGTCGCAGCTCGCCGGCTTCGACCGCGTCATCGGCTTCGACATGGGCGGCACCTCCACCGACGTCTCCCACTTCGCGGGCGAGTACGAACGCGTCTTCACCAGCCGGATCGCCGGCGTCCGGCTGCGCGCCCCCATGCTCGACATCCACACCGTCGCTGCCGGCGGCGGCTCGGTCCTGCACTTCGACGGCTCCCGCTACCGCGTAGGGCCTGACTCGGCGGGCGCGGATCCGGGGCCGGCCTGCTACCGCGGCGGCGGCCCGCTCGCCGTCACCGACGCCAACGTGATGCTCGGCCGCATCCAGCCCGCCCACTTCCCGACGGTGTTCGGCGCGAACGGTGACGAGCCCCTCGACGACGCGCTCGTCCGGGACCGCTTCACCGCCCTCGCGCGCGAGATCCGCGAGAAGACCGGCGACGACCGCACACCCGAACAGGTCGCCGAGGGCTACCTGCAGATCGCCGTCGCCAACATCGCCTCCGCCGTGAAGCGGATCTCCGTCCAGAAGGGCCATGACGTCACCCGCTATGCCCTCACCACCTTCGGCGGCGCCGGCGGCCAGCACGCCTGCCTGGTCGCCGACTCGCTCGGCATCCGCACCGTCCTCGTGCCGCCCATGGCCGGTGTCCTCTCCGCACTCGGCATCGGCCTCGCCGACACCACCGCCATGCGCGAACAGTCCGTCGAGGCACCCCTGGAACCCGCCTCCATGCCCGGCGTCCTCAAGACCGCCGAGGACCTGGAAGCCGCGGCACGCGCCGAACTCCTCGCCGAGGACGTCCCCGAGGAGCACATCGAGATCACCCGCCGCGCGCAGCTCCGGTACGACGGCACCGACACCGTCCTCACCGTCGAGCTGACGGAGCCTCGCACCATGCGGCACGCCTTCGAAGAACGTCATCGCGCCACGTACTCCTTCACGCTCGACCGTCCGATCGTCGTCGAAGCCCTCTCCGTCGAAGCCACCGGCATCACCGAACCCCCCGATCTCTCCGCTCTCGCTCCCTACGAAGCCACCGCCGACGGCAGCCCCGCGGCGCCGCGTTCCGTCCGCCTCCACACGGGCGGAGTCTGGCGCGACGTACCCCTCCACCGCCGCGAGGACCTTCCCCCCGGCGACACCGTCACCGGTCCCGCGATCATCACCGAAGCCGGCGCGACGACCGTCGTCGACGACGGCTGGCGGACCGCGGCGACCGACGACGGGCATCTGGTCATGGAACGCGCGGCGATTACACAGAGTTCCGATCTCGACACGAAAGTCGACCCGGTTCTGCTTGAGGTCTTCAACAACCTGTTCATGTCCATCGCCGAGCAGATGGGCGCCCGTCTCGAATCCACGGCCCAGTCCGTCAACATCAAGGAGCGCCTGGACTTCTCCTGCGCGCTCTTCGACCCGGACGGAAACCTGGTGGCCAACGCCCCGCACATCCCCGTTCACCTGGGCTCGATGGGCACGAGCGTCAAGGAGGTCATCCGGCGGCGGGGCTCACGTATGCGCCCGGGCGACACCTACGCCGTCAACGACCCGTACCACGGCGGCACCCATCTGCCCGACGTCACGGTGATCACCCCGGTCTTCGACAGCACGCCGCCGACCGACACGGAGAGTGACACCGAGATCCTCTTCTACGTCGCCTCACGCGGCCACCACGCCGAGATCGGCGGCATCGCCCCCGGGTCCATGCCCGCGAACAGCCGCACCATCGAGGAGGAGGGCGTCCTCTTCGACAACTGGCTGCTCGCCGAGGACGGCCGCTTCCGCGAGGACGAGACCCTCCGCCTCCTCACCGAGGCGCCGTACCCCTCCCGCAACCCGAAGACCAACCTCGCCGACCTGCGCGCCCAGATCGCCGCCAACCAGAAGGGCGTCGACGAGGTCGGCCGCATGATCGAGGACTTCGGTCTCGATGTCGTCCAGGCCTACATGCGGCACGTCCAGGACAATGCGGAAGAGGCCGTGCGCCGCGTCATCGACGCCCTCGACGACGGCGACTACGCGTATGAGACCGACTCGGGCGCCGTCATCCGCGTCAGCGTGCGCGTGGACCGCGAGAACCGTGCCGCGACCATCGACTTCACCGGCACCTCGGCGCAGCTGCCCACCAACTTCAACGCCCCCTTCTCGGTCGTCAACGCGGCCGTCCTGTACGTCTTCCGCACGCTCGTCGCCGACGACATCCCCCTCAACGACGGCTGCCTGCGCCCGCTGGACATCGTCGTACCGCCCGGCTCCCTGCTCTCGCCCGAGCCGCCGGCCGCCGTCGTCGCCGGCAACGTGGAGACGTCCCAGGCCATCACCGGCGCCCTCTACGCGGCGCTCGGCGTTCAAGCCGAGGGCTCCGGGACCATGAACAACGTCACCTTCGGCAACGAACGCCATCAGTACTACGAGACCGTCGCCTCCGGCTCGGGCGCGGGCGACGGCTTCCCCGGCGCTCCCGTCGTCCAGACGCACATGACCAACTCCCGCCTCACCGACCCCGAGGTCCTGGAGTGGCGACTGCCCGTGCGCCTCGAGGAGTTCGCGGTCCGGCGCGGCAGCGGCGGAGCCGGCCGGTGGCGCGGTGGCGACGGCGCCGTGCGTCGCATCCGGTTCCTGGAGCCCATGACCGTCTCCACGCTGTCCCAGCACCGCCGCGTTCCCCCGTACGGTATGGCGGGCGGTGAGCCGGGCGCCCTCGGCGCCAACCGGGTGGAACACGCCGACGGCGCGGTGACCGAACTCGGTGGCAGCGACTCCGCGGATGTCGTCAGCGGCGACGTACTCGTCATCGAAACCCCAGGCGGCGGAGGCTACGGCCCGCCGTCGCCCGACCCCCATCAAGCAGGAGAAGAGATCGATGATCTTCGGGCGTTCTGAGCGCGGCAAGCCTCCGGTCGAGCCCGTCACGCTCAAGATCCTGGTGGCCGGCGGTTTCGGCGTGGGCAAGACCACGCTCGTCGGCGCGGTCAGCGAGATCCGGCCGCTGCGCACCGAGGAGCTGCTCACCGAGGCCGGGCGCCCGGTCGACGACACCAGCGGTGTGGAAGGCAAGCACACCACGACCGTTGCCATGGACTTCGGCCGCATCACGCTCCGCGAGGACCTGGTGCTGTATCTCTTCGGCACGCCCGGCCAGGAGCGGTTCTGGTTCATGTGGGACGAGCTCTCCGAGGGCGCGCTCGGGGCCGTCGTCCTCGCCGACACCCGCCGCCTGGAGGACTCCTTCGCGGCTGTCGACTACTTCGAACGGCGCTCGATACCGTTCCTCGTCGGCGTCAACTGCTTCGAGGGAGCACCGCGTTACCCGGTCGAGGACGTGCGCCAGGCCCTCGACCTCGACGACGGCGTGCCGCTCATGATGTGCGACGCCCGCGACCGCGAGTCGGTCAAGGAAGCGCTCATCGGCGTCGTCCAGCACGCCATGGCGTACGCGGCCGACCGCCGTCAGACGGTGACCCCCTGACACTGACCACCTGACGCTCGGCCGACCGGCGGGCGCGGACCGTACCCCCGCCGACAGGGGTACGGTCCACCGTCCGGAAACGGCCCTGCACGCGCGCGTGGCTAGCTGTCGGCGTCCTCCTCCCAGCCGAAGCTCCTCTCCACGGCCTTGCGCCAGTTGTGGTGCTCGCGGTCCCGTACGGACGCGTCCATGGACGGTGTCCACTCGATGTCCTTCTGCCAGTGCGCCTTGAGCTCGTCCAGGTCGTTCCACACACCGGTGGCCAGACCGGCCGCGTACGCGGCACCCAGACAGGTCGTCTCGGAGACCTTGGGCCGCACCACCGGCACGTCGAGCACGTCCGCCTGGTGCTGCATGAGCAGGTTGTTCTTCGTCATGCCGCCGTCGACCTTCAGGGTGGTGATGTGCACCCCGGAGTCCTGGTACATGGCGTCCACGACCTCACGGGTCTGCCAGCTCGTCGCCTCCAGCACCGCGCGCGCGAGGTGCGCCTTCGTGACGTACCGGGTCAGCCCGGTGACGACGCCGCGCGCGTCGGAGCGCCAGTACGGCGCGAACAGGCCCGAGAACGCCGGCACGATGTACGCACCGCCGTTGTCCTCCACACTCGCTGCCAGGGGCTCGATCTCGTCGGCGGTACGGATGATGCCGAGCTGATCGCGGAACCACTGGACCAGCGCGCCCGTTATGGCTATCGACCCCTCCAGACAGTAGACCGGCGCCTCGCTCCCGATCTTGTATCCCATCGTCGTCAGCAGACCGCTCTTCGACGACACCGGGCGGTTGCCGGTGTTGAGCAGCAGGAAGCTGCCCGTGCCGTACGTGTTCTTCGCGGTGCCCACGTCGTAGCAGGCCTGGCCGAACACGGCGGCCTGCTGGTCGCCCAGCGCGGAGGCCACGGGCACGCCGGCGAGCTGGCCGACGGCGGTGCCGTACACCTCGGCGGAGGACCGGATCTCCGGCAGCATGGCCTCGGGGATGTTCATCGCCGAGCAGATCGAGGAGTCCCACTGCAGGGTCTCGAGGTTCATCAGCATGGTGCGCCCGGCGTTGGTCACATCGGTGACGTGCTGCCCGCCGTCGGTGCCGCCGGTGAGGTTCCAGATCAGCCAGGAGTCGATCGTTCCGAAGGCGATCTCACCGCGTTCGGCCCGGGCCCGGAGGTCGGGCACGTTGTCGAGCAGCCAGGCCGCCTTGGGCCCGGAGAAGTAGGTGGCCAGCGGCAGACCCGTCTGCTCGCGGAAACGGTCCTGTCCCTCCGAGCCGCCCAGCTGGTTGCACAGCGCCGCGGTCCGCGTGTCCTGCCACACGATGGCGTTGTGCACGGGCTTTCCCGTCGCGCGGTCCCACAACAGGGTCGTCTCGCGCTGGTTGGTGATCCCCATCGCGCTCAGCTGGTCGGCGCGCAGGCCGGCCTTGGCGAGCGCCCCGGCGACCACGGCCTGCACCTTGGACCAGATCTCGGTGGCGTCGTGCTCCACCCACCCGGGCTTGGGGAAGATCTGGCGGTGCTCGCGCTGGTCCACTGCGACGATGGCACCGTGCTGGTTGAAGACGATGCAGCGGCTGGAGGTGGTGCCCTGGTCGATCGCTGCTACGTACTTCTCGGAGTTGTCCGTCATGGCTACTACCTCTTGATCGCTTGGTCAGAAGGCTGCGTTGCAGATGAGGGCCCCGAGAATTCCGCCGGCCGCAGGCCCTGCCACGGAGGCCCTGCCACGGGATCCAGGCGTACCCCCAGTCGGACGTTCCCTTGTCCGAGGTCGGGAGGAACTGGTGCTCGATGGGCGGCCCCGGTCATGTGCGGGGTCGATCGTGGAGCGGGTGGGCCCAAGGATCGAGTGACGGCGGGATCGATGTGGCCGCCCGGCAGCGGGGCGGCGGTGTACGCGTCCGCCGTGCCGCTGATCTCGCCGACGAAGATGTCCACGTTGCTCATGGCGGCTCCTAGGCCGAGGCCCGGGGACGATACGCCCCGATCCTCGTGTGCGGGGTGCGTTTCCCATGGCTCCTTCAGCCGAAGGCCGGGATACCCGCGCCCCGCCCGGCGTCCGTGACGAGCGTGCCGATCGCAGCCGAATCGCCCGTGGGACAAAGGGCCTTGGCGTCGGCGCACCCGCGCGCCGCATGCCGGATACGCCGAGTATGTACGGCGATGTCGACTGACACCGGAAGTGTTCACCGGCGCCCAGAGGGCGTCAAGGTCGCCGACCGCAACGGTTGACGGCCGTGGTGGCGGCCGGGCCTGCCGGGCCGGGTGACCGGTTGCACGGCCTGGCGGCGCCCGGTCGGGTCATTGTTCAGATGTGGTCGGGGCCTGCGCGGTCTTCGCCGAGCCGCGCGAGGCCTTGCTCGTGATGTCGTCCGGCCTGTGCTGGGCTCCGCCCGTGGGCGACGCCCAGCCGCACCTGACTCCTCGCTTGCTAGCCACCAGCATCCACCTGACCAGGCGGTCTCTCAACCGGACGAGCAGCGCCTCGCCCCTGGCCCCCTACCGGGCCCCGACGGGCGGGCAGAGCCGTCCCCGGCGCAAGCCCCGGTCAGTGCCATGACCCCGCGTCCTGCCATCGGACTGAGTCCTGCCACCAGACACCCCCTAAGGGGCCCCACACCGCGCCGCTGCCGGCGTCGTCTCACCGCCACGGCGGGTCTCATGTCCGGGCGTGCCCGCGTGACCCAGCACCCAACTCGCCCCGTGCAACGCCTTCGCCGCCTTCTTCAGGGGTGCCAGGCACGCCGCCGCCTGCCGGTGGTCGGTCACACTGCCCGGCGCGCACAGCACCGTGGCGAGCGACAACGTGACCGGCCGACCGCCCGCCGACCAGGGGGCGTCCAGCACGGACGCGGCCAGCGGATCGAGGCCTTCCGGTTCAGCGAGCACCAGGAAATCGTCGCCACCGATGTGCCCCACCCGGGTGCCGTCCGTCGCGGCCTGCTGCAACGCACGCCCCACCGCCCGGATCAGCTCGTCACCCGCCGCGAATCCGGCCCCGTCGTTGACCTGCTTGAAGTGGTCGACGTCCAGCCAGCTCAGCGCGAACGCCCGCCCGGACGCGATCCGCCGGTCCACGTCGCCGGTGATCACGTCCGAGCCGGGCAGTCGCGTCAGCGGATTCAGCCCCGCTGCCTCCTCCACCCGTGTCTCGGCCAGTGCGCGCACGAGGTCCGCGAGCCGAACGACGCCCACACACCGGCCGTACTCGTCCACGACGGCGACATCGTCCGACGTACGGTCCCGCCCGCCGACCGCCACGACGTCCAGTACCTCCCAGGCGGTGGCGTCGATGCCCACCGTCCGCGGTGGATCACCGAGCTTGGCCGCGGGCCGATCGGCGTAGAGGGCATGCCCGTAGCGCCCCGACATCGACAACAGGAACCGGGACCGGTGCACCGACCGGACCGGCACTCCGGTGGTGTCCACAAACAGCACCCCGGACACATCCGGTGACCCGGTCAGCAGCGCCCGCACCTGCCCCGCGGACACCGTGGCGGGCAGCAGCGCGGCGGGCCGCACGAACTCCCGCACCGACGGTCCCGACCGCGGCACGGCCACAGCGGCGGGGGAGCGGGGCGGGACGTAGACGTCGGCGGCGGGCAGCCGGGCCGGCGGGGCGAACAGCTCACCCTGTGCCAGCTGCGCCCCGGCCGCCAGCGCAGCCGCGCACTGCCCTTCGGTCTCCACGCCCTCGACAGCCAGGAGAGCTCCCAGCTCGTCACACAGCGTCCGCATCGACCGCACGACCGCCGGCCGCGCCAGCAGCGACGCGTCCAGCTTCACCAGGTCGGGCGTGATGTCCGAGAGGAGCCGCAAGGGCACGTCCCCGTCCCCGACACCGTCCGCGCAGATCCGGAACCCCTGACCTCGCAGCCTGGACACCGCTTCCAGCAGTGCGCGCTGCGGCACGTGCGTATACGGCGGACAGACGTCGATCGTCACCTCCCACGGAAGCCGCCCCGCCTCGCGCACGGCGTCGTGCAGGGAAGGGAGTCCGCCGAGGTCGGCGAGGGTGCCGGCGAAGGCGTTGACGAACAACGGCAGCAGGGTTTCCTTGCGCACCGCCGCGCGGAGCGCGGACACCGCCAGCCGACTGTCGAGCTCGGGATCCCGGCGGGCGTCGGCCAGGATGTCGCCGGTCTCCGGGCGGGCGAGTATCTCCAGTCCCGTGACCGCGCCGGTCGTCAGATTGACCACCGGTTGGAAGGCGAAGCGGAGAGTGTCCGTCCAGGAGTGCACGGCAGCATGATGACTCCGCTTGCACACGGCCGAGCCCAGTTCATGTGACGTTCACGCAGGATTCTGGAGCAGTCACACAGCGTAAGCGAAGGCGCGCCGCTGCCGCACCACCAGCGCCCCGCGGCGGCATGGCCCCGCCCGCGTCCAGGCACTGTCCTGTGCGCATCCGGGGCGTCGTCCCGTGCATGTCCCGGCGCCGTCCCGCGCCACGGCGGGGCGCCACCCGGGCCGCGTCCCGACCGCGCCGCTCACCGCACCGCGATCACCGCTGATCCGTGCCCGAACAACCCCTGGTTCGCGCTGATGCCCACGCGCGCTCCCGTGACCTGCCGGTCCCCTGCCTCGCCCCGCAACTGCCAGGCCAGCTCGCACACCTGGGCTATCGCCTGCGCCGGAACCGCCTCGCCGAAGGAGGCCAAGCCACCGCTGGCGTTCACCGGTATGCGCCCGCCCAGGGCCGTCGCCCCGTCGCGCAGCAGCTTCACGCCCTCGCCCTCACCGCACAGCCCCAGGTCCTCGTACCACTGCAACTCGAGCGCCGTGGACAGGTCGTAGACCTCGGCCAGCGACAGATCCTCCGGCCCCACCCCCGCCTCCTCGTAAGCCGCCCGGGCGATGGACACCCGGAACGGCTCGGCAGGCGGATCGACCGCCGCCGCGGAGTCCGTGGCTATGTCCGGCAAATCCAGCACGGTGTTCGGGTACCGCGGCGTCAGCGTGGCCACGGCCCGGATCCGCACCGGATCCGCATGACCGTGCCGACGTGCGAACCCCATGCTGGAGAGCACGACCGCCGCGCCCCCGTCGGAGGTCGCGCAGATGTCGAGCAGCCGCAGCGGATCGGCGACGACGGCGGAGGCTGCCACCTCCTCGGAGGTGACTCGCCGGCGGTAGCGCGCATGAGGGTTCAGCACACCCATCGCCGCGTTCTTCACCTTCACCTGTGCGAAGTCGCCCGGCGTGTCACCGTGCACGGCCATACGTCTACGGGCGAACAACCCGAAATACACGGGATTGGTCGCCCCGAGAATCCGGAACCGGAGCCAGTCGGGATCGTCGGGCCGGTCCCCGCCCGCAGGGCGGAAGAATCCCTTGGGAGCGGCATCCGCCCCCACCACGAGGACCACCTCGGCGAGCCCGGAGAGGATCTGAGCCCGCGCGGCGTCCAGGGCCTGGGCACCGGACGCGCACGCGGCGTACACGCTCGCGACCCGGGCCCCTTGCCAGCCCAGTGCTTTCGCGAACGTCGCCCCGGCGACATACCCCGGATAGCCGCCACGGACGGTGTCCGCACCGATGATCGAGCCGATGTCCCGCCAGTCCAGCCCGGCGTCGGCGAGCGCCGCACGGGCCGCCGCGACGCCGTACTCGACGAAGTTCCGTCCCCACTTGCCCCAGGGGTGCATGCCAACACCCAGCACCGCCACCTCGCCCGTCACGCTTTCACCCCCGTCGGACGCCAGTGCCATGTCGTCCAAGTCGTATCCGCGTCCTCATGGAGCACGCCGGGCACGACCTCCACCTCCATGCCCACCGTCAGGTCCGCGACGGTGACCCCGGGAGCCGCCTGTCCCAGCACCACGAGCCGCTCGGCCTCCAACTCCACAGCGATCAACGTGCACGGCTCCCACGAACGTTCCGGATCGCTCACGTAGGGTGACGGCGGCCGGTACCGGGTGTCCGTGTACGACCAGACGCGGCCACGCCGCGACAGCGGGAACTGCGTCAACTCTCCGCCCGCACAGGCCGGATTGCGACAGTGGTGGTCCTCGCGGGGGAAGAAGACCGAAGAGCACGCCACGCAACGCGTGCCGAGCAGCCGGAAATCCTCTCCCTCCCCGGCGAACCACCCCGCTGCCACCGGCGTTCGTGCACGCGACACAGTGCCTCCCGCAGACCGGATCTGACGGAACGTCAGAAGTCTGCCACGCCCTTCCGGATTTCGGCATCCCTTCCCCGGCGGGACCGTCTCCTGGTAGACGCAGGAGCCATGACACGACTCACCACCGTGGCACGCGGCCTGATCACCGCCTTCGCCGCCGTGCTGGCAGCGACCGCCCCCACCGCCACAGCCCAGGCCAGGACCGGAGCGCATGCGCCAAAAGACTTCGTGGCCTTGAGGAGCGTGGACCCGACGATCATCCAGGAGATGCGCTACTTCACCCCGCACAACTTCGTCGGCGAGCGCATCGACGGCTACGCCCAGCCGATCTGCGTCCTCACCCGCCCCGCCGCCCAAGCCCTCCACCGGGCCCAGACGAAGCTGCTGCGCCAGGGCTACACACTCAAGGTGTACGACTGCTACCGGCCGCAGCGCGCGGTGGACCACTTCGTCCGCTGGGCCGAGGACCTCCACGACCAGGCCACGAAGGGCGAGTTCTACCCGAACGTCGACAAGACCCGGCTGTTCACCGACGGTTATATCGCCGAGAAGTCAGGCCACAGCCGCGGCTCGACCCTTGACGTCACCCTGGTGAAACTGCCGGCGAAACCGACCCGGCCGTACCACCCCGGAGAGCCTCTGGTGCCGTGCTTCGCCCCCAAGGACGAGCGGTTCCCCGACAACTCCGTCGACATGGGCACCGGCTTCGACTGCTTCGACACCCTCTCGCACACCCTCGACCCTCGCGTCCAGGGCGAGCAGCGCGCCAACCGGCTGCTGCTCAAGAGCACCCTGGAGGGCCTCGGCTTCGTGAACCTGGCAGAGGAGTGGTGGCACTACACCTACAAGCCGGAGCCCTACCCGGACACCTACTTCGACTTCCCCGTGTCCAGGAAGGTGCTCACCAGCGCTCACTGAGCCGCCCGCCCGAGACGCCCTCTCCGTGATCGGCTACAGTCCGCCGCGTGTCCGAAACTCAGCACTCCAGTTCCAATTCCGCGCCGGACTCCCACTGTTCGAGCTGCGGCGCGCCCTACGGAGAGGGCGTCTCCGGCTGGCCGCGCACCTGCCCTGCCTGCGGCAACGCGGCCTACCGCAATCCACTCCCGGTCGCTGTGGCCCTCCAACCCGTGTACGACACCAAGGGCACCGCCCTGGTCGTCATCACCCGAACCGTCGCTCCCGCGCGCGGGGGCACGGCCCTGCCCGGTGGCTACATCGACGACCGGGAGGACTGGCGGCACGCCGTCGTACGGGAACTCAAGGAGGAAACCGGCATCGACGCGGCCGTCCGCGACGTACGTCTCGTCGACGCGATGAGCTCGCCCGACGGACACCTGCTGCTGTTCGGCCTCCTCCCGGAACGCCCTGTCGACGGCCTGCCCCCCTCCGCCGTCACGGACGAGACGGAGGGCTGGCACCTCCTGCGCAGGGCGGAGGAGCTCGCCTTCCCCCTGCACACCGTGGCCGTACGGGCCTGGTTCGAAGGCCGCTACATCTGAGTCAGCGCTCCCCGGCACCGCGGACGCGCACCGGGTGGGACGGCATGCTCCCGCCGTCCTCACCCTCCCGCTCGACGACCACCCGCGAGCCCATCCACCGAGCGGTGTAGCGCTCGATCTCCGGCTCGTCCCACCCGTCGCCCCCGTCCGGCACGACCAGCCCGCCCCCGGTCCGTCCCTGGGCGGGCGCCCACACCTCCAGCTCCAGCCCGCCGTCCTCCCCGCGTACGGGGAGCACCGCACCCGCGCGTGCGAACACCGGGATCCGCGACAGAGGTGCGTCGACGAGCACCTGCGCCGGCCCCTCGTACGCCCGCTCCGTCACCGTGTCGTACCAGCGTCCCCGCGGCAGCTGCACGGCACGCCGGTCCGCGCCCGGGTCGAGCACCGGCGCCACCAGCAGGCTGTCGCCCAACAGGAAGGCGTCCCCGCAGTCACGCAGCGCCCGCTCCTCCGGCGCCGCCCACCACAGAGGCCGCACATAGGGCGCTCCAGTACGCCGCGCCAGATGCGCCAGCGTCACGAAGTACGGCAGCAGCCGCCGGCGTTCCAGAAGCGCCACGCGCGCGTGCTCCAGCACCTCGGCACCGAACTCCCACGGCTCCCTGCGCCCCGCCCGCAGACTCGCGTGCGTACGGAACAGCGGCAGATACGCTCCCAGCTGGAACCACCGCAGGAACAACTCGGGCGAGGGATCCCCGTCGAAGCCTCCGATGTCCGGCCCCGAGTACGGAACGCCGCACAGGCCGAGGCCCATCACCAGCGCCAGAGAAGCCCGCAGTCCCGGCCAGCCGGTGGCGACGTCCCCCGACCAGGTCCCGCCGTAGCGCTGCATGCCGGCCCACCCGGAGCGGGAGAACAGGAACGGCCGCTCGTCGGGAACGAGTTTTCGCAACCCCTCGAAGCCCGCTCTGGCCATGCACAGCGCGTACACGTTGTGCGCCTCACGGTGGTCACCGCCCCGTCTCTCCAAGGAGTGCCGTGCCGAACGCGGCAGCGTCGACTCCCCGAAGGCGGCGAACGACGTGGGCTCGTTCATGTCGTGCCAGAACCCCGAGAAACCCTGCGCGAGCCGCTCCTCGTACAGACCGCCCCACCACTCACGCACGCGCGCGTGCGTGAAATCGGGAAACACCGCCTCCCCGGGCCACACCACACCCTGCACGACCTGCCCCGAGGCGTCCCGCACGAACGCGTCCTCGGCCGTCCCACCGTCGTACACGGCATTGCCGGGCAGGGCCTTCACGGCCGGGTCGACGATCGACACCAGCCGGATGCCCTCCCGCCGGAGTTCCTCGGCCAGAACGGGCAGCTTCGGGAAGCGGTCCTCGTCGACCGTGAACACCTGATGCGCGTCGAAATGGTCGATGTCCAGGTGCACGGCGTCGAGCGGCAGTCCGTGTTCCAGGTAACCCGCGACGATCCGCCGCACCTCCTGCTCACTGCCGAACCCCCACCGCGCGTGGTGGTGCCCGAGCGCCCACGTGGGCGGCAGCGCGGGCGCGCCGGTGAGCGACGCCCAGGCGAACAACACGCGCGCGGGGGTACCCGCCATCACCCAGCAGCGCAGAGGACCGCCGTCCATCCGCAGCTCGCTCGTCCCGACCCGGTCGTGCCCGGAACCCGCGCCCTCCTCGCCCTCCCGCAGCGTCACCGTGCCGTCCCACGAACTGTCGTGGAACGCCAGATGCGTACCGCCGTCGGACACGACCATCTGCACCGGCATCGTGATGTACAGCGGGCCGTCACCAGGCGCGAAGGCGAAACCGGGGTCGGTGTTCCACAGCCGGTACGTCCCGTCCGGCAGCCGAGGACCCGAAGCACGACCACCGAGCCCGAAGAACCGCGCGTCGGCGGCCACCTCCGACCGCTGCATCCACCGCGCCGGGCCGCCCCCGACCGGCTCCCACCACCGCGGCGGCAGATCACGGCGCAGCGTCACACCACCGGGGGTGCGCACCTCCACCGCGCCATGCCGCGACACGACGACCGTCACCCGCTCGGCCACCACCCGCCAGCCGCCGTCCTTGTCCGGCTCCAGCACCGCCCGGGGATCCGGTTCCGGACACCGGCCGGCCAGCGCGTACGAGGGCTCGGGCTCCGCCCCGTCCCAGCCCCAGAAGACGGCTCCGCTCACGGCGACGAGAATCCGCAGCTCAGACCGGCTGAATCGGACGACACCGCCTCCCGGCCCCGGCTCCACCTCCTGTACGACCCCGGGCACCCGCGCACGCTCCGCCCCGCGCGACGGCAGCCCGGTGGCGTCGGCCCGCCGCCTGCGCCACGCTGCTCGTACGGTACGCACACCCTGTGCCGCGCCCATTGAACCTATCGCTTTCACCGAACGCACCAGGTCACGACCGTTCATGCTGCTCACCCTGCCATTGACCGCCCCACGCGCGCGTGTCGTTCAACTGCCGTTCATCCGTGCCGGGACCACATCTTCACGACACGGACTATGTGCGGCGCACCCTGGTGCCGAAGTCGATCACGTGGCATTGTCCGTGCCAGCCGCGTCACGCGCACACCCCAGCCCGTGCGCGGAGGACGCACACGACGCGCACAGTCCGGGAGCCGACCATGTCGACCGATAGTCCTCAGCCGCTGTGGCAGCCAGACCCCGAGCGCATCGCCCGGGCACGGATCACGAGGTTCCAGGCCTGGGCAGCCGAGCACCACGGTGCCCCCGCCGAGGGCGGTTACGCGGCCCTCCAGCGCTGGTCCGTCGACGAGCTGGACACCTTCTGGAAAGCCCTCACGGAGTGGTTCGACGTCCGTTTCTCGACGCCCTACGCGCGCGTGCTCGGCGACCGTTCGATGCCCGGCGCCCGGTGGTTCCCCGGGGCGACCCTCAACTACGCCGAACACGCGCTGCGCGCGGCCGACACCCGCGCAGACGAACCGGCCCTCCTGCACGTCGACGAGACGCACGAACCGAGCCCCGTCACCTGGGCCGAGCTGCGCCGACAGGTCGGCTCCCTGGCCGCCGAACTGCGCGCCCTCGGCGTCCGCCCCGGAGACCGCGTCAGCGGCTATCTGCCCAACGTCCCGCAGGCCGTGGTCGCCCTCCTCGCCACAGCCGCCGTGGGCGCCGTCTGGACGTCCTGCGCGCCCGACTTCGGCGCCCGCAGCGTCCTCGACCGCTTCCAGCAGGTCGAACCCGTCGTGCTGTTCACGGTCGACGGCTACCGCTACGGCGGCAAGGAACACGACCGCCGCGAGATCGTCGCCGAACTGCGCCGCGAACTGCCCACCCTGCGCGCCGTCGTCCACATCTCCCTCCTCGGCACCGAGGCACCCGAGGGCGCCCTGGACTGGGCGGCGCTCACCGCCGCCGACACGGCCCCCGTCTTCGAGCAGGTGCCCTTCGACCACCCCCTGTGGGTGCTCTACTCCTCCGGCACGACCGGCCTGCCCAAGGCCATCGTCCAGTCCCAGGGTGGCATCCTCGTCGAGCACCTCAAGCAACTCGGCCTGCACTGCGACCTGGGCCCCGAGGACCGCTTCTTCTGGTACACGTCGACCGGCTGGATGATGTGGAACTTCCTCGTCTCCGGCCTGCTCACCGGCACCACGATCGTCCTCTACGACGGCAGCCCCGGCTACCCGGACACCGGCGCCCAGTGGCGCATCGCCGAACGCACCGGGGCCACCCTCTACGGCACCTCGGCCGCCTACGTCATGGCCTGCCGCAAGGCGGGCGTCCACCCGTCGCGCGACTTCGACCTCTCCTCCGTCCAGTGCGTCGCCACCACCGGCTCCCCCCTGCCGCCCGACGGCTTCCGCTGGCTCCACGACGAGGTCCGCGGCAACCTGTGGATCGCCTCCGTCAGCGGCGGCACGGACGTGTGCTCCTGCTTCGCCGGAGCCGTCCCGACCCTCCCGGTCCACGTCGGCGAGCTCCAGGCCCCCTGCCTCGGCACCGACCTCCAGTCCTGGGACCCGAGCGGCAACCCGCTGGTCGACGAGGTCGGCGAACTCGTGGTCACCAACCCCATGCCGTCGATGCCCATCCACTTCTGGAACGACCCCGACGGCAGCCGCTACCACGACAGCTACTTCGACACGTACCCCGGCGTCTGGCGGCACGGAGACTGGATCACCGTCACCTCCCGCGGATCCGTCGTCATCCACGGCCGCTCCGACTCCACGCTCAACCGCCAGGGCGTACGCATGGGATCCGCCGACATCTACGAGGCCGTGGAGCGCCTCCCCGAGATCAGGGAATCCCTCGTCATCGGCATCGAACAGCCCGACGGCGGCTACTGGATGCCCCTCTTCGTGCACCTGGCCCCCGGAGCCGTCCTCGACGAGGCCCTGCTGAACCGCATCAAGCAGACCATCCGCGAACAGCTGTCACCGCGCCATGTGCCCGACGAGATCATCGAAGTGCCCGGCGTCCCGCACACCCTGACCGGCAAACGCATCGAGGTCCCGGTCAAACGCCTCCTCCAGGGCACTCCGCTGGAGAAGGCGGTCAACCCGGGCTCCATCGACAACCTCGACCTGCTCGGCTTCTACGAGGACCTGGCCCGCAAACGCGCCTGACCGGCACCACCCTGAGACCACTCGTCGTAACCGTTGCTGTCGACGCGACCATGTCGGCCTCCTAGCCACTGACCTGGGAATTTCACGCTTCCCTGGCTGTGCGATCACCACGCCCACCCCCGTTGTCAGTGCCGCCGGTTACTGTGAGTGAGCATTGATCGACCGTGCACAGGGGGAACAATGACGCACACGGACAGCCGGACCATGCGACGTGTCCTGCACCGCGAAATCGCCGGCACCATCGGCCTGATCACCGACGAGCACGACTTCCGGGTCATGCGGCGCTACCGCAGCTTCACCTTCCACGACCACGCTGCCTACCTCAAGCATGTGGAAGGCCTCCTCAGGGCACGAGCCCTGCAGGGCAGTCACACCACGGTGGCCCTCTTCGACCCCGAGGAGTACGCCGAGTTCTGCACGCAGAAGGGCATTGATCCCGACAACTCGTCGAGCCGCACACGCTTCACGGCACGACTCGCGGTCACAGGACCGACCCTTCCCTACGAGGGCCAGCCGCTGGCAGACCTCCTCCCGGCCCTGGTCGACGAGGCCGTACGACAGGCCACCTGGGAATACGCGAGCACACTCCTCGCCCGCCTGGGCGCCTGCACCGCCTGTGGCGAGGACATCGGACACGCCGCCTTCACCCGGGCCTCGGACCTCCTCGTCCGTATCCTCGACACGGCCCCACCCGGCAACCGGCACCTCGTATGCAGCGTCACCGGACCGCCCGAAACCCTCGTCGCCGCCCTCCACGTCGCCGGCACCGACGGGGCCGTGAAACTGGACGAGGCCGAAGCCCTCGAGTTCACCACGGTCCTGGCCCTCGGCCTGGCCACCCAAAGCCCCGGAGGACTCGTCATCCGCGTCAGCTCCCCAGGCGACCCCGACCGCGTCTACGGCTGGCGCCTGCGCGCATACGGACTCGAACCCCTCACCGCGGGAGAGGTCTTCGACGCCTACTGCACCGACATCGAATCCGGCGACCTGATCTCCCCCGAATCCAACGTCGACTACTGCGAACCGCCGGATCTGGGAGAGGTGAAACCCGCACAGGGACACAACCACTAGAAAGCGGGCGGGGCGCCCCACCGCAGTGGAGCGCCCCGCCCGGGCAACCTCGGCCGGCCGTGGCCCCGGCTCACTCGCCCGACAACACCGCCTGCGCCGCGCTGCGCGCGTCCTCGGCGCTGTCCGTGGCCCGCGCCGCCGCCGCGGCCCGCTCGCACTGCGCCAGCGTGTACTTCGCCAGCGTGGCCCGGACATAGGGAATCGACGCCGCGCCCATCGAAAGAGAGGTGACGCCCAGACCAGTCAGCACACACGCGAGCAGCGGGTCGGACGCGGCCTCACCACACACGCCACAGCTCTTGCCCTCGGCCTTCGCGGCCTCGGCGGACAGCGCCACCAGGTCGAGCAGCGCCGGCTGCCACGGATCCTGGAGACGGGAGACAGCACCCACCTGACGGTCGGCGGCGAAGGTGTACTGCGCCAGGTCGTTCGTCCCCAGGGACAGGAATTCGACCTCCTGGAGGATCGAGCGCGCCCGCAGCGCGGCCGACGGGATCTCGACCATCGCGCCGAACTTCGCCCGCAGCCCGGCCTCCCGGCACGCGTCCGCGAAGGCCCGCGCATCGGTGCGGTCGGCGACCATCGGGGCCATGACCTCGAGGTAGACCGGCAGCCCCTCGGCGGCCTTGGCGAGCGCCGTCAGCTGGGTACGCAGGATCTCCGGGTGATCCAGCAGAGTCCGCAGCCCCCGCACGCCGAGCGCCGGGTTCGGCTCGTCGGCCGGCGTCAGGAAGTCGAGCGGCTTGTCCGCGCCCGCGTCCAGCACCCGCACCACGACACGCCCCTCAGGGAACGCCTCAAGCACCTGCCGGTACGCGGCGACCTGCTTCTCCTCCGACGGCGCCTGCTTGCTGTCGTCGAGGAAGAGGAACTCGGTCCGGAAGAGACCAACTCCCTCCGCCCCGGCCTCGACCGCTGCCGCCACATCCGCGGGACCGCCGATGTTCGCGAGCAGCGGCACCTTGTGTCCGTCCGCGGTGGCCCCGGGGCCGGTCGAGGCCGCCAGCGCCGCCTTGCGCTCGGCGGCCGCGGCCTCGAGCTGAGCCTTCTTCTCATCGCTCGGGTCCACGAAGATCTCGCCGGTGCTGCCGTCGACGGCGATCATCGTGCCCTCGGCGAGCTCACCGGCGCCCGGCAGCGCGACCACGGCCGGCACCCCGAGCGCCCGCGCCAGAATCGCACTGTGGCTGGTCGGACCGCCCTCCTCGGTGACGAAGCCGAGCACCAGGGTCGGGTCCAGCAGCGCGGTGTCGGCAGGCGCGAGGTCACGGGCGACAAGGACATAGGGCTCGTCGCTGTCGGGGACACCCGGCATCGGCACCCCCAGCAACCGGGCGACGATACGATTCCGCACGTCGTCGAGGTCCGCCACGCGACCGGCGAGGTACTCACCGGCGCCCGCCAGCAGCTCGCGGTACGCGGCGAACGCGTCGTACACCCCGCGCTCGGCCGTGCTGCCGACGGCGATCCGTCGCTCCACGTCTGCCATCAGCTCGGGGTCCTGGGCCATCATGGCCTGCGCCTCGAGCACCGCCTGGGCTTCACCCCCCGCCAGGTTGCCCCGTGCCATCAGGTCGGCCGCCACAGCCTCCACGGCCTTGCGGGCGCGCCCCTGTTCACGCTCCGCCTCCTCCGCGGGGATCTGCTTCGCGGGCGGCTCCAGCACCGCCGTTCCCATGTGCCGAACCTCGCCGATAGCCACACCGTGGCTTACGCCGACGCCTCGCAGCGTTGTGTCCATCTCACCCGTCTCCGATAGTGCGGCGGATCCGACCGCCGCGTTGGTTCTCCTACTAGCCGCCAAACGACGGCACTGACCTCACTTCCAGAGGAAGAGACTGTCGCCGGCCTTCACATCGCCGTCGTCACGAAGATCGGAGAGTGCTTCGGCCGTGGCCTCCAGCGCCACGATCGGGCAGATCGCGGACTTGCCGGCGGCCTCGACGGCAGCCGGGTTCCAGCGCACGATGCCCTGACCGCGCCTGACGGTGTCACCCTTGTTCACGAGCAGTTCAAAACCCTCGCCGTTGAGCTGCACTGTGTCGATACCGAGGTGGGTGAGAACACCGTGACCGTTCTCGTCGACGACGACGAACGCGTGCGGGTGCAGGGAGACGATGACGCCGTCCACGGGCGAGACGGCCTCGGAAGGCTCACGTACGGGGTCGATCGCTGTGCCCGGGCCGACCATGGCCCCGGAGAAGACCGGATCCGGCACGGATGCCAGTCCGATGGCGCGTCCTGCGAGCGGGGACGTCACGGTGGTCATGGGAAGCCTCCCAGGGGTGGAGATCGATATGGGCCGTCCCTGTCGGTACGGGGCGGCACACTGTTCAGCAGGGTATGTCACCTGAAGTGCCGGTTCCGCGTGAGCGCTTCAGAGTGGTCTAGACCATACCGCACAGCGATTTGCCCCCGCTCCGCGGCCGCGTGTACAGTCGTACTCCTGCCTGGGGCCGAGCGGCGCGATCTCGCGTCCTGGTCCGGCAGCACCCAACTTGCCAGATCCTATCTCGGGGTCGCCTTCTGCATGCCTGCAGGACGGTGGTCAGAGGGCCGGAAAAACACTGGTAGAGTTGGAGACGCAAGACCGAAGGGAAGCGCCCGGAGGAAAGCCCGAGAGGGTGAGTACAAAGGAAGCGACCGTTCCTTGAGAACTCAACAGCGTGCCAAAAGT